>WTFU01000140.1 GCA_011523945.1 Mariniblastus sp. | reverse complement strand
CCAAACCATACCAATTGGTTGCTAATGACGCAGTCCACGGCCCTGACTTCCCTACAGGAGGGCAAGTCATTAACACCAAGGAGGAGCTCAGGGAAATTTACCGAACAGGTCAGGGGGCGATCAAAATCCGAGGCACCAGTAAGCTCATTGGTGGCAATAAGAAAACAGGGCGAATCTTACAAATTAATTCGATCCCCTATGCCGTCAACAAAGCAGTTCTGGTTGAGAGAATCTCGGAGTTGGTTTACACCGGTAAACTTCCGCTTGTCGTCGAAATTCGCGACGTTTCCACCGATGACATTCGCATTGACTTGCATCTGAAAAAAGACGCGGATGAAAAAAAGGTCTTGGCGTTCCTGTATAAAAACACTCAGTTTCAAACCAACTTTAACGTCAACCTCACTTGTTTAGTTCCAACTGAAAACCCTGACGTGGGGCGGCCGGAGCGGCTCGGTCTCAAAGAAGCACTTTGGTATTTCCTGCAATTTCGTCTCGAGGTTGTTACCAAGCGTCTGGAAAACGAACTCGAGACGCTGAGTAAGCGAATCCACATTTTACGTGGCTTTGTAACCATTTTTGACGCACTCGATGAGATCATCCGCATCATTCGAAAAAGTGATGGAAAAGCGGATGCCGCTGCCAAAATCATGAAGCGATTTCCAGTCAAGCAGAGTCGGGGAAAGCAACAAGGGCTCGATGCCGAACAAACCGATGCGATTCTTGAATTGAAGCTCTATCGTTTGGCACGCCTGGAAATCAATCTAGTCACTGACGAATTAAAGAAAAAAGAAAAAAGAGCAAGGGAAATTCGTCGACTTTTAAAAGAAGATACAGCCGACACCAACGCCTCGGGGTGCTGGAAGATTGTCAGAACCGAAATCGAAGACATCGTCAAAGATTTTTGCAGTCAACCGGAATCCAAACGAAGAACAATCATTCAGGCAGCCGGCCGTGAGGTTGAGATCAACGCGGAAGATTTCATCGTCGCCGAAGACTGTCACGTTTTGATTACAAAAGATGGCTGGGTTAAACGACAACGTAACATCGCCGCTCCTGCCAAAAGCCGACTTCGACAAGGTGACGCGGTACTCGCCTGCGTCGCTGGTTCAACACGCAATACTGTCGGCTTCTTTTCATCGACGGGAGTCTGTTATACGGCCAGAATGATTGATATTCCGGCTTCGACAGGATTTGGCGAACCCATTCAAAAGCTGTTTAAACTAAAAGACGGGGAAAAAATTGTCAGTGCAATGTCCTTTGACCCTCGTGTGATCGGCAATGTCTTTGTTGACCCCAAACAGCCTGACTATTGCCCTGAGGTTCATGGACTTGCAGCCTCAAACAATGGCTACGCCTTGAGATTTGGACTTGAAAATTATGTCGAACCCTCGACGCGAAGCGGCCGCAAATACGCAAGAACTTCCACAGGCGCCGAGTTGATCGGGGTGTATCCTGTCGAGGGTACGGAAACCATTCTTGCAATTTCTGCAGATTGCCGGGCCATGGTCTGTCCAGCCGAAGACATCAATTACCTTTCGGGCGTGGGCAAAGGCGTTATGCTTATCAAACTGGCGAAAACGGACCGACTGGTCGGCTTCAAACCATCCAAAGGCGACCGTGATTTGCTTCTTGTTGAGACCAATCGTGGGGCGCAAAAAACAATTTCCACGGCTAAATACCGTGTCACCTCCCGAGGTGGCAAAGGAAATGAAATTCAGAAAAACGGTAAAATTTCGAAAGTCGTCTGGTCTCCGGTGGAATCACCCGGTGAGCTAAAGCCTCTGAAAAAGAAATAGATTCCACTCCTCCAATTCGCCTGTCACGAAACCCAATAACCTACCAGCCACAAAATCAGAATGAGCACCGCAACCAAGAAAAAACGCTACGATGGCGACAACATTGTTGTCCTCGAAGGCCTGGAACCCGTCCGAAAACGTCCGGGAATGTACATCGGTGGAGTAGGTACCGCTGGACTGCACCACTTGATTTGGGAAATCCTCGACAACTCAGTTGACGAGGCAATGAATGGACACGCGACGGAAATCACACTCCAACTCCATAAGGACGGTGAGACCGTAACCGTCTCTGATAATGGGCGTGGCATTCCAGTCGACAAGCATTCGAAAACAAAAAAGAGCGCTTTAGAAACAGTCCTGACGGTCCTACATGCCGGTGGCAAGTTTGACGGCAATAACTATAAAACGGCAGGTGGTCTGCACGGTGTTGGCGCATCTGTCGTCAATGCACTTTCAAAAAAATTAGTCGCTATCGTTAAACGCGGGGGCGCTCAATATAAAATGGAGTTCTCTAAAGGACACCCGAAATCCAAACTCAAAAAACTAAAGGGCTCTGTCCGCGGAACCGGCACGGCGATTACCTTTTCGCCCGACCCCACGATCTTCCCGCGCACGGACTTTAACACCGCTACGATTCGGCATCGTCTCGAGATCGCCAGTTTCCTTCACCGGGGAATTAAAGTCCATTTCATCGACGACGTTAACAAGGCAAAAGAGACATTCTTTCATGAACAGGGAATCGTAGACTACCTAGGCAAAGTCCTAAAAGAACGAAACGCGCGGCCCATCCATGAATCTGCATTCACCCTTCGGGTGGACGATCCAGCACGAATTGAATTGGCCCTGCAATGGACAGAATCGACTGACGAACATTTGCGATCCTATGTCAATGGAATTCCAACCGGAAATGGTGGAACCCATGAAAATGGATTTCGCTCGGGATTAAACAAAGCGGTTCGCAACTACTTTGATATGCACAATCTCGTTCCCCGCGGTGTGAAAATTACTCCCGACGATATTCGTGAGGGTCTTGTTGGAATCGTCTCAATTTTCATAACAGAGCCTCAGTTTCAAGGACAAACCAAAGACCGGCTCAATAATCCGGAAGTCCAAAGTTCGATGGACGGCGTGATCCGTCCAGCGCTTGAACAATGGATGAATAACAATCGAAGCGTCGCTGATGGAATCGTTGCCAGAATTATCGCTGCCGCTCGTGCTCGCGCTGCATCGAGAGCGGCATCCGCCGCAGTCTCCCGGAAAACCGGTGGCAAACGTTCTATGCTTCCTGGGAAATTAAGCGATTGCCTGAATTCGGGAAGGGGCGATTCAGAACTCTTTATCGTCGAAGGTGACTCTGCTGGCGGCTCCGCAAAACAGGGACGAAATCGTAACAACCAAGCAATTCTGCCACTACGTGGAAAAGTCCTCAATACCGAGAGCGCCACGTTGAAAAAAATGATGGAGAACAAGGAAATTCAAGATTTGGTAACCGCCATTGGCTGCGGTATCGGCCCCAAACTTGACCTCTCCGGATTAAGATACGAGCGGATTATCTTGCTGGCTGATGCCGATTCCGATGGTCACCACATTACAACCCTCTTGCTCACATTTTTCTACCGCCACATGCCGCAGTTGATTTCCGACGGCAGGCTGTTTATCGCACTTCCCCCCTTGTATCGCGTTGACATTGGTAAACAAACCTATTGGGCAGCTGACGAGGAGGATAGACTGAAAATTCTGGCAGACCATGCCGACGGTCGTTCGAAACCAGATATTACTCGTTTTAAAGGACTAGGCGAAATGATGCCCAAAGTCCTTTGGAGCACCACGCTGAACCCCGCAACGCGGCGCCTCTTGAAAGTTGAAATCGATGACCAACTTGAAACTGATCGCGTCATCAGCGATCTAATGGGACGCGATGCATCAGCCCGCTTTCGTTTCATCATGGAACGAGCCGAAACAGCCAGCGAAATTGACGTCTAAGTCAAAGAACCTTTGCCATCTGACTGCTCAAACTCTCGGCCAGCAGCGACCCCGGTTGCGCGAACGGTAAGATTAATAACGCTTTTATCAAGCTGATCCTCGGCTGGGTGTCTCATATTATGAACCCAACGTGTACTTAAGCTCTGATTCCCAATTTCTGGGAATGTGCCGAAAACCGACAGATGTCATGGCATTTAACCGACAAAAACAAATTTTAAAAATTTGGTTTTTTTACAATTTATTGCCGAAGTTTTTGCGGGAATACGAGTCGTAACAGACGCAACAAGCGTCATTAGATTGGCTCTATTGTAAGAGGAATTTGGATATGTTGAAGAAGTCGTTGACGATCGCTGGCAAACTGCTCGTTGCCCCCGCCCTCCTACTAATCGCAACCCCGGCGATTAGCAGTGCACAAAATCAGTGCCCCATCCAACAAGCGAAAATGGCAGCCGCCCGCAAGACAATGAACGTCTCGATTGCAGCACCTGCCGAGAAAGACATTGTCGACACCGCTGTAGGTGCTGGCTCGTTTAATACACTGGTCGCTGCTGTTAAAGCTGCCGATTTGGTTGAGACCCTCAAAGGTGAAGGGCCTTTTACGGTTCTTGCTCCAACCGATGCCGCGTTTAAGAAACTTCCGAAGGGAACTGTCGAAACACTGCTCAAACCAGAAAACCTGAAGGCACTTCAAGGCATTCTGACCTACCACGTCGTTCCGGGTTCGGTCATGGCAGCGGACGTTGTCAAGCTAACCTCCGCGAAAACAGTCCAAGGTGATCCGATCGCGATCAAAGTCACCGATGGTGGTGTGATGATCAACGGAGCGAAGGTTGTAACAACGGACATCAAATGCAGCAACGGCGTCATTCATGTCATCGACTCAGTCATCCTGCCACCGGAAAAGGCTGACATTGTAGACACTGCGGTAGGTGCAGGTGCATTCAATACACTTGTTGCCGCTGTGAAAGCTGCGAACTTGGTTGAGACTTTGAAGAGCGAAGGCCCCTTCACTGTTTTCGCACCTTCCGACGATGCATTCAAGAAGATTCCGGCTGCAACCATCGCAGAACTTTTAAAGCCGGAAAACAAAGCGAAGTTGGCTTCAATTTTGACTTACCACGTTGTTCCAGGCAAAGTGATGGCCGCCGACGTAGTGAAGTTGTCGTCTGCTAAAACAGCGAACGGACAGAAGGTTGCGATTAAAGTTGTCGATGGCAAGGTCATGGTCGACGGAGCAACCGTTGTCAAAACTGACATCGATTGCAAGAACGGTGTCATTCACGTAATCGACTCAGTTATCATGCCTAAGTAGGTTCGGTTGCTGAAGGAACATTTCCAACTCTGGCTTGGTCTCAACTAAGCCAGAGTTTTTTTTGGAATCGCATTCTTTCAATTGTCTACTGACAACTTTCGGTTCCAGAGTTTTCTAAACTCAGGGTCTCTAACCCGCTCAAAAAACGAACTTTTCCCCAATATCAAAAGTTCATTCCTTTTGGGATTTGCCACCAAGTGAATTATTGGGCACAGTTCTAACGATGTCAGTGATCCTGTAAAAAACGAATTTACTGACGATTCTGCGAAAAACCGAACCGTAATCCAATTCATTGCTGCCACCACGTTGCTCGGCAGGGATAATAGGTTTTGATCACCCAAGGATGACTCGTTAGACTAAGGGTTGTAGTTTTACCTATTCGGAGTGTTCACCCATGAAGTTCGGCGGCGATAATCTTAATTCTCGAGGGCGAACCGCTTTCGAAGTAAGTTTTCTTATCATGGCAATCGCTCTCGCGATCCCTTCTGAGGCCAGCGCCTGGCAGAGTGACGAAGTGCAAGACGAAGCTGCTCAAGTCAAACAACTCAAAATTGTTGCAGAGCAGACAGGACCTAACACAGAAACACCGGAAGAGGATGAGCCCGAAATAAGTACCACACCGCAGCCAAACCAACAGAAAAGTATTGGAAAACAGTTTGCGCAGCTTCACTTAATGGATGGCTCAATCATTGGCGGTGATTTCTTGATTACCGACATCGATGTAAAAACCAGTTATGGAATGCTCAAGATTCCGATTTCAAGAATTATTAGATTTCAGCCCGGACTCAACACGCGTCCAGACTATATTGAATCGATTTCGTCGCTTTTTGAAAAAATGGGAGACGCCGATGAAAAGACTCGAATCGCTGCGCAAAAGGAAATACAATCTTTTGGTGTAAAAAATCAAATACTACTCGACCAACTGGCAACTCAAGCCAATGAAAATCAGAAAAAGCTACTGGCAGAAATCCGCAAAGTCTTCGAAGAAGAAGCAGAGCTCAACGAAGATGAAATGCTTCCGACAGACGAACCTTCGGCGCTCAAGGATACTATTGTCACTCCTGACTTTTCCATTGTTGGTGAAATTCAGCAAAAGCAATTTTCCCTAAAGAGTAAATTTGGCGACCTCAAGGTTGAATTGAGCGACATCAAATTCGCAGACCGGAGTATCGAGACAACCGGTCCGGATGTGCGAAAGACCGTCTCAGTTCCCGCAGAGGCATTCTTTCAACGGACGCCTCAGTCAACCAAAATAAGGGTCAACAAAGGAGACCGCATTACCATTCGAGGGAGTGGAACTGTTAACTGGAACAACTGGAACAACACAAGTTCACCAGAGGGCCTGACCAACCGCAGTCAATGGAACGGCATCAACTCTGGCAAGCTTACAGCCAGAGTCGGCAAGGATAATTCTCGGTGCGTAGCAATTGGAACCAACGGCAGTTTCGTCGCCAAAACAAGTGGCATTTTATATCTTGGAATTGCCATGCGGGACAGCTATGCAGGCAACGGGAATGGGTACCGATGGACCGGGGAATACCAAGCAAAAATCGTGGTTAGCCCTGGTAAAAAGTAAGCACGTTAACTGATCCGAGAAATCTTAATTAGCATAAGAGAGTTATTCCACAAACTTCTTCCTCGTGAACATCAAGGCGTATTCAACCTGTCAAAAATCCCCATCAGATAGCAAGTTCTCTCAATTGGGATGCAATTGGATTATAAAAATTTCGCCGTTGCAAAGTCGCCAACTGGATTGGAATCAAACCGTGAAAACAACAATTCTTTTCCTGATGCTATTTACTAGCTTTGCGGTAGGCGAAGCAAGACTGCGAGCGCAACCTCAGTCATCGGTCGTAGAAAAATCAACTGAGACAATTCGTCTTCAGGGAATCGTGACGGAAAGGAAAAAGTATTCGATTCGTGTCAAACAAAATGAACAAGAGTTCGACGTAAAATTGACCGACGGTGTGGCGATTGCCTTAAAAATGAACCGGCCGTGGTACGATTGGAAAAACCAACAGGTAGTGGTCGATGCCATCGACGAAAATGTACCCGAGGAGGAATGGAAGCGGGTTGGCATTCCGCTGCCAGCCAAGCAGCTGTTTTTAATATCTCGCCTCGGAAATGCAAAAACCATGCGTTCCACCATGTCGAAAGATATTAAGCGACTCAATTTTTATCTGCTAACACCTGAAGACACCGGTCATCACCAGCCCACTGAAACTGAGCCATTTCTTTCCGGGAAGCTATCCATTGAAAACAATCAGCCAATTTTGGTCGTGAACGATGAGAGAATTCCAATCATGCTGGGCTTTCGCTTCGCCACAATGAATGGGTTTTCAATTAATCAACTTACTCCCTACCAAACGCAGGTTTTCCTGACCGGGACGCGTGGAAAAAACGAGTTTGAAATTCACACATCCCGAATTTTATTCCAGCCGATTCAGAAAAAAACAAGCGAGCAAGCCAGCATCACTGAGAACGCACTAAAAATTGTGAACGACGAATAAACATCGTGTTCTTAAATTTAATTGACTTCTTTAAGTTGGCCTCGTGTTCAAGATCCATTGGACTTAACCACAACTATTTTCCTCCAATTGCACCTTTATGAAATCCTTAATCCTGCACAGCCTTTTTCTTATTAACTTGTTAGTTAATCCAGTTTTTGGAAACGAAGAAGCCGACAAAAATGCCCCTAACGTTTTATTCATCGCCATCGATGACATGAACGACTGGGTTGGATTTCTCGATGGCCATCCACAGGCGAAAACGCCCAACATGGATCAGCTGGCTAAACGCGGTGTCAATTTCACTAACGCACATTGTATCGCCCCTGCATGCTCTCCCTGCCGACTAGGATTACTTCTCGGAGTCGAACCCTTTCATTCCGGTCTCTATCCATTCTACGATCAGACAAAAATACCTGATTCAGTTCTGTCCAAATACACGAGCCTTCCGAAGCTGTTTCGACAAAATGGCTACCAAACGTTCGGAGCAGGAAAGATTTTTCACGGAGTCAAAGAAAACACCGATGACTGGGATCACTACCGTACCCATACCCCTAGCGGCCTTAATCGGGCAGTCGAAAAAGGCTACCAACAAAATAAGTCATCCAAAATGTCGTTTTGTCCTACGACCAATCCGCTGGCCGACCACCCGGACTACCAAGTTGCCGATTACGGAATCAAAATCATTCAACAAGACCATGAACAACCGTTTTTCTTAGCGGTTGGAATTGTAAAGCCTCATCTCCCTTTCATTTGTCCACAACCATTTTTTGATATGCAGGCAGAGTCAATTAAGCGCCCCCCAATTCTCGCGGATGATCTACAGGATATTCCTTGGGTTGGTAGATCGATGGCCAAACTGGGAGATGATTTCAAATTTCGTAAAGATAAATCTTGGGAAAAAGTCCACCGTGCTTATCTCGCGTGCAATTCTTGGGCAGACTACAACGTAGGACGAGTCATTGATGCACTTGAAAGTAGCCGGTACGCCAAAAACACGATCATCGTGCTTTGGTCTGACCACGGTTTCCATCAGGGAGAAAAACGAAGTTTTCGAAAATTTTCATTATGGGAAGAAGCAACCCGCGTCCCATTTATCATCCTCGACCCGCGGCCCGGGCAAATGAAGTCTGGGATTTGCGATGAAGCAGTTTCGCTCATTAATGTTTACCGTACACTCGGTGAACTTACCGGAATCGAGGTTCCTCAATATGTGGATGGAACCAGCTTGGTAAAACAAATTCGTAATCCAGCTGCCGAGGTTACCGCTCCTGCCATCACAACCTGGGGACGAGGAAATTATTCCCTCCGAGATGACCATTGGCGATACACTCGCTATTTTGACGGAACTGAAGAACTCTACGATCACCGTAACGATCCCAATGAATGGAATAATCTTGCAGGGTCCTCTGAAGCGGCGTCAACTAAGAAAAAGTTAGCAGTTTTTTTCCCTGAAAACGAAGCCGCTTTGGTCCAAACCGGCATCTCACTTTGGAATAGCGTTGATGCGGATCGACCTGAAAAACGAGAGCAATTTAAAAACACCACTTGGCCGCAGATGAAAAAGAAATTGAAACCAAGAATTGAATAACACTCATCGGCTTCATCAAATCAAGTCTATTTACCTGACATAGTATCTGCCGCAACGACCGCCATCGTCTTTCCGTCAGGGCTAACCGCTAAACGCGTTGGAGACTGCATTTTATATTCTGAAAAATCCGCAACCGTCTCCCACTTACCACCGGGCCTCCATTGCTGTAGCTTCGTCCCCTGAGCCATCAAAATGCTTCCACAGGGTGTCCAGCCATAGTGATGGTTCGTACCAACAATCATGACTAACGGACGAACCGCGAAGGTAATCGGATTCAATTCCTTAATCCAAACTTCTCCGTTTCCTTGTCGATGGACAAAGCTAAAATTAGTGGTTTCCGGGATGATTTGAGGGGAAACAGGAATTGCATCCCCCGTAATGTATCGAGCTGTATTTTTCTGGAGATCCACTAACCGCAAGCTAAACCCGTAACGCGACCAAAATAAAATTTGTTTCGTCGATCGATTCCATGCGTAGTAGCCGACTGGCTCCCGCTCTCCAAGATCTTTCAATACCCAAGTAAAATTTTTTCCGTTGCGATCAATTGACCAGATGCTCTGATTCGCAGTTTCACCATCCGTCACAAAGGAAAGTGTCTGATTATCTTCAGAAATTTGTGGAGAATATTCTTGGTCTGGACTATCGGTGACTTGCTGAATCTCTCTTGATTCCAATTCAAACTCATAAACATCCGTCCGATCGGGTTGATAATTTGCGGTAAACAAAAACGACTTACCGCTCGGAGTAAACCAGGGTTGATTGTCGTATCCCACGCGTTTCGTCACATTCCGGCCGTTTGCAATCGAAAATGAATTCTCTGCTGTCACGACATCGAATAGATAAATATCGCATTCAGGCAGTTCCAATTCTTGTTTTGGTGGATCAGCCTGCACCGCGAGAACAGATACCGTATTCAGCGCCATCACAATTAAGCCAAGTGAAAGTTGAATTAAATTTTTCATGAATTTGATTCTTTCGATTTTTCTGAATCTTCTCTTGCCTCCGCAAGCCACTGGTCGGTGCTATTGGGATCGGCAAGTCGGCAAATTTCTTCTAGCTGATCAGCGATCGCAAATAACTCCTCTCGCCAAACGTCATGCTCTACATCCGCTGGACATAACTCAGCCATCTCGTCAATCAACAATATAAATCGAAGCAGATGTCGAAATATAACGCCCTCTTGCTTTTGCAACTTATGGCTGGTGATATACTTGTTAAAATCCGTCCCGTATTGCAGCAGTTCTCCCACCACCCACACTGGCGTGATCCTGACATCATGGACGCCGGGAAAGTCATGCTGAAATAAACGCTGAAGCTTATGGGGCAAGTTCAAAACCGGGACGTAATCATCCTCGTCATACCATCCCCGTTTTTTATCTTCGTCTTCATCTTTCTCACGACTTCCTAATTCCTCCGCCGTCGCCAGACCCAATTTAAGAAGTTGCGAATCGAGCCGCGTGGTTGCCAGTGGCCCTGGAGGCAGTATATCAGGGCGCGGAATCCGAATTGCCTTCCCTAATGAACGGGAGAGCTGCAGAATACTCTCGAAGGCCATAATGCGCTCATTCGTATCAGCGATCCCAAGATGGTTCATCAAAAATAGAGCGTAAAGAGGGTGCACACCTCGTAGCTTTAGAAGATCAGCCATCTTTTCTGTCGGTGTAGCCGTTTTCGGCTGGTACTCTACCTCACGAGAACCCGCATCCTCGGTTTTTTGGGTTTTCCTTGTTGGCGTTTCCACCGGTTTGGGTTCAGGCGTTGCTCGCCGCTGCCCTAAATCCAGTGTTATGGATGACTCAGGCTCTTCCTCCACCTCAGTTTCACCGGTCGACTCTGAATCCACCGACTTCCCCTCGTCCAACTCAGCCAAGGGAGGTTTGGGATCAAGCGTCAAGTAACCGCCGCGCCACAAAGTAACCAATTGTTGATTCAGCCGTTTTTGTGCAGAAATCTGCTCCTTGGGAGCAAGCAATCGCCCAGCCACTAATTTACGAATTCGAGCAACGTCCGAGGACGCATCGAGCATATATACCAGCAGTCTCCAAGGGAGAGGTCCTCGGCTTGCCAAATCAGCCGAAGGGGCAGTGATCAATTGCTGGAACTGTTGCTCCGACCAATATTGTTGACCCTCGCGCCGTTTTGGCTGTTTCTTTTTCAATGCCTTCTTGGCCTTCCGTAAGCCAACATCTTTGGTATCGTCCGGGATTTGATCGTATTTTTCTTTCCACTTAAAAATTTTCACATCGTCTTCATGAGGTAGTGCAAAAACATATCCGCGGTCGTCGAATTGAGGCCGCCCTGCTCTGCCAAACATCTGATGGACCGAACTTGGCTCGATCAACTTCATTTTTCCACGAGGACCTTTGATTAAGGTTGGCAACACAACACTCCGTGCCGGCAAATTGATGCCCGCTGCGAGAGTTTCTGTACACACGCAAACACTGAGTAATTTTTCTTGAAATAACTCTTCCACAATTTTTCGGTATCTTGGCAGAACACCCGCGTGATGCACCCCAATACCACGCACCAGAATTTGCTTTAACTTGGGGCCAACCCCCTGAGACCAATCAAACTGGTTTAATCGATCACTTAATAGTTTTCGTTGTTCTTGATCGACACACTTCTTTCCCTTCAGCGTTTCGGCAACAGTCCAGCATTGCTCACGATTAAAACAAAACAGCAACGACGGCGTATAACGAGCGTCCTCTTCCCCCTGGAACATCTCCTCAATTTGATCTGGAAGAATCTTGTCCTCGACCCAATGGTAGGATAGTGGGACTTTTCGATCGCTACTCTCGACTAATTTCAGATTGCGGTCATGCACCCGGTTCAACCACATCCCAAATTCTCGAGAGTTTCCTACGGTCGCTGAAAGTAGCAAGGTCTTGATATGCGATGGCAGCAACCCCAAACCAAACTCCCATACGATTCCTCGCTCCGGATCATTGAAACTATGGAACTCGTCCATGACGACGGCCCAAACATTCTCAAAATCAAAGGCCTCTGGGTGCAACAAGCGGTTTAGCAATATCTCCGCAACAACGACTTGAATTTTTGCGTTTGGATTCACCTTGCGATTGCCGGTCACCAAGCCAACGTCGTCAGCGGAATACCCCCACGCTACTACCGTCTTCTGGATGTCGCGGAATTTCTGATCCGTCAGCGCAATCAAAGGGGTCGTATAGTACGCCGTTTTCCCAAGCTTCAAGGCTTCGAAAAGGGCAGCCTCCGCTATCAGTGTTTTTCCCGTTCCAGTAGGCGCGCAAACGAGTACACCCTGATCCGATGTAAACCAGGAAAGGAGCGCCTCTTCCTGAACCGGGTAAGGCTCGAAGACCAATTGATCAAAGTACAATTCTGCAATTTCGTCGCGACGGGCTTGTAATTCATCCGTTGAAATAGTGTGCTCCACTGACATCAGACTGTTATCAAATTGATTGCTGTAACAATTACATTTGATTGTTACGACCTTGCCAGCACTTGCAACTGCTGTCCAATTGGACTCCCAATTTTCAGGAGTATTACTGAAATAATCGATTAATGACAACAATCACCGGCACCTTGGCAAAATTGGCACTTCGTTTGCCTTATCAACTATTGCAACCGACCAATCCTGATTAGGAAATAACTTTTAACAACGTGCAGAAAGGAATATCGATGCCACGTCGAACCAAGCCAAGACGAATAACTAATTTCTTTGGTACTTTTCTATTAGAAACCGTCGCAGTCGCGCTATTCTTGTTTCTCTTTTTACAAGCTCGCGCTGAAAGACAAAAATCATCAGATCTCGAAAGAGGCCGCTTCCCCTTTATTCAGGAGATCGCACAGCAATCTCCTTTTGAAAAGTTACTAGCCCAGCAATTAAGTTCTTCGAGTATTGAGCGATGGAGCTGTTTTTCGAACACTCTTTAGAGTCAATCACCTTCATCTAAAATCGCTAAAAAAGAAAACGTTATTCAGGAAGATTAATGATCCTATAAGATTCGAATCGAAAAAAGATTTTTCGGGAATCTCTAACCAATCACGTGATCGTTTTACTCCCTACGGAAATGAAGGAATTAGGCAATGATGTCTTTCATCACATTGCCGTAGACATCCGTTAAGCGAAAATCTCGCCCCGCATAACGATACGTCAGCTCTGCATGATTGAGGCCCAACAGATGCAAAATGGTAGCATGCCAATCGTGAATGTGGCATTTTCCATCCACGGCGACCGCGCCTAATTCGTCAGTCCCTCCGTAGCTAAAACCGCCTTTCACGCCTCCGCCCGCCATCCACGTTGTATAGCCCTTATTATTATGATTCCGACCGTCACTTCCTTGCGCGTAGGGAGTGCGCCCAAATTCGCCCGCCCAGATCACTAGCGTTTCATCAAGCAATCCACGACGCTGAAGATCTTCAAGGAGGCCTGCGATAGGTTTGTCAATCTGGTTACAGAGCTCAGGCAATCGAGTTGTCATGTTGAAATGAGTGTCCCAATTGTCGTGAGAAATTTCAATAAACCGCACACCCGACTCAGACATTCGACGAGCCAACAAACATTGTTTTCCAAATTTATCGGTTTCTCCTTGGCCAATTCCGTATAGGTCAAGCGTTTTCTGATCTTCCTTGGATAAGTCCAGCAAGTCTGGCATCTCAGCTTGCATTCGAAAAGCGAGTTCATAGGACTCGATCACTCCCTCAACACCGGGATGCTCTTTTTCACGACGGAGCTTTTCTTGATTTAGCTTCTGAATAAATTCTAACTGTTGCCGTTGTTGCCTCGTATTCAGACGAGGATTGGCAATATCCGGAATCCCTCCCCCCGCACTCTGCCCCCGCATCCTTCCACCAGCCCGAGAACCACCTAACTTAGTCCCTTGGTAAATGGCAGGCAGAAATGAACTGCCATAAGTTTGTGCATTCCCCGCTCCAGGGTTAATTGAAACAAACCCAGGCATACTGTCATTTTCTGTGCCTAAACCATAAAGAGTCCAGGCACCGAGCGATGGACGCACAAATTGTGCATTCCCGGTATGCATTTGAGTTAACGCTCTTGGGTGAACTGGAAGATCAGTGTTCATCCCCTTCAAAAGGCAAAGCTTATCGGCCTGTTTACCAAGGGATGGAAACAACTCAGAAATGCGTAGACCACTCTCTCCGCAAGCGGGAAAATCCCAAGGAGATTTCAGTATCGAACCGCGAAACTTGCCTGTCTTCCCGTGATTCTTGATCAACTCTGGTTTGTAGTCAAAGGTATCCACATGAGATGGGCCACCCCGCATACAAAGAAAAATCACACGCTTGGCTTTAGTTGGAAAGTGCGGAGCTTTTATGGCGAGCGGATTTTTGCTCTCCTCCTTATCATCACGTGCGCTAGCTAGAGTCGCTATCGACGAAAAAGCGAGAAACCCAAATCCGGAAGAAACGGTTTTCAACATCGCACGTCTCGACAAGAACTGCGAAGGATTCATTTCTGTATTCATCAGGTTCTCTCCTTTTCTACTTTCCACTCACCAAAATAACACTGAAATCGTCTTAATTGACAAAACGGAACTCAGCCGATGCCAAAATACCCTGACACAAAGCACTTAACTTTTGCATACTCGACGACGGGCCGAATCGAGTTCGGCTTGTTTCAAAATTACGATAAAAAGACTCAGCCGCACGCAACTCACTACTGCTCGCCCGCCGTCCAAAAGCAAGTAAAAATGCCAGCTTGATCTGATCCTTGATTTGACTTTCTTCTTGGATTAAACGCGCAGCCATCTTGTCGGCTTGCTGAATCACAAATTGATTATTCAAAAAATAAAGTCCTTGGTCGGGAGTATTTGAGGTCTCCCGAACTCCGATTACCATGCTCGACTCGGCAAAATCAAATACCTCCATCGAACGCGTTACGTTATCCCGAATCACAGGTAGATAGACACTTCGATAGAGCACCGGTTGGTCAATCTTCGCCAGTGATGGGGAAGTTGACGATGCAGCGCCCTGCATTCCTCCATTCCGATTCATTCTTGAGCGTCCCCCCGGACGGAGACTCGGCAGCCCCGTTTTTACATCCGGATTGGACGAACCAACCGTTGATATCAGGACACCGTCCCTCACTAAAGCCGTTCCGATTTCTGAGACCAATGACCCCCGAGGTCGATCAGAATCCAACTCTCCGCTAATTCTCAAAATTGAATCCCGCAAAACTTCTGCTTCCAAACGCCGCGGCTCCATTCTCCAAATGAATTGATTATCAGGATCGACTTGAAAACCGGATGCACTGAATTCAGAATCCGAGCGGTATATCCTTGACGTCGCAATTTTCCGGATCAGTGTCTTTATACTCCAGTTGTTGTTTTGGAAATCACGAGCCAGATAATCCAATAATTCAGGGTGGGTTGGAGCTAAACCTGTGGCTCCAAAATTTTCAGGCGACCTAACAATCCCATTGCCAAACATATGCTGCCAGACACGATTCACCATCACCCGTGCACTAAGTGGATTGTCATCACTTGCCATCCACCTCCCCAATTCCAAACGCCCGGAAGCTTTGGCGGGAATCGAAGCAGGCGTCTCGACCAACACTTGTGGGAAACCTCGCTCAATCTCTTGAGCAGGTTTGTCAAATTCTCCTCGCACAAGCAAGCGAGCGTTTTCAGGTCGCGATTTTGTCTGCACACCCATGAAATAGGTATACGGATTTCCTTGATCATCGTATTGTTGTATTTTTGCTTTCAATCCACCTACCACAGCAGAAAGTCTGGCAATGCTGGCGAATGACGCCTGTGGATTACTCGAATTATCACCTTGGCGTTGAGATCGTCTGGCTGCCTGTGCCTGCCTTAATTCTCTCTGTTTTTCAGAAAGCTGAGATTTAAGGTCAGCCAACTCACTTGCTGAAATTCGCTTATCAAAGGGATTCAAATCATCTGTCGGCAAAACCAGTAAATTGCTTGGATGCCGATTCTGAAAAGTATCAATGGTTCCGTAGTGTGTCGTCGTGCTGTTAAAAATCCCCGCCATCGCGTAATAGTCAGACTGAGGAATTGGATCAAATTTATGATCATGGCAACGAGCACAAGCAACGGACACACCGAGGATCACACGTGTGGCAACGTCGATTTGTTCATCAATCAAATCATGATTGAACTGACGGCTATTTTGCTCCGTCAATGTTTTGGGGCCGATCGCCAAGAATCCAGTCGCCACAAGATTTTCAGACCACTGCTGATCCGTTTTTACCGGCAGCAGATCACCGGCAATCTGTTGTTCAATGAACTCGTTGTAAGGCTTATCTGAATTGAAAGCATCAATTACATAATCGCGATACCGCCATGCCTGGGGATAGGTAAGATTTAACTCTTTCCCGGTTGACTCGGCATATCGAGCAACATCAAGCCAATGCCGCCCCCAACGTTCCCCAAATTCATCCTTCGCCAGCAGCGAATCCACGATGTGTGAGATGGCCTGTTCGCGGTCTTGATCCCAACGTTTTTCAAGCCACTGAATTTGCTCGGGTGTTGGAGGTAAACCAATAAGATCGAACGACAATCGCCGCAAAAATGTCGTCGCCTCGGCATCCTGTGAGGGTGACAAAGACCGCTGCTCTAACTCGTGCAAAACAAAACGATCAATATTTGAAATTGGCCACTCTTCATTCTCCACGGCGGGTGGCGAGTAGGAAATGGGTTTTTGAAAGGCCCAAAACTGACGCCCTTTCTCAATTTCCTCCGGCGTAATTTTTGTATTGACCTTGCTCTCTTTTTGAACGCGTGGATCTGGCGCCCCCATTTCGATCCATTTACGAAAATCAGAAATAATCTCATCTGACAATTTTTTTCGCGGTGGCATTTTATAATCATCATGATTGATCGCGTTCCAAAGTAAACTTTCGTCGAGATCCCCGGGTACAACCGCGGGCCCCGAATCGCCACCGCTCAATGTCCCCAATTTTGTGTCCAACCACAAACCACCTTTGACTTGACTTCGGGTTGAATGACAACTGTAACATTCGCGAACCAGGACAGGGCGAATCTTTGTTTCAAAAAATTTTGTTTGATCCGCAGTCAACGCGGCAGACTCTGCCTCCATCTGCTGTGCTTGGAGTGTGTGCGACAAACCCATCGCGACTGACACAAGAACTAATAACTTAATGACCTGTTTTTTTTGAATGATCATCTCATCTCCCTTAGTAACCTCGCCACTGGCTCCCGACTCACAATCTCATCGTCTTTTTGAACGTCCCCGGCACTTCAAAAACAAATCAGCGGTTTGTTTTTCACCAAATCTATCCGCTTCCCAGTTCTCTCCCCTGCCCTTACTCGCTTCTGGAGTCATCTGCAAATCTCTCCGATTGGTTAGATTCCATTTTAGCGGGTGTTTTTTTGAATCATTTTTTTCAGACGCCGGATCGTGCAGGCAAACCTGATTTACTCCGGAAACGCCGAGCATCAAACGACCCATTTCCAATGCAATGAACCTCTCTAAAAATTCTGTTTCGTTATCCCAACACCCCTATCTTGAGCACGTGAACAAACAGGATAAAAGACAGTAAAATTCTTCAATTATGAATATAAATTAAGAACTAAACGGCGGCAGAGGTTTTTAAGCAATAGAATTAAAAGGCAGAATATTGCTTGGGGATGTCCCTGCTCTGTGAATTTTGCGTGCAAAACCTATAGGACTTGATCGAGCTAACCATGGTTGACGAACAACTGTTACCCGTCCGCGACGAAATTGTAGCCGCTCTCAAACGGGATCGCGAAGAAGCGCTCGCTGAGTACTTTTCAATCGTCCAAGGACGTTTGAAACGAATCGTAAACTTTCGACTTGATTATCGTTTAAGCGGCCGAGTTTCCGAATCGGACGTAATTCAGGAAACCTATGTTCGCGCTGCCAAACGAATCGACAGCTTTCTTGACAAAGATGACATGCCGTTTTTTGTCTGGCTTCGCTTGGAAGTCAATCAAAAGCTACACGAAATCCACCGCCACCATTTTGGAGCAGAAAAACGAGATATACGAAAAGAGATAAAGCTCGGCCAAGCGAATGAATCAGGGAAAACTTCGATGGCTCTAGCAGCCCACATCGTAGCCCAGTTGACTTCACCAAGTCGCTTGATCGAGCGTGCCGAGCAAATTTCGATTTTAGAAAAAACGCTGGCTGATATGAATGAATTAGATCGGGAAGTAATTGCACTTCGACATTTTGAAGAACTCTCAAATATTGAAACCGCTGAAATTTTAAAAATCGAGCCGTCTGCCGCAAGCAAGAGGTACCTGCGAGCTCTGAAGAAACTTCGAGAGATTATGGAAACTGCAAAGGGACATCATGGCAGCTAATTCTTCTGACAATTCGCAAAGCGACCCTGAAATTCTCGAAAAGATTGTTGATCATTTCACCAGTCGTCTTCGAGCCGGTGAGCATCCTGCAATCGCTGAGTACCAAGAGAAGCACCCTGAATACAAAGATGAAATTGAGGATCTGCTTGCATCCGTCGCAATGATCGAACAGCTGAAATCGGATCCAACAAACTCACCCTCGAAATCCAGATCTCTCGACGAGGTTTCAGGCCTTGATCGGATTGGGCCTTATAAGATAAAGGGAGAGATTGGCCGAGGGGGCATGGGAGTCGTTTTCGAAGCAATACATGAATCGCTGGGAAAACGCGTTGCGATTAAAGTAATGCCCACACCACTCATCAACAGCAAAAATTTTGTCCAACGATTTAAACGAGAAGCACAGACGGCCGCAAGATTACACCATACCAATATCGTAAGTGTTTTCGGGGTTGGTGAAGGTGAAGGATATCACTATTACGTGATGGACTTAATCGATGGCCAGACGCTGGGAGCCGTTATCAATGGGATTAATTCATCCGATCCCGTCAGCACCAAAATAGACCGCTATGAAACCCGTTTGGATATGAGCGGCGAGCTAACCGTCGCGCTCGATGCCTCGACCCGTTTAGAAAATTCAACAGCCACATCGAACAGTCAAACGACGACCGCCCCCTCAACTGTCAATTCTCAAACCCGTCCAATCAAGAAAGCCAATCACTATCGCTGGGCAGCGAGAATTGCCGCAGATATCTCAGATGCAGTCGCTTTCGCCCATGAAGCCGAACTCCTTCACCGGGACATCAAACCCTCCAATATTATCCTTGACCAAAAAGGCCAAGTCTGGATTACTGATTTTGGCCTGGCCAAAGATACAAGCAGCGACATTAATCTCACGAAAACTGGTGACGTCATTGGGACACCGCAATACCTTTCACCTGAATCGCTCGAAGGAAGGTACGATTGTCGCAGTGAAGTCTATTGCATCGGGCTAACACTCTATGAGCTTGCCACACTTCAACCTGCATTCAACAATGGCTCCACTGCGGAGGTCATCCGAGCGATTGCGACATCTTCTCCACCATCACCTCGCAAAATCAGCCCCGACATTCCGATCGACCTAAGCACGATTATCGAAAAGTCAATTTCGAGAAATCCGGAAGAACGCTATGCGACTGTCAGAGATCTCCAACGGGATCTCATCGCGTTTGTGGAAGACCGAACCATCGCCGCGCGGCCGCCGTCTACGATTGAAATGGTTAGTAAGTGGGGACGCCGAAACCCACTGGCAGCATCACTTTCCGTCATTTCTTGTATCTTGCTCATGCTCGTAGCTGCAGCCACCTCCTTTGGCTATCTCTACACGAGCGACGCGTTGAAAAAAGAGGCGCAAAAATCTGCCCTGTTAAAAGAGCAAATCATAGAAACCGAGAAAGCTAACAATAAATTTCAGGCAGCTTACAAAAAGCAAGAAAGTGAATATCAACGCGCTGAACGGAATGTTGAGATTTCTATTCAAGCGTTTGACCGGATGTTTAAACAGCTCGTCGCCAAAGACTCAACAAACTCAAGTGAACTTAGCATTGATGGACTTGAGGACCTACAGGGAATCGAAACTTCAATTACGAAACAGGATGCGGTTTTCCTGGAAGAGTTTCTTTCCTTTTACGACAAATTTGCCACGAACAACTTTGATAACCAAGACCTGCAAGCCGAATCAGCTCGTGCCTTCCGACGCGTTGCAAATATCTATCAATTACTAGGAGAAGTTGATCGCTCCTTTGATGCTTATAAAAAATCAATCGACCTGTACAACAAAGTTCTCGTTGATTCTCCCGACTCCAAAGAATCGTTAATTGCATTGGTGCAAACAAAAAATGAACTCAGCCGGGCTTACCGCCGTGACCACAAGCTTGCCGAAGCAATCGCTCAAAATGAAAATGCAATCCAACTTTTAAAAGACGTCCCGGTTGAACAACTCGACAACCAACTAAAATTGGAATTGGCGAAAACATTTAACTCGATTGGCTCAAGTCTTGCTATCAATGCCGTCATCTATGACAGTCTTGAAGAAAGTCGTTCCGTCCAAAAAGGAGCTCCTGGAAATCACCATCGGGACGAAGGGCATCGACCGCCTAACTGGATCGAATTATATCTTGGAAGACCTCCGTTTCGACGCCCGCCCCTAAGGAAAGGTCAAGACTTAACAAAGAAGCTCAATACGAATCGACCCAAAGGGGGAGCTGGTTTTGCACCTCGCGGTTCGGGCAGATCCCGACTTCACGAGACCAATGTAAGACTATTGCGGCGAAGCAAAGAAAATGCAGACACCGCGATCACGATCCTCGATCAGCTCATCGCCGAAGAACCCGACAATGTCGATTATCGATCAGCTCGGGCTGAATGCTATTGCTGTCTCGCCTCGAGTTTCGTCGAACCCGACCAAAAAGCAGCACTAAAAATGCGAAACCTTGCCATTAAGGAACTTGAGTCCTTAATCGCTGAATCCCCCAACCAATCCAACTACCGATACCGACTCGCCATGGCCTATTCGCTCAGCAATCCCTCAGATTCCGACGAAAATCGAAAACGAATGTTGGAAAGGTCCATTAAAATAGCTGACGATCTCAAAACCCAATTCCCCAAAGTCCTCGACTATCACTACCTGTTCATTTCCGTTCAAAACACACTTGCAGTCAACTTTGTCACTGCCGGAAACCTCAACGCAGCGTTGAACGCATTTCAAAATTCGAAAGACGCCTTTCAGTCCATCTTAAAACTAAATCCAGATGGGTCCGCACTCAAGCAAACCGATCTATCGCTTGGCATGCAACTTCGCACTCTGGTTGAAGCGGCAGAGAAAAATAATGATGAAAATATCACCCGTTTGGCCTTAGGCATTCGCAATGATTTGCGTGAAATGATCGCGGAGTATCGGGCTCGTCAGAACTCGACAACCCAAAAGTAAATCGTAAACTGTCCCGTTAATGAACAGTCCCCCGTGATCGAGGGACACGACGCTCGACAGTACTAAATTCAATTGCGACAGCGGAGCCGTTTTGTGGAAGTTATTAACGATAGCATTTACAACCACCCACGTTACTACGACCTTATATTCGGCGCAGACTGTGCTGCCGAGACTCGTTTTATCTGCGATGTCATTCACAAGTACCTCAACAATCGAGCAACTCGACTGTTCGAACCTGCCTGTGGAACAGGTAGATTAATGTACAGCCTCGCTAAACGTGGATTTGAGGTCGAAGGGATCGACTTAAATCGCAAGGCCATCGACTTCAGTAACGAGCGGTTCGAACGTCATGGCCTTCCTCAAACGGCTCATGTGGCTGACATGAGTGATTTCCGTGCAAAACGGAAATGGGATTTGGCATTCAATACCGTCAATAGCTTTCGGCACCTGACCGACAAAACATCCACACTGTCTCACCTAAGGTGTATGGCCAAACAAACCAAGCGGGGTGGAATCTATCTAATCGGGTTCCACCTAACACCCGAAACTGAGAATCCCACGGATTGGGAATCATGGTCTGCCCGCCGAGGGCATCTCTCCGTGATCACGAAAATGTGGACGATTAATCGCTCTCCCCGTAAACGGCTCGAAACCTTTGGGATGCATTTCGATGTCTACACTCCCACACGACAATTCCGAATCAGTGACGAATTGAGAATGCGAAGCTACACAAAAAATCAATTCGCTTCGTTGATTAAAGAATCCAACTGCTGGGACATTGTTAGAACGTACGACTTTACCTACGACATTAATCAGCCAATCGATGTTGATTCATCGAGCGAGGACGTGGTTTACATCTTAAAAAAGAAACAAAACTAAAAACAAACTCGGCACCGTTACTCCGGTCTACACGCAAAACACTACCGATCTTCAAGATTCAAAACCCGCTGTTTTGAACGCGTATTATTCTTCCGTTTTGCATTACTGTACGCTGGATTGACCGGAATATTTTTAATCTGGTCTTTCTGTCGCTGAATTCGTAAACGACGACGCTGAGCCTTCGTTGCGCGTTGCTGCCCTTTTCCCACCGATGGTTTATTTGCCATGGACGTCGCGGGCTTGCCGGAAACAGTTTTAACACTCGTTGAAGCGACTGCCTTTTCGGACTCTGCAATGAATGAAGAAAAAGTATCGCTCGACTGCACTGCCATTTGGGCCACCACTGGTCTTCTTCCATCCGTCCCATGCAGATAGCCCAATAGACCCACCTGGAATATCATTAGCGAAGTAGCCACTGGAATGGCCAATCGACTCCAATGTCGGAACAAAAGAAACAGAATCGCCATCACTGAAATCGTACCCAACCCTTTGCCAGCCAAAAACAAAGAAACATACTCAGGTTCAAGACTTATTAACCAGGCACAGAAAGGATTCTGCTCTTCGATCACCTCGCGGTACTGAAAAACTAACAAAGCATCATAAAGAGAAACCAAACCAATCAATAACACGGTCGCGGTATATATTTTGCCAAGAAAAATGGAGGTTTGAATTTTATTTTTTAATTGAAATGCAGGTAACGCACTGGCATCCACTGAATACATAGTCACTTTTACTTTCCTTAATTGAAGAACCCTGTATCAAATTGCCCCTGACGCAACGACAGAGCCTCGCAACAAACCTGAAACATCACAAATCACTGCACTTACGAATAAACGTTGGCAATAATCCCGAGCGGTTCATCAGACGCTATTTTAAATTTCGGAAAGTGGTACTGACTAGATACAGCAAACCGTCTTTTAATTGAAACAATTTAAAATAAAAATCATTCAATTTTCACAGTGACAAATGAAGCCGAATAACCGAATCTCTGGCCAATTCTCGGTCGCAAATTTCAATACACGAATGAATTTTCAGTCAGTCAGTCAGTCAGTCAGTCAGTCAGTCAGTCAGTCAGTCAGTCAGTCAAAACTTGCTTTCCTCCTTACTCATTAACAGCAAGGAGTAAGTTGTGACGCCCAAATTTTGAAAAAACTCAAATTACATTTCTGGTATTGCGAAACCGACCTCTAAATAACCTAACGACATCAATTGAAAATTCGTGGCAATACAGCCCAAATACCCATATAGAAACAGACAGAGGGAGTCCTGAGTTTGGACGGCTCGTTGAATTTTCGAAACAGCTGTTTCACCGTTTTTCCGACCCACACGCCCCACTCCGAATTTCGCGAACAGGCCTGGATCAATCACCGGTTCTACTTGCTCCGTGGCGAACGCCTTGTTCTACTTCGCTGAGATGGACGTAACTCTTCTCTTGATAAATCTCCGTCGGAATTCTTATCCAATATTTTCAATGACTTCGGAGCCTGTTCAATTTCATCAACCGATAATTTTCCATCTTTATTAAGATCCAAAGCGATGATCACTGGCATGGACAGGCTTGAACGACGAACTAACGCGGGGCTCATTTGACTGTCGCCAGAATCACCTGTCGCCTCCTCTCCAAGCTCAACCCTAATCGCCGCTCGCAACTCATCCGGCTTGAAACCCGCAGGGCCTCGACCTCCTGCGTAGGCCACGCGGCCATCTTTCCCAATTAAATACAATCGATCGGGGTGCGCTGCATAATCGGTTCCTGTTTTGTCGTCTATTTTGTCGAGAAGCGTCGGGATTTTAATATCTAATGCCTCTACAAAGTCCTTGGCTATCTGATTCCGCTCTTCGGTAGAAACCGGCTCTTCGACAATGGCGTTGTACATCGGCCGATCACCATCAATGGCATGAGCTTCGCGGCAGTAGACCATAAAAAATTGAACATCAGTGCCATACTCTTCAAATAACTTCTCCAGCTGACCAGCTGAACGAACAAATGGCGGTCACGAACAACTTCCAAAAATCAACGCCACGGGCTTATTGCCTTTGAAGCTGGCAAGTTCGACAGTTTTAGATGGCTCATTCACGTACGCCAAGTTAAACCCGGGAGCCACATCCCCTTTCACCGGAGGTGAGATATTAGGTGAGCCCAAAGGTCGTTTCTGCCGTTCTCGAGAAAACGGTTTGCGAGAATTACCACCAGTCCAGTCCTTAGCTGAAATCACTCCATCACGGTTCACATCAAGCCGTTGAAATTTTTCGGCTCCCCGAGAATATTCACCTTCGGTCAGCTGGGCATCTCCATTTGCATCATATTTGTCTTTCAGGTATTCCCAAACCTCAACACCGCTGCTATTCCTTTTCTGCTGCCCGAAGACTGAACTGTCTCCAAGAACCACTCCAACCAACACGAGTGACAGCCCTGTAATGGCGAGACGATGTTTCATGTTCCTACCCCAAAAAAACACAGGCCACCAGAGACCTAAAAGAGACAAAAGGACGATAATTACTGACACGCATCACCTCAGGTTTCGAGACAAAAAAAGTAAATCTCCCAGAAAAACCTAGGTTAACTCCCTAAAGCCTCCACCACCACAAGGCTAAGGCAACCAACCGGAGGACTTAATCGACTAGGGTTACCTGAACTTCAAAAACCGACACTAGTCGCCAACAATGTCTCAACCTTTCAGTCAATAAACATTAGCGCAAAAAAAGAGGCGGGTAAATTTACCCGCCTCTTTTGGTAATTTAACTTATCATCTCAGACGTTAATCGAGGAACCCGACTAACTCTTGCGAGCGACTTGGCTGTTGAAGTTTTCTAACTGCCTTTGCCTCAATCTGGCGAATACGCTCACGAGTCACTTTGAAAATGTGCCCCACTTCTTCCAGCGTATAGCTATATCCGTCACCAAGCCCGTAGCGAAGTTTAATGATCTCACGTTCGCGGTAGCTAAGTGTCTTCAAAACATCTTGAATCCGCCCACGAAGCATCTCCTGTGATGCACCAATTGACGGACTCTCAGCTTCCCCATCAGGCAAAAGATCACCGAAATGGCTATCTTCACTGTTTCCAACAGGGCGATCAAGGCTGATTGGATAACGACTCATCGCAAGCACACGACGTGCTTCGTCAATGGTTGTTTCGCTTCGTCTTGCGACTTCTTCAAGAGTTGGCTCACGCCCCAGTTCCTGAAGCAACTGCCGCGAAACCGTTCGAACACGTGACATGGTCTCAACCATGTGCACTGGAATACGAATCGTTCGACTCTGATCCGCTACAGCCCGGGTAATCGCTTGACGAATCCACCAAGTTGCATAGGTACAAAACTTGAATCCACGACGGTATTCAAATTTATCAACCGCACGCATCAATCCAGCATTCCCCTCTTGGATCAGATCCAGGAAGCTTAGGCCACGATTACGATACTTCTTTGCAATCGAAACGACCAATCGCAGGTTACCTTCGGAAAGCTCTCGCTTTGCTTTTTGATACTTTGTGTAAATATCGCGAAGGTACTTCACTCGATTCCGCAGACTTGTGGGGGATTCCTGACAAGCCAGCAAGATCGTTCGCATTTCTTGAATCCAAGCTTCACGCTCAATCGCGGGCTTCCGCAACTTCTTGTGCTCTTTGATCTTGCCCATTAACTCGTCGACGCGAGCGCTAAAATCTTCAATCGTACGAATCATCAATTCGATACGCTGTGTTCGCAAACCGAGTTCTTCGATCAAACGAACGGCTCGACGACGACGGCGAGCCAGATTTTTCCACGCAGTTTTCCGCCGAGCCTGGGTGTGCGACTTTGAGAACGCGGTCAAAAAATCGTGACGATTCCGTTTTAGTAAAACAGAAAGCGTATTGAGGTTATGGGGAATTCGACCAAGAATCTGCTCTTTTTCTAGTCGATCAGTCACCGAAACCTGAACCGTTCGATCAAACGGCAGTTCTCCACGGTGAACTCTTACGAGGGTCTTGTAGGCGTAACGAATGACGTAATCGCATTCGAGCAATTTCGTCCGAAACTCTCGTCGAGTCTCTTCGATTCGTTTCGCTAACGTGATTTCTTCGGTTCGTGTCAGAAGTGGAATCTCACCCATCTGAGTTAGATACATCCGAACCGGGTCATCTGACCATGATTCAGCTTCATCTACGCCGGCAACCAACTCTTCACCGTCACTCTTGGCGGCGGTGGCGTCAGCCGGAACCGGTGGGCTTGCTTCAACTACTTCTTCAAATCGCTTGGGGGCAACACGTGTCCGTGTTGCATCATCGTCTTCTAGCAGTGCATCGTACAATTTAGCACTCCTGCGCAAAGGTTTTTAAAAATGTTTCCATTGTGAGGCGGAAGCGGTTAATCACAATCTCAACCTGAGGCAGGTCAAAATGCATACTGTGATGGATCCAAATTTGCCTTCACACCGAATCTTAAAAGGGTACTGTTTGGTTTGTGTGAAACCGTCGTAAAGGTTAATTTTTAGCAAGTTCCAAGCAGCAAAGCGGGTTGGCATACAGCAAGTGCTGATTAAACCGTTCGTCGGAATTAATCCCAAAATCCTCGTGGAGAAATCGCAACATACGGCGAACCCCAAGAACATCTTGTGTTTAATTTCCTAACCAATTCGTTTTAAAATAAGCTCGCTCTACTCGGTTAGCAGAGGTGGCCTCGACGCCTGCCGAAGTCAGCCCATCAAAACGAATCAACAGTCCTGTCCCATTTCCTGACTGCGTAAAATCTATACCAAATTCTCGCACCGGTTTTGACCAGATCTTCTGGTCGGTTGGATTCAATGTCACTCATTTATTAAGGAGACGCGTCGCCCTAAAAAGACGCTAGACCTTGGGTGGACTGTGGATACAGCAGAGTCTCGAATCGCAGTTGTATAATTGTAACTGTCGGATATTCATAGTCCAGTTAAAAAAGACTTCAATCTATGTATTTTTATACCCAGATACGGCCTAAATGATAACTTCTTCCGGTTCCACCAGTGGAAGGTGATGAATTTGGTTGATTCGAAAACGCAACGCTGCTCAACTTCTCTGAAAAACAATCCGAACAACCAGAAAAGTCACCGATGGACGATTTTTTCGACGCTTCCCAACCGATTCTCTATGAACGGGTGAGAGGTGGAATCCGTAACGGATATTGCTAAACTCGACAGGAATTACGGGGTTAACCCAAAAACACGCAATTCAGTTGCTATACTGGGTTGAGCTTTCCGGCTCCGACCGATCTGTGGAGCTTCCCTAGAGAGGACACCCCGAACAGTTAGCCAACTAACTATTAGCAACCAACCTATTTGAAAAGCTAAGCTGGAACCCAATGCCGTCTAAATACTCACTTCCATGTGCTCACTGCGGTCACTGTTTCGAAGTCATTCCCAAACAGGCTGGCCAGGAATTGACCTGCCCGGAATGCGGTAAACCATCCGAAGTCCCCATGCTGCGGAAAATGAAGCTCCTTGAGCTTGCCGAAGACGAATCAGCACAAAACACAAACAAAAGAGTCAAAAAAAGTGGTAGTTTCAACATGCTTTTCTCAATCGGCGTGTTTGCGGCGGTAGTTTTAGGCGGATCGGGATATTGGCTGTACGGTTACGCTGCAAGCATGGTGACTGAAATTGACCGGGAACTGCGAACCGAGCAGCACGACGAATTTGTCGACGGATTAGAACCATCTCAAGTCGTCACCTACTACAAAGATTTGAGAATCGATAATGGACTCGGCGAGTGGTACGAACCAAATTACGTCCGGTATAACAAGCAAGCAGCGATCCTAACCAACACGTCCTACGTTCTAATGGCACTCGGCGGTATTTTCCTAGCCTGCTCTATCAGCATGGTCGCATTGATTGCTTTGAAACGTTAAAGCCTGATTTCGATTCACTCAGAGCGAGAAGCATTTGCGCGTTTTCGAGCGTTCTTCCCTTTGCGTTGGGGTCTTCGACGTTTAGCGCTCGATTTAGTCGCCCCAGTTCCACTCGCGTCCCGCATTCCTCCGGCAGTTCTTTTACCGGATTCTTTCGAAGAACTTTCTCCTGTTCTCGCACTTTTGACAGCACTCGCCTTTTCCGTTCGCACGCGACGGCGCCGACGTTTCGTCGTCCGTTTTCCTTTTTCGCTACCAGCCGACTCATCTCTCGCCCTTCGACTGCCCGCCCCCTTACGAGATCGTCCTCCTTGAGATGTTCCTGAACGGCCACTACCTGAAGACTTTCTTCCCGTCCGGCCTCGCGTTGACTTGGCACTAGGCCTCGGCAAGGTCACTGACAATTCTTGATTGACTGGAATTTCATGATCAATCAGCTTTTCAATCGACTTTAAATCTCCCTGATCACCGGAACTACAAAATGAAATAGCAATTCCCTTCGCACCGGCTCGGCCTGTCCTGCCAATCCGATGAACATAGGCTTCCGGTTCCATGGGCAAATCGAAATTAACAACATGAGTTACTCCTTCAATGTCAATTCCGCGAGCAGCTACATCGGTCGCTACCAGAATCTTTACGAATTGATTTCGAAACGCATCGAGCGCCCGCTGCCTCGCATTCTGCGATTTATTTCCATGAATTGCGGCAGCCTTAAGCCCCACCTTATTTAAACGTTCAGCTACAAAATTTGCTGAACGTTTCGTTTTCGTAAAAACGATCGCGCGTAAATTATCACGCGAAGAAAGAATTTTTTGCAACAAATCAGACTTACCTTTGCGAGAAACAAAGATAACCTGCTGTTTAATCTTCTTTACGCTTCGAGTTTTCGGCGTCACATCCACTTTTACGGGATCGACTAACAACGTGTCCGTTATTTCAACAATTGCAGGTGCCATTGTTGCCGAAAAAAACAATGACTGCCGCTTCGCCGGTAGTTCGCGGATAATCCGTTTGATGTCCGGCATAAACCCCATATCGAGCATGCGGTCCGCTTCGTCAAGAACGAACACTTCGAGCTTGTCTAGCTGAATAAAACCCTGATTCATCAAGTCTAACAATCGGCCCGGAGTCGCGATAACAATGTGAGCGCCGCGTTGGAGTGAGCGCACTTGTGCGGTCTGGCTGACGCCTCCATAAACCAAAGCGTGACGCAGTTTTAAATGCTTACCATAAGTCGCAAAACTCGCACCGATCTGTACAGCCAATTCACGAGTCGGTGCCAATACAAGGGCAAAAGGACGCTTCGCTTTGGCAGATCGATTCTGCAAGCCAAGCCGATTGAGAATTGGCAATGCAAAAGCAGCCGTCTTACCGGTTCCCGTTTGAGCACAACCTAAAACGTCCCGGCGTTTGAGAGCAACCGGGATGGTTTGAGATTGAATGGGGGTAGGGGTTTTGTAATTCTCCCCCGCAATCGCTCGCTGCAACGGCTCGATTAAATTTAACTCGGTGAAGGTCTTCAATAGTTTTCCTTTAAGAACCCGCAAAGACCATCCACTGATTTCAATTCAGTGCCGATGCTTGGATTCAATAGAAGTCGCAATTCGTGGCATCTTCGACGCCCTTGCCGGAACCAACTGACCGATATTAAACGATAGATCAGCGGAGTTGCGCCCATTTTCAGGATTGAAAAACTTGGACAGCCCATCAGTCTACACCTTGCCCGAAGTCCTCATAGTGCAAAAACAAAGATCATCAAAGATATTCTCAACAACCAACACACAAATCTGTTCCACTTCACTTGCTGAAATATTAGAATCCGTCGAACTCACGTTCGCTTTACTTCTCCCTTTCCCAAGCTTCAGGCCGCCTTCAACATGCTCAATTCAAACTGCTCACCTCATGTTTTTTTAAATCATTGGCTCATTTATTTAGGTGCGATGACACTGATAACCACCATCTCCATTAAACCAACCCATGCCCAGTCGTTCGAAAATGCAGTCTCACGCGCTGACCTTATTCTCTCCCACAACTTCGACCAACCGCTCAATGCACAAGATTGGTGGACCAACGATAGTCGCGCTCAAAAATCGGCCAGGATTGCAAAAAACAAAATGGTTCCCCAGGCAAGCGTCAAAGATGGGGTTCTACAAATTCGTCGAACCGAAGGTTCTGATCATGCTGCCGTCGCAAGAACAAAAGTTCAATTTCAAAACGCTCTGATTAGTTGCAAATTCCGGCTTGCTGAAAATCAAAAATTCAGTGTGAACATCAATGACCCCAACTGCGAGACTGTCCACGCTGGGCACCTTTGCCGCGTGGAGGTCAGTACAACCTCAGTTGTCATTCAAGACCAAAAAACTGGAACTATGGCGAATGAACACCGAAAACTCAAAGAGAGTGGAGCCTCGAAAACAGAGCTGGCAAAGCGCCTGAAAGGCAAATCTAACATGACTAAACGGGCTACTCAGGCCTCCCAGTGGCACGAATTAAAGATCTTACTTGAAGGCGAGAAAATTGCCGTTCAAATCGACAACGAATTTGTCAGCCAGTTTTCGTCTTCGGGAATTGGACACCCAACAAAAGAAAACATCGCGTTTTCTGTCCCCCGAATGGTCGACATCCAGAACCTAACGGTCTATCGGATCACTCCATAAACATCCGAAACAAAACAACCTTAAACAACCAATACTGGTGGTAGGTTTAGTCGACCCCCGACCCTGCATCAGAATTTTTTGCTGCGGCGATACTCGGATGGAGAGACGTTCATTTGCTTGCGAAAGCATCGCGAAAAATGAGCATGGTCAAAAAAACCGCAGCGAACCGCAATCGTCGCCACCGTCTCATCCGTCTGGGCCAATTTCTCACAAGCGACCTCCAGTCGAACACGCGAAAGATACTGTCGCGGCGAGACCCCAAAGACCCGACGAAACTGACGTTCAAACTGGCTAATTGAGAGCTTGGCCTTTGTCGCTAATTCAGATGTATTGAGCTTTCGATGGTAATTTGAATGTAAATATTCAACCACATTTGCAAATCGCTTGGCGTCTTTAGTGTCCCCCCGCTTAGTATCAACCTGCCGCGAAAATCCAGCGATGCCGACCACCACACCTTCGCTATTGCGAAGCGGAATTTTACTGGTCATTACCAGTCGCGGAGAACCTGCCATCTCCGGTGCGCTCTCAAGACGATTTATTATCGGTTCACCGGTTCGCATTACCTGCTCGTCATCTTGACGATAACTCTCAGCTCGCTGCGATGGAAAAAAGTCGAAATCAGTTTTTCCGATCACCTCATTTTGATCCAGCGCGCCGCAATATTCACAACCTCTTTGATTGATCGCTAGAAAACGTCCGCGAAGGTCTTTCACAAAAAAACTTAGCTCAGGCTGCAGGTTAAAGAGATCCAACAACTCCGATACATCGATTTGTGAGAAAAACGAGCGAACATGGCTTGTATTATTCATATCTACTTTTTACACGAACATGCGGTGGCTGTGCAAGCCAAGCAATGGGATCTGGGATATGATTGGAGCATGAAAAAAATCTTTATTACCCTCTGCTTCGCCTGGCTACCCACGTGCCCGCTTTTTTCCGATGTCGACTTTAATCGTGAAATTCGCCCCATTCTCAGTAAGCACTGCTTCGCTTGCCACGGTTTCGACCCATCGACCCGCGAGGCTGAGTTGCGGCTCGACAATTTCGAAGGAGCGACACGCGATCTTGGGGAAAGGTTTGCCATCGTGCCTCACCAACCCGAGGCAAGCGAACTTGTTACGAGAATTTATTCAGACGATACCGATGTGCTGATGCCTCCCCCGGAGAGCGGGCAGCGATTAACGGACACCGAAAAAAAACTTCTTCGGCAATGGATTACCGAAGGCGGTGCCTATTCGGCTCACTGGTCTTTCGTTGCCCCCACACAAAAACCGATCCCGACCGTAAAACATGCCCATTGGCCCAAACGTCCGATGGATTACTTCATTCTAAAAAAAATGGAGGCACAGGATTTTGCTCCCGCCCCTCCAGCAGATCCAGCCCGACTCTTGCGGCGGCTAGCTCTCGATCTAACGGGCCTTCCCCCGACGCCCGAGGCAGCCGCACGCTTTCTGGCAGATCCATCGTCTGAGAACTACGAACGGGAGGTCGATCTCTTACTCGCATCTCCCGCTTTCGGTGAACATTGGGCGCGAATGTGGCTCGACCTCGCCCGTTATGCCGACACCAAAGGTTATGAAAAGGATCGACATCGTGATATCTGGCGCTATCGAGACTGGGTAATCGCCGCCCTCAATCAAGACATGCCGTTTGACCAATTTACAAGAGAGCAATTGGCAGGTGATCTGCTGCCCGAAAGAACGGACGATCAAATTCTTGCCACAGCGTTCCATCGCAACACGATGACCAACGAAGAAGGGGGAACGGACGACGAAGAATTTAGAGTTGCGGCAGTGAAAGACCGAGTCGATACGACACTGCAAGTTTGGATGGGATTAACCATGGGTTGTGCGAAATGCCATTCCCATAAATACGATCCGATCAGTATCAGCGATTACTATTCGTTTTTAGCCTATTTCAATCAAACACAAGATAGGGACACTGAATCCCCGTTTCATCCGACACCTACTGCTGAACAAGCAAGAGGAATCGCGGCTCAACAAAACGTAGTTGCGCGGTCAAAGAAGGAACTCGACGTTCGGCCAGCCGATTTCGACAGCAAGCTCTCTGACTGGAAACAGCAATTTACAGAAATCCCACTCTGGCAAAACCTGAAACTAGAGGAATCAACCTCAGAGGCGCAGGTTGGTTTCGAACAGAAAGATGACCGGATTATTTTAGCTACAGGGAATCGCCCGGAACGAGACATCTGGACTCTCACTTTTCAATTGCCCGCACTGCCCGATGGTAAAAAATATCAATCACTTCGAATTGAATATTTCCCCCAATCAATCGCCGGCGGTGACTGGGCAGACAAAAACGTGGCAATTCGCGACCTGACCGTTGAGAAAATCCAAGACACCGAATCTCCCCAAAAAATCGTTCTCACCAACCCGCGAGCAACGTTCTCCCAACGCGGCTGGGAAGTTGCCAAACTAATCAATGGCGACAACTCCGCTGGTTGGGCGCTTTCACCCAAATTCAAAGAATCTCAAAACTGTGTTCTTGATTTTTCTGAACCGATTGACTCCGGGATTATCAGAATCACTCTGGAGCAACAATACGGCGAAGGCCTGTTACTCGCCCGCTCGCGTTTTTCAGTAAGCCCCTACCCTGCGGAATGGCTAATCGCCGAACTCGAACCTAATTTTGAAGAGATCTTTTGGTCGCTCAGCGATCCACAATATCCTGCGAAAAAGAAAAACTATCAGACCGAATTAGCAAAACTGGCAGCCTTGAGAAAAGCTGTTCCCCGCACACCCGTGATGGCAGAATTACCTGTCGCCCAGCAACGTAAAACAAAAATCAATAATCGAGGAAACTTTCTTGATCTCGGTGATGAGGTCACGCCCAGTGTTCTGGAAATATTTGGCAGTTTCCCCAAAAACGCCGCGTCCAACCGACTTGGCGTCGCAAACTGGCTAATGCAACCGGAAAACCCTCTTACTTCGCGGGTAATGGTCAATCGCATTTGGTCGCGAATCTTTGGGGTTGGGATTGTCGAAACAGAAGAAGATTTTGGATCTCAGGGCCTCCCCCCTTCCCACCCCGAATTACTAGATTGGTTAGCAGTCGATTTTCGCGAACAGGGATGGTCGATCAAGACGCTCCTCAAAACAATCGTAACCTCCAGCACCTACCAGCAAAGCGCGATCGCGTCTCCGGACCATCTTTCGCGCGACCCTCGCAATCGCCTGCTCGCACGTGGTCCACGATTCCGTCTTTCTGCCGAAACGGTTCGCGATCAGGCGCTCGCAATTAGTGGTTTACTGACGAAACAAGTTGGAGGTAAATCCGTCATGCCACCCCAACCCGGTGGCGTGTGGAAAACTACTTACAGTGGTGAAGACTGGAAAAACGCTGACGGTCCCGATCGCTTTCGCCGGGGCCTTTACACATATCTCAAGCGCACCAGTCCTTATCCAGCAATGACGACCTTTGATGCTGGCAGTGGCGAGGTCTGTCAAGTGCGTCGGATTCGAACCAACACTCCTCTTCAAGCGTTAGTAACGCTGAACGACACGGCATTTCTGGAAGCAGCGGGAGGATTGGCGCAACGCATGCGACAATCCTCGGATAACCTGGAACAGCAAATTGTGAATGGCTTTACCATGACACTCGTGCGGCAACCCACACCGCGCGAAACTAAGCGATTAATGGACTTGTACGCATCTCTTGAAATCGACGAGGAGTCAGCCAAATCGCTACTCCAAGCTTCCGCATTATCTGAGGGCGATCCTCGTCTAGTCGCCATTGCGAATGTCCTCCTCAATCTTGACGAAACACTGATGAAATAAGATTTACCATGAAATTACCACTTCCGCTAAAAAAAATTCAAGCGACAACGCGACGTCAATTTTTTGGCCACACGGGCTTAGGCCTCGGATCAATCGCGCTCAGTTCTTTGCTCAATCAGGAGAGCTCAAACGAACCAACTGGCTTTCGAATTCCAGCAAAAGCAAAATCTGTCATATATTTGCACATGGCAGGCTCCCCTTCCCAGTTGGAATTATTCGAACATAAGCCGGCACTGGATCGGTTACACGATACGGAATGCCCTCAGGAATATCTCGAAGGAAAACGGTTTGCTTTTATTCGTGGCGTGCCCAAGATGCTGGGCTCACAATTCAAGTTTCAACGAACCGGAGAGAGTGGCCAGTGGGTCAGTGACCGGCTGCCGCATCTCAGCAAGATCATTGACGACCTCTGTGTGATTCGCTCAGTCCACACGGAGCAATTCAACCACTCTCCCGCACAATTGCTGATGCAAACGGGCAACCCGCTATTGGGTTACCCATCAATCGGCTCCTGGGCGACGTACGGTCTGGGATCCGAAAACAAAGATCTCCCTGGATTCATGGTTCTCTCGTCGGGTGGAAAAACCCCGAGCGCTGGAAAATCTCTTTGGGGCAGCGGTTTCTTGCCAACAATCTACCAAGGTGTTCAATGCCGAACCGATGGTGGCGACCCGATTCTTTTCCTCAGTGATCCGAAAGGGCTTAGCCGGAGTGAACGACGCAAGACACTCGATGCAATTGCCGATCTGAATCGATATCAGCATGAGCATATCGGTGACCCTGAAACCATCACGCGAATCGCCCAATATGAACTTGCTTTCAAAATGCAGGTCTCAGTTCCCGAGGTAATGGATATTGGACGAGAGTCCCAAGCAATGCTCGACCTTTACGGAGCAAAACCGGGGTACGTCTCCGCCGCAGAATCGGCGGCCGACCCGCGGACACTCTACAAAGGCGATGATCCAACCTTTGCCAACAATTGTTTACTCGCCCGGCGACTGGTCGAGAGTGGCGTTCGATTTGTTCAGCTATACGACTGGGGGTGGGATCACCATGGCTCCTCTCCCGGGGAGTCGATCGACGAGACGCTACCCATCAAATGTCGGCAAATTGATCGAGCAGTCGCAGGCTTGATTACCGATCTAAAACAACGCGGTCTCTTCGATGAAACGCTAATTATCTGGGGCGGCGAGTTTGGCAGAACGCCAATGATGCAAAACAACGTTCGCAAGAATCTAGTTAAGGGTTTTATTGGCCGAGACCACCATCCCCATGCCTTTACCATGTGGATGGCGGGAGGCGGCATCAAACCCGGGGTTTATGGTCAAACTGACGACATCGGCTATTACATTACAGAAAATGCAGTCAGTATTCGCGACCTTCAATCAACCATTCTCCACCAAATCGGGATCGATCCCAAACGGTTCAATTTCCCCTACCAAGGACTCAAACAGCGGCTTATTGGGCCCTCCGACGAAGGCAAAGTGATTCGTGATATCCTCGCCTGATTCGATCGAATAGAATTCACAGCCAATCCATATCGATTAAAATAAACGGCTATGAAATCCAATTCCTCAATCACTTTAATATTACTCTGCTGTGTCTTCTCGATAACATCGGTCGCTGAAGAACCGATAGATTTCGCTAGGGACATCCAACCAATTCTCGCTGAAAACTGCTATTTCTGTCATGGCCCTGACGCAAATCAGCGAGTCTCAGACCTCCGGCTCGATATTGAGGAAGAAGCCAGACAATCCATCATTGCGTTTGATGCTAATTCAAGTGAATTGTATTCCCGCATTCGATCAAATGATCCTGACGAAAAAATGCCACCGCCGGATTCTCACCGAAGGTTAACTCCAGGCCAGATCTTATTGATTCAAAAGTGGATTGACCAAGGTGGAAAATGGGGACAGCATTGGGCCTACAAACCAATCGTGAAACCGGAAATCGAGACAAGAAACGCCATTGATTTTTTTGTCCAAAAGAAACTGCAGCAGCAAGGTCTTGAATTTTCACCGGCTGCCGATCGCCGAACATTGCTCCGACGCGTCAGTCTTGACCTGACCGGTTTACCACCGACCATTGAACAAATCGAGACCTTCCTCGAAGACACTTCACCGGATGCCTATCAGCGAATGGTTGAGCGAATGCTCCAATCACCTGCCTATGGTGAACGCATGGCCTGGGACTGGCTCGATTCAGCCAGGTACGCCGATACCAACGGCTACCAGGGCGACAACGAACGGACGATGTGGCCGTGGCGGGACTGGGTAATTCGGGCGTTCAATGACAATCTTCCATTCGATCAGTTCTCAAAATGGCAAATCGCCGGTGATCTGCTGACCAACCCAACGGAAGAGCAAATTCTGGCAACCGGATTCAATCGTAACCACCCCATCAACGGTGAGGGCGGGCGGATTCCCGAGGAGAACCGAATCGATTATGTGATGGACATGACGGAAACGACCGGCACCGTCTGGTTGAGCCTCACATTTAATTGTTGCCGATGCCATGACCACAAATACGATCAACTGACCCAGGAGGACTATTACAGTCTGTTTGCATTTTTCAACCAAACGCCGGTAACCGGCGCCGGTGGCAATGCCCAAACCGAGCCGGTGCTTTCGGTACCCGACCAACCTCAGCGATTGCAACTGGCAAAACTAAATAAGGAATTGTCCAGTTTAAAGTCAGAACAAGAACGTCTTAGAGGTGTGCTTAACCAGCAACAAAGTGACTGGGAATCAACCCAACTTGAACTATTACATAACAAAAAAATATGGTCTGTTTGGCACCCTGAAACCTACTCCGCAGACAAATCTAAACTTGAATATTCTGCTGACGGCTCGCTCCTCGTCTCGGGAGCCAATCCGGTCAACGACAACTACCAACTTACGGGAAAGTCAGATCTTCCTGCCATCCAGGCAATCCGCCTCGAAGTTCTCAAACACGCGTCAATGACTGCCGGCGGTCTCACGCGATCGGTCAGTTCCAATTTTGTATTGACTGATTTTTCGGCCTATCTCATTGAACCGGGTGTGACACCGATCCGTCTTCCATTCAAACACGCACGAGCCGATTACGAACAGCCGGGGCACAAGGCCCAGCTAGCCATCGATTCCAACGCCCAAACAGGATGGGCCGTTTGGGCTCCCGATAAGAACATGCAACAGGAGCACGAGGCCGTTTTTTGGTTCGAAAAACCAGTGACATTGCCGCCGGATGCAAAAATCAAACTTGTACTCAAACACGAGTCGATCCACAAACAACACAATATTGGGAGACTGAGAATCTCCCTTACCCAACAGAAAAATCCGACGCTTGCCGGCGACCAAGAAAAGTTAATGGCCGCCTTGAAGCAACCACGCGAGTCTCGGTCGTCCGCGCAACTTAAACTCATTCAACAGAAACACTTCGAATCCAATTCCGATTACCAAACCCAAGTCCAAAAAATCAACTCGATCGACAGCCAAATCAAATCACTAAAGAAGGGATATCCTAAGGTCATGGTAATGGCGGATGGACCTAAGCTTCGAAAGACCTATCGACTTAACCGAGGGTCCTACGAAGAGCCATTGAACGAGGTCTCGATGCGTGTACCCGAAATGCTCGCACCACTTCCCAAGGATTCGACTCCCAACCGACTTGCGCTTGCCAACTGGCTTTTTTCAGTCGACAACCCGCTGACGCCACGCGTTTCGATCAATCGAATTTGGGCTAAATTTTTTAACACTGGCCTGGTCAAAACACTAGAAGATTTTGGCGTCCAGGGCGAACCACCTAGCCATCCAGAATTACTGGATTGGCTGGCCGCCGAATACCGGGATTGCGGCTGGGATACCAAACATATGATCCGCTTAATTTTAAACAGCCGTACTTATCGGCAATCCTCGAAAACAAATCCCCACTTACTTGAGCTCGACCCGAACAATCGGCTACTCGCCCGGGCATCGAGGTTTCGAATGCCCTCGTGGATGATTCGTGACTACGCGCTTGCATCCAGTGGAAGACTTGTGCGAACAATCGGAGGACGACCTGTAAACAGTTATCAGCCGAAAGGAGTCTGGGAAGAAGCTAGTTTTGGAAAAAAAACTTACCGCCAGGATTCAGGAGACGCGCTCTACCGGCGATCGATCTACACATTTTGGCGGCGAATCGCGGCGCCCACAATGATCTTCGACAACGCCGACCGAATGACATGCTCTGTCATTTCTTACCGGACCAACACGCCGCTTCACGCCTTGAACACCCTCAACAACACAACTTATGTCGAAGCCGCTAGACTGCTTGCCAGTAGCCTGTTGAAAGAAAAACTAACCGATCGGGAAACGCTCGCTAAAATTTTTCAACGGGTTCTGACGCGTTTACCTCGGGAAAACGAAATTCCAATTCTCCTATCCGGCCTGAATCGCGACCGTCAACAATTTGCGGCCAACAAAATAAATGTCGTTTCCTTTTTAGAGATCGGCGAATCACCTGCCGACTCCAACCTTGATCCGGTTGAATTAGCCTCCTGGACCAACCTCTGTATCGCAGTTTTAAATCTCGATGAAAGCCTTACACGGCAATAGGCAAGCAAACCATTGAATTAAGAACCCGATCCTATTACGAACGCGTGCCGGCTATGAATCTTCATGAACAACAAAAACTGCATTCAACCAGACGGGAATTCTTCGGTCGCACGGCAAATGGAGTTGGAACTGCTGCGTTGGCGAGCCTGTTAAATCGTTCGGTACTTGCAGGGGAAGGGCGAACCGTGCCTCGCAAAGACGGCCTGCCCGGCGTCCCCCACTTTGCTCCAAAAGCCAAACGTGTAATTGCATTGATTCAAAACGGTGGCCCTTCTCATGCTGACCTCTTTGACTGGAAACCTAAACTAGCTCAAATGCACGGGCAGCCTGTCCCCGAAGAATTCGTTGCCGGTAAACGCTTCAGCACGATGACCGGAAAACCCGATGGAAAATTAATGCTGGCTCCTATCGAACCGTTTCACCAGCGGGGAAATTCTGGAGCCTGGGTCAGTGATATGCTCCCCTACACTGCCTCGATCGCAGATGAATTAACCTTTCTCAATGGCATGCACACCGACGCAGTTAATCACGCTCCGGCCATTAGCTTCTTATTGAGTGGCGCACAGATACCGGGACGGCCAACTCTGGGAAGCTGGATGAATTACGGTCTGGGAAGCGAGGTAGATGATCTTCCAAATTTTATCGTCATGACCTCCGTTTCAAAAAATACGACCTGCGGACAAATTTTCTATGACTTTTACTGGGGTAGCGGTTTTCTACCTTCTAAACACCAAGGAGTTAAATTCCGCGGTTCCGGCGATCCGGTTCTCTACCTTTCCAATCCCGAGGGCATCACCCGCGAAATGCGTCGCGGGTGGCTCGATAACATCGCCCAGTTAAATCAAATGCAACTTCAAGAATTCGGCGACCCGGAAATCGCAACCCGAATCGCTCAATACGAAATGGCTTTTCAAATGCAGGCAAGTGTGCCTGAGTTGACCGACCTGTCGGATGAGCCCCGAAGTATTCTTGACATGTACGGCCCCGGAGTCGAAGAACCTGGTTCGTTTGCCCACAACTGCCTCATGGCGCGTCGTCTCGCCGAACGAGGGGTCAGTTTCACTCAACTCATGCACGCCGGCTGGGATCAACACCGAAGTTTGACAACGGAATTTTATACTCAATGCCGAGATACCGACCAGGCGAGTGCTGCCCTGGTAATGGACCTGAAACAACGTGGAATGCTTGAAGACACACTCGTTGTTTGGAGTGGAGAATTCGGACGTACTCCGTTTATTCAAGGAGACATCAACAACCGGAAACAATGGGGACGTGACCATCACCCTTATGCCTACACTACCTGGATGGCGGGGGGAGGCCTCAAACCCGGCTTGAGCTACGGCGAAACGGATGAATTGGCGATGAACGTTGCCAGTGATGGTGTTCATATCCATGATTTGCAGGCAACGCTCCTGCATCTTCTTGGAATTAACCACGAGGAATTAACCTACCGGTTCCAAGGCAGACAATTTCGACTGACCGATGTCCATGGTCGGGTCGTTCATGAAATCCTAGCTTAATCTGGCGGTGGTGACGGAAAACACAGAACCGCGATCCAAAGCACATTAACTCAGCGGATGAAAGCTTTTGGATTTCCAAAAAAACCATAGCTAAGGCGCCTTTCTCTGATACGATGGACAGGCTAAAAACCTAATTTGGCATTCGAGGGCCATTCATTGACAACTTCTGAACCAGTTTTCCCAAACCCAACCTCGCGTCGCGATCCCGCACATCTTCGCGCCGAAACTAATCCAAATGACACCCCCCCGGAGTCTCCTTGGACACTCAACGATGCCAGAGAACTATACGGTATTCAGCGATGGGGTCTGAACTATTTCGGAATCTCTGAATCGGGAAACGCGACCGTTGAAGCGCCGACACCGGCAGGCGTCAAAACAATTGAATTTTCCGAAATTCTCGATGGCCTCAAACAGCGCGGACTCGATATGCCGGTCATGCTCCGGTTCGAAAATCTTGTCGATGATCGCATTACGCAACTTCATCACGGATTTGCATCCGCCATCGCCAAGTCCGATTATCAAAGTGAGTATCGGGGCGTTTTCCCAATCAAGGTCAATCAGCAGAGTCACGTCATTGCGGAAATCGCCAGATTCGGCGAGCGATTTAATTACGGGCTCGAAGCGGGGAGCAAGGCGGAACTCTTAATCGCTCTGGCGACCCTTCCATCTCCTGAGAGCTTGATTATCTGTAACGGCTACAAAGATGTGGAATATATCGACCTCGGACTTCGGGCGCTTTCAATGGGGCTTCAGGTCTTTTTCGTTATCGAAACGCCTAAAGAACTCCCTTTGATCCTTGACCGTGCAAAACACTGGGGAGTCACACCTTGTATTGGCGTGCGCTTGAAACTCTCCACCGCCGTCGATGGACACTGGAGTCGGGATGCCGGAGATCGTAGCCTTTTTGGTTTAACGACACTGCAGTTGATTGAAATTATTGACAGCCTCCGAGAAGCTGAAATGCTGGACTCCCTGCAGATGCTGCATTTCCACCTTGGCAGCCAAGTACCCAATATTCGCAATGTCCGTGACGGCATTACTGAAGCCTGTCGGTTTTATGTCAACCTCATTAAAGAGGGTGCACCGATGGGATATTTTGACATTGGTGGCGGACTCGCCGTCGACTACGACGGATCCGCAAGTATCGATGGCCACAGTCGAAACTACGACCTCGACGAATACTGCGTCGATATTGTTGAAGCCATCATGGCCGCGTTCAGACCTCACGGTATCCCTCACCCCACGATTATTTCTGAGTCAGGTCGTTGGACGGTCGCACCAATGTCCGTCCTTCTGTTTAACATACTTGATGTTAATGATTTTCAACCGCAGCTACTTCCCGATCCGCTCCCGGAAAACATTCATTCGTCCATTGATTTTCTGATAGACACGCTGCGACATATCGAAGTGCGACGTCTGCAAGAGAACTTCAATGACGCAATTTATTACCGCGATCAAGCAAGAAAAGCGTTTCAGATTGGAGAACTGAGCCTTCGCGAACGGGCACTTGCTGAAAACATTTGCCTAACCATCCTCCATCAGATCGCTGACCGCGTACCCGAAATGACCCGCCCCCCGGCAAGCCTACAATCTATTAAAGACTCGCTGTCTGATATTTACTACGGTAATTTCAGCGTTTTTCAATCGCTACCCGACGCATGGGCCATCCAGCAGGTCTTCCCCGTCATGCCATTGCAACGCCTCGACGAAGAACCAACTCGAAACGCCATCATTGGGGACTTAACTTGCGATTGTGATGGCCAACTCAATCAATTCGTCGGAACAAAATCCAACACCAATACGCTTCGATTGCATCCGATTGCCGAAGGTGAAGAATACTGCCTCGGTGTATTTTTGGTCGGAGCTTACCAGGAAACGCTCGGCGATCTGCATAATTTATTTGGTGACACGAATGTCGTCAGCGTTAGAGTTACCTGTGAAGGGAAATTGGAATTTGTCCACGAACTCAAGGGCGACAGCATTCGAGATGTCTTGAGTTATGTTGAGTACCAAACCGATGAACTATTCTCTCAATTTGAAAAACGAACAGACACCGCGTTGAGTGATGGGAAAATCAGCGTTGCTCAGCGGAGTGAAATTTTGAACCTGTTTAGCGAAAGTCTCCGCGGATATACTTATTTCGAGCAGTAAATTTTCTTGACGTGCCATCGAACAACAAAAGAGGAAGCATGGGTATGCGTTTTGTCTTAAGCGTGACAATCTTGTTGGGATTTATTTCTACCGGCCTTGCTCAAACGTTGCTCGTCGAGGCAGAGAGTTTTTCAGAACCCGGGGGTTGGAAACTCGACACCCAATTCATTCACGAAATGGGGTCCCCTTACCTGCTTGCACACGGCCTCGGGAAACCGGTAGCTGATGCAAAAACGACAGTCGACTTCCCGGCAACAGGGAGTTATACCGTATGGGTCCGCACCAAAGACTGGGTAGCTCGCTGGAAAGCACCAGGCCAACCTGGGAAATTTGAATTGCACATTAACGGGGTGCCGCTGGAGCAGCAGTTTGGGGTGAAAGGGGAAAACTGGTTTTGGCAAAAGGGCGGAACAATCCAAATTAATAAAAAGCGAAATGAACTGACGCTGCATGACCTGACAGGATTTGATGGTCGTTGCGATGCTGTTGCGTTCTCACTTGACCCCAACTGGACCCCGCCGGCAACGAACGTAGTATTTCCATCGTGGCGCCGGCAATTGGCAAACATCTCTGAAAAACCAATCAATCAAAGTGGCTACGATTTAGTGGTAATCGGTGGCGGCTATGCTGGAGTTGCTGCCTCTTTATCAGCCGCAAGAATGGGTTGCCGCGTTGCCTTGATCCAAAACCGAGGGGTCTTGGGAGGAAATGGATCGAGTGAAGTTCGTGTCTGGGCAAAAGGGAATATTCGTCGGGGACGTTACCCGAGAATCGGGGAAATCGTCAACGAATTTTCTGACCAGGCGACCAAATCGCCTGGCACTTATGAAGAATTCGAAGATGACAAAAAAGAATCTTTGGTTCGTGCGGAAAAAAACATCGACCTGTTTCTTCACCATCATGCTTATCAAGTTGAGCTTTCTTCTGAAAATTCCATTAAATCCATTCTGGCATTTGATACTCAATCTGGAGCAATCAAACGATTCTCAGGCACTCAGTTCGTAGACTGCACTGGTCACGGCACGATCGGAAACCTCGCTGGAGCGAAAAACGACATGACTCCCGCGGGCCGCATGGGCATGAGCAATATGTGGCGCTGGGAAAAGAGCCCTGAACCGAGCCAATTCCCCCAAACTCCATGGGCACTGGACCTCACCATGAAAGACTTTCCCTACCCTCGCGACTTCCACGGTCAGTGGTTTTGGGAAAGTGGATTTGATAAGGACCCGTTGGCAGATGCTGAAGGAATTCGTGACTGGAATCTTCGAGCAGTTTACGGAGCGTTCAACGCGATGAAAAATAAAGATGGAGCAGCGGAACATCCCAATGCATCTTTGACGTGGGTCGCATTTATTGGAGGGCCACGTGAATCAAGAAGACTGCTCGGTGACGTCGTGCTGACGGAAGCCGATATTGTTGGCAAGCGAGACTTTCCGGATGGTGTTGTACCAAGTACCTGGTCCATCGATCTCCATTACCCCAAAGAACAATACGCGAAGAAATATCCTGACAATCCTTTCATTTCAAAGGCGGTCCACGGAAAAGGAGTCGACAGGAGCTATGGCTACCCCGTCCCCTACCGCTGTTTTTACTCAGCCAACATCGATAATCTTTTCATGGCGGGGCGATGCATTAGTGTTACCCACGAAGCACTCGGAACAGTCCGCGTCATGAAGACCTGCGGAATGATGGGTGAGGTCGTTGGGAAGGCTGCCTCCCTTTGCGCCACCCACCAATGCTCGCCGCGTGAGGTCTATCAGAAACACTTGCCGGAATTGAAAAGCCTACTCCATCTTCCCGGCGGTTCACGCCGCCTGACACTTGGAGGCAAACTAACCATTCCCGAAGTTCCAATCGCCAAGCAACCCAAACCCGTTGTCGTCAACCAGGGCATCGAACCGAATAAAATCCCAGGACTCGTGATTGACGATGTTTCAGCAAAGCGAACTGGAATATGGAATTCCGGAACAGGCCTGAAAGGTTTTGTTGGAAAACACTATGTGTATGCCGGTGCGAATACAGATGCATCGATTCGATTTGCTTGGGAGCCAGAGAAAAACGCGCGATGCGAGATCAGACTGGCCTATCGACATCATGAAAATCGGACCCAAAAGGCACGAATCACAATTGAACAGGCGTTGAAATCGAAGGTGATTTTCTTAGACCTAACTCAAGCACCGAAACTTGAACATGGATTCGTATCACTCGGTGAATTCGATCTCAAAAAAGGTCAACCAACAGCAATTATTATGTCCCACGGTAATTCAATTGGCCACCTTTGCGCCGATGCAATTCAGATTCTACCGACGAAATAGGCACTTCGTTCGGTTGGATAGTGTTGAGATATGATGCTTTCCTCAATCGCATTTTGAGTAAGACATCTATTTATTAAGCGCCCTTCGGTAATCACCGGGCGTCATATTTAATTCTCTTTTAAACACGACATGTAAGTACTCCGGATGTTCGAATCCGCAGTTAATTGCAATTTGCTCGATCGACATATCGGTTTTGGCCAACAGACTTCGAACCTGCTTTAGTTGGCAGTTCCGAATTTCCTGTTGGGGAGAATGGCCGAGGAGCTTTCGCATCCGGCGCTCAAGAGAACTCCTTGACAATTTTGTATGCTCAAGAACCTGTTTTACCGAAATACCAAAACAAGCATTGGTTCTCAGAAAACTTAATGCATTTGCCAAATCCGGATCTTCAATGGCATAAACGCTGGAAGACTGCCGAAGCCTGACATCCAATGGATCGAAACACTGCAACCGCGGTGTTACTTTTTCACCTGCCATTAATTTTGCTAAACATTCGGCTGCAGAAAATCCAATTTGCTCGGAATTGGGCATAACGCTTGAAAGCGGTGGTTCACATAAATTGCAAATCAACTCGTTATTATCGACCCCCAAAACCGCAACCTGTTCCGGCACAGCAATTTCTGCCAGCAAACAACAATCCAGAATATTTTTTCCAGCAATGTCGTTACTGGCCATCACACCCGCAGGTTTGGGTAATCCTTTCAGCCAGTCCGTAATTCGCTCACGCTCATAAGCCAGTGAAAGTCTTCGTGGTTGCTCCATCTCGAGACTAGACAAGCTATGCCATTTTGATGTTAAAACGGAACACTCATAACGTTTCTGTTTTAGCGCTTCGACAAACGACTCTTCCCGTCGAAGCGACCAGGCTTCTTGATCAAATCCAAGAAAGCCAAAACTCCGAAAGCCTCGCTCTAACAAATGCTTCGCTCCTAGCCTACCAATTGCATGATCGTCGGAACGCAACGTAACAAACTCACTTTTTCCACTGCGGCGATCATTAAGATCGACAAAGGGAATGTTTCGCAACCGCACCATTTGAGCTATTTCTGGATTCGTTGAACGGCAGATGATTCCATCACCATTCCAATCAATCAACCACTCCGGAGGGCCGCCTCGCAGATCCTGTTCTTCAAGAAACACAGACCAATCGCTCTGCGTTTTTTTAAAACGGACGATTCCGTCAAGCAAATTCCTTCCGTAATTGCTTGAAGTCTCGACGATTAAGGCAACGGAATAACGTCTTCGCATTTATCAACCAGAATTCGGCAATCAAGATTAAAGGCATGGAATCCAACGACACTCATGGATTAGAATAGGACCAGCCGTACATCATTTCTAAACTCTAACACATGACCTCTAACCGCCAAACCAATAAAGGAATCTCGCATGCGTCCAACGGCCTTCGCTCTCAGCTTAGTTTTTACACTTTGCTCTTTAGGGCGCCCTTCAAGCACCCTGAAGGGGGAGGATTCCACAACAAGCGATGAACGACCGAACATCGTAATTATCCTCGTGGACGATATGGGATTTTCTGACATTGGCTGTTACGGAAGTGAAATAGAAACACCCAATGTTGATCGCCTCGCCAGCGAAGGGCTTCGATTCACCCAGTTCTATAATTCCGGTCGCTGCTGCCCAACAAGGGCGAGCTTAATGACTGGCCTGCATCCCCACCAAACCGGGATTGGGCACATGACAGCTCCCCCTAATCAACCACTGGGATTTACCGGGCCATACCAGGGATATTTAAATGACAACTGCGCCACAATTGCTCAGGTCTTAAAAGCTTCCGGCTACCACACCTTAATGACGGGCAAATGGCACTTGGGAGCCAATGACAAAAATACGTGGCCAAGCCAGAGAGGATTTGACCATTTCTACGGCGGGTTATCGGGAGCATTTAATTATATAAAACCTGGCGACGGACGCACGATGTCTCGCGACAACCAATCCGTAGAGACCGACGAAAATTTCTACAGCACTGATACTTTTACAGATGAAGCCTGCCGGTATATCTCGCAGGTAACCGAGGAAGACGATCGTCCCTTTTTTCTTTACCTTGCCTACAACGCGCCTCACTGGCCCTTGCAACCGAAATTTAAGGACTTTCAAAAATACAAAGGGAAGTATCGAGATGGCTGGGAAACGCTCATGCAAACCCGCTTGAAAAAGCAAAAGGACTTGGGTTTGTTTCCCGAAAATGTTGATCCTGCGCCTCACGTCGGGCCAAAATGGGATTCCCTCTCGAAAGAAAAACAGGATGAGCTCGACACCATCCAAGCGGCCTATGCAGGGTGCATTGATTCCATTGATCAGAACATTGGAAAGCTAAACAGCCACCTTAAAGATTGTGGCGTTTCAGACAATACACTTATCTTTTTTCTTTCAGATAACGGAGCCTGTCAGGAAGGTGGCGTCCTCGGTCGTTACCAAAAAGGCTGGGAAAAAGACTCGCCTTTGGAAACCGTTGACGGTATTCGCCAAGGACTTGCCTGGGCCAATGCTTCCAACACTCCCTTTCGACTCTACAAACATTTCCTTCACGAGGGCGGCGCATCGACTCCCATGATTGCTTACTGGCCCAAAGGGATCGCATCTGAAAAGCGTGGCCAATTCGTTCGACAATTCGGCTATTTACCGGATTTCATGGCCACCTGCGTCGAACTGGGCGGGGCATCCTATCCTGGAAATCTTCCCCCCTGCGTTGGCAAATCACTCGTTCCCGTTCTTCGGGGCAGCGATTCTCCAATTCATCAAGAACCGGTTTACTGGGAGCACGAGGGAAACGCAGCTATGAGATGGGGTGACTGGAAACTGGTTCGCGAATATCAAAAACCATGGGAACTCTATGATCTTTCAAAAGATCGTACTGAGATGAATAATCTCGCCAAATCCAATACTCCCAAGCAACAGGAAATGGTTGCCATGTGGAAAACCTGGGCAGACAAAACCGGCGTCGCTTATCCCGAGCGTTTCAACATGTACCAGTTCCTCAATCAAAAAAAGAAAAACAAGCAATCACCCAAAAACAAAAAACGGAATGAGTCGACGAAGAACTAAATGTGACTGAATTCAAATCTCATTTTTTCTTTTTCTTAGACCGGATTACCGGCGAAGGGTAATTCTCAAGAATAGCTTTCAACTCTTTCAACACCTCGGGACGTTTGTCTGCGATGTTTTGTTTCTCAAGCGGGTCCTCCTGATAATCGTACAACTCATAATCAATATCGCCGCCCGTACCATTGTGTTTCGCCCATTCAACCAATCGATAACGATCCGTCCGAATCGCGCGACCCAGTTTACGTTTTGGATAGGCATGATAGGCGTGATCACGAACCCGCAGATCCGGATCGCCCAGCACACTTGCCAGTGATACTCCATCGAGTCGTTGGGGGACATCAGGTGCAGGCAACCCTGCCAGCGCACAAAGCGTCGGATAAATATCGACAGACTCTGCCAATTGACGCGTTCGACTATTTGCTCGCACGCCTGGCCCGGAAAACATAATTGGAATTCGATTCGCCTGTTCGTAATTCGTATGCTTTGTCCAGATCCCAAGATCTCCTAGGTGAAATCCATGGTCTCCCCAAAGAACAACGATTGTGTTGTCGACCAAACCCAATTGATCCAGCGCTGATAACACTTTTCCAATTTGAGCATCTACATAACTTACACTGGCATAATAACCGTGAATCAGCTCTCGTTTGAGTGGATCAGGCATCTCACGATCCGTAGGTACTGGTTTGTAATTGTTAATTTCTCCACCTCGCTTATGAGCAGCTTCGGGAGAACCCACGGGAAATTCTTCATAGGTCGGGACCGGCAATTTTGTTGGATCGTGCAAATCCCAGTATTTCTTTGGAGCGCTAAAAGGCAGATGAGGCCTTGCAAATCCGGCAGCGATAAAAAACGGCTGTTTATCGGTCTGGAGTCGTTTTTTCGCGTGCTCCAGCCTCCGAATTGTCTCAGCCGCGACTCGACCATCAGCATATCCCTCATCGCTTGTCTCGGGTGATTCAAAGGCCGCGCCGCGTGGAAGCGCTCGAATATTCCCAAGTTGCTGGTTCGTAAAATAAGCCTCTTCTCTCGTCAATTGACCGCCGTCGGTACTTGCCGGATCCAAATATTCAATCACCTTCTCATGAAAATGATCAACATCAAAAGAATCCGGATCACCAAGATTGCCATGACCTATATGAAAAATTTTACCCAATGACTCTGTTCGATAGCCATGCTTTGAAAAGTATTGTGGAATCGTAACGGCATCTGGCACCACCTGCCGCAATTGACTCCCTAATCCATAAAGACCAGTCGTCGTTGAGTGCGAGCCAAGCATCAAAGAAAATCGAGAGGGAGCACAAACAGCTTGATTACAATAAGCCAGCTCAAACCGCATTCCTCGCTTTGCCAGCGAATCGAGATTCGGTGTCTTGGCCTGGGTATCACCATAACATCCAAGTGCTGGTTTCAAATCGTCGACAAGAATCATCAAAACATTGGGATGCTGCTTTTTGAAAGGATCGCGAATCTCATCTGAGGCCACTCTTTCCAAACAGAACTTGGGCAATCCAGCCCCGCTCATTGCAAAACCTACAATCACAAAGGAAGCAATGGAGAGTCGAGAACTTAACTTCATCTTAAAACACCCACTTAATATTCTTGAGCAAAACAAATTTTGACCAACCTAAAACCAAACCATTCCACTGTCTGAAATAGCCAACTACTCCTGATCAGAATCAATCGACAATGCGTCACCAACGGCCTCGGAATCGAAATCGGAAACCACCTTACTGGTTTTCGAAAACAGAAACAGCAAAGCAGGTAGCATCAACACATCGGCTAACAAAGCAATTACCAAAAGTGTGGAGATCGCCCATGCGAATCGCGAAACCACCAACATGTCACTAAAATAATAAACTAATAACCCCGCTGATCCAATCAATGTCGTGTGCAACATAGCAGGACCACATTGCGCAATTGTTTGCATGATCGGCACATCCACATTGCCGAGCCGACCGTTAAAATCACGAAACCGAATTAAAAAGTGAGTTGTATCATCGACAGCAATCCCCAAGGCAACACAGGCCGTCATTGCAATTGCCAAATCAACCGGGATTCCTACCCAGCCAAGACCACCAAAGACTAACAACGTTGGGAAAACATTGGGTAGCATTGCAATCAAGCCCAGCGGCAACGATCGTAAAACTAAGATCAGAATAGGTGTAATGATGACAAAAGCTAATAGGAAATTCTGAAACAAATCAGCCAGCAAACTTAGCTGCGCGTGTTGGAATAAATGCGTTTTCCCGGTGTAGATCAACTTAGGCCGAGCTTCCCCTTCTACGGACAGCGATCCATCACCCTCTGCATCAACCGTTTTTCCGTCCGACAACAAAGCTGTATAAGAGGCAGCAACTACCTGTTCTGCAGCCGACTCTACTTCTTTCATCAAATAATCGAAATTTGCTTTTTCTGCGAATGGGAAGCGCAAACTTATCCGCCAAGTCTCCGCCTCGTCGTCTACATGTAACAGATTTCCATTAGCAAGATTATCTCGCTCTCGCCTCAGAATGCTGCGATAAGCGGATCTCTTCAGCATACTTCTCGCTGTTTTTTTGGACGGCTCATTAGGGAGGAAATTGATGAGTGAATAGATCACGTGAACATCTTTGAGCCGCGCCACCTTTGCCTGGATTTCTTTCACCAGTGCGACTCTATCCGGAAACCCGTCCGCGGTGGGTCGATTGAATACAACTAACAATTCCGTTTGATCCAAGGGCCCCAACTGAGTTTCCAAATTTCCGATAGAAACGAGAATTTCTGATTCCGGGCGAAACAACTTTTCAACTTCAACTTCCGCTCTCAATTGAGTCAAACCGACAAGCCCACCCAATACGACGACTGAAAAAGCGAAGGCTACCACCACCCGCCGGCGTTGAACCCAGACCATTAGCAATGTCCAAAAAGACGTTTTCTCACTCCGGGCTGCCAATGCGTGCAATCCTTTTTTCCCAAACCTCGCAAGCAGGCAGGGAACCAAAATCAGCTGAAACAGCATTGCGAAACCGACTCCTGTGGCACAAAACAGCCCAAAATTCCTAATCGCTGGAAAATCGCTGCGCATCAATGAAAGCATTCCTACGGCAGTCGTCGCCGCGGAAACCAAACAGGGGCGCCAGCCAATCGCGAGCAATTTCCGCGCGTCTCCGATCGCTTCTAGGCCATATCGAATCAGGTGGATGCTGCCGGAGGTTGCCAATACAAAAACCAACGCTGGAATGATCGACATCAACCCACCGTATTTCGTATTGCAGATTGGTATGAACGCAATACTCGTCGCGGCTGCTCCGACCGCCGCAATGAATACGATCAGAGTTAACATTCCATTTCTCAAACAAAACAACGAAATCAAAGTCGACAAAATAATGGAAGGTAATAAGAGATAGCGAAACGAGTCTTTCAATTGACCATCAATAAAAGTCGCAATAAAAGGATAGCCTCCCATTACCACTTGCTCCCGATTCAACGAAGAATCGGCATCAATGGCCTCCCACACTAATTTCATAGACGCCGTTCGATCCGCCGTTCCGAGTTCCGACAGCTCGATTAAAGCGCAAGTTAACTCTGGATTATCCGCACCAAAAAAAACACCTCTTAGCCGAGTAAGAATCTGCCTTCGAGAGAAATCGGAATCACGCGCAAGACGCTCAAAAATTTCGGTGCCATTGGTAACTTTTTGGATCAACTCAGCAGAATCATGACTGCGCAAATAATCCGTGAACTTGTCGAGACGTTCATCTCCGAGTCGGCAATCCTTCCAAGTCACGATCAAGAAATCATCTGAGCCGAATTTAGATTCGAAAAAATCATAATCTGACCTGGCTGCCGATTGGTCCGGTAGCCACTGAAGGACATCTTCAGTATTGGATTGAATTCGCGAGAAACCGAAAAAACAAAATATGAGACAGACGGCTGCAAAGCTCACTCCCAAGTAATCAATTCGATTCAAAATTCAGCCTCTTTTACTACTTGCTAACCCTACACTCGACTGCCTAACCATCCGAAAAACAATTGTAGGCGATCCATCGCGCATCGGTTAAAATTTGGGGAGTTTTTAAAATAACGGAGTATCAATGAATTCTCGCCCTGTTTCCAAAATGAACACCGCAGCTCGCTATACCAGTTTTGTGTTTTCTCTCGCAATTTTTTCAATAAGTGTAAGCGCTCTTGGGCAAACCCAAGTTGAATTAGCTGACAGAAAACTACCCAATGTAATAATCATGATGGCGGATGATATGGGAGTTGGGGATACCAGCGCCTATCAAGATTGGACTGGCAATCCGGATTCGCTCCAGGTCAAAACTCCCTCAATGGCCCAATTGGCCAAACGTGGCATTCGCTTTACCGACGCCCACTCCCCCTCTTCGCGGTGTACTGCAACCCGTCAGGCACTATTGACCGGAAGATACACTTGGCGAACGCGTTTAAAATTTAGTGTCCTCTGGGGACCTCAAGGCGACCCACTGATTGAACCAGACCGTATGACGCTTGGCACGTTGCTTCAAAAACACGGATATCAAACTGGCATGTCAGGTAAATGGCACTGCGGATTAACCTACCGAAACGCAAACGGAGACCCAGAATCAAACTACCAGAACGTTGACCTTACCAAGGGAATTGCAGATGGACCACTGAATCACGGGTTCGATTTCTTTCATGGAACGTCTCGCAGCCATCCCACCTCAAAAGACCAAGGTTGGCTAGAAGGTAACCGAGTTCCGGCAGCTGAGAGTGGAATTCAAGTGGATCGAACGAAATACATCCTCAACCAAACTGGCCCCACCAATTATAAGATGGCAAAGAAATTTCTCGATGCTCATCTGAACACACAAGATACCTCAAAGAAACCATTCTTTCTCTATTATGCCTGCCACTCTAATCATACTTCACACGACCCCTGCAATAACATTGAAGGTCGACAGGTCAAAGGAAAAAGTCACCCGGGCGGAAAACGCAGTGACTTCATTTATGAAAATGATGTCGTTCTCGGCTTGCTCATCGACTACCTTCAACAACACGATGACCCCCGACGTTCCGGTCATGCGTTGATCGACAACACTCTCCTTATTTTCACAAGTGATAACGGAGCTGAGTCAAAGAGAAAAACAGCGACTGGCCCACTCCGCAGCAATAAAGGTTCAATCTATGAAGGTGGGCATCGTGTCCCTTTCATCGCTTCGTGGCCTTTGGGGGGGATTGGAAACGGCGACCCAAAAAATGAAGGCCAGACCTCTTCTTTTCCGATCTGTCATGTAGATTTATTAGCCACCCTCGCTGAAATTGTGGGAACCTCCATCACTGCCGGGAATGGTGAAGATAGTTTCAGCATTCTTTCCGCTCTAAAAGGAAATCCACCGCCCAATCGAACTCCAATCATTCACAATGATCATAACGAAGGAGCCCGGCAGGCGGGTAAAAAACCAAAAGACCCAGAGGCCGCTTGGATTGCAATCCGGGTCGACAATCCGATAGTCAATGGAAAACAGTTCCCGGGCCAATGGAAACTTCTCGCAGATCACCAACTACTTATCGATGGAAAAATTAACCCTCGTGAACTGTACGAACTCTCCACAGACTTGAAAGAAAAAACCAATCGCCTGAACGATCCGGATTTGATTCCGCTGGTAAGTGCTCTCGCAATGCAAATGCAAGAGATTCATGATTCCGGCCGAATTCAGTAATGCCAAGAAAAATGAAATGGCAAAGTTAATTTTGGCAATATCGCTGAAGCGAATTTAAAAATGAGGAACAACTCCAATCTGTTGTCGAAATTGACTGGGGGTTCGGCCAGTCTCTCGTTTATATACCGCGGCAAGATATTCCGCATGCACAAACCCACACAGGTCGGCGATTTCATGAATCGTTAAGTCGGTTTCCCGTAACAGTTGTTCAATCCGATTAATGCGGACGCGTTGGATCTCCTGATGTGGCGTCCGTTCAATTGCCTTCTTGAATCGAATCTCAAGTACACGACGCGACATTGGAATGACGCGAAGAACATCCGCCACTCGTATATTTTGGTTGGCATGTTCACGAATATATTTTAACGCGACTGCGACGTCGCGATCCTCGATCGCCAACACATCCGTCGACTCTCGAGTTTCAATGCCCAGCGGTTTAGTAATTAACGGCTGTGTCGAAACGGTTTCACCCGACATCATTCGATCCAGTAACTCCGCTGCCTCAAATCCAGTTCTTCGGGTATCGGGAATAATACTGGACAACGGCGGACTGGCGAATTCACATTGCAATCGATCATTATCAACCCCGAGCACCGCAATTTCCTCTGGGACTGCAAAATCTAATTCCCGGCAAACATCGAGTACCTGCTGCGCTTTGTAGTCATAGCAACCCATGATTGCCACCGGACGAGGTAGATCCCTTAACCAGTCTTCAATTCTTCGCTTTTCCCGATCGAGAGTGAACTCTGGATCGTAGCGGGAAATTGCCTGATAAGTATAGAGCTTCAGGCCCTTGCGATTTACGATCTCCGAAAATCGATCGCACCGCGAGTCAGACCAACGAAATGCCGGGTCTCCACAAAACGCAAGATGCTTAAACCCACGTTCGATAAAATGCTCGACCGCTAAACTTGCAATCGCCTGATCATCTGTGTCAGCCCAGGGAATCTCAGGTACATGGCGAGCGGCACTCAAGTCGACGACGGGAAGGCCAATTTTCTTAATTACCTTCGCAATATTATCTGTTTCGATTCGTGCAATAATGCCATCACCACTCCATTCGCGTAACCAACGAGGAGGGTCCGCGCCACGCTCCTGCTCAGCAATGAACATCGACCAATTCGAATGCTGCTTGTTGTATGCAATGATCCCTTCCAGCAGGCCACGCGAGTAGGCATTTGAGGTTTCCACTAAAAGAGCAACCGAACGTCGATGCTTCATACCTAAATCGACTCCAACTTGAACCACGACTGGCACTTTGCCCCGTAAAAACCAACGCCCGCTCCCCTATCTCCATCAACCCAAAAACGGATCGGTGAAATATCTATGATATTTTACGCATTACCTACTGGCAATTGGTTTTTATTGAGAAACAATGATCGCAAAACCTACCACAACAAGGCCTGCCATGAGTACAACAAACGCATTCCCGGAAATTAATAAAATTCAATACGAAGGCCCGGGTTCCGACAATCCACTTGCCTTCCGGTGGTACAACCCCGACGAGATTGTCGAAGGCAAGACGATGAAGGAACACCTTCGGTTCACCGTCTGCTATTGGCATACCTTCCGCGGCACGGGAGCCGATCCGTTCGGCAGTGGAACGATGGTTCGGCCGTGGGACGACGGCAGTAACTCGGTCGAAAATGCCTGTAACCGCGCTCGCGTTGCTTTTGAGTTTTTCGAAAAACTCGATGTACCCTATTATGCGTTCCACGATCGCGATGTTGCCCCCGAAGGTGACACACTACGTGAATCTAATGCTCATTTTGACGCGGTTGCGGATGTCCTCGAAGCCGAACAAAACCGAAGTGGTGTTAAATTATTGTGGGGCACCGCCAATATGTTTTCTCACCCACGGTTTATGCACGGTGCCGCAACCACCTGCAATTTAGATGTTTACACTTACGCTGCGGCCCAAGTTAAAAAAGCGATGGAAATCACCCATCGACTCGGAGGAGAGAACTATGTTTTCTGGGGTGGACGCGAGGGGTATCAGAGCATTTACAACACGGACATGAAACGGGAACTCGATCACCTCGGCCAGTTCTTTCACATGGCAGTCGATTACGCCAAAGAAATTGGATTCACGGGCCAATTTTTAATCGAACCCAAACCAAAGGAGCCGACCAAACACCAGTATGATTCTGATGCGGCAGCCTGTCTCAATTTTCTGCGTGCCTATGATTTGATGGATCATTTTAAACTAAACATTGAAACGAATCACGCGACACTTGCGGGGCATTCGATGATGCACGAACTCGAGTACGCCGGAATGCAGGGAGCTCTGGGTTCCATTGATGCCAATACGGGTGACTTGCTGCTGGGCTGGGACACCGATCAATTCCCAACTGATTATTACTTAACTACACAGACCATGCTGGTCCTGCTGAAGTATGGCCTTGCTCCAGGTGGTGTCAACTTCGATGCTAAAGTCCGTCGCGAGAGCTTTGAGCCGGTCGATCTCTTTTATGCTCATATTGGAGGGATGGACGCATTTGCTCGCGGGCTAAAAATTGCAGCGGCGATCCGTGCCGATAAAGCCATCGACTCCCTTGTGACCGAACGCTACCAAAGTTGGGATTCCGAGCTTGGCCAAAAGATTGAAAATGGTCAGGTTGGCCTAGCCGACCTTGAGGCCCTAATGCTCGAAAAGGGCGAAGCCAGTGGCAACAGGAGTGGACGCCAGGAATTGCTTGAAAACATCGTGAACCGCTATCTCGATCAAACGTAAAACAAAATTGATCCATTGAAATTAACTTTAAAGGACGATTTCAAACAATGGTCAGGGTATAACTAAAGGTGAGTGTGAATTGAGTTTTCACGCTCACCTTTTTGTTTTATTGGATACAGCTTATGAAATGCTCCCGACTTTTTCGAACGTCAATCTCTCTTACGTCTTTCATCATTGCATTGACCACCTCTTGTTTCACGCCCATCAAACTCAATGCTCAGGAAATAGATCAGCCTCCCAATATAATTCTCGTTTTTATTGACGACATGGGATGGGGTGATTTTTCGTGTTTCGGAAATCAAGCGATCGAAACCCAGAACATCGATCGACTCGCAAAAGAAGGCATTCGATTCGAGCAGTTTTATGTTAATTCTCCAATTTGCTCGCCTTCCAGAGTCGCAATTTCCACAGGCCAGTACCCTGCTCGCTGGAAAATCACCTCCTACCTTGCTCACCGCCAACTCAACCAGCGAAGAGGGATGGATCAATGGTTAAATCCCGACGCCCCTATGCTTGCGAGATTCTTGCAATCGGCTGGTTATTCGACTGGGCATTTTGGAAAATGGCACATGGGCGGCCAACGCGATGTTGGTGAAGCACCACTTATTTCCAAATACGGATTCGATGAATCTCTTACCAATTTCGAAGGCCTCGGACCAAGAGTCCTGGCATTAAAAGATGCCTACGATGGCAAGAAAGTAACCGCCCACACACTTGGTTCTGACAAACTCGGTGATCCCTCCGAAATAACCTATGTCGATCGATCGCTGGTCACACAATCGTTCACCGAGTCCGCACTTCAATTCATCAAAAAATCTGAATCCGAAAAAAAACCGTTCTATATCAATCTCTGGCCGGATGATGTTCACTCCCCATTTTTCCCGCCAGAGGCAAGGCGGAGCGACGGTTCCAAGCGCGCGCTCTACCATGGCGTTCTCGATACGATGGATGAACAATTAGGCGTTCTCTTTGACTACGTAAGAAACAGGCCCAGCCTAAAAAACAACACCCTCATTTTGATCTGCAGTGATAACGGACCGGAACAAGGTGCGGGCTCGGCAGGCCCATTCCGCGGATTTAAAACCCATCTCTTTGAGGGTGGCATTCGCAGTTCACTGATTGCCTGGGGGCCCGGACTGATTAACTCCGAAAAAGCGGGAACCGTTAATGTAGATTCATGGTTTTCAGCGATGGATCTCGTTCCGTCGATTCTGTCACTTGCGAATATCAAAACAAATAAATCCTTTGACGGCCAGCGACTCGACTCGATCATTCTTGGAAATTCAAATGAATCACGGAACGCACCTCTCTTTTTCCGCCGGCCACCCGATCGAGATTCGTTTTACGGAATTTCTGACTGCCCTGACCTAGCCGTTCGCGAAGGAGACTGGAAACTGCTTTGCGAATATGACGGAACTCAGGCAGAATTGTACAACCTCCGTTTGGATCGTGCGGAGGCGAGCAATGTCGCTTCCAACCACCCCAACGTCACGCGTCGCTTAACAACTGCAGTCGTTCAGTGGCATCAATCGATGCCTCAGGACGCCGGAGCAACCTTTAAATCCACAAACCAAAAACGCAAATCCAAGACACGGTAAAACACCATTCGCCGGGGATATCGTTTTCACAATCAACCACAAAATCTAGCACTGAGAATCCAGGTATGCAAATCGCAAGAGGAAGTGAAATCCAGTTCATTCCGGCGTCCCATGAAAACCCTGATGATCCCGGAGTTCTAAAACGCGTCCTTGCGACCAAGAATAATTTGTTTTGTGGCCAGGTAATGATGGTTAACTGGTCATTGCTACCCGATGGTAAATCTTTTGAACCTCACTACCATGAGGACATGCAGGAGATCTTTGTCATTTTGAACGGCACGGTCACAATGACGGTGGACAACGAAACTCACGAACTGAGTCATGGGGACGCGATCTTAATTGATCCTCACGAAATACACCGCATGAACAATCAATGCGGCGAACCAGTCGAGTACATTGTGTTTGGCATCTCCACCGAACAGAATGGAAAAACAGTTGTGGTACAATAAAAAAATTAAATCCTCAGGGCACTGTTCACTATTCCCATCCAGGAAAAATCACATGTACTTACCAAAAAAACAAATGAAATTAGTACAATATCCGATTCTGCTCTTTGCAGTGTGCTGCACCCTCCTTAGTGGATGTGCCGAACCTCCCGCTTCAGAAACCAGTTCCAAAACAGGAATCATTGGTAAAAAAAGTCAGGACATTGGTGAATTCAAACCTGAAAACGGAGAGAAAATCGCTGACCTGCAGGTAAAACCCTCTGCCAACCCGTATGCGTCAGCCGGCGCCTATGGTTTTGCAGTTTCTGAAGTTTCAAAAATTGCGGTCAACCAAGCGCTCCAGCTTTTTAAAGCAGAGCATGGACGGATGCCAAAAGACTACGATGAATTTATGTCTCAGATCATCAAACGAAACAACATCCAGTTGCCCGTGCTTCCGGGTAACCGCCGCTATCAGTACGACCCCGAAAAGTTCGAACTCGTTGTGGTGGAAGCGGAAAAAACCGAGAATTAATTTTCATCTTCTTACCCCGCAAAACACAATCAACCGTCTTCAAACACCAAATGCGGGCCACACAATCCATCTCCTATTTCATCGAGCGGCATCCATGGGAACCTCGACCATGAATGGCTCAAATGGATTGCTTGGAAATAATCTCTACACCTAAATCTATTTGACTAATCGAAGGACAGCGACTTGTCATCTGTTAATGAACCTCTCGATAGCACCCCGCTTTCAGACACGATTCTTGGCTCAACTCTCATCGGCGAAAACGCAACCCGGTTCCGTGTCTGGGCTGCCAATTGCCAATCTGTTAATTTGGAAATCATTGAGCTCTCGGGCGACCTTGAAACCGTTCGCGAGCGCTATCCGATGGAATCAGACAACAAAGGATTCTTTAGCACGACAGTCACTGACTGCCCCGCAGGGACTCTCTATCGTTTTCAACTCGACAATGGAATGGGACGTCCCGACCCTCGATCAAAATCTCAACCTTACGGTGTCCACGGTCCGTCGGCGGTTGTTGATTCTGATCGTTTTCAATGGACGGATCAGCATTGGACCGGGATTGAGAAAAAAAATCTTGTCATTTACGAATTACACCTGGGCTCGTTCACACCAACCGGGACATACCTTGCTGCCATTGAACAATTGGATGACTTGGTAAAACTAGGAATCACCGCTGTTGAATTTCTTCCCTTAGCACAATGTCCAGGGAACTGGAATTGGGGCTATGACGGCGTGAATTACTTTGCCCCAAGTAATAACTTCGGGACCCCGGACGAACTGAAATGCCTTGTGAACGCTTGCCACGATCGAGGCTTGGCCGTGATTAATGATGTGGTCTACAACCATGTTGGCCCCGAAGGTAACTACTTAGCCGAGTTCGCACCTTACCGATCGCCAAAGTTTAATACCCCCTGGGGAGATGCACTAAATTTTGAGCATGCCGAAGTGAGGCAATTCGTGCTCGACAACGTCTCTTACTGGATCGATGAATTTCATTTTGACGGACTTCGACTCGATGCAGTTCACTACATGTTCGACGATCGGGAATACCACATCCTTGGGGAAATTCGGGATTCTTTTCGAAAAATCGAAACGGCTAAGAATCGCCGCACCCATCTAATTGGCGAATCGAATATTTATGATGAGGATTTAATCAATCCAACAGCCAACGGCGATCCCAACTATGACGCAATCTGGTCTGATTGCCTAATGCACTCGATCTATAAACACGGGAACCCGGAAATCCGTCTTACCGACCGCCACTACGAAGAAAATGATCTTTCCGAAGCGATTGAACATGCCTATGTCTTCAGCACCCCGGGGGCAATTCGTGTCACTGATTCAATTCGAAAAAAACAAAATCCAACCGACGGGCGTGATTACGTTGATTCGCTGATCATTGCATTGCAGACACACGATAGTGTAGGAAACCATCCTCATGGTAAAAGGCTCCACCAGCTAACCTCAACTCAATACCAACGATCCGCTGCCGGGCTGATCCTACTTTATCCATCCATTCCCATGATTTTCATGGGAGAAGAGTGGTCCACTAACGCACCGTTTCCATTCTTCGCAGATTTTGAAGATCCAAGCCTTCGTAAAGCTGTCGATCAGGGACGCCGTAATGAGTACCCGCATCATGACTGGGATGGTTCCCCCCTGCCCTCTGACCCAACTGCATTTTCCAGCACCAGATCGCAGCCAAATGATCTCAATCCCGAGACGCATCGGTGGTATAAAACTCTATTGTCATTGCGAAAACGATTGATTCAGGATGAAACATTAATCGCCAAGAATTTACGAACACACTCAGATCTAGAGAAATCAGTTTTTAAACTGATCTACAAAACCGCCGGGGGTTCACTGCATATCTGCTCTCGCCTCGCGGGCCTGAACGCCACGCCACTTCCCCTGGAAACCATGGACGTTGGCGATATGTTATTCAGCTCAAACTACGAATCGGAACGGCCCACCGAACTCACGGGTTCCCATTGCTTAATTTGGACCTCGAAGACGTAGCTGAGTTCATGGTTCAATTCTGCCTCGAGGGAATCTCAAAACTTAGCACGGCGATCACTCATCAACCCGAGAGACGCCTCACCTCACATCGTCCCCCGAACGACCATTGTAAACTGGTTCATCGTTGTCTCGAAAACGCTGAAACACAACTTCCGCCTCTTCAGCCAATACGTTTTCGATAACTTCAATTCCGCGTTTTCCCAACTCCCGCTGCCAATGGGGATGCACCGCTCCTTCGTCAAATCCGGTCAATGATTCAATCCGCTCACCTGAAGCTCCAATTACTAGGCTTCGCACCCCCGACCAAGGCAGCGCTCCGCAACACATCGCACAAGGCCTCCCGTTCACGACAATTTGATGGTCGGGCATTCTCGGGCCTCCCAAATCAAATGTTGCGAGCTTCTTTTGAGCAAGTGAAATGGCAACAATCTCTGCATGAGCCGAAGAGTTATTCGAAGGCACCACGCGGTTAACTCCGATTCCTATTACGGCTCCCGAATTCTTTTCAAAAATACCGGCCGCAAAAGGACCGCCGGTTTTTCTATTCAAATTGATCTCGGCAAAACGAATCACCTCCCGCATTCGCTGTTCAACATCAGGAATGAATTTGGGTAATTTCAGATTCTCCTCGATTGCCCATTTCGGGAGCGACACCTCAAAACTCATCATGCCGATTCATGCCTTTGGATTACGAATCGTAAACCTAATTCAAGCTATTTATTTTAAGCTTAAAAGTGCCTCATTCAGTGTTGAACTCGGGCACATTGCCTTCGAAGCTGCCGCCGGATTTGGAAAGTAATATCCACCGATATCCACTGCCTGGCCTTGAACTGCATTTAGTTCTTCCACAATCACCGACTCATTGTCCGAGAGCAGTTTCGCAAAAGGTATAAACTTTGCTTGAAGCTCAGTATCATCCGTTTGCTCCGCCAGCGCCTCTGCCCAATAGAGGGCTAGATAAAAATGGCTACCCCGATTGTCGATTTCGTTGACCTTTCGAGACGGTGACCTGCCTTCATGAAGAAGTTTTTCGGTAGCCGCATCTAATGCACTGGAAAGACATCGAGCTCGCTGATTCCCCTGAGTCGCAGCAAGATGCTCCAACGAAACCGCTAACGCAAGAAACTCGCCTAGCGAATCCCAACGCAAATGATTCTCAGCATTGAATTGCTGAACGTGCTTTGGTGCGGATCCACCGGCGCCGGTTTCAAACAATCCTCCACCGTTCATGAGTGGAACAATCGACAACATTTTAGCACTGGTGCCTAATTCAAGAATCGGGAATAGATCCGTCAAATAATCTCGCAAGACATTTCCTGTTACTGAGATTGTATTCTCGCCAGCCCGACAGCGCTCTAACGTGTAGCGGGTCGCTTCTACGGGAGACAGGATGTGAATATCCAGTCCCTCAGTATCGTGATCACCAAGATAAGCATTCACTTTATTGATCAACTGCGAGTCATGGGCTCGATTTGAATCCAGCCAAAACACCGCCGGCCAACCAGTCGCCCGTGCCCGCGAAACCGCCAGTTTTACCCAATCCTGAATGGGAGCATCCTTGACTTGGCACATGCGCCAAATATCCCCCGATTCGACGCTGTGTTCCAACACAACCTCTCCGCCTTCCGTTACAACACGAACTGATCCCGCTTCAGCAATTTCAAACGTCTTGTCATGGGAGCCATATTCTTCGGCTTTTTGAGCCATCAATCCAACGTTGGGAACGGTGCCCATCGTCGTTGGATCAAAAGCGCCATTTTGCTTACAGAACTCGATCGTTTCTGAGTAAAGTCCAGCGTAACTGCTATCCGGAATAATTGCTTTCGTATCCTGCAACTGACCGTCCGCATTCCACATCTGTCCAGAGCTCCGAATCATTGCAGGCATCGAAGCATCAATAATGACATCACTTGGAACATGCAAATTAGTGATTCCAAGATCCGAATTGACCATCGCCAAATCGGGGCCATTTTGGTAGGCCAACGCAATATCTGATTCAATCTCTTCGCGTTTTTCATCCGAGAGAGATTTGATTTCGGCCAAAAGATTACCCAGCCCGTTGTTCACATTCACGCCGCACTCACTAAGTGCTTCCTGATGCTTCTCAAAAACATCCCGAAAGAAAACTCTCACGGCATGCCCGAAAATCAAGGGATCGGACACTTTCATCATGGTCGCCTTCATGTGAAGCGACAAAAGAACTCCCTGCGCTTTCGCCTCGGCAATTTCATTCGCCAGAAAATCCTTGAGCTTCGCAACATTCATTGCTGTCGCGTCAACAATCTCACCAGCCAAAACGGGAATCGAGTCCTTTAAAACACTGACCTTTCCATCGGCAGTAACAAGCTCAATCCGTAAATTACCCGCAGACTCAATGGTTACCGATTTTTCATTCGAGCGAAAATCACCGTCCCCCATCGTGGCAACGTGAGTTTGAGAGTCCGAAGTCCAGGCTCCCATCGAGTGTGGATTTTTCTTGGCGTACTGCTTGACCGCGTTAGGAGCTCGACGATCTGAGTTGCCCTCTCGTAAAACTGGATTAACCGCACTTCCCAGAACTTTGGCGTACCTAGCTCGCAACGCTTTATCTTCATCTGTCTTTAACTCATCAGGATAGTCGGGAATCCCATAACCTTGCGATTGAAGTTCAGCAATTGTCTCTTTGAGCTGAGGCACAGAAGCGCTAATATTTGGCAGCTTAATGATGTTGGCATCCGGCTCTTTTACAAGCGTACCTAACTCAGCAAGATCATCCGCAATAGCCTGCTCACTCGTCAAATGATCAGGAAACGATGCAATGACTCGACCTGCGAGTGAGATATCTCGTGTCTCTACCTCGATATCACAAATGTTTGCGAATGCTTGAACAATGGGAAGCAGAGATTTCGTCGCCAGCGCAGGGGCTTCGTCGGTCAGAGTGTAGATGATTTTGGATTTTGACATAGCTCTTCTTAGTAAGGATAAACTTCGAACTCCTTCATTGTCTTTTAACCGGTCAGTTTTTCTAGTGGGGTTCTGAATTGCTTCGTAGCCAAATTTTTAGGAACAGCACACCCAACCTCAAACTTACCCACAACCGCCCTCCCTTTAGAAACTAACCGCCCCCCAATGAATGCCGGACAAGCCCCGAAATTTGAACCAACTCCCCCTACCTGAACGCGCAAACAGCATCCAAAATAAAAATGGACAGTCGATTCGAAAGAAAATTTAGCCAGTTTTTCTAATTCGCCGCTAAAAATCACCTCAGAATCCTTATCAAAAGTGAAACCTTAAACCTAAAAATGGAGCCGGATTCCATTTGATTTGCGCCATGCCCCATCTTTAATAAGGGGAAAAAAACCAAATAGCAATTTGGGTTTTTCTCGTTTTCAGTGAGAAGCCTAGAATTCGAAATCAAGCTAAAGGAGTCAAATCCTCTATTAGCCCAATGCCGCTGAAAAATGAGCGAGGGATTTTAAGAACCTAAATTACCCATCAGCCTTCGGCCGCTACGAACCAGACTTCGCCAAACACCCTAAAGTTTGGAAGAAATTTGAGTTGCGGAGAGGGTGAATTTATTTGTATTGCCCCCCAAGCTTGCTTAAAATCGAGGCCGTCACGTTGGTCGAAATTGACGATTACGGCTCGTCAATAATGTTCGATTTCGATGAGTAGAAGCGAGTTCATTCCGCACAAAATGCGGTTTTAGAATTTCAATTCAAAGCTCATCAAAACAAGCGTTAGCGATCAATAAAGTTTGTGTTTTGTTTGGGGAGTGGCGGAAATGCCGCAAGGTACGATAAAGAAGTTAACGGACAAAGGTTTTGGTTTCATCGAAGGTGAGCGAGGAGATATTTTTTTCCACCACTCTGCATTAGAAGAAACGACATACGAAAATCTTCGCGAAGGTCAGAAAGTAGAATACGCTGAAGGACAAGGACCTAAAGGTCCTCGAGCCGAGAGCGTTCGTGTGGTCGATTAATCGAGCATCAATCCAAAAGAAAACAGGATCCACGCAAGGCATTTTGCTTTTCGTGGATCCTGTTTTATTTTGCCATGTAGACTCCGTTGATTCTCATCAATCGATGTTTTCATCCGCAACGGCGATCCCTCTTGATTCGCGGTAGCTCAGTCTCCTTCATCGGAGGTTGCTAGCCGTTTCTTTTGCCTGCGAGCCAAACTATCCATGCTGGTGCTAAATTTCACCCGTTATTGGCAGAACTTGACACCAAAGGTGTCCGAGCACTGGATTTCGCTCTAGTCGCAGCCAGCGAAATAAGCGATAGATAAACTCGATACACCTTCCGAAATCAAGTGTCGAGCTTTCAGTCACATTCGCAGTTCTGATTTTCGCTTTCCCAGACAATATGCTGCTCATACGTCAAAAATCAATTCGACAATTTTTGCAGAGGGGGATTCGTCTAAATTCACTGGCCTTCCAATGCGTTCTCGCGATAACTACTTTTCTTTCAGTGCCATCGCAAGCTAGGCAAATCACCCCAGAACTTGCCGGCCCGATCAAGCAGACTTCCGACAGGACAGCGACCCCAGTTCAAACCGACGCGGGAGAAAAAATCGATCAACTCCTGACTCGACTTGTTCTTGAGAACATTCCACACGAATTTGAAGACACAAAGGATTGGGGAAGGCAAGTCGAGCGTTGGGATGGCGTGAAATTTCGGCGCGAAGGACTAAAAATAGAAACTGAGCGACGGAAGAAATTGGTAAACGATGGAACCTGGACTCGCTACTCGGTCCAACTCCGCGATCCGAAAGAGAAATTTTCAATTCAGATTAAGAATATGCGGGAGCCGGTAAAAAATAAATTTACCCTGGAAGTCCACTTCGTTTCTGAACTCAGTCTGAAAGCTCGTCATTCCAAATGGCTAAGAGGGGTCCAGTTATTCAGCGTTAGTGCCGAGGGATTTGCAAGCCTGCGACTTGTCGTCTCCGTTGATCTCGAAATAAAGCCAGTTTCGCTCAAATTCCCACCTGACTTCGTTGTTTCTCCCGTCGTGAAAACAGCCGACATCATATTAGACGAATTCCGTATTGATCGTATTGGAAAAGTGGGCGGCGAAGTCAGCCAACAGATTACGAAAGCTATCCGCTCTGAATTAGATGAAAAAATTGAAAAGAAAGAACCTAAATTAGTCCAGCGAATGAACAAAGAAATCCACAAAAATAAAGATGACTTACGCATCTCGATCGCTGACTCTATTCATTCCAAATGGTTTACAACTGCCCAGGAATTTTTATCTCGTACTGGACAAAAAACTCTTAACGATTAGCCAACCTTTCCAAAGGATACAATTGCTACCTGAAAAACAATTCGTGTTATAGTATGAAAGTGTTTCTCGAAATTGGAATGGTTAAACCTCATATTGAAAACACGCTCGAACATCTCTCAACTTTAGCCCTCAAAATACAATGAACTTTTTTCCATCTACCGTACTGTGCATCACTGCCATCGCCGCACTTGGCCTGAGTATTGGATGCAATGAAAAACCGACACCGCCTGAAACACCTAAGACTGCTGCGGCAGAATCAGAACTTCTCAGCGTTACGTTTTTTGTCGACGGTATGGTCTGAGGGGTCGCCTGAACTACAGCTGTTGAAAAACAGCTAAAACAACTACCGGGTGTAGTTGAAGCAACCACTGACATGCAACAGCAAACAGCAACAGCCGTTTACGATCCAACAATATTTCACCCCGACCACGCAATCGAGGCGATTACTGGGCAATTTGAATTATCAATTTATGATGGTGCATTCGAATAACTCGTGCAACCAATTAATGATCCACTTCTACTACCAGAATACTGGCTGTGTCCAAGCCTGCTCTTTCTGATTTTTAAAAGAGGGGTTAGGGTGTGGCCGATCCGAAGTAATAACAGCGCGAACAAAGAGTTCATCACCGTCCGCGGTGTAACTTGGATTCTCTCCCTCAACCGTTTTTAGAACGACACCAACATCGTCGGAATAGACTTTGGTGGCACGAACAGGTTTCCCTGAGCTATCCAAGCGCGCTGTTGCTTGCTTGTTATAATTCTTTCGAGTACCGATAAATTGCGTTGTGTATTTAACGCCCGGAACTGGCCTAATTTTAATGCGAAGTTGATTTTCATCTGAACGTGTAGCAACTTCGACTAAATCAAGCGTAACACCACTGGAGCTGTAAAAATCACCGCGGTTCATTGACTCGATCAATTTAGAGGTGTCCAACTCATCTGCTTTCACCATAATCCAACCTCTACCCGTCGTCGCGTCTCGATTGGCTTGATTATGGTAGTGGTGACTATCATCGGTTGCTAATCCGAAGATTGGATCTGAATTCAACTGGTCAATTCGAATCGTGTTGGCGATGTCCCACATTTTTTCGGTGCCCGGTCGATTGGCATCGCCAAGATGATTGACCGAGGGGTGACCATTATAAAGCTCGAAAAAACGCTCATTCGTCACAGCGGCCAACTCCTCAGCGGTGACGGCCCAGCCAAAGTTTGGGTGGTTAAGATGAACCATAATTGGCGCACCATTCTTTTTAGCCTGCTCTTGTGCAGCACGTAAGTTGTTATTAATTGCCTCTACCGGCGTAGCGCCGCCAAGTGGTGAAATTAATGAACTTAAGTTCATCGCATTCATGTGAATCGGACGCCCCTGCGACCGGTCACTGATCTCCTCGGCCTCAATCAATAAAAACCCGTTTTTAATTTCAAACTTATCCCGGAACTCATCGAGACCTCTTAGTCGCACCTGCTTCGTCGGCTCCGGTTTTTTTTCTGATTTTACTTCCCGTTGAACTACCCAGTCATCACCATAGGCCGACAGGTATTTCCGCATTGCCTCTTTTCCAGCCCGTTGCTCGATGGTGGCAAGGTTCATCCATCGCTCACCTTCGCTGAGAATATTATGATCGGTCAAGGCCAGGAAATGATAACCCGTATCGGAATACCATTTGCAGATCATTTCTGGAAAATCGTTCCCATCACTCCAAAGCGAGTGTGTATGGAGATTCCCCCGCCAATATTTCGGAGTCGCTAATTCCTGACCGCTGACACAATTAGACGTGGCAAAGAGGTGAAGACAAACAACACCAATGACGCTCCATCCCAACACCCAACTTCTCTGGCGTCGGCACGGTCTAATTGCTCTCTCATTTTTTGCGCTCTGTAACGGTAGAACTTGAATCACAACTGCTCTCCAGAAGTCAAATATTTTTCAATCAGCGCATGTTCAACAATGAACCTGGCCGCGCCAACCAAAACGCAATATCTATCGACACCAAACCCAACAGACACAATTCATTTAAAACAGATTGGCGATTTTGAAGATAAGCCCCGCTGGAACCTAACGCAAGTTTATGCGGCCAATTCCCTTGAGTTTTCATGCAAACGCTTGGCTCTCGCTCCGCGGACAGACCCTTCCATGTTAGAAAAATTGATTATGCAGAAAACTCAATCAACGTTTCTATTCAATCGCCATCGCCTAAAACGTCGAACAATTGAGAGCTAGGCACATTTCAAACATGCACCTTTCTTAGCTACGATATGCTTGTCGATTCAATTCAGTTCCGTCAAAATAAAATAAGAATGCTCCCATTAAAAAAATTGCTTAAAAAAACAATCTCATGAAATCAAACTTTATTTTTTGTTTCGTCTGCTTTGTCAGTCTCAGCTTTGCTAGTGAGGAACTAATGGCTCAGTCATCCAGTTACAAATTACCTCCGCAGGCTGTGGTCGACATTATCGACGCCTCTCCAGCACCGGGGGTGAGTTTTAGTCCCGACCGGGAGTGGATGTTACTCGTCGACCGCGATGCCATGCCTGACATTGCCGACGTTTCGCGACGCATGCTCGCTCTGGCGGGGATGAGAATTGATCCAACCTCAAACGGCTCCTTTCAAACCAGCTTTATTCGCGGGATAACTTTAGTCAAACGCAGCGATCAAATAAAAAACAATGAATCAAAAATCAGAATCCAACTCCCAGATGACGTAAAAATATCTCGCATTAGTTGGTCTCATAATTCTCAATACTTCTCCATTGCAGTCGTCACCGAAAAAGGTCAACAACTTTGGGTTGCCAAAGTCGGCGATCCTAAGCCCCGGCTACTAACCGACCGACTCAACACCATCATGACCGGGCCTCAATGGCTGCCCAACGGAAACCAAATGTTGTGTCTTTTAGTACCGGAAAATCGAGGTGACGAACCTACACCCGCCAACGTCACCGTCGGCCCAAACATTCAGGAATCTTATGGGCAAACTTCACCTACACGCACCTATCAGGATTTACTCCAAAACGCACATGACGAAGCCTTGTTTGAACACTATGGCACCACTCAATTATCGATTGTCGGAGTCGATGGCTTGGTAGAGCCAATTGGAGTACCCAAAATGTATACCAACATCGCTCCTTCTCCGAGCGGTGACTTTGTTCTTTCGACAACCCTGAAGAAACCCTTTAGTTACTTGATGACCTATCGCAGTTTCCCAAGAGATGTCACGGTTCAAAAAATCAATTCAACTGCCTCCGGACCCGATGCTTTTGTCCTTGTGAACATCCCGATGGATGAGAATATTCCAATCGAAGGCGTTCGCACCGGACCTCGTAATATCACTTGGAAGTCCAGTGCCGAAGCCACCCTCGTTTGGAATGAAGCACTCGACGGCGGTGACCCAGGTGTAGAAACACCATTTCGAGATTCTTATATGACACTCGCTGCCCCTTTCGATGAGTCGCCGCGTGAATTATTGAAAGTGCAACATCGAGCTTACGGCATCTCTTTTTTCGCAGACCCATCCATGGTAACCACCACCGAATATGACCGGGATCGACGGTGGGTGCGAACTCTATTGCACGATCTTAAACTTCCCAGTGCGACCCCGAAAGCACTAACTGATCGCAGTATCCGAGACCGCTACGGGGATCCAGGCAGTATTGTGAGTACTCTCGATGCAACGGGACACTCGATCGCAAAACAAGACGGGGACTGGATCTACAGAATTGGTTCAGGTGCCTCGCCCAAAGGCAATCTTCCCTTCATTGATCGTCAGAATCTTAAGACGCTTGAAACCGAACGACTTTGGCGGTGCGAGGAAGGAAACTACGACTCGGTTGTCGCCATCGTGAAAAGTAGTGACTCGGAAAAACCAGTAATCATTACCAACCGCGAAACACCAACGACGCCTCCCAACTACTTTCAAAACGATCTTAACGACCAGTCCGATATCGCCCTGACTTCTTTCCCTGACCCAACACCGCAAATTCGGGGAATCAAAAAACAATTAGTGAAATACAAGCGATCCGATGGAGTTCCACTCTCTGCAACCCTCTACTTACCAGCAAACTACCAACCGGGAACTCGCTTGCCGCTACTGGTTTGGGCCTACCCTCGTGAATTCAGCGATGCCAAGACAGCTGCGCAAATCTCCGGCAGTCCATCGCGCTTTACCCGCATGCAGAGCATTTCACATCTAACTTTACTTACGCAGGGGTACGCCATTATGGATGCAGCAACCATGCCTGTAATCGGCGATCCAGAAACCATGAACGACACCTTCATCGAGCAGATTGTTGATGCCGCCAAAGCCGCAATCGACAAAGCTGTGGAACTCGGTGTTGCCGACCCCAGTCGCACCTGCGTTGGGGGCCACAGTTATGGAGCATTCATGACAGCCAACCTGATGGCGCACTCGGACTTATTCAACGCAGGAGTTGCCCGCAGTGGCGCCTACAACCGAACACTCACACCTTTTGGTTTCCAGTCTGAGCGACGGCCTTACTGGCAAGCAAAGGAGATCTACCACGCAATTTCTCCATTTTTGCATGCCGATAAAATCAATGAGCCTCTTCTCCTGATTCACGGAGAAAATGACAACAACAGTGGAACCTTTCCCATCCAATCCAAACGAATGTATCAAGCGATAAAGGGAAACGGAGGCACGGTTCGGTTGTGCATGCTGCCACACGAATCCCACGGGTATCGAGCAAGACAATCGGTTTTGCACACGCAGGCAGAGATGATTGAGTGGCTTAATAAATACGTCAAAAATATTGAACCTGAAAACAACAACTAGCACCAACAGCTCTAACCAGCTGACGATTACACAGCAACCCGCAAAGGATGGCGGCCGAGCCTACGCAGCTGGATTGAACGGTGCTAAATCGCGAGTTCGTCGAATCAAACCGACGTGCCGCGTCGACGACGAAGACACATCGCAATGCCTACCAAGCCAATGAAACTCAAAGAACTCGGCTCGGGTACTGCCGAAAGAACAAATAACCCATTCTGACGGTCACTAACCAGAATCGTACCACTCTCAAAATAGGGATAAACAGACCAGGCACCGTTAAAGTTAACCGCGTCGTCGTTACCATAGGTATCAAAATACCCCCACTCTTCGAAGTCAAGCGAAGCAGCATCGTTGATCTTCAGCACTCGCAAACCGCTCGTGTAATTTGCTTGAAAAATATAATCACCTTTGACATACAAGTTGTGATCAATGGTTGTTTTTTCTCCCGAATGGAACCCAAGCAAAACTGGATTCTCTAAATCAGAGACATCCCAAACCCGTGTTCGGGTGTTCATGGGATCGTCCGAACGATACTCGTCCAGCTCATCATTCGTAAAAAAGAAACGCTGATCTTCTGACAACCACCCCTGATGCACGTACTCGGCGCCCGAATAACCGACTCGGGAAAGTTGTGTCATATTTGACTTGTCGGTAACGTTGACGATCGTCAGCGTATCCTCGTTTGAACTAAACGCGATTTCCTGGCCAACATAATCTGAATCCGGCCCCGTGTAACTAACGACCTGAGTATCGTGCGTATACCCATCCGCTGAGAAGTTGCCTGCAAAAGTAGGCATAACCCCGGCGGTGCCGCCATTCAGATCCAAGACGTGTAAGCCGCCACTGGCGACATTGGGGGAACCGACGACATAGGCATATCCCGTATCCTCATTGATGTGGATGTTATGAGCTTCCTCAAATGCCGAATAGACCCCAACGGATGAAAAGTAAGTTGGAGATTCCGTGCTGGAAGGAGAAGCAGTCAGCAACTGCGTTAAATCAAAAACCTGCATCCCATGGGCGCCATTATTGTCAGAAACAATATACGCCTGCTCGTTGTAAACTTTGACGTCCCTCCAAGCTTTATTGCCAGTCCCTGCTGTTGTTTTCAATGACCCAAGATAGACGGGGGCCGTTGGATCTGTCACTTCAATAAAAGAAGTTCGATTGGTTAATCCCATGAGTGCGAACTCACGACCTGAGGAAGCATCGGTCCAACCCCAAATGTCATTTCCAATAACGTTCGAGGCGCCAAGATTTCCGATCTCATTGAGATAGAGGTGGCTGAGAAGGTTGATGTTCTTGGAATCGAAACCATCAGTAAAACTGTTAGCGCCAAAACCGTAGTTCGCTCCTGCGGCTCCGTTGATTCCCTTACCATCATTGTCATCATGAGCAAGTAAAGCGCCGCCGCTTAAAGCGATCACCAACATGCCACACCAATATGAGTGCAAACTCAAACGCATTTCATTCTCCGAATAGTCTCGCCTGATGAGACTTGAAGTTTAGTCCGAGCTTGCCCGAATAACAAGAATTTTCGTTATAATAAGTCGCCTCAGCCTTGCCCGTTAGTAACCAAATCATGGACCAACTCCAGTTCAAGGCTCATTTCTTGGCTGAAATTCCAGCCTTTTACACGCTGAACGATTCAACGGGGAGTTGGTCGACTTTTTACGCCCAAAAAGAAGAGGCAATTGAAAACAACTTAATTAGACTGAATCGGGGATATTTTGCCCTCTCCCAAAACCAAAAAGCTCATCAAATCTGTACTGGACGACCAATTAATGAAAAAAACCTCAATCGCTTTGGTCATTATCTTGTGGCTTATCTTTCCGAGAGACTTTGTTTCTGCTGATATCGTTAAATTTATCGCCACCGGTTCCGCCGGCGAGGGACTGCTCGCGGGAAATATCGCTCCACCAACAAGCGAACTTGGCACCGGTGGTATCGGCGCTACGGGAATCACTTTTGACACCGTCGAAGGTATTTTTCATGTCGATCTCAAATGGGGTTCCGGTAATGGCTACGTTGATTTGAGCAGTGACGTACTCAAACTTCACCTTCATGGTCCAACAGCCGACGCCGGCAATGACGCTTTTGGCCAAACCGGCGCTCTCTTGGTAAATATGACGACAAACGGTTCGTTTAACGCATCGCGTACCTCAGGAGGAATAAACGGCAACTTTTTTTTAGACAGCGCCGGTTCGGATGCGTTACTCGCCGGCCGAACCTACATTAACGTTCACCTGTCCGATACGGACACCGGAGTGATTCGGGGCTACCTCCAGGCCGTTCCAGAACCCGGTTCACTCACAGCGCTAGCATTGGTTTCCGGCTTGACGATCCTGCGACGCCGGCGACGGAAACTTTCAAACTAAACCGGCGTACTCATCACAGCTTTTGACAAGGCATCCGGTGCCCAGCTTTCTCATAGCCGAGAACTAAGTCGAACTGATCGAATGAATGATCTTCAGACGTTTAAGCGTCACCGTCTTCGGAAGTGTCTTCCGTCGCAACAAGCTCATTCTTGTGTTTCTCAATCACCCCGAACAATACCAGAATTGCAAGTCCAGTTCCGATACCAAAGGCCCACCAAGGCCAAACATGCCCCAACGCTTGCTGTGCATGCGCTACCATACTCACCATCGACATGAACAAAAAGACTGTTCCAAAGTAGAGGAAGGCCTTCGTTTGCAGGACCATTCCAACCACAATTCCGGCTAAAGACAAAACAGCAAGGATGATCGGAGGAGCAAGACTCTCACCAATTCCCGCGATAAAGATTTCCATCGTCGAGCTAACATAAATTACCGCGATGCAGACGTAGCGAATTAATTCCAACTGGCTTTTTGGCATCCGACTCGAATACAGTTGAGCCGCAATTAAAGTCGAAATCGCTGGCGGAATTAACCAAAGCTGCGGGTTGTCGACCAGTGAGAAACCAAACTGATTAAAGAAAATCCATAACGCGAAATTCCCAAAAACAACTCCCAACGCGGCACTGAGAATCGACTGATTAATTACGCTTATCACGACATAAATCATGCCAACCATGAAAAATACCGTGGCTTTGTCCGCGGAGTTGTCGATCGCAAACAGTACGAGCGCAATCACCACTGGAAAAATCGCAACGGTATTGAACAGTGGAACCGATAACACTTGTAATTTTCGTTTTTTGAGCAACTCAGCCACTCCCACTCCACCGAAACAAATCGCCATGGTGATATAAGGCCAATATTCTCGTAAACCAAGATCAAGCAACCATGGCATGCTTAAACTGATATGGAGAACTAAAAGGGCAACGCACAACTCGGCGGCATAGACATATCCCATCCGGCCTTCGAGTGTCAGAGAGAACGGATCTTGTTGAGGCCTGACGGCAATAGTCAGCAGGCCAACAATCATGGCACCAACGACCACTGCGACGACAATACTTTCCGCCAGCAACAGTTGTCCCGCACCTCCGCTGACTGCAAGCAAGTATTCCTCGCTAAGCACCATAATTAAAGCAACTAGTGCCAACCCACAGGTTACCACCGACATTGTCTTTAAAGATTCAAGCCAGGTGTCTCCCTCGCGCACCCATCGGGTCACCAAAAATCCATAAACAAACATGGAAACGGACAAGACAATTAGAATGCGCACCATCGCATGGCTGAACGGCGAATACATTTGCTCCGGTGATAAGTCTGCCAAGGCGAGAAATATCACGCCAATCGTGACAAAAGCAATGGACAATTTTTGCAAATACCTTCTCGTCGTCTGGTTCGCTTGAACACCCGTCGCAATAGCAAGTGAAAATGGAGTGAAAACCGCCAGATAACGAACTGCCCGCTCACCGAAAGTTCCGATGATCAAAAGCGATACCAAGAACAACAGGCTTCCAAATATTAAGTTACAAATAGGTAACTCATGCGCGAGGGAATTCTCCAGCTTGTTCGCTTGAGATGAGTCATTGGGAGCAAACATTTTCAAAATTGATGCCCGCTTGACCCAAAACACTGACCAAAAAGTGACCAGTAAACTCCCAAATAATAACTGCACTGCAACCGAAGGGACTGGCGAGAAATCATATGGAATCAATGTGGAAATTGTCAATCCAACTGCAATTGAAAACAAGTAAAACACGAACGTTTGTAAAACAGCGCGATCATTCCAAACCGAAGTCAACGCCAATCCAAAAAAACTGAAAAGAACGAAACACCCCATTGGATTATTTAGCCAACCACCGCTCGTGCCAAAAGTCACACTCGACAAAAACGAGAGCAAACTGGCAAAAACAATCCATGCCAGGCTACCCCCCATGACACAACGCGGCATGATTAAAAAATATTTAGGCAACGTAATTCTTCGGCGTTGAGCCAAATAGTAACCTGTCCATGAAATTGCAAACAGGATCGAAACGACAGCCGCCAGATTTATAAGCCACCCATCCCTTATCAGTGAGGTGAGGGCTTGATCACGAGCGCCCCCTCCCACCCCAATCAACGCAATTGCCAAAGAAGCAAATCCGTTGAGGCCAAATCGTAGCACCCATCCTACCTGAGTAACACAGACAGATATTAATCCAATGGCTCCAAGATAGCTGTAATAGACTGCCGGCTGCCCCGCATCCCCCCAAACCCCCTTCATCAAAAATGCCATCGCAAGTCCAGCCGTCAAATAAATGGGCTGTACAATTGAAAACTGATAATCAAACAAATCTTTTTTTAACTCATGGGCGTCAATTTCCAGGTTTCCAGCAACCCACCCTAAATAGCTAACTTGAATCAAATGGATTGCCACAAATCCAAAACTGATCACGTGAAATGCAACCCAAGGCTCAAGCATGAGATGTCGATCAAGGATCGCTACGAATAGGCCAAGTACCACAGTTCCCATTAGTCCGGTGAACCAAAGTGTTGTCCGAACGCCAAGCTTTTTCACTTCGGCTATCTGGTAAACAAAAAATGCCAAAACTGCAAATAATAAACAGGCAACGACACCTCCCCATCCACCGATCCGATTGATCCACATCTGTACCTCCTCTGGATTGAGGAAGACATTGAGAATTACCGTTCCCGCGAGACATGAAATCAATAATCCATTCACCAAAACATGTATTTTGAGTTGGCTAAACTGAGCACCGTGAGTGAGCCAACCACCAATCTGCGGATTCTTCAAATTGACATCTATACTGTTTCGCAAAAAATACCAGATCACGCCATAACCTGTCATTCCAACTGAAACGGCCAACAAGAGGTTAATGAATCGATCTGACGCAAGCCCAAAGTCATCTGCAAATACAATCAAGACCAGGGCCAGTAAAATCAGATATTGAAAGACTGATGAACCGATCGTCGCCAATAACGGCCTGCTCTCGCTGACGGCATAGACTAAAAACGTCAAAACAACCAACAGAACGGGAACACCATAAGACACCTCCGGTATTAAACGCGCGAACAGCGAACCGGCGACGGGGCCCGAAAGCGAAGATTGAGCCAAGATCAGTTTGTAAAATACGATCGTTGAAATCCAAAGAACTGCCAAAGAACTTACAGCGAGTGAGACATTAATGAGCGCCCTCGCGCTGGCTTTCCCAAAAAACGATCTGCCAGACAAAGATAGCGCATTACGCGTTGACGCCCAGATCGGCAGCAACGGTTTTCGGACAGCAATCAATGCGGAGAGGGTCATACCACCGACGGCGAGTAACCAACGCACCGCAGATGCAACTGAAATACTTTCAATAAAATTCACTGACACTAGTGCCCACCCGAGGAACCAGAGCAGAATCGCGAACAAACCACCAATCGGCTGCGGGCGAATAACGAGCCCAACGAAAACGGAAATAACTGCGGTGCCGAATGCCACAAACAACCAAAAGAAGCTCTCCCCGCCAGCCCATACAGGCTCTTCCATCCCAGCATTCAGCTCTTGGCCTATTCCGAAAATGACGCCATCTAGTGCCATGGTAACAATCGCAACAATTAGGCCATAAAGAAAAAAGTTTACGACGCTCCAATTATTTTGACTCAACCAATGCCATGACGACCAGCGTGAAGTCACCGTTGTTGTTATTGTCCAAACAACCCAATAAAAAAGAAATCCAGCCGAAATCGCAAACCAATCGTCGGTCGTCCCGTTTTGAGGAATACCGAGCCAACCGGGACCGAATTCGTAGAGGAAGATAAAGACCGCGAAAACACCGCCGATAAAAACAGGAATCGAAGCCGATCGCAACAAGCTGGAACCGATTCGTCGAAGCACTACACTGATGGCAAACCAATTCAGAAATGCAGTTAAAGCGAATCCCGTTCCCCTAACTTTCTCACTTGACTGCATCAAAGCCGCAGCACCGAAAGAATAAATCAGCACACAAATCCCGGCAACGAACAACCAGGTAACGACAGTTTTGCTTTCAGATTCCGACCGGAGACGCAAAGACATCCCCCAGGACAGTGCCGTCATTAAAACCGAGACTAAAACTGCAATAATGAGCCACGGTAACAGTGGCGACACAAATGCGACTGGAACCATCCGCTCGAACGTATGATCCCAGATAATCAAATGGACAAACGCACCGATCCCCAATAACACGCTTACGACCGGCAACTGCCATTTCATTGCCAATTCACTATCATTCGCTCGAAAAGTAATTGCCAGTAGTCCGCCTGCGGCCAAGATGAGAAGGCCGCTGGCAATTCCGGTATCGAAACCGCTTTCGCGATGTATGAAACTGGCAACCAAAGCACAGACCAATCCCACCGAGAAGACTCCGGCACCCGTCAACCAGCCCCGTTTAATAAAGTCAGGATCGGAGATCCCGGGAAAGAGTCGCCTCATCGCAATGTTGGCAGCACCAACGCAGGCACCGAGTAACAGCAATAGCAGCCCTGTCACTCCATTCACTACTTGATTGATAAACACCGGCAGCGGGACTGTTTCTTCCCAAGCAAATGTCCCAAAAAATAAGTTGACACCAACCACGGCAGACGCCGCAAACAGAGCATAGGAAAAGGGTAACCACTGGGGAGTTTGCTCCCTAACGATGATCCACAAAAAACCAGTCGCCACCAAAAGCGAATTCAAGAGAAAAATCGTCGGATTGGAAAATGAACTCAGCAGCAAAATCCCCAGCAAAAGAGCACCGAGTATTTTTACCGACAACCCATACAAAGGAACTGACTCGCTATCGCTGGAATGCAATCCCTTACACCTTGCAACCGTTGCCTCATGCATCCGGGCACCAAAGTGAAACATCGTCAAAAAGATAATTGACAGAGTCGGTGCAAAAATCAAAACTCGCTCGAAAATCAATTCAGATCGATAAATACCGATCGAGAGAGCAGATACGGCCGATGCAAATGCGATTCCAAAAAACAACCACAAACGGTTTTGCGCACTAATTGTCCAATGGCGACGATCCCACTGACGATGGTCAAATGTACAAGAACCGACTAAAAAACTTGCCAGTATCGGAAGCGTGAGGAAAGCCGAAAATATCATCGGTAGTTCCAGGTCAATCGTCCGATTTAAAAACAGTGTGCCTAAACCACACCCCAGGACGGCAATAAACATCGGTTGATTGCCACGACGCATTAAAGCCTTACTCGAATACCAAGTGATTAATGAAAAGACACTGGCTCCGGTAACGACCGCTATCCAAAACCACGGATCACTCAAAGGCCGGTGATCTGATAATACACAAGCCATCACAAAGTTAATTGGCACAAGCAACAAGCCTATCACCAGTGTTCCGCGACTTGTGTTGCGCAGTTTCCATTTTTTTAGCGTATATATTCCCGCGCCATGAATTGCCGCGGTTATCAACATAAACAACAACGCCGAGAAGTACGGGATCGTATTCTCCAATGTTTCACGAAGACTTACGACCAACCCAACCGCACTTAAGACGATCATAATCCCACTGGCAAGTTCACCCCAACGCATATTCTTTTCTTGCATAAACGTAGACATCACTTCGGAGAAGGTCCGGCGTGGTTCACGTTTGGGTGGATCAGGCAAATCCCAGGGCGCAGGTTTTGCTACTTTCTTCGGCAAGCTTTGAGGCACGACCTGCGCAGATTCACTTGATTGATCTTTCTTTTTAATAGGCGGGACCTTGGAAGCCGGATTAGGTGTCGGCACAGGAGCCGGTTGGGCAGGCGATTTCGGTGTAACGACCTTGGGTTTATCTATCGAGGCTGGCTTCGCGATGACCTCAGCCACAGCTAACGCGCTCAAATTCTTGTCGCGAGGAGTTGGATTAGAACCTGGAGAAGTGGAACTCGGCGCAGCAGTCGAACGGAATCCCTTGCTTTCCGTTTTGCCAAGAAGATTTCGAATGAGTCTATATTGATCAACACTGATTTCTTCGGACCATCGAAGATAATCAGCAAATCGCTTGCAAGCGGCCAAGTCCCGAATAAACCGCTCTCTCCCATTAACACCCTTGCTGTCCTGATTGGAATTTTCCTTGCTGGAATCGCTCGCAGATACTTTCATCACGTACAAGAGAGCAAGCATATGAACCAAAACTAGCCAGCCAGCTACGAGCAGATATCCCATGCCGTCATCTTCCTGAGTGAAATGTTCAGTGCGGAGTCGCGATTAAGATAAAGGAACTATCGTTTAATAATCAAAGCGATACAACGACATTCAAGCGTGCAACGTTAATAATCAACGTTAAAACACATTTCTTACACTCACTTTACTTGCCGCTTACTTTGGAGCGTCCAACAATCGCGACAGCATTCCTGGGGAACAAAAACCGTCCCCGGCACAATCAAGATAATAACGCCGAATCACAATACCCCAAGCCGGCATTCAGTCGATCACATTGGCAGGTTTCTTTGGCGGCGCTGGTTTGGCCGGGGCCACGACCGGCGGCTTTTTCTCGGCCACGACTGGCTTTGGTGCCGGCCCAAGAAGAACGCCCTGTAGTACGTTGGTATACTTCCACCCCGTTGGCTGTGGCAGCCATCCCACCGCTAAATTTAACGCCTCCGCTTTCGCTCGCGCGCTCATGTAAACATCATAGCTATCCCCGCATACCCAGAATTCAAGGTAATAGCGAGAAGGATCAAGCGCTGCCAGGTCCTTATTAAATCGCGTCCCCTTTCGATCTACATCGCGCACCGAAGCCCCTCCGCGTTCCAGCGGTGTAAATGAAATTCGTGGTCTTCTATCCGGGTGTTTTGTTACCGTCAACTCTACGTTCTTGTTCCGAATTGGCGATCTCGAAAAATCTTTAATGAAACGATCTGGATCTATTCCTTTTACCGGATCACTTCGTATTCTGCCTTTGAGACTCTTGGCTCTCTCATTGGCGATCTTATGCAGTGTCGAAAAATCATTGAATGGATAAATTCGATTGTTGTAGCAAATGAATCGAAACGGCACTAAACCGGGTGGCGCTGGTCGGGGATCGGGCAATCGCATCTCTCGACCGGGTAACACTTCTCGTTCAGGAGTTTGATCTAATTTGGCTTTTAAGCTGGCCACCTCATCAAGCGTTTTTTTTATTTCAGCTTCGATCTCTTGCCGCTTAATCTTCTCTGACTCCGCTTGCTTGATGGCAGTTTTGACTGAAAGATTCTTCTTTTTTAAATTCGCAAGATCAAGCAATTCTTCGCTGTGCTTTTTTTTAAGTTGCTCAAGTTCCAAGCTAACCTGAGCTTCATCCTCGCCGACTTCTTTTTTTAGCTGAGCGACTTCCGATTTCAATCGAACCTGCGTTTCCTGCAGTGTTACTAATTTATTTTTCTTAGCCTCAAATTCTTCCGGGTCAACCTTAATTGAATCGGTGATTCGACTAACCGCATCCCCGACGCCCAACTGGGTCACGACCAGTACAATCACCAAAATACCCACGACATTTGTCATCGTATCAAGGAGCGAGTCCATCGCACCTTCGTCGTCACTTCCATTTTTTCGACGCATGACTATTTTCCCCGAAAAAACTGAAGATTAATCCGCCCCTGCCCCAAGACAGGCAATTTGCCATTTTCTACTTCCAACGAATCAACAAAACGCTTTGCCCGTCGATAAACTAAAACGCCGTCTTCACGAACTAAAAAAATGACCTTTCCTCCTGTCGTTCCTGCAACCTCGTTTAATAATTTTAGAAGTTCTTTATCGGTCTCGATCGCATTGACGCGAACGCGTAGAGGTTGAGCTAAATGGTGAAGCACTATTTCATTCGAGGTACATTCGATAAATCTCGGAACTACACCAATGCCACTCCCTCCAGGCAAAACAGAAAATTCACCTTCTTCGGGTGGGAGTTCCCGGTTGGCCAGCTCTTTTTTAAATTGAGCGACTTGCTCTTGATAAGTTTTTAAATCCGCGGCCAACATTTGCAGCGATTCCTGCTGAAGTTCAGTCGCCTCGGGATCAATTTTTGCTTCTAATCGGGTCGCCTCTTCCCGAGCAACTAAAAACAGTTCCAGAGTCTCAGCATTTTCTCGCTTGAGCTTTAGCAACTCACTTTTCTTTCTCGCTGCCTCCGTCTTTCCAGACTCTGCCTGTATTTGCTGCGTTAAATCATTGATTTCAGTCTCGCTCGCGACAAGATCTTCTTCCAGCTTTTCGTAGGCTTCTGCAGCAACCACGGCCTCAGTATCCATTTGGGATAGAGCTAAAGTCGAAATCATCAATGTCAAAACACCAATGATACAAGCGAGAATACTTAGAAATGGAAAGAGGGAAACATCGTTATCACCGCTCTCCTGACGCCTTCCCATCTTCTCCCTCTCGTATCAATCTATGATGAAACTGTTTTGCCTGACTAACTTTTTCGACCAACGCCTTCTCTAACGCCGGGCACCAAACCAACCACGCTGTTTCGCGGGAACCTGCTGAACCACCACTTGCTGAGCGCCAAGTTTTTCAAGCACTCCGCTCAATTCAGCAAGTCCTCGCTCCAAACCGGCAAAGTGTTTCTGCAAAGCTTTACCGGACTGCAAGGATTCAATCTGCAGCTTGCTGGTATTCGCCGAGATAGCTGTAAATGATTTCTGCAGTTCGCGGGAGGCTTGGTTCATTTCAGTTACCTGTTTATTCCACTGATCATGGTAAACGCTCATCGCCGCGGAAAATACATCGCGGATCACATTCGGATCGACACCGCTTGTTCCCATCCCGCTACGTTGCGCGCCTCCCTCGCGACGGTCATTAAGCCGTTTGAGGAGATTTTCATTACAATACTCATCGACCCACGTGATAAGATCTTCCTCGCTTTTTTGTAACGCGGAGCAAGGAACTTTCACCATTAAGCTCAAAACCAACGCGAGAAGCGTTGTATCGAATGCCGTCCCAAGGCCGGCAAAAACATTATTTAATGCACCCTTAATCGCCGACACATCCGAGGCGTTTTCAAGACTGCCGGCCAACCCGGCAATCGCGGTACTCACGCCAATCACGGTTCCAATAAATCCCATGATCGGAAGTGCCCAAATAAATACTTTTACAAGCGTATAACTTCCCAGAACATTGTTGGCATCAATATCAGACTGGGAGCCAAGCATCGTGACGGTTTCAGAAGTACTTTTGCGAACACGAAAATGCTCTATCCCACGGACCACGCGATTAATGAGAAAACTTTGCCCGTCCACTGGCAGTTTAGCGATGTGGGCGAGAAATCGATCGAGCGTTTCAAATGTGATTTCCTCGGACAGCTCCATCGGCAGGACATCAAGCAGCATCGCCCGCCTTTGTAATTTCAGCTTCCGCCATTTTAAAAATAAAATTGAGAATGACCAAAAAGTCAAAAGCACGGTCACGTATGGAACCCAGCCGCGATCCCAGAACAACTCGGTCCATTTAAATTGATGTAACGGCAACAGAATTCCGTAAAACAAAAGAGTCGTCCCAACGCCAATCAATCCGCTCAGAACCATCCCAACATTTGTGCTGTCCTCAACGGAATGAGAACTTCCCTTCAACTTGTTGGCCGAAGCGCCTGATGCAGCCGTGCCCGAACTAGTTCTCTTGCGTTTGGTGTCAATTTGAATCCCGCCCTGCTCTGCGGCAGATGACTGAGACGACTGTTGATTTTCGCGACCCGCGAGTGTGGGAATCTGAATCGTCTTTTTGCAGTGCGGACAACCACACTTACGCCCACTCAACTCCTCGCGCACCGTTAACTTGTTGCCACAACTGGGACACAAAATTTGCAAATACATTCGATTCTTTCATCTTTCAATCACAGCGTTCCAATTCCAATCAGACGCAAGCGGCTATGAATCATTAGCTCTCTCAATCCATTAACTCCCATTCAAAAGAGTGAATCAATCAAGGACGCGCTGGAATTAGTGAAGTTAAGGCGAACAGAAGGTCACCTAGAATTTAACATAGATTTCAACCCGTATCTTGGTTGGCTCAAGCACGTAGATACCGAGTCTGCACAAGACAATCCTGACTAAAGTACCGAAAAATCTGAAAATATGGGCAGGCACGTCCTCCCGACGCAGCCAACAGAAGCCGACCTAGCAGTCGCCCATTCCTTTGCCGCCTCTCCCTGGAGCCATTCCTCTGACCCGGCACACAAACGAACCACCATGAAAATGGCCTCTAGCGCTCGCTAAAAATTTAAAAGTGCTATCACTTTTAGAGACGTGGCTTTCGCCAGCTAACGATCCTTATTAATCACACGCTAAATAGATTGGAAAATCGATCCCTTAACCCCATGCAAGGGGGCATGCCGCCCGGTTCGCGATCGATCAAAACTAATCCGGTAATTTTTCATAAAAAGCCAAACGAACATCGGGATAAAAATTTCAACTGATCACATGGCTTGATGTTGTTCCCAAACTATAAATTAATGTATTAATTCATATAGTGAACGCAATCGCCGCGTTTCGCCAGTTAACGTCTAAGCCTTATTCAACAACCACACCTTCCGTGGATTGTGAGTTGCTGCGTGCTTCCATTGAACCGGTCCGAGTGCGGAGAAAGTAACCTTGGACGTTGATTACTAATAACCGAGCCTGTTGCGTCCTGCGTCTCACCATAATTTCAGCTTCTATGAATCATCAATCGACCAACACAAATTCATCCTCGGATGGCGGACAAAATATAACTCCCAGCCAAGCCTCATCGAATTTACCAATCGTCGAAACCCCAGACGAACCCACATCTGAGGATGCCCCAACTCAATCGACCGAGAATACCGGATCGCCAGAGGTTGGCGAATCTGGCGCGCCACAAGACTTGGTTAATTGGGGTCTTCAAAAGTTCGCGGACCAACCCATCATTATGACCTCCTCATTTGGGATGGAAGGCTGTGCCCTCATGGACATGTGTTCCAAAGCCATTGAGGAATACCAATTACCTAAACTTCAGATTGCCTGCATCGACACCGGTTTCTTTTTCCCCGAAACAAAACAACTTCGCCAAAAACTTATCGATCGATATTCCAATCTCGAATTCTTGACTTGGGAAACTTCTGTTTCTATCGAACAGCAACGTGAATTATATGGCGACATGCTTTGGAAAAATAACCCAAACATGTGCTGCAACATTCGCAAAGTAAAACCAATGCGGGAAAATATTGTGAATTATCGACTGTGGATTACGGCACTTCGGCGAACACAAACCAAGGAACGTTCTGGTATTTCAGTCCTTGCCTGGGACTGGCGTTACGAGCTTATGAAGTTTTGCCCGCTTGCTACATGGACGCGGGCGCAAGTCTGGAAATACATCCAGGAAAACGAAGTCCCTTTCAACCAATTGCATTTACAAAACTATCCGAGCGTAAGCTGTTTCCATTGCACCCGCGCGGTACCCGGCTCAAACCCTCAATCAGAAATTAGAAAAGGGCGCTGGGCAGAAACTGATAAAGACGAATGCGGTCTGCACTTTTCCATTTAACTTTGCGAACTGAAGGCATCTTCGGAGCACTCGCCCTTCCTCCCTGAATCAATGACATCATGGCTAAAGAAAAAACCGATCCGACAAAAGTAGAAATAGCAAAACAAAACAGTGAACTCCTGCGTGGAAGCATCGACGAAACACTTCGCAATCCAGAATTAGACTGTTTCAAAGAAGACGACCTGCAACTGCTTAAATTCCATGGTTCTTACCAACAGGACGACCGAGATCTACGAAAATCAAGGCGGGCGGAAGGACTGGGCAAAGCTTACAGTTATATGTTGCGGGTCGTGTTACCGGCGGGACAACTGACTGCAGCACAGTACATTGACCTCGATCGAATCGCAGACGAATTTGCCAACCACTCCATTCGGCTCACCACTCGGCAGGCAGTCCAATTTCACGGCGTGATAAAAGGGAATCTCAGAGAAACCATTCGTCAAATCAACGAATCGCTCATGACAACACTGGCAGCCTGCGGTGATGTATGTCGAAACGTCATGGCAACAGCGGCTCCAATTCAAGATGTCGTTCATACAAAAATTCGCGAAACCGCTCATGCAGTCGCGGCTGAACTCAAACCCGCTACACAAGCCTATCACGAGATCTGGATCGATGGGCAACGGCAAGTGTCTTCCCAAACAGCAACACCGGAAACAGAACCAATCTATGGTGAAACCTACCTACCAAGAAAATACAAAGTCGGCGTTACGGTTCAGGGTGACAATCAGATCGACATCTATTCATACGACGCAGGACTTATCGGCGTCCTCGAAAATGAAAAACTCGTCGGCTGGAATGTGGTCGCCGGCGGCGGTCTGGGAATGAGCCATGGCCGACCCAATACATTTGCTCAAATTGCTGAAAACATCGGGTTTGTTGCCATTGAAGACGGTGTTGCGGCCATGCGAGTGATTGCAACTATCTATCGCGATTTTGGCAACCGGTTTGATCGAAAACAAGCGCGGCTCAAATACCTGATTGATAAAATGGGAGTTGATCAATTTCGTCAGGAATTTATTGACCGCTGTGAATTCGACGTCCACGCCTCCCGACCAATTCCTGAAATCCAAATCGAAGACTGGATGGGAAAACACGAACAAGCAGACGGCAAATTTTTCTATGGCGTGTTCGTTGAAAATGGCAGAATTAAGGATACCGATGATGTAAAACTTAGAACCGCGTTTTTGAAAATTATTAAAACGCTGAACTGCTCAACCACGCTGACGCCTCAGCAAAGCATTCTATTCAACGACCTTGATGAATCTCAAGTCGAAGCGCTGGAATCCATTCTGACGGAATACAACGTCCCACTACTCCACGAACTCTCGAACGCCCGACGCTATTCGATGGCCTGCCCGTCAATGCCGACGTGTGGATTAGCCGTCGCCGAATCGGAACGCGTTATGCCGGATTTCATCACCGAAGTTGAAAACGCACTGACTGCTCTGGGCCTCGCCGACACTCAATTGACCATTCGAATGACGGGGTGTCCTAATGGCTGCGCCCGTCCATACACAGCGGACATTGCGCTGGTTGGTCGACGCCCCGGAGTCTACCATTTGTTCGTCGGCGGGCGATTGGCCGGTGATCGCATGGCCGATCTGTACGCGGCCGATGTAAAAATCGAGTCCATCATCGAAACGTTAATGCCACTCCTGAAAAAGTTCGCTGCCGAACGCCAGCCTGGAGAGGGACTTGGGGATTTCTATCAACGCGTACTCGACCGAACCGAATCTCGCAAACGCGTCACCGGCAAGGAAATCCCAACCTACGACGACCTTCAGCCCAAGCTTATTCAAATTGGAGCCTAAGATGCCACCGCGCCTCTGCTCAATCGTACTTGCTGCACACGGCTCGACAGCGACAGAAAACTGCAACGACCCATTACATGAATTGGCGGCAACTATAATTCAGCGACAGGAAAAACAGTCTTTCTTTTCGCCTGAACTTTGGATTGAAAAAATCACTCCAGCCTTCCTTCAGGGCGACCCCCAAATGACAGAGGTCCTCGAGTCTCTCCCGCAAGGCGATGTGATCGTCGTCCCTGTGATGACCAGCGAAGGTTACTATCTTCGAAAGCTACCGGAAAAATTCGCCAGCAATAAAAATGCTGAACACTTCAATTTCTACCTGAGTTCAGTCTTCGGAATGCACGCGATGATTGTTGACGAAATGAAGTCGCTGGTAGCGGACCATCTCGCACGCTTTCATTTAAATCCAAAAGAAACCACCGTGGTTGTAGTTGGACATGGCACCCGCAGAAACAAAACGAGCGGAGAATCAACCTACCGATTAACGAACACGCTGGCGGAACATTTCCCCCAACTAAATTGTCGGACCGGCTTTCTCGATCAGGATCCAGAAGCTGATCGCATTGCCGCAGAAATAACAACTCCCCATACGATCATTTTGCCGTTCCTGATCAGTCGCGGCCCTCACACCACCGAAGATGTTCCGCAAGCTTTTGGTTTGCCGACGGGATGCGATCTCGCATTTCCATACATTCAAAAATCAGATTCCGGGATTCAAATTTATGAGAAACCACTGGCAATGTACTCAACAGCCGTAGATATCTGTATTGCTTTGGTGAATGAAACATTAGCTTCTAACCAGCCGGTGAAGCTCATTCGTAAAGGAGAATTGAGCTTATGATTTTTCGTCGAGGATCCGTTCATCTTGTCGGCGCCGGCCCCGGTGATCCAGAACTAATTACCGTCCGTGGAATGCGGCTGATCGAACAAGCGGACGTCATTATTCACGACCGCCTCATTCCCCACGAAGTTTTAAATTGGTGCCAGGGAAGTGCGACACTGGTCGATGTTGGAAAATATCCTGAACACCATCGAATTTCCCAGGCTGAAATCAATCAGCTATTAATTAAACACGCACTTGATAATCAACTCGTCGTTCGCCTAAAGGGAGGTGACCCCTTCGTTTTCGGGCGCGGCCAGGAAGAAGTTGAGGCTTGCCGCAATGCGGGAATCACCTGCCACATTGTTCCTGGCGTCAGCAGTTCCATTGCAGGCCCCGCGGCTGTAGGTATCCCAGTTACAACGCGCGGAATCGCCAGATCATTTACCGTCGTCACCGGTCAGACCGCCCCCGAACTTGGCTTTCATAACCTCAACTTTCAGGCTCTAGCCAACACTGATACCGTGATCTTAATGATGGCGCGGAAAAACTTAAGCGATATTGCTCAACAACTCATTGAAGCGGGGCGCTCTCCCGACACACCTGCCGCCTGCATCGAACGCGCGACCTACTCAGACCAGCGAGTGATATGTGCAACTCTGTCCGAAATTTCATCCCAAGCTGATTTGCTCGATATGAAAAACCCAATGATCACGGTGATCGGCGAAGTCGCGGCGATGGTTGACCAAGAACAAGTAGAATGGCCGGAAGAAATCCAACAGCATTTCTATGCAACTGAATTCGGCGAATAGGCCCATCTCACCTATTGGCATTTTTGGCCGCGCTCAGATTCAAAAAAGGCAGCTTCACCGAACCACCCATTTGTAGACATTACATAGATTTCTGTGGTATTTTGAGTTAGCTCTACAATAATACAGAGACATCAATCATCTCTCTGTCGAGCATCTCTACCAAGACCAGTATCTTCTCGGATCCTTGCCATGAATTCAAAAATCAACGTTCTATTTCTCGTTGGCTGTAGCGCAGTCCTTGCGATCTCCCTATCCAATGCAGAGGACTGGCCGCAGTTCCGAGGTCTTCATGGCCACGCAGCCTCTTCCGATACGGTTCCTACCGAGTGGACAGAAGCGGAAAACATTGCCTGGAAATCAAAGATCCCCGGTCGTGGATCTTCAAGCCCCATTATCGTTGGCGATCGCATCTTCTTAACCTCCTACACGGGTTACGGTCAGTCAGACGAAGATGCTGGTGAAAAAACTGAACTTCGACTCAACACACTTTGTTTTGATCGGGAAAGTGGAAAACTAATATGGAACCATTCAATTGAGGCCAGCGCCGACGAACAACCACTGGCCAACCCCGGCAGTCGAAATGGCAAGAAAAAACAAGTGGCTGGACACGGCTACGCGTCCAGCACACCCGTCAGTGATGGCGAATCAGTATTCGCATTTTTTGGAGCCTCAGGCGCCGTCGCCTACGATCTGCAAGGAAACCAACTCTGGCAAAATGACGAATTGGGCTTCAAGACGGTGGGGTTTGGTTCAGCCTCATCTCCTGTCGTTCATGGAGATTTACTTTACATCAACGCGAGTATCGAAAGCGACACTCTCTGGGCACTCGATAAAAAGACTGGCAAAGTCGTTTGGAAAAACGACAAAATAATTAAATGCTGGTCCTGCCCCTGCCTTGCTAAAAACGATAAAGGAGAAACCGAGCTCATTATTAACCAAAAATTTAAGGTCTTCGGCCTTAATCCTTTGACGGGTGAGCAGCTTTGGTCTTGCGATGGAATCGAAGACTACGTCGTCCCTACCCCAATCGCCTATGACGGCATCGTTTACTGCCTTGGCGGGCGAAGCAACAAAGCAATGGCTATTAAACTAGGTGGTAAAGGAGATGTTACCCAATCGCACCGGCTTTGGATGACCAATGTTGGTGCGAACGTCACTTCTCCCGTGCTTCACGACGGCCACCTCTACTGGGCCAGCGATAAGGGAATCGCAAATTGCATGGATGCGAGTAACGGGGAACCTGTCTTTCGCGAGCGCATGCCGACCAAAGCGCGTGTCTATGCTTCGATCGTTCGAGGCGGAGACAAACTCTATCTGACCACCCGCGACAGCGGGGTGTGGGTACTTGCCGCGGAGCCAAAATTTACCCCCCTCGCCCTTAACCAAATTGAATCAGACGAAAACATGTTCAATGCTAGTCCTGCGATTCACAACAGCCAAATCCTGCTGCGAAGCAATGATTTTCTATATTGTATTGGTGAAAAATAAGCTCTTAGTCAAATTAATTTCGCTGGAACCAGCCTCCCGCGCAATGCTTACCTGCCCAAACCAAAGATTAGCTGTAAACTAATGCGGTTACTTATTCTTTGGACAAGGTAGGATTCATGTTGCGACCTTCGGCTCGTATGGCAAATATTGTTTTTCAATTCGTCTCTCTAAACCGTGGAACGGGACCCGGCTTTTTGTTAGCCATTTTGGTCGCCACCACCTCGCTGCCCACGCTTGGCCAAACGACAGATCTCACTCAAGATCGAAGATTCGATGCCTTAACCTGGGTTCAAAACTCAGCTGAATATCGAATGCTCACGGAGCAGACATTCCGCCTCGCAATTCATCCACTCGTCACCGCGCTTGACGACACGACCATTTCAGCGGATGAAGCGCAGCTCGCCGAAGGGAAGTATGCCAATAAACCCCCCGCGATCATTCTCGATTGTGACGAAACCGTTTTAGACAATTCCGCCTACAATGCGCGCAACATCGTAAACAAAGAGACTTACTCAACGGAAACCTGGAATGCTTGGTGCCTCGAAATGCAAGCAGAAGCAATTCCCGGGTCGCTGGAATTCGTCACTCGCGCTAAAGCACTCGGCGCGGACATTTTCTTTATCACCAATCGTCGGGACGTAGTCAAAGAAGCGACGATTGAAAACTTAAAAAAACTTGGATTTCCTGCCACGGTAGAAAACGTCTTAACCAAAAACAAAGAACTTGGACGAGGGGATGATAAAATTTCTCGCCGCGCGACTGTAGCTAAAACCCACAGAATCGTGATGCTCGTCGGGGACAACATGAGTGATTTATGTAGCGGATTGGATGTTGCTGAAACCAGCCAACGCAACCAAACAGGAAATCATAAGTTCCAACAACTTGGCTCGAGGTGGATCATGCTCCCCAATCCTGTCTACGGTGGCTGGCAACAAGCGCTGCCTGAAAATGAACACGCGTTAAAACTAAAATCAAACGCTAAGTAACTCGCGAACCAATTTATCACTGGCAATAACCGCAAAATCAGATATTCCACTTCTCCCCGATACGAGATTCACCATGAATCATAAATCCGCCCTGTTAATTGGGATCCTGTTCACATTCACAATTCAGGGGCAGGCACAAAGTCGCAAGATTTTGTTCGAAGAAGTAAAGAGCAGACCCGCGATAACAACGGGACAATGGGTCATTGGCGACCGAAACATGATCGTTGACGGTAATTCCCAGATCATCTCGGCGGAGGCCATCAAGTCTGGCTCACTGGCAGTGACCGAATATTTTACAGACGGTGGCAAAAATTTCGTGACACGAATGCAGCCGTACCCAATCCAGGTCTCTGAAATAAATGACGGACCCTATGTGAATTGGCTCGACGCTCAAACTGCGGAAATTATCACAATCGTAAAAGGAAAAATCGCCCGTCAGCGAGTCGAACAACTTAACGAACCACGTGTCATCAAAAATCTTACGCCCGAGGTTCCGTCTTTAACGCTCAACCCTACC
>WTFU01000185.1:3542-17187 GCA_011523945.1 Mariniblastus sp. | reverse complement strand
CCCTTAGGCGAGATACATCTGTTGCCGTCAACGAGCAGTTGTACCCGGCGCGCCCTCTGCCCAACTATCATCTAAAAAAAGACCGCTGCCATCTCTAGTGTTCATTGCTGAATATCATTGGACTCCAACGAATTTTGCGTCAGTCTAAAACGCCATCGATGGGTTGTTTTGCCTCCGGCAGATCGGTCTCTCGAAGCATCTGCCTGATATTAATTTCGATCGTGCGGGAAAGGGCCAACATTGGTGTATCCGACGAGCGGGCATTGAAGGGATCTTGTAGATAGATTGAAACTCGTTCGATCAGCAAGAACGCAAAGGCTAGAATGATGGAAGTTATTATCAAGCCAATTGCCGGTACTTCCACCAACCCGAATGGCAGGAACATCACAAATACGTAAATCAGCAGATGCACGAGCAAGCTGTATGATTTGGGGAAAGTGGTGTTTTTGATCCGTTCACAACCACCCATCGAATTGGTTAGCCGAGTCAACGTCTTTTCCAATTCAACAAACTGAAACAACTCGAGTGATCCGTCGCGATAAAACTGCCTTAATTCACCCGCCTGTTTTAAAAGCAAATCGTTCGGAATATTTTGGCTTGAACGATAACCTTCGATTTCTTTCGCATTTAAAAAACACGGCAGATCTTCCTCGACATTTTGTTTCCTCAGTGAACGTGCCAACGCATAACACCAGGCAATTTGTCGATACGCCATGCTGTTTATCTTTTCCTGCCGTGCTTCATCAGTGTTCTCGACCGGCGTAAACTCTAACAACTGCCTCGTCCAGGTGCGCGAGTCATTGACAATCGCTCCCCAAAGAATTCTTGCCTCCCACCATCGGTCATAACTCGAGTTAGTCCGAAAAGCCAACAGAAGTCCGATCACGGTTCCCAGAATTCCCACAATCGTCAAGGGAAAATGAAACTCCTCAAGATGGTACTGATAGTCCAATGCAGAGATGATGCCGATGTAAATTAAAATTGGCACCAGATGGACAACAAGCTCGGAAATTAATTTTACAAAAGGTATTTTTGAATGAACGACCATTTTGACTTTCGACTAGCTTAACTTCTTCGAAAGGCCATGCGGACTCCAGTACCTTTCCAAACGAAAATTGCCCGCTCTGCATTGAGTCCTGAACCAGATTGGTTTGCGATGCATTTAACCTTTAAACCTACTTTTTTACGGAAACCGGCCCGTCTGTTTTATGGAGCAAATTAGATTGATAGTCTTTTCCAACAAAAACTGAAACGATGATCGCAGGGGATTTAAAATCTTCGGGTAATTTAAAAGGGATTTTGAGGTTACCTTTTCCTGCCGCCGGCAAGACCTTTCGTTCAACCCTCTCTCCCTGAGCGTCTTTCAAGGTGACATGAAAGTCTTGTTGACCAAGTTCCTTGGTCAGCTGATGGGCAATAACAACTTCGAAACCTTCTCCTTGCTGGACGGACTCCGGCAATTGCAAATCAAATAATTTTTTATTCTGCTTTTGCTGAGCTTTCGGAGCCTTCTGTTTTCGACGATTTTTACGACGCTCATCCGATGCAGCCTGAACACGATCCACGTAGGCGCTTACGCTAAGGTCGTCCTCCCGTTGGTCAAACACTTCCAACACTGGATCCTCTGACTCTTTCATAAATTGCCGCATCGTTCCGCGAAGTTCAGCAAGCACCCCGGCATAATTTGGATCATCAATTAAATTATTGAGTGCGTTAGGATCAGATTCATAATCATACAGCTCTTCTCTTACGCCATGATCGAACAAGTTCAAACGAGCAGCAATCTTTGGATCTGACGCTGCCATTTTCTGCATCGCGCGGTAAGTCATCGTACCTTTTGTCGCCGTTGCAAAACTTCGCTTGCCATCGACCCAGGGATTAAACAAGTAACCATATTTTTTCGTTTCAACACTACGCATTGGGCTGCGATTGCCACCCGAATTTTCATTGTAAACTTTGTAAACTGCATCCCGGCCGTCTTGCGATTTCCCTTGAATGGTTGGCAAGAACGAATGACCATCAAACCCTTCAGGAGGATTAATGCCTGCGATTTCTAAAATGGTTGGCATCAAATCAACAGCAGAAATCATGTGTTTGCTGTCAACAGATCCGGGCTTCGTCACTCCAGGCCAATACACAATCCACGGAGTCCGCGTGCTGTGATGCCAGAGTGCTGTTTTGGCAAAAGGTAGCGGCATCCCATGGTCAGAGAGAAACATAATGACTGTGTTATCCGCTTGCCCCGACTCGTTAAGCGCCTTCATCGTTGCAGCAAAACAATCGTCAGCGCGTCGCACAGACGAGTAATAATGAGCCAGTTCCAAACGAACGTCGGGGTGATCGAACAGAAACCCCGGGATTGGAACTTCTGAGGGTTCGAAGACATGAGAAGGTACGTTCTTATCGTCAACGAGCTTCCCTTTTGAGTTGATTCCAAAGAACGGCTTATGAGGATCAGAAATATTGACATTCAAACAAAAGGGTTTTCCAGCATCCTTCGCCATCTCAATGCCCCGACGGGTCGACACGTAGTAGGAATTTGCGTTCTTTACATCCTGTTTCTTGCCATCGATCACCGACAAATCGACATCCCACGCATAGGGTTGGTAGGGGGTCGAATGGGAAGCCTTCCCACGAATACCAACGAAATAACCACCCGCTTTCATGGCATCGACCAAGTGAGGGTAATTGGGATTTTTAACCTGATAAAATCCTTCTACGCCTGTGTTATGCGGATAGCGACCGGAAAACATTACATTCCGTGACGGATAACAATTACCGACTTGCACATGGGCAAACTGATACCGCATACCACGCGCAGCGAGTTGGTCGATATTAGGCGTGGTTCCCGCTAACTCACATCCAAATGCACCAACCGAATCACAGTTCATATCATCGACGGTCACAATTAAAATGTTTGGCCGCGCAAGATTGTCTTCCACTCCCAATGTCATTTGTGAATGGAATAGCACGATCACAAAAATCAATGCGGACGGGGAAAGTAAGCTAAGTCTCATTGCAGATTAATATCCTAATTTTCAAAGTTCACAACAGATTCTGGACGCCATCATGAAGCGATTTCCGAACCATTGAATTTATTCAGATTTTTGTAGGCCGGGCAGCGAAGGAGCCTGAACCCCCTCGCGTGGTAGCAGGTGATCAAGGTTCGCCGTTCCGAGAGCTCCCAAAGCGATCACTAAACTCGAGTGTTCCTGATACTCAGGAACGACAGAATCAAAAGTATCAAATTGTGTGTGATGGGTCGTACGATAAGTTGCCCGTCCGGCCTGCTTCCAGAAAAAACCAGGCACGCCAGCTTGAATAAATGAAACGTGATCGCTACCGCCTCGAGCTCGCATGGATTGAGTAATTTGAATTTCAAAAGGAGCTCTGTCGTCCAGTTTCATGACCGGAGCAAATACTTTTTCAAAGTCCTCTTTCATTGCGGGAGTACAAATAATGCCAGAACAATAATTCGTACCGCCATCGTGTACAAAGACTGCTGAGACTGTTTCATTCACCTCTTTTGCATGTTTCAAGACATAGGCTTTCGATCCCAATAGCCCTTGCTCCTCTCCTGACCAGAGCATGAATCGAATCGTTCGCTTTGGCTTAACTTTGGCTGCCATCAAAATCCGGGCAGCCTCCATCGTCGTTGCACAACCGGCACCGTTATCGGTCGCTCCGGTCGCACCATCCCAAGAATCAATATGACCACCAACAATCACGACTTCCTCCGGCCACTCAGTTCCTGGAATATCAGCAATTACATTGTAAAGAGGGATAGGGCCTTTGCGGAAATGATTGCGAATATCAAATGCCAGCTGAACATCTTTTCCGTCTTCAATCAGTTGTTTTATTTCGCTCCACTGGTCTTTTAATAATGTAATACTGGGAATCTTAGGAAGTGAATCCATGTCAATCCGATAGTTACCACCGGTTAAAATCAAATTATCTGAAGTCGGTCGAATGATTCCCGCCGGTTCACATTCCATAATCGCATCCGCAAGCGCTGCCCTTTCTTCGCGCGTCAACGGCTTCACTTTTTTCCCATCTTTATCCACCTCTTCCGATCTCTGGCTAAATCGGCGACGCCCTTCGCTGATAATATAAGAACCCCTGATGGAGTCTCGCATCGCCTCCAGTTCTTCCATCGACCTAGGTGCCAATAGAGCTTTGCCCAAATCCCGACCAGTTGTGCCAGCTGACCACGCATTAGTGCCAAACTCCAGCGTCATCTTTTTGGGAGAGACCATTGTTCCTGTTGCAGGACCTCGCTCAAACCCGACTGGGAATTCTCCCCACTGTTCTAAACGACTTTCCAAACCCATCGAGTCAAATTCTTCGCAAGCCCATTCACAACCTGCCTGCAAACCTTCCGATCCCGTCAAGCGTGGACCAATGCGGTTGGTCAGGTAATCTAAATGTCTCTGGACTTGATTGTCTTTCCGACCAACTTCAATAACCTCTGAAGATAATTTTTGCCAATCCGCTTCGGACGATACCGCAACCTCTTGAATTGCAAACGCTGGGTGATAACCGACGCTCAAAAACGCCATCGCTAAAACTACAACTATTCTCATCGCTCAATTCTCTCTCAGGACTAGTGACTGCCTGCTTGATTGGCCGGGTTTGACAAATTCAGCTGAGTTATAAAATCAAATCAAATCAAATTCGCTGATTTTGTTTGGTTTCGCGAATCCAATTTTATCATTCTCAGCATAATCACTCTCTGTTGCTGAAAGACAGTATAAGGCATTTGAGATGCGCCCAACAATAAACTACGTTGGAACCCAGCAATTGAAGAAGTTTTTAGGGAACTTTGAATTCATGCGACAATCCACCGGTTTCATTTTGTCACCAGTTCCAACACGCCCCTTAATAAGCCCGTAACGGTATGCCGTCTCACACGGCGAATCTTACAAAATGATCTAGCTCTGCGAATTTGCAATTCGGTATTGAACGGGACACAATTGGCAACGCAGGGTATTCCATTTTAAGCATCACTTCCAACGCTTTTTGAACGTACGGCTTCGCGCTTTCATTTGGGAAAAATCATGAAATCCAAGGCAACTCGACGACAGTTTATTAAAAATTCGTCTTCGCTAATGGCCGCCCCCTATTTTGCTCCTGCCGCTGCCCTCGGGCTTGGAAAAACGGTTGCTCCCAGCGATCGAATTGTCATGGGAGCTATTGGCTGTGGCGGGAAGGGCAAGCACAACACGCAGCAATTCCTCAATGACGATCGAGTTCAGGTGATCGCGGCATGTGACGTCGATTCGGCACACTTGAAAACAGCCACCCAAAAAATCAATCAGCACTACAAAACCAATGATTGCCAATCGTACGAAGATTTCCGCGACCTGCTCCAAATAAAAGGGCTCGATGCCGTCCACGTTTCCACCCCTGACCACTGGCACGCCGTTGCTGCGGTTCATGCCATGCGTCAATGTAAAGACGTCTATTGCGAAAAACCGTTAGCTAATTCGATTGGCGAAAGTCGAGCCATTCGTAATACAGCTCAATCAACCGGTCGTATTCTTCAATGCGGCAGCCATGAACGGTCGAATCATAACTGTCGATTTGCCGCAGAGCTGGTTCGCAATGGACGAATTGGAAAACTGCATACCATCCGAATTCAAATGCCTTGCGAACAACCGCACCATCTTACCGCCAAAGGTACAACCGGCCCATTGGAATCACCGCCGGTACCTTCCTCTCTGAATTGGGATTTTTGGCAGGGGCATACTCATCCGGTCGATTACGCACCTCAGCGTTGCCATTTCTGGTGGAGATTTATTCTCAATTACGGCGGAGGTGAAATGACAGACCGTGGTGCTCACATCATCGATATCGCTCAGTTGGCGTTAGGAATGGATAATTCGGGGCCGGTTAAATTCGAGGCGAGTGGTAAACAAATCAAGGATTCTCCCTATGATGCATTCTGGGATTACGAATTCACAAACACGTATGAAAATGGTGTTCGAATGATTGGAGCAACCAATGGCCCGCGCGGGCTAAAATTCGAAGGATCCGACGGATGGCTGTTTGTTGCGATTCACGGTGGTGCCTTGTCTGCATCCAACCCTGATATCCTCCCGGAAAAAATCCAAAAAGGGGGGAACGTCAGTATCAACGATCCCATCCCCGATGATTTTCGAGTTCGTTTAGGACGAAGCCCAGGCCACCACCGAAACTTTATCGACAGCGTTTTAAGCCGAAAACCAACGATGGCAACTGCCGAAATTGGGCATCGAACGGTAACCATTTGCCACCTCAACAACATCGCGATGAAACTTGGGCGCCCCATTCACTGGAGCCCTCAACGCGAAGCCATTATCGATGACCGGGAGGCAGGGCAATTGTTAGTACCTCCAATGCGTGCTCCGTGGAGCGTTTAACGGGATGCACGAACCCAGCGATCGTCGAGATCAATTGGATTAGCGACGGTGTTTCAGAGGTTAAACACAAAACCATCAAAAATCATTCTTGAAACCGCATTCAAAGAACTGCTAACGCACGGACTTATCAAGCCGCGAAAAAACTGGATAATAGATTTTCTGTTAGTGATTCGATTCGAACTTTCCATTCCACTTAAAAAAACAACATAAAACGACATGGCCACTGGACAAATTCCCGACGCTCACGAATTAACCATCAGCGAACCCGTTTCCAGCCAGTTTGAGAAAATACCTGTCCAAGTATTCGGACAAGCGATCGATGCATCTAAAGAAATCGCCCGGCGAATCGCCGACCGGATTAAATTTCGCGCAGCCAAAGACGAAAACTGCGTACTAGGACTTGCCACAGGCAGCACGCCTGTCAGTGTCTACGCGGAACTGGTTCGAATGCACCGGGAAGAGGGGCTTTCGTTTAAAAACGTTGTGACGTTTAACCTCGACGAGTACTTCCCGATGCAACCCAATGAATTGCAATCTTATGTGCGGTTCATGCATGAGCATTTATTTGACCACATCGATATTCTCCCAGAAAACATTCACATTCCGGACGGTACGCTTGCGAAAGTGGATGTCCCTGAATTTTGTGCCAAGTATGAAACAAAAATTGAACTGCTCGGCGGAATCGACATTCAGATCCTCGGCATTGGCCGTACCGGGCACATCGGATTCAACGAACCAGGGTCGAGTAAAACCAGTTCCACTCGTTTGATCACGCTGGATCGCGTCACCCGTTCCGATGCTGCCGGTGATTTCTTTGGCGAAGAAAATGTTCCCCGGCGAGCGATCACGATGGGTGTCGGATCGATTCTAAGTGCAAGTGAGATTTATATTATCGCTTACGGTGAACACAAAGCACAAATTGTTGCCGAGGCTGTCGAAGGTGAAATTTCACCGATGGTCTCTGCCAGTTTTCTGCAAGAACATCCCCATTGCCGGTTCATGTTGGATGTTTCCGCGGCTCAGGGATTGACGCGTTTTCGATGTCCTTGGTTAGTCGAACCTGTTGAATGGACTGACTTCTTAACTCGCAAGGCCGTGATATGGCTGGCCCGTTTATTGAACAAGCCAATCCTTAAATTAACCGAGGAAGATTACAACGAAGAGGGTCTTCAGGATTTGCTGGCCGAACACGGTCCTGCTTACGACATCAACGTTCAGGTTTTCCGCCATCTGCAACGCACCATTACCGGCTGGCCCGCGGGTAAGCCTGCTGAGCTGAAACAGCCCGGCGATGTTTCCCGACCGCATGACGACATCTTCCCCAAAAGAGTTTTGATTTTCTCACCGCATCCGGACGACGACGTGATTTCGATGGGCGGAACATTGATTCGCATGGCAAAACAGGGACACGAAGTCCACGTTGCCTACCAAACATCCGGCAACATTGCCGTGTTTGACGACGACGCCCTGCGATTCTGTGACTTCATGGCGAGCTTTAACCAAACATTCGGCGTTGCCCCTGCTAAAACCGAATCACTCGATTCGAGTATTGAAAACTCTCTCAGAAATAAAACACCTGGTGAAGTTGACAGTCCAGAAGTTCAAACCGTGAAGGGATTGATTCGGAAAGGCGAAGCCAAAGCCGCGACGCGATTGTGCGGTGTGCCCGAAGATCGTCTGCATTTTCTCGATCTTCCATTCTATGAAACGGGAACCATCAAAAAGAAACCTCTTGGCGAGGAAGATATCAATATCGTTGCCAAGCTGTTAGAAGAGTTCCAACCACATCAAATCTATGCTGCGGGAGACTTGCGCGACCCTCACGGCACCCACCGTGTCTGTCTCTCGGCGATTCTTCAAGCAGTCCAAAAAATCCAAGATCAAGCGTGGTATGAACAGTGTACGGTTTGGTTATACCGAGGTGCCTGGCACGAGTGGGAACCGCACGAAATTGAAATGGCAGTTCCACTTTCGCCTGGCGAAGTGGAGCTAAAACGGAATGCCATTTTCAAGCATGAATCGCAAAAAGACCGAGCTGTTTACCCCGGCCACGACGATCGGGAATTCTGGCAACGGGCAGAAGATCGGAACTCCGGAACCGCGAAATTGTACGATAACCTAGGAATGGCGGAGTATGCCGCGATCGAAGGATTTGTCCGCTGGGATGGCGACGAAACGTTTTTGTAAACCAGAATGAAAACCAAAAACCTACCGAAGCAATCGAATCAGAATGAGGTGTGTTGGTAGTTGCTTAAGAACGCGATGAACGGCCTTGTATAACGAATTTGATAAATCCGAACTTCAGGAATTCTATCGATCTGGATTGCTCGATGATGTTGTTCCTTTTTGGTTGAAACATGGTGTTGATCATAAATATGGCGGTTTAATCTCTTCATTAATGCAGTCGGGGGAAATTGCGGACTCTGATAAATCCGTTTGGATTCAGGGGCGATTCGCCTGGCTACTGGGAGAACTCTACAATCACCCATTGTGTCAAACCGACCCGAACCGACCGCTCTGGCTTGAAACTGCCGAAAAGACATTGTCTTTTGTAAAAGAACACGCCTTTGACGACACCGACGGGCGAATGTGGTTTCATCTTACCCGTGACGGCCAGCCCATCCGAAAACGGCGGTATTCTTACTCCGAGTCTTTTGCCGCGATCGCATTTGGAGAACTGGCGTTAGCGACTCAAAAACAAGAGTACGCCGATCTCGCTGAACGGTGTTTCAAACAATTTGTATCTCACAGTATGGATCCGAAAGGCGTCGAACCCAAGTTCACAAATATTCGCCCATGCAAGTCGATTGGGTTCCCGATGATTACCATCAATACCGCTTCAGAGCTGAAGCAATCGATCGGTTTAGATTCGGCAGACCAATGGATTGAGGATAGCATTCGCTCAATTCAGAATGATTTTATGAAACCAGAGATTGAATGTGTGATGGAAACCGTCACGGTAGACGGTGAGATCTCAGATCACTTCGATGGAAGAACCCTTAATCCGGGGCACGCAATCGAGGGCGCCTGGTTCATCATGGCAGAGGGAAAAAAAAGAGTCGATCAAGACATGATTGATACTGGCTTGCAGATGCTGGACTGGATGTGGAATCGTGGCTGGGACAAAGAATATGGTGGACTGCTTTACTTTACCAGCGTTAACGAACTTCCTGTCCAAGAGTATTGGCACGACATGAAATTCTGGTGGCCTCACAACGAAGCGGTAATCGCCACGTTGCTGGCTTACGAGTTAACGGGTAATGAGAAATATCTACAGTGGCACCAGCAAGTCCATCAGTGGTCTCACCAGCATTTTGCCGATCCTGAATACGGAGAATGGTACGGCTACTTGCGCCGCGATGGCCGAATCAGTTCACCGCTGAAAGGAAACCTTTGGAAAGGCCCATTCCACCTACCCCGCATGCAATTGCAATGCTGGGAAATCCTGAATCGCATGTCGTAAATAACGGCTTGGTAAAAATAAAATTCAGCCATTCAGTTAAGTCAAATTGTTAACATTCTAATGAAGAGAAAATGAATCATGGAATCTAAAAATAGCCATACTCGTCGCCAATGGCTCGCTCAATCGAGCATGGCAACGCTGTTCGGTGGAATTGGAATTGCTGGACCTGCGGCAGCTGGCGATGTCACTGCAAACGACGACGATTCAATTCCCGGCCCTGATTATCGGATCGAGCATGGGCGGGCAAAACAATCCGTTATGGCATGGTGCTTTAACCCAATTGAGATGAGTGAATTTATCCCTGCCTGCGCAGCGATGGGCCTCTCTGCAATGGAAGGTTTAGACAAAAAATACTATCCACTGATGAAACAACACGGCTTAGGCGTTTCGATCACTGGAAGTCATGGATTTAAAAAAGGACCAATCAACCCAGACAATCACGATTTCTGTCGCCAAAAACTACACGAAGGAATCGATTTGGCAAAAACATGGGATAGCCCCGGAGTGATTGCATTCACTGGAATGCGAGAGCAGGGCATTAGTGATCAACAGGCATTTAAAAACTGTGTCGAATTCTGGAAGCCAATCTGTGACTATGCAGAATCAAAACAAATTAATGTCGTGCTGGAAATGCTAAATACGCGTGACAGCTCCCATCCAATGAAAGGGCACCCCGGCTATTTTGGCGATGACATCGATCGTTGTATCGACATGATCAAGGCTGTTGATTCACCTCGCATGAAATTACTCTTCGATGTTTACCATGTGCAGATTATGAATGGTGATCCTATTCGCCGCTTTCAAGAAAACTCTGAATACGTTTCTCACGTTCACACGGCTGGAAATCCCGGGCGATGCGAACTTGATTCTCAACAGGAGTTGAATTACCCGCCGATCATCAAGGCCATCCTTGCAACTGGCTACTCCGGCTACATCGCTCAGGAATTTATTCCAACATGGGACGACAAACTAAGCTCACTTCGTCACGGAGTCAAGATTTGCGACGTGGAGTAGGCCCAATTGATAGACGCCAAATAACGAGTGGCGATTAAAGATCTAACAAAACCTAGGACTTTACTTCGACAACCGGTTTCATCCGATCGCGATAAGCTTGGCTTCGAGAATCGTAGTACTTGCCGTACATACCACCGTAGTAAGAATAATTGCCATACTGATAACCATACTCGCTGTAATGCGGATTCTCGTCAATTCCATTGACAACAATACCCATCCAATTTGCACCCACGGAATCGAGAGTGTCTTTAGCTTTTTGTGCGGTCAGTTTCACACCTTTGCGAATCCGGGTGACCATATAAACGCCGTCAACGAGACTGGCGATTGTCGCTGGATCCGAAACGGGAAGAACGGGTGGCGAGTCAATCAATACATAATCAAATTGCGATTTCAGTGTGGCAAGCATTTCTCGGAATGCTTCAGACGTCACCAATTCACCGGGGTTTGCGGGTCGCCCACCTGTTGTCAGCAGGTACAAACTGTCTTGTAATGCGGTTGGACGAAGCGCCTCAGCTAAAGTTGTTTCCCCAGAAAGCACATCCAACATTCCCGGGTTATTTTCTTCCTCAAAATAACGATGAATTCGCGGACGTCTAAAGTCGGCATCAACAAGGGCAACTCGCTTTCCAGACTGAGCAATTGAAATTGCCATATTGGCAATCGTCGTTGACTTTCCATCGCCGGGAGACGGGCTCGTAAACAAAATCAACCTGATATCGTCTGCGTTCGAACGGAAAAACAAACCAGTTCGAACGTCGCGGAACGACTCCGCACCTGTCGAAGACGGTTTATGGGCAGTGATCAACGACGGGTGCCCATGTTCAGACTCGATATTGCGTGTTTCAATTTTGGGGATCCGCCCAACAACTGGAACGTTCAGTCGCTCAAAGATCTCATGCGGACTTCTGAAAGAAAGCTCACTTTGGTCAACCAGAATTGCAAGCCCCAGCCCCAACATGAAAGCCACCATAATCCCTAGAGCAATCGACCTAACCAAGTTGGGGGCAACCTGCTTTCCATATTTTGGCTCATCCAACGTCCGCACTTTGGTTTGTGTATAGTTGTTAGCCATAATGTTCATCTCAGACAGTCGCTCAAGAAGCAGGTTCACCTCTGCATCTTTTTTATCAATCTGACGCTGCAACATGTTGAGTTCCACGATTCCCATGGAAACCGTCGAGGCATTCTTCTCAACCGCCTTTCGCTCCGTATCCACTCCCGTGAGGCGTGCAATGAGCCTTTCTTGTTCCTGCTCCAAAGACTCCTGATACATCGTAATCCATTCCCGGCGCTCTTTGTCGCGGAATGATTCTTCGGATTGCAACGGATCGATTTCGTCTTCGTTACCCCCTGTTTGTTCGTCAAGAAATTCTTCCAACGCTTGAACGTCTTCGTCGACTGACTTTTTTTGTGAAATGTAATAGGCGATCTCTTTATCTAACGAGGCAATCTCTTTATTACCTTTGCCAAAAGTCTCTGACAACCTTGCTCTGTTGAATTTTAAATCCATCAACTTTGTTTCTAACTGCCAAGACCGATTTTCAAGCGTTGTTTTCTTTGCGAGTTCGGAGGAATACTGCTTATTTTTGGTGCTTCCATTGTAATCACTCGAACTTAGATTGAGATAATCTTGGGCCACCAGTGCTGCGACCTTGACCATTACAGGGTCGATCAATTTTGTTTCAGGATCTTCTCTCAATGAATTCGCTAATTGCTGCGCTCTTTCCTGCACATCCAGCAACTCACTCTTCAATTTCGCTTGCTCGTCTTCCAAGTAAAACAAACGCTTATTGTACGGATTGGAAACATTGCCCATATCGTCAAGAGAAGTAATCCCTAAATCTTGCCTCAGCTTTAACCACTTATTCTCTACAAGGTCTTTTTCGTCTGTTAGCTGGGCGGCTAATTTTTCGACCAAAGCAATGGTTTGCTCGCCAATGTTTTGGGAGTCTTCAAGAATGACCTTCTCATAAGCTGCGACAACACTGGAAAGAATGACAGGGAGTTCTTCCGGGAAGGGACCAGCGCAAGAAATGATTAGCGTCTCATCGGTTAATTCATCAACGTCGATCATCTTTTGAAGCGAACCTACTGGGTTTGGATTGTCACTGAAGGTCCTAAGTGATTCTAGTTTCCCCGCTTCAACTGCGCTGCCCAGCACGAGTTGACTCCCAAGTAAACTGGTATGCTTTGACAATGAGTCTTGATTCAATTGTATATTTCCATCAACCATTGAAGGTGGAGCCTGCGTTGAAATCATCAGCTCAGTGCTAGACGAGTAAAGCCGTTCGGCTTTCGAGTAATACAAATACCCAAGGCCAGCTCCGATCAAGCAGAAAAGAGTAATTAAATATTTACGTCTTTGAATTGGTCCCCAAATATCAAAACCTTGTTGAGCAGGAACTAGCATTGCAGGGATCGCCGCCTGTTGCCCAAGCGTGCCCACAGGGGATTGAGTGGTCGCCAAACCTGTGGATTGATTAGAAGTTGGTGGATTTACTGACATCGAAATTTCACAAATGAAACAAAAACAGATTAGAAACTATTGTTCGCCGGCGATTGTTAAAAAACAACTGGAGAGCACCACTCGGGAGAAAGAGGCTCTTACCGATTGTAATTCAGACACCGGTTAAAAACAGATGCGAATTTCGAAAGAGGACAAAAATGGAACCTCCACCATTCATTCGTCGACCACAACTCCTCAAACCCCGCACAACCTGCACAGGCGTCAAGCTCGTCCGCGACGCTGACAGAAAGAGCAGTCATT
>WTFU01000185.1:0-3442 GCA_011523945.1 Mariniblastus sp. | reverse complement strand
GCGTGATTTGACCAACATTTCGTTTCTGACTAATATCAAACAATCAAAACCTGTCGGCCATCGGTTATATAGCCTGAATTAAACGACTCCGCGTTTTGAAATACCGCCTTTAACACTCTTCCATTTTTCAATTCGACCCTGCCTCACAATCCCGTCCGAACTCAGCGAGTATTTAGAACTCGCGATTGGAGGGGTTGAATTTGAAAAAATACAACCTGATTAGCACCACGAATTATGGCTTCCAACCTAAATAAAATTGCCATTCTTGATTCGGCAAAGGAATTTGCACTACCCGATTGGGTATTTCGATATCGCATTGGAATTCTCGTCGTCGCGCACGCAATTATTTTTTCCTGTGGCTATTTATTAGCGTTTGCATTGAGATTGGATTTCGCAATTGACGCAAGTGTTCGCGACCGCATGATCATGTCGATGCCAATCGTTGTCGCAATTGAACTAATCTGCTTCCTTCAATTCAAAACGCTGCATGGATGGTGGCGGTATGTGACCTTCCGAGATTTACTCTCCTTCGTTAAGCCGTTACTCATCAGTTTAATAATCATCGCCACACTCAATGAGTTGATTTTGTCGCGGATGATTCCACGCTCCGTTATCATTATCAACTTAATGACCAGCGGAATAATGATGGCTGCGCTCCGATCAAGTTGGCGACTTTTAAAGGAAGGCCTTCTGTCTTCAGTACGTTCGACGGAAGGTCAAAACCGCGCCTTCATGATCAGCACTCATTACGAATCGCTTGTCTTAGCTAACCAAATTAATAGTCAGCAAAACTCAAACACAAAGATCGTAGGAATTTTATCCTCGGATAAATCAAGAGTTGGATCGAGCCGTGCGGGGATGCCAATCCTTGGTTTGATGCAAGACGCTCCTCGACTAGCTGCTAATTTTGATGTGACTGAGATCTGGCTAGTCGCGGGTTCGCTTCCTGGGACTGAGCTTGCCGAATTAAAATCACTTTACGATCAATATGGACTGAAAACGAATGTCATTCCGTCCGCCGTCGATCGAAATCCTGGCGGTGGCTTCATTCCCGTTCGCCAAATTGAAATTGAAGACCTCCTTCAAAGGAGTCCAGTACAACTTGACGCCCAGCGTATCGAAAATGAAATAACGGGAAAAACCGTTATGGTGACCGGAGCGGGCGGCAGTATTGGTTCGGAAATTTGCCGGCAATTGCTTCAGTTTGAACCAAAAAAACTAATCTTGGTCGACCATCGGGAAAATAGCGTCTTTTTGATCCACAGCGAATTAGGCCGGATCAAAAGTGAGACCACCACGCTCGAACCTGCGGTGGCAGACATTCTTGACCGAGAACGTATCACAGAGCTTTTCGAAAATCATTCGCCCGATTTTGTTTACCACGCGGCAGCACATAAACATGTCGGTTTGATGGAACTGCAACCGGGTGTTGCAATTAGAAATAATATCATTGGTACCAAACGAATCGCTGACATCGCCAATGATTTTGGTATTACAAAATTCGTCATGGTTTCCACCGACAAAGCGGTGAATCCGACCAGTGTAATGGGCTGCACGAAACAAATTGCCGAGCGTTATTGCCTCTCACTTGGGAAATACTCCAAAACAAAATTTGTTGCAGTTCGGTTTGGCAATGTGCTTGGGTCAAACGGTAGCGTAGTACCGATCTTCAAGAATCAAATCGAACGTGGCGGCCCGATCACCATCACTGATGAACGAATGACGCGTTTCTTTATGACAATCCCTGAGGCCTCACAGTTGGTTCTTCAAGCAGGATCGATGGGAGATGGCGGTGAAATTTTCGTGCTCGATATGGGGAAGCAAGTTAAAATTGTCGACCTTGCCAAGAAAATGATCGAACTCGCTGGACTTCCTGAATCGGCGATCGAAATTCAGTTCATGGGTGCGCGACCGGGCGAAAAACTCTACGAAGAACTTTACTTCGAAGAAGAAGAAATGATCTCAACCGATCATCAAAAGATTTTTGCTGCCAATCATCGTGTTCTGGATTACAACGATGTACTTCAATGCGTAGCCACTCTAGAATCGGCAAGCAACGAAGATGGCGGTAGCATTCGAGGATTGTTGAAAACCTTCATCCCCGAATACGACTGCTCGGGAACTGCTTGCGATGCCGAAAAATCAACCGACGAGACGTTGCTTAAAATTCACGCCGATCTCCGACCAGAGCTGACTGGCTCTGTGGAACTCGCTTCGACAGCGGATGATTAAGCCGCCCTTTTAGCAGCAACGTTGCCTCCTGCACTTGCCATTCTAAAGGGCTGGTAGCTTAAGTAAATTAATAACAAATTAATGCACACAACATCTTTTTCCTTGGCAGAAGATGATCCTGCAGGCTTGGTAAAAGAGATCCGCTTTTCTCAAGCGCAGAGGCGATTATCGTCCCCATTCCAACTGTAACGATTGTTCGTTTCGTGACCCATGCAAAATTAAATTCTCATAATCCAAGTGCTATTTCCGTTGGTTAATCAACCAGACAAATTATCCTATATGAAATCGGTTTCGTTCACGCTACGACTGAACAGCACACTAGGGTGAAGGTCACCCAAAGGGACGGAGTCTGTCCTTAACTGAAAAACCGTATTAAGGCTCGGGCTGGGTAAAAAAGCCTTGCCGGCGACTCTGCCGATAAAACCATTTAAGGATTAGATGAGCAACAGCATTCAAGTAAACTCGACAGTTATTGGACAGGGAAATCCACTGTTTATAATTGGTGAAGTTGGCCTAGCACACGACGGCAGTCTTGGTGCGGCACATGCCTACATTGATCAATTGGTAAAAATCGGCGTCGACGCAGTTAAATTCCAAACTCATATTGCGTCAGCCGAAAGCTCAATATATGAAGACTTTCGCGTTAACGTTTTTCCTCAAGATAAAACTCGCCCCGATTATTGGCGGCGTACCGCGTTTTCTAAATCCGAGTGGCTCGAATTGGCCGACCACACTCGAGACGCTGGTTTAATCTTTATGAGCTCTCCTTTCAGCCATGAGGCAGTTGACCTGCTAATGGAATGTGGCACACCAGCGTGGAAAGTCGCTTCCGGTGAAGTCACCAATCTGCCATTACTGAAGCACATGGCTGACACAGGTTTACCGATTTTAGTTTCAAGTGGAATGAGTACGTGGGACGAGCTAAACAATACCATCGACTATTTGGATCGACTAAATTCAGACTATGGCATTTTCCAGTGCACAACGTCTTACCCATGCCCTCCGGAAAAATGGGGACTGAACATCATCACGGAAATGCTTGAAACATTTAATTGCCCCATCGGCCTCAGTGATCACAGTGGAACTATTTTTCCGTCACTTGCTGCCAAACAACTCGGGGCCTCTATGATTGAATGCCATGTTGTTTTTGACCGTGAACAATTCGGACCTGATTCAAAAGCAAGCCTCACCTTTGAAGATTTTTCGCTGC
>WTFU01000023.1:18535-92003 GCA_011523945.1 Mariniblastus sp. | reverse complement strand
TCGTGGGCGACCTCTAAAATCAGCTCAATATTTTTTTCATTACTTTTAAAGGAAAGAGAGCGGAGGATATCTCCCATTGCTTCTTTGAGTTCGAATCGCTGATTTTCTAATTCGATTTTCCCGGCCTCGATTTTGGAAAAATCAAGTATGTCATTTATTAGTCCTAGCAAAGATTCAGCGGAGTGCTGAATCATGTTGAGGTATTCCCGGTCTTCGAAATTGGGAGATTTGGATAAAAGTAATTCCGTCATGCCAATGATTCCATTCATTGGGGTGCGGATCTCGTGGCTTACATTGGCGAGGAAATCACTTTTAGCCTGGCTTGCGGATTCGGCCATTTCTTTTGCGTTGCGTAACGCAACTTCCGCATTTTTTCGATCCGTTATATCCCAGAAAATCCCCTGAATTCCAATTCGTTCTCCCGTCTGGTCAACGACTGCGGATTTTAAAACTTCGACATGAATAGGACCGTTGCTTGACGGATGGACCTCCGTGTCATGGAAAAGTGTACCAGTAGTCAGGACACGTTGATCATCAGCGTGATATTTCTCGGCGGTTTCCCGGTCAAAAAAATCAAAATCAGTTTTGCCAAGTACTTCTTCGCGAGCGAGTCCAAGGTCAGAGCAGTATCGATTGTTGGCAAAGACGATTTTTCCTTCACGATCCTTTCGGAAAACGTTGATCGGAAGGCTTTCCAATAACGAATCGTAAATTTTGAGAGTGTCTTCATTTTGTTGTGCGGTTGGTATGTGAGGACCGACTGCCTGAGCCGTTGCCGCAATAAATTGATTAGAAGGATCCGAGGTTTGGACGAGCCGAAAATCCCCTTGAACTTGTTTAGGCGGGCTATTTGGAGGTAGGATTCGGAAATTTTGGGTGAAAGACCGAAGTGTCTTGATCTGGCGAAAGCGGTCGTTGAGTAAGATTCGATCTTCTTCCTGAATTATCAACTGCCATTCGCGATCCGTTTCCAGCATTGATTCCCGGGAACGCCCAAATGCGGATGCGGCTGCACGATTAATAGCAAGAAGTTTGAGGCCGTCAATTGAAATGGACCAGATCGGATCAGGCGAAGCATCGAGAAGACTTGAGAAATGCTCTCGATCAGGCATGTTCTTGCTCAATTCTAAAAATACTAATCCAGTCAAATTTCGAATCCGTCCCATTGTTGGTAGGGAAACGACTTAAAATGATCTTTCAAAAAGTACTGCAAATTACGCAGTGACCGAAAATGTTATAACCGATCGTTAAGACGTAACGCAAATTCTGGCGTATCGTTTGGTAGTATCCTAGGTCTGGTCATCAGTAGAAAAGCAGGAGCGGTGAAGATCGATACCGCTCCTGCCGTTGAGCCAGTTTTAAAAACTAACCTATCGAAGCAAGTGCGGCGTCATAATTTGGTTCATCGGCGATTTCACCAACCAATTCAGAGTGGACCACATTTCCGTCCTTGTTAATTACAACGACGGCGCGAGTGAGCAGACCCTTGAGTGGCCCGTCGACAAGTCCAACTCCATAATTACTTTCGAATTCACTGCACCGGAACGCTGACAGGTTTGTCACGTTTTCAACCCCCTCGGCTGTGCAAAAACGTTTTTGGGCAAAGGGTAGGTCTTTGGAAATGTTGACGACGACCGTGTCTTCTAGTTGTCCAGCTTTACTGTTGAACGTTTTCACAGAGAGAGCACAAGTTCCTGTGTCAAAGCTGGGGACGATGTTAAGGATAATATTCTTGTCTTGAAAATCGGCCATCGTTTTTTCGCTTAGGTCGCCCGCAACTAGAGTGAATCCAGGGGCTGCTGCGTCTGGTGCAGGTAGGTCGCCGGTTGTGTTGCAGGGATTGCCTTTGAGAGTAATTTCCGCCATCTCTTTGTTCCTTTGGAGAATCTATTCGTGCGTAGTCGAATCGTTAGGGTTGTCAGCGGTATCAGTGCCGATCGTTCCGACCAGTTAAAGTAAGCCAGATTTTATTCGTGATTTGATTTTAAATGCAGGGGGGGAGGCTGGAGATTTGGATAATTCAGTGATTTGGGAGGCGTAATGTGAGGATGTTTCTGCTGTCGGTGGGGGCTACAGTTTTACGGTTTCTTTCTCTATCGCGATGGCCATTCCTGCCTGGTTAATTTGTCTCGTTGCATCATTGGCCGGTTGGAGGACTGGGTTGGTATGATTGAAATGGATGAAGCGAATTTTGCCTCTTTCAGTCTCCGGCAGTGGAGAGAACCGACGGATGGACTCACTGACAAACGGGTGAGGAATCAAGGCCATGTCCCTGCCGGGTATTTCTCCATTTTCAAAAAACGTTCCATCTAAATAAGCGATATCAACTGATTTAATCATTTTTTCGATCGATTGATCCCAGCGTGACCACTTGTCAATATCCGGAAGAAAGAGAACCGATTTTTGTGGCCCCTGAATTTTAAAGCCAACGGTTTCAGAAAACTCATCTCGGTGAGGCACAAGAAACGGGAGAACATTAACACGTTCGTTCAACTTGATAGGTTTGCCTGCGGTCATCTCGATCGTTTTGATATTTTCTAGTTTGACGAGTTGACTCCACGGGCCGTTTCTGGAAAGGAAGTCTTGCATGCGTGGCATGCAATAAGTCTTAATTTTTCGAGCTCCCATAACTTCTCGTCCGAGATGAATTAATCCCGAGTAATGACCAATGTGCGCGTGAGTTAGGAAAATTCCATCGAGGACCGGTGGCTCAGGCTGTACCAACTTGCTCGACGATTGCTCTTGTAAGACTTGAAGTTGTTGTGGGAAATCGGGTGTACAGTCAAATAACCACTTTTGCCCGGTTGAATGATCGATGAGTCCGAGCGAAGCAACGCAGCGGCGTATGCTCGGGTCTTTCCACGCTAGTTTACAACAAGGTTTTTTGCAGGCTGCTTGCGGGAAGCCCGCGTCCTGAGCGATTCCGAGGACGATCAATTCGACCGACTGCTGGAGTTTCGGATTCTGAGCAAACGTCAAGTTATTTAGAAAGGCACCAACGGCTAAAGAAAGGAGCCAAATAATTGGTCGGATAGATGGCTGTCGCATTCGTGGCTCTCCGGACTGATTGCTGTTTTTTAGCGAAATCAAATTATAACAACTCAATTGCCACGTTTCATGTTGTTAAATAAAGCCAGTTGGTATAAAGCCAGTTGGTTTAGGAGGGCGTCCTTGACAGCGCTTGGGTGTATTGATATTTTGTTCGCTCACGAGAAGGGCAACTGTTTTTCTCGATTAGCAATTCGCACAATGTTTTTAATTGTGCGTCCATCTCAGGGCCCGTAGCTCAGCTGGGAGAGCGCTACACTGGCAGTGTAGAGGTCGTCGGTTCGATCCCGATCGGGTCCACTCTCTTTGATTTGAGAAAACACTCTGTTTTCTGCTACCCCGTTTCCCAATTGTACTGAGTCAGCCGTAGGGGTTTTGTCTTACGTATTAGGGGTAGCTAGTCTGGCTTTTCCCCGTCCTGGACACAACGGTCGTGGATCAGCACGCAGGCGTTCGAGTAGGTCGCCAATGTATTGGAGCCACATAAGCTCTTTTCACGCCCAGTGGAACTGCGCTGCCCTCATACTCCGAAGACTGAAAGTGTATTTCCGGAAAACCAGATTGGCCAAATAAAAGTAGCCAAACAAAAAAAACCACGATGACAGTCTCATCGCGGTCTTGTTAAGTGGTTTAGCGGACAGTGAATCCTACTTTTTGATCATGTCGTCGCCTTTAAGTTCCCCCGAGTCCACAATCGTAACTTTTTCGCTCGTGCGTCCGGAGCGACTCCCAACAGCTTCTACAGCCTTCACGGTGTCCATACCATCGATGACTTTTCCAAAGACAACGTGTCTTCCATCCAGCCAATCCGTCTTAATTGTGGTGATGAAAAACTGAGAGCCATTTGTGTTTGGTCCCGCATTTGCCATGCTAAGTAATCCAGGTTTCGTGTGTTTTAGTTTGAAATTTTCATCTGCAAATTTTTCACCGTAGATGCTTTCGCCACCGGTACCATTGCCATTGGTGAAGTCACCACCTTGAAGCATGAATTGTGGGATGACACGATGAAATATGCTGCCTTTGTAATGAAGTGGCTTGCCGGAATTTCCATCGCCTTTTTCGCCAGTGCAGAGAGCTCGAAAATTCTCTGAAGTTTTGGGCACTGTGTCGCCAAATAATCCCATGACAATTCGTTGCGGCTCTTTGTCGCCAATTTTGACATCAAAGAAAACCTGATGAGTAACTTTTGCGTCATCCGGGTCCTGAGCAACCGTTGGTTGGTTACAACCTAAGATTGAAACGGCAATTAGTATTCCCGGTAAGATCCACTTGATTTTGTTTAGCATTTTATGTCCTCTCAATGTCGTATTGAAAAAATTTATTTTTAAGTCAGTTGTAACCTTGCCCGGTTCAATCACCGTCTCATGTTAGCAAGACGAACATAGTAGAAACAAGCGAAGCTGAGTTGGCAACCGGCGACACGGATACAGATTAAATTTTAAGTCTAAGTAATGGAGCCCTGGCAACCGGAACCTGCTCCTGCGGTGCAGCCAAAACAATGTTGGGCGATTTGAATCGGCCGATTAACTAAATGGTCATGGTTGAATTGGTGAATCGTTCTTGGAGCGGGCGATTGGAGGTTCAATTCCAGCATTTGATTAAAATCACAGTCGTAGAGTTGTCCATCCCAACCAACGGATAGTGTATTGCGGCACATCAGTCCTGAGACGGCGGCAGGATTAAACGCATTGATTAATTTCTCCATGTAGTCGGAGTATTCGCCGCTGCGAATTAGGAAATCGAGATACCGACTGACTGGCATATTTGTAATTGTAAATAGTCTATTGAATTTAATTCCGAATCGTGTTTGCAGTTCAGTACGGTAGGCTGTTTCGAGAGCTTTTTGAGCCGGTGGAAGATTGGGGCCAATCGGGTTGTAGACGAGCGTAAGGGTGAGCCCGGTGCCGAATTCTCCATAACCTAGCGAGTTTAGTTTCAATAATGCTTCGATGGATTTGGAGTATGCCCCGTCGCCTCGCTGGGAGTCCGTATTCTCTTCAAGGTAACAGGGGAGGGAGGCAACGATTTCGACGGAGTTGTTTGCAAGAAACTCAGGTAAATGTTCGTAACCCTTGGCGAGTAGGATGGTTAAATTGCATCGATCGATAACATGGCGGTCTAAGTCTCTCGCCGAAGTTACCAGTTCACAGAAGTGAGGGTTCATTTCCGGAGCGCCACCGGTCAAATCCAGTGTTTTAATTTCCGGGTTGTCCCGCAAGGTTTGGATGCATGCATTAATTTCTGGTCGTTGCATAATTTCACGGCGATCAGGGCCTGCGTCCACATGGCAATGATCGCAAGTCATGTTGCAAAGCTTGCCGAGATTGACCTGAAGAATCTCAATCTCATTGGCCTTTAGTTGGGCTATTCCTGCCTTGGTCAACGAGGATTGGAATTGCTGAGAGTCGTTTTGAGGGGCAAGTGCGACCAATTGTTCGGCTGCATCAGCGAATCTCTCGCCGCGGTGCTGGAGCGATGTTTTGGGCTTCATGCGAATTCAATTCCTCGTTCAACAGGACTGGAGATTAATTCCATCAACCGGTTGTTACCTGTTATTCATTCTATTTGCAGCACTTTGAACTGTCGCAGCAATCGTCCGCCGGGGCCTGGTTGAGCTGGTACCGCTCGCCTTTTGTTTCGCGGGCTGGTCGAATGCGTTCCTCGCAATCAGAGAGTTTGGCTTCGTTTAAGGGGATTTCCTCGTAGGGTTCAATGAAGAAGAATGAGTCAGCAAGAACGCCCGATTGCAGCATTCTAAATGTGCGGTCGCAGACGGCCATCCGCTGGCCACGATAGTAGGTATGTCCATCGTCATCGAGTACTTGATTGAAGGGGCCGCGGTAAATGACTGCCTGATTTCGCTCGAGGCAAGGGCAATCGTCAGGTTTGTAGGCAACGACCGTCACGGATCGAAATTCGATCCCTTCCACTGTTTGCCAAGGCTCGGACTCGCGCTTGGCCAGATGCATACCCTCGAATCCTGCCCGTTCGAATTCAGCGAGGAATTCATCCTCACGCCAAGCCCCCGAGATGCAACCTGACCAGAGGGTTGGGTCATTTTGCATGTGTTGGGGGATGTCTTCGTCAGCCACGATATCGCTGATCGCAGCGCGACCACCCACTTTTAGGACACGAAAAACCTCTTGAAAAAGTTGTTTTCGATCTTCGGGCTGCACAAGGTTGAGAACGCAATTTGAAACAACGCAATCAACGCTGTCGCTTTCGATTAGGGGGGACTCGCGGCAAAGTCGTTGGGCTAAATTACGGTCTTCAACTACACCAGAAAGTCCTGCATCGGGATTGCGAGCGCGCTTCGAAGCAAAAAGCTCAAGGTCCAGCTTAAGATCCTGAATCATGCCGGCGCGAAAGGAGATGTTGTCGTAACCAATCTTGTCGGCGACCTCCGATTGATATTTTCTGGCCAATTGGAGCATGGTGGGATTGCAGTCGACACCAATCACCGAGCCACGTTTCCCAACCAATTGGGATGCGATGTAGCAAAGCTTGCCACCACCAGAGCCAAGGTCGAGGACAGTATCACCTGTTTTGACATAGGGGGAAGGGTCGCCGCATCCGTAGTCCCGGTCAATGATCTCCTGCGGAATCACATCGAGTAACTCTTGGCGGTAGACGACGGGGCAGCAGAGTGAGCTTTCACGTTCCTCAGCTGCTTTGGCGTAACGTTCGCTGACAGCATTTTCATATTCGAGCGGAGTTGCCATTGTTTTAGTTCCTTCGGGATATTGTTCGCACTGTCCTGAATTTTACCGGCAGAAATACATTCTTACGACAGGGTGTATCGAATTGAGTGGGTTTCTATACGCGATCGGTAACAGATTGGAATTGAAAAAAGCACTCTCCCATTCCGTGGAAGAGTGCTTTGTTGAAATGTCTAAATCTATTTTCAATTCACGATTGAAATTCAATTTAGCCTCAGCCAATCTGCTGCTTGTTCTCGTCTGCTGTTCGATCCCAGAATGTTAGGGCGAAGAACACCATGACGACAGCAGCAAAGATCGCGGGGGCGTACCAGAATTTACTAAAGTCAATGACGTCACCGGTTGTGCACTTTCCGGTCCACCAGCCAAACGCCTGGGCTCCGATACCGAGTCCCAGTCCCTGGGTAAGCATCACGACCAAAGACTGGGCCTGACCACGGACTTCCGGTGCCGCTTTTTTATCAGTGTAAATCATGCCGGTGACAAAGAAGAAGTCATAACAGATACCGTGAAGAAGGATGCCGAGAAATACCGGCGCCGTCAAAAGAACACCTTCCTGGCCGAACGCGAATCCCCATAGACCGTAGCGAACGACCCAGGCGAGCATACCGATGACGAGCATCTTTTTTACTCCTAGTCGGGCGAAACAGAGTGGCATGATGAGCATGAAGAAGATCTCGCTCATTTGCCCGGTGCTCATCGCTCCGGTGGTCGATCCGAATAGTTTGATCCCCATTTCCCCTACGAATCCGGCACCTTTGGCGTAATATCCAGCCAAAGGAATGCAGATCAAAAACGAAGCAAGTGCGAATACAAAAAATGATTTGTCTTTGAACAGCGACCAGGCGTCGATTCCAATTACTTTTCCAAAGGACACGGGTTCACCTTTGGCGGGCGGGGCTGTTTTTGGCAGTGTGAGGCAATAGAATCCGAGAATCAAAGAGGCGATTGCTGCGGCGGTAAACATGTGTTCTGAGTTGTCACTGAAGGCCTCCATATTACCTGTGATTGTTCGGCAACCAAGCATTACCCAGTTTCCAGCGATCCAGCCAATCGTGCCTAGGACTCGAACTAATGGGAATTCTCTTTCGCCATCTTTCAGGTGCTTGAAGGAAAGGCTTGCAGTCAATGCCAAAGTTGGCATGAAGCACATCATGTAGGCCAAAAGACAGAGAACCATGGGGTGTGTGAATTGGGAAACGTAGCTTTCCGGTGCACCAGCAGAAGCCAGTGACGGTGCGTACCAAAGGAGGGCTGCACCGACAATGTTCAAAATTGCCAATACTCTTTCCGTGTTCATGAAACGGTCGGCAATTAGTCCAAGTGAAAGCGGTGCGAGGATCGCGGCGATCGGAGCAACCGTATAAGCAGCAGCGTCAAAGGAAAAATTACCAGGGCTTAACTCGGTCATCCCGTTTTCTTTGAGAAAGCCGAACAATGAAACATACCATGCTCCCCAGATGAAAAATTGCAGGAACATCATGATTGCTAAACGGACGATTAGTGCGGGGGAGGAACCAGACATTTGTTTTTGATCCAGAAGTGTCCAAAGTTAGTGAAACCGACTGCATTATTAAACTTGGTCCAAGAGGCCTTGCCAAGCCAGCGAGATAAAAAGAACCCTCAAAATTTTCTGCTTTGGGTAAATTTCGGCGATTATCTTGCCTTTTAAAGGCAGCTCTCGCAGTCAGAACCTATACGGAATCTTTTCGGTGGCGCATCTGCGAATGGGTGGGCAAGTGCGACGATCGTTGTGGTTCGGTAGCTCGTGGTAAGCTAATTGCAGCTAAGTCTGGCAAAGTTTAGGTAATCTCAATTGTTGAGATTGCTTTCGTTGATCAGCGAAGCCAGAGCTTGATTAAATTCGCGGGCTAACCTCGGGGATATTGAAACTGACTTGGCCTGAAAAGGGAATTGTTGAGTATTGTGGAGTTGCGAGATTTGATTTATGAGTTCTTTGCGATTACGGATTGCTGTGGCGAATTTGACAGAGGTCTTACGATGTAGCAAGATCATACTCACCTGATAAGCGGTTTTTGCCATGCGAAACTAATCGTTAGTTTTGGCTTTTGAGAATCAAATCAATTTTAAGCTGGTGTACTAATTTTTGACCTTCAAGCTGGAAATTGAGAGCGTCTAAAAGTGATTGGCAGTTGTCGGTTAGCTCGTTTGGGCCTAACGAAATCGGAGTGAGGTGATGAGGTTTAGTCGTAAGGCTGCTTGGCTTTTTGCGTTCGCCATAATCTTCGTGTTAATTCGCGAATCGGCAGCAGAAAATAGTCCCTTACCAAATGTGTTGTTCATCGCGATCGATGACTTAAGGCCGGATTTGAATTGTTATGGTAATTCAAAAATGGTCACTCCGCGAATAGATCAATTCGCTGAAACAGCATTGGTTTTTGAACGAGCTTATTGCCAGCAGGCGGTCTGTAATCCATCTCGGACGAGTATGTTGACCGGTTTACGACCGGATACCATTGGCGTTGTTGGCAACCATATTCATTTTCGGACGAATCAACCTGATGTCGTGACGTTGCCACAATATTTTAAGCAGCATGGATATCGTACGCAGGCTATCGGAAAGATCTTCCATGGAGTCTTTCCGGCGGGGGCAAGCAAAACAAAGTGGGATACGATGGGAGATCCTGCAAGTTGGTCAGTGCCTGCGATTAGATTTGGCCCGCGGTATTATTTTACCGAAGAAGGGATTGCTTCAGGGAAAACTGCTTTTGAAAGATCCTACCCCGGGTTAAAGCAACGGGGCGTTGATTGGACAGAGCGGTTGGTGTTCGGTTTAGCCACCGAAGCGCCCGATGTTCCGGATGAGCGGTTTTATGACGGGAAGGTTGCGTCGACAGCTGTCACGACATTGCGGGAGTTAAAAGACTCTGGTGAGCCTTTTTTTCTGGCGTTGGGGTTTATCAAGCCGCACTCTCCATTTATCGCTCCCAAAAAATATTTTGATTTTTATAAGGATATCGAGGTTGCGGTTCACAGTGAGTTTCCAAGAGGCGCGCCGGAAATAGCTGGGCACTCGTCAGGTGAAATTCGTCGCTATTCAGATCAACCCAAGCTGGGTGAATTTAGTTCGGCCTCGCAATTGCGTTTGAGGCACGCTTACGCTGCCTGCATTAGTTTTATCGATGCTCAGGTTGGAATTGTATTGGACGAGTTGGACAGATTGGGGCTTGCCGACAATACAATTGTTTGTGTTTGGGGTGACCATGGCTACCATCTGGGAGAACAAGGGCTTTGGGGGAAAACAACTAATTTCGAGTTGGATGCGCGTGTTCCGCTGATTGTTCGAACGCCGGGGATGAAATCCAAAGGAATGAAATCGCAGTCGTTGGTTGAACTGGTCGATGTCTACCCAACCTTAGTCGAGGCGGCTGGGTTGCCGGCAAACCCAAAGCTCGATGGCCAGAGTTTTCAATCTTTGTTGGATGACGTCAGCCTCGACACAAAAGGGTTCGCGTTAAGTCAATATCCACGCGGCAAGTTGATGGGATACTCTTTGAGAACGAGCTCACAAAGATTAACGCAGTGGCGAAAACCTAGCGGAGCTGTCGTCGCCACAGAGCTTTACGACTATGAGAATGGTCTAATTGAAAAACGGAATATCGCGGAGGAAAAACAGAATGTTGGCGTGGTGAAAGTACTCAGTCGTCAGTTGGAATCAGCGTTTGGCTTAAATGCTTTGCGGTCACTCCAAGCAAACGAAAACTGCTCAATTCAAACTGGTTTTGAGTCCCTTGAGCCGGGTGTGTTTTCCAAAATTCAAATAGGAGAGTCGGTCTGGAGCGTGGTCGATGGAATTGCGGAAATAGATAACCAACATTCGAAAACCGGTGGTCAGTGTCTCCATTTACTCGGTGGTGCTGAGACAGTTGTTGAAATAGCGTTGCCTTCCAACGTGGCGAATAAAAGTCGGATTTCGTTTTGGGCCGAGCGGTGGACTCGGCGAGCTCCATTCGAATTCAAAATTGATAAGTGGCAAGACGGCAAGTGGGTAGAAGTATTCAACGGCGAAAAGACGGTACAAGTAGGTAGAGCGTTTTTGTCAAAGGTTCGCGTAGATGTTGAGGGCGGAGTATTTTCGAAATTGAGAATGAGAGTTACCAGCCCAGGTGGAACGGGGATCTTGATTGACGATTTCCAAATTTCTGAACCGCAACCTCAGCGGATTACAGAAGTCAGCGTTGTCCCGATGGCGATCCCTGCCCTAATTGGACGAAATGCAAGCCCTTTGGTGAAATTGAAGGTTGATGTTGAGGGTAGTGTCAATCCAATTTCATTGGAGCAGTTGGGAGGGTTGGTTGTTTCGGAACCGGGAGCACTTAAATCTTTGCAGGTTTACTATACCGGTTCGCGTAATTCGTTTGCCGCTTCCGATGAAGCGGGGCAACCTTTCGCAAGCATGTTGATTGGGACTTCCAAGGACTCCGGTGCTGAGCCGAAAGCCAGAAAGTTTTTTGTTCCTTCTGAAACGAACGATGGTATGGCAAACGTAGAATTTAAAGTGCGCGGGAATCAAGCGTTGGTAGAAGGTGAGAATTATTTTTGGTTAACTGCGAACGTCGCTCCAGAGGCCCGATTGGGCTCAAAAATTGGGGCCAAATTGACTCCGGCAAAGACTCGGTTTAGTGATGTTGCACCTCAAATACAAGACGCCCCAGTTCAATTTCAAACGGTAGGTGTTGCCGTTCGCAAGTCTGGCGATGACAGGGTTCATACCTATCGCATTCCGGGATTGGCAACAACAAACAACGGAACGTTGCTTGCCGTTTATGATGTGAGGCGGTCAGGCGGGGGGGATCTTCCCGGGAATGTGGATGTCGGATTGTCACGATCAGTAGATCAAGGACAAACATGGCAGCCGATGAAAATTATTATGGACATGGGAGATGACCCGAAGTGGAATTACGATGGAATTGGGGACCCGTCCATACTTATTGATCGTCAGACGGGAACGATCTGGGTTTCAGCGACTTGGTCCCATGGGAATCGGTCTTGGCGAGGATCCGGGCCGGGGTTAACACCGGTTGAGACTGGTCAATGGATCATGGTTAAAAGTGACGACGATGGGGTGACCTGGTCAAAGCCAATTAACGTTACTGAGCAGGTTAAGAAACCTGAGTGGTGTTTTTTACTCCAGGGACCGGGGAAGGGAATTTCCATGGCGGATGGGACGTTGGTCTTTCCGGCTCAGTATCAAGATCCGCCTGATCAGGTTGATCGTACTGCCCATCGTCTTCCGCATTCCAGCATTATCTACAGTCGAGATCATGGAAAGACATGGTCAATGGCAACCGGTGCCGCAGACGACACTACTGAGTCTCAAGTGGTTGAGCTGGATAATGGCCATTTGATGCTCAATTGTCGATTTAATCGTGAGTCGGCGCGTGTCGTGATGACGACGGAAGATCTTGGCAAAACTTGGAAAGAGCACCCAACTTCGCGGAGGAATTTGATTGAGCCTGGTGCTTGTATGGCGAGTTTAATAAACGTGAACCGCGAGTTGATGTGGCGTGGAATCCTACCGCACAATGATCGGCCACTTTTATTGTACTCAAACCCGAATTCGCTTCGCGGAAGAAACCATATCACAATCAAGGCATCCCAAGACAATGGCATGACTTGGCCCCATCAAACTCAGCTGTTGTTGGACGAAGCACCGGGCCGGGGCTATTCCTGTATGTCAATGATTGACGCGGAAACGGTGGGGATTCTTTATGAGGGTAGTCAAGCCGATATGACATTCCAGGCAATTAAACTGAAAGACATTCTATCGCCTCCAGTCTTGCAAAAAACTGCTAATCCAAAATTTTCACTTTCGCCTCTGCCGAGTGAAGCGTTGGAATCGAATCAGGCCACATCCCTTTCTGTATCGCGTGTGTTTCAGAGCGGTATGGTGCTTCAGGCAGATCAAGAAATACGGATTTGGGGATTGGCTCCAGCGAGACGGGAGGTCCAAGTAGAATTTGTAGATCATTCGATTCAAGTTCTATCCGATGATGTTGGAAGGTGGGTAGCGACGATTCCACCCTGTGTCAGCAGTTTTCGGGAACGCCAGTTAAAAGTGCGTTCGGGAAGTGAGATTGTTGAGCTGGATCGCATCTTGATTGGAGAGGTTTGGTTGTGCGCGGGGCAATCGAATATGCAGTGGCCTGTCCACCAATCTTCAAACGGTCTTTCTGCGTTGGAATCGTGTTTGGATAAAAATTTAAGACTGCTGAATTTTAAAAGTGGAGTGGGGGGAAATGCAGGCGTTTACAAACAGGACTCGTTCGATGCGTTAAGATCGGAAGTTTTTGGCCAAGGGACGTGGGAATTCGCTAACGCAAAATCTGTCAAGGATTTTTCTGCAGTTGGTTACTATTTCGGAAAAGAAATTAGATCAGTTCTTAACTGCCCGGTTGGGCTAATTAATGTTGCTTCGGGGGGAACTCCGGTTGAATCATGGGTTGAGCCAAAGTTTCTTGCTGACCGACCGGATCTCAATGGAATGGTCACTGGTAATTGGCTGGAAAATCCAGTGTTGGATGATTGGTGTAAAACGCGGGCACGCGGGAATCTGAGGGATGGTTTGCGCGGGGTTTTTGAGATGGCGCAAGACGAGTTAGGTCCTAATCACACATTCAAGCCTGGGTTTATGCATGCCTCGGCGATTGCCCCCTTCCAACCCATGGCGCTCGCCGGCGTCTTATGGTATCAGGGTGAATCGAATGCAGAGTCGCTTGGGCGTGTAAAGCAATACGACGGAGTTTTTCCGGTTTTGATTGAGTCGTGGCGGAATGGGTTTCAGAATCCCAAGATGCCGTTTGCATTCGTCCAGTTGCCTGCGATGGATCGTCCTTTTTGGCCCGAGTTCCGCGAATATCAGCGGCGAAGTCTCAGTCGATTATCAGACGTTGGCATGGCAATCACGATGGACGTTGGCGAGCGGTTAAATGTTCATCCAGCTAGTAAGCAACCCGTTGGAAAGCGGTTGGCCGCATGGGCCATGAGTCATGTCTACTTAAAAGAGGGAGTGAAATCGGGGCCGCTTTTCGAGTCGTGCGTTCCGGTTGGCGATTCGCTTGAAATCGCCTTTTCATCGGTGGGGGGCGGCCTTAAGAGCGCGGATGGGCAGCCCATTCGTCACTTTGAGATCGCCGGTGATGATGGGCTGTTTTACCCTGCTGATGCAGAGTTGAAACATGACAGTGTTAGGCTCTCCCATCCAAAAGTTCCAATGCCACAGGATGCAAGGTATGCATGGCACCCTTTTCCAGATCCACCAGTAAATCTGGTAAACTCGACGGGATTTCCAGCGAGTCCGTTTACCACGCAAAAAAAATTCTAGGCCGATCAAGCAGTGAAACATTGCAATTTATCGATGCTTGGATTCAATTGGTAACGCAAGTGACGCCATTGGTGATCGTGCTCGCCAAGTAGCGAGTGAATCATCAGGTCGTTTTCACTCGCTGTATGCGACGTTGCGTGATTATCGATGATAGGGCCATGAATTAATTTAGGGCCATGACTTAGTTAGGCGGTAGAGATAATGCTTCATGAAAAAAGTGTTGCGGGAATGAAGGGGGGGCTGTCGGCGATCTTCACTCCTTTCGATTCCTCGAATGAAATTAATTTTGATGCATTGTCTTCGATCGCGGAGTATCAGTTGAGTCATGGGCTTAAGGGGTTTTACGCTACCGGAACCACCGGCGAAGGATTACTGTTGACTTCGGAAGAGCGAACCTCCGTGGTTCGCCATCTGGTCGAACAATTTGGAGATCGAGCGACAGTAGTGGCGCACGTGGGTCATCCGAGTACTGACGTTTCGGTGAATCTCGCGAAGGCTGCCGCAAAAGTTGGTGCTGATTGGATTTCTTCGGTTGCTCCGATTTATTATGGAACGACCTTCGAGGGGATGGTGCGTCATTATTCGGCTATATCGAATGCGACCGATCTTCCTTTCATGGCGTACTCTTTGGGGGGCGTGATTGATCCCGTGCGCGATGCAGCATTGTTTGAATTAACAAATGTTTGCGGCTTGAAATATACCGGGGCAAATTTCTTTTCGGTTCAACAATTGAGGCGTCGAATCGAGCGTCCGGTAGCAATGATGAGTGGGTTTGATGAACAGTTCGTTGCTGGGCAATCGTTTGGATTTGATGGGGGAATCGGATCGACATATAATTTTGGGCCTCAGTTTTATTCGGGTATCTACGAGAATTATCATGCGGGCAACGTTGCCGAAGCCGCTCGACTCCAATCGCAAATAAACTTGGTGACAGATTTGATGATTCAGTACGAAAATCGTTCGTATTGGAAGTCGATTATGCGATACATCGGCTTTGACTGTGGTGGTTTTCGACTGCCCTACGGCCCCATTAGTGATGCCGAGTATCAGGCATTTGCGGAAAGGCTGGACGCATTAGGGGTCTTGGAGCGCAAGGATGGGAAGTAATCTCAACATCGGCAAAGGGGCGGTACGGGGGGATGAGTCGGGTTCGTGTGGGCTACTGGCGCGGTGCATTGGATTAGCCGTTTTCGGTTTGATAATTCAAGTTTCCAGTTTGCCTGCTCAGGACGGAGCTAATAAGCAACCGTTGGAGTTTAATACGTTACCGGATCTTCCAGATGCCATTGGTGTGGCCGGGCCGATTGTTGGTGTTGACCAAGATCGACTAATCGTCGCTGGAGGTGCAAATTTTGCGAGTCCGGAGAACCCGAGGTTGTGGGAGCTTCCCAAGATCTACCACGATCGGGTTTGGGTAATGGAGGCAGACCGCGGGGGTGATTCGCCAACGTATTCTTGGAGAACTACCAAAACGCCATTGCGATTGAGCGAAAAAATTGGTTACGCATCGGTAGTCAGTACGAAGGATGGAATTTTAGTTTTAGGTGGCGAAGACTCTAATGGACTGACGGCAAGAGCTTATTTGCTGAAGGTGCGTGAAAAACAAGCGGAGCTTGGATTAGAAGTTATTGAACTCGACCAGCAAATCCCTGATTTGCCCGCTGCATGCAAGGGCGGCGGGGCGGCCGTGATTGGAGATTACGTTTATTTGGTCGCGGGGGAAATGCTGGATGAATCTGGTGAAGCCAACGGCAGTCGTGCCTTGTGGCGGCTTAATCTTAAAAATCTATCTCTTGATTCCGATACTAACGTGAATCAGCAAAACGAGCTTTGGGAACCGTTGCCTGGATGGCCATCCGAAGGACCTCCGCGGATGTTTCCACTGGTGTCATCGCAGCACGATGGGTTTAAAGAAAGATTGTTAATCTTCAGTGGACGATATTTCCCCCAAGGGAAAGATCATGCCGATGCCGGGAACCTGGTTTTTTTAACGGACGCCTGGTCTTTTGATCCAACTGGCCTGTCGGGAGAGAGTAAGACTAATTTGTGGAAAAAAATCGCCAACTGTCCTGTTCCGATGACCGCAGGCACTGCCGTTGCCTATGGCCCCGCGCATGTAATCGTACCGGGTTATGCGACTGGAGAGGTTTTGAAGGAACAGTTGAAATCCGGGACGCCGATGAGAGATTTTGATCATCCCGGTTTCCCAAAATTGGCTTACGCCTATCACACAATTACAGATAGCTGGACTGAATTTGGAGCCATGCCCGCTAATCAAGTTACAACGCCAGCGGTTCGTTGGGGGAAGGATCTGTTTTTAGTTAGCGGTGAAATTCGACCGCGTGTTAGGACGCGTAAGGCTTGGCGGATCGAGGTGTTGGAAAATAAACGCTCATTCGGATGGCTTAACATGACCGTAGTCGTGCTCTATTTACTTTCGATGGTGGGGGTGGGCGTTTATTTTACATTTCGGAATCGATCGACGGATGATTATTTTCGAGGGGGAAAGACGATTCCATGGTGGGCAGCAGGATGTAGTATTTTTGCAACGATGCTCAGTTCCATTACTTACATGGCGGTACCTGCGAAGGCATTTGCTCAGGATTGGGTTTATGCGTTGGGGAACGTTTTAATACTAGGTGTCGCCCCAATTGCTGTTTATGTTGCGTTGCCGTTTTTTCGGCGCATCGATGCGACCAGTGCCTATGAATACCTTGAACTGAGATTTAATCGAACCGCAAGATTGATAGGTTCGGGAAGTTTCAGTTTGTTTCATATCTTTCGAATGGGAGTTGTCCTAGCCCTTGCGGGACTTGCATTGGCGAGTGTCACTCCGCTGAATCCCGCGCAGTGCGTGTTAGTAATGGGCGGATTGTCAATTATTTATTGCACCCTTGGTGGAATTGAGGCCGTCATTTGGACAGACACTGTCCAGACGTTTGTTTTAATGGGTGGAGCGATTGCCTGTATTGTTTTCGCAGTGATGGGGTCGGAGTCGGGTAGCTTTGCACAGGCGGCAGACGCGGGGAAGTTTCATCTAGTTAATTTTGAGTTTGGTACCGACTCGTTTGCGATCATGGCGGTTTGGGTGGTGATTATTGGCGGTTTCGGTCAAAATCTCGCGAGCTACACTGCTGATCAAGCCGTGGTGCAACGCTATATGACGACTCCCGATCAAAAGCTGGCGGCCCGGTCTATTTGGCTAAATGGATTGATGGCAATTCCTGCAGCCGTCATTTTTTTTGGTATGGGAACCGCCTTCTGGATGTTCTACCGGTCCCACCCTGAAAATTTAGATCCTACCATCGCTGCGGATCGGATCATGCCACATTTTATCAGCCAGGAGCTTCCCATTGGGATTGCTGGATTAGTGGTGGCAGGTATTTTTGCAGCTGCCCAATCCACAGTTTCAACCAGTATGAATTCTGGGGCAACTACGATTGTTACGGATTTTCTAAAACCGGCATTGCGGTTGTCAGGTGAGAGTCAGGCACTTTGGCTCGCTCGGGCGATCACTTTGGCGATGGGGGTGCTAGGTACGGCTGCGGGATTAATTTTTATCAATCCCGATATTAAAAGCTTGTTTGACGAATTTATCGGAATACTCGGCATGTTTCTCGGGGTGCTCGCTGGGCTGTTTGCTTTGGGGGCAACGACTCGTCGTGCAAACGGAGTCGGCAGTTTGATCGGTGCGCTGTCGGCGATTCTGTTTATGACGGCTTTGTTTTTTGCTGCGAAAGACAACTCTCTTGGGATCTACTTTCGCAGTTGGTTTGATTTCGTTGGCTGGGATATTTACCGAGTCAACGGTTACCTGTATGCGTTCATAGGAATTGCGGTTTGCTATTCGGTCGGATACGTCGCGAGTTGGTTTCTGGGGAAACAGACAAAAGATATTTCGGGTCTGACTCTCTGGGAATAGCAGCGGGATGCCGTGTTGGCTGCGCTCGAAAAACCTTTTTGCGTTGGCAGAGGCGCAGATTAGATCGCATTTTTTTTCTTGTTATCCAAGGTGGTTAGCAGCAACCGTAAGGCAAAGCCAAAAGGGATGATGGAGGTTACAACGACCAAAATCGTCGTAATCAGCCAATTTTGGTCACCGGTGTCCCGGTTTGAATAGGCAAGAACATTCAGCCAGAAATTGAAAACACTCCACATTAAAATACTGCAACAAACAAGCAATGTCGCTAGATAGGCGATCACAGCCTGTAGTTTTTTTGCAGTCATTGGTTGGGATTTGATTTCTTGTGTATTCATTTTATATGGATTTTTGGTTTGTTCGGGGCAGCGATCGTTTGGGCAGATCGGAAGGGTGAGCAAAAGGATGATCAATTTTTAACTGGTTCGATGGACACTCGACCGCAGTGCCAACCGCAGGTTGCGGCAAAAATTGTCGTGATCAGTCCTTTAAAGAAAACGGCCGGAATCGTCAAAGCGAGATTTAAGAACGGGGGCATGAATTCAAATCCGCGGATAAACAACAGGAGTCCGCTGAATATTGCTGCAATCACCAGTATGGCAATAAATTGGTAATACGATTTCCATAGTTGAATGGCGTCAGTGCCGGTCTGAAACGCATCAATGTTAACGACATTGAACGGGCTGCGACTGTACCACACGCTCGTGAGGAATAATGGTGCAACGAGTAATTGCATCGGTAGTATGAGGACGGGAAGGAATAACATAATGATTCCCGCTGCTAAAAAACTAAATCCAAAGACGAGCACGGTCGAAGTGAGTTCATTAAACCCTTTGTTTTTCCAAGAATTTACAGTTCTAAATCCAAGTGCCGCATCGCGAAAAATGTAAGCTGAAGTATAAAGCAGCATAAGCCAGCCAAGCAGGTACGGGAGTCCCCCCATCAGCAGCCAAGTTACGAAGTTGAAAAATTTCTCGAAGGTCGTTGAATTCGCATTTGTATCGGGGGAGACGTAGGACGGAGAAATAGACTCCATGACTACCGCTCCGCCGCACATCAGCAGGATTGCCATAGCAAATCGCCAGACGGTACTTCTTGCCAACAGCATCGCGATGGCGGATTTAAATTGCGTCCCCAAATCCATTTCGGGAAAGTCTTGTGAATCCGGGTCTGCTGAATTTTCACGATGGCTAAAGACGGTGCCTTGTTCAGCGGATCGTTGTTTTTGCTGTGCTTTTTCAAGGCGCTCCCGGCGAGATTGTGGAGCCAGTTCTCGTCCGGTCTTGATTGGAGGAAGTTCAGATTTGTTTTTTTGTGCCGCGTTTGTCTGGAGACTTGCTGCCGATGGCTTTTTAGACGCGACGCTAGGAGCAGTCGATTGTTCCGTGTCGTATTCAGGTTCTAACGTTATTTCGTCGCTGGGTTGTTCGGAAGCTGGTGGTCGTTTGGGAGCCAACAGATCCTCAGAAGGACCATCAAGTCCATAACTTGGGTCGATATCTATTTTGGGTTTCTCGATTGGGTCGCTCAGCTTCAATTCGTCATCATCGGCGACTTCAATAGAGTTCTTATCTGCCTGCGGAGTCGTAGGTTGCTGCCAAATTGGTTTCTGTATTTTTCGTTTGCTGAAAGGATCGATAGGAATTTTGGTGAAGCACTCAGGGCATTCAATTGTGGAGCCAATCTTATCCGCTTCGATATGGATAAGTGAGTCGCAAATTCTACAGGTGACACTGTGTGCAGAATCCCCTCCGTAAAGTCCTTCAAGGCCATCAATCTTAAGCGGCGCATTCGGGTCGGATTCTTCTTCTGTTGAGAGTTTCTCCAATGGGGCATCGACGGCAGGTTGGAGGCTTTCTTCTAAATTTTGTTCATCGTCGAGTTCGAGCCCGTTACTTTCACCGGCGTCTGTCTCTGGATGGGTAGCAACGCCAGTAGTTTGAGATTCCGGGGGTGAATGGCCGGGTTCGTCGTCTTCGATGGGGCTCAGTTTCAATTCGGATGTTTCTTCGTCGAAGATATCTTCAAAGAGATTGGAGGCAACCGTGGACTCAGGTACGACGACGGTTCGTACGCATTCTGGACAAATAACGCGTTGGCCTGACTTTTTCGAATCAACCGAAATCGTCGCGTTGCATTCTTGGCATTCAAATTCGATAGTATCTGCGTCGGCCAATGTTAAACCCCGAATCATTCAGCTGCTGGGAGAGATTGTACGCATTGTGAAGCATATTGTACGTTCGCTCAATGCGAAATGGTATTTTCGCGCGAGTCCTCCAAAATTTGTCTTGAATTTATCATTGATTTTTACGGTTCCACTGTCAGCGGAATCTTATTTTTTGAGTTGATTCCGTCTGGTCGGGACGGGCGGTCAGCATTTTTTCAGCGTCCTTTTTTGAGTCAGGGGCCAGTCGCAGCGTGGTCTGCGAGTTTTGTATTCGGTCTACTCGGAAATGCCCAGTTAAGCAGACCCAGTTAGGCAGATCTATTAAGCAACCCCATTGGGCAGAGGAGTTAAGTAAGATTTGCCAATGGCAGTAACCAATTCACCGTAATTGCCAGTTAACAGTATATCGACGAAAATGGAACCGCGGTTTGGCTAACGAGGAATCGTCTGCCTTAGCCAAGACGTTTTTTCTTAAATGCTTCGGAGTCTGCTCAAGTATGAGATTGTTAAAAATTGCCGCCGGTGTTTTGAATCAAACTCCGCTCGATTGGTTAAAAAATCGGGATAATATAATCGCCGCCATTGCATCGGCGAAGTCGGAGCAAGTTGGCGTGCTTTGCCTTCCGGAACTATGTATCACGGGTTACGGATGCGAGGATGCGTTTCATTCGTCGGGTGTTCACGCCACCGCATTAGAGATGTTGGCTTCGATTGTCCCGGAGACGGATGGGATCGCTGTTTCCGTCGGACTCCCGGTTACCTATGCGGGCGGTGTTTTTAATGTAGCGGCTTTGCTGGTTGACGGTCGAATTGCTGGCTTTGTAGGGAAGCAACATCTGGCGGGAGATGGCATTCATTATGAACCCCGGTGGTTCAAACCATGGCCAGCAGGCGTTCAAGGTGAAATTGAGATTGATGGATTTCAATATCCAATTGGCGATTTGCTTTTTGATGTCGGTGGCATTCGAATTGGATTTGAGATTTGCGAGGATGCCTGGGTTGGGAATCGTCCGGGTGGTAATCTCGCCAGCAAAGGGACGGATATCATTTTGAATCCCAGTGCCAGCCATTTTGCATTTGGTAAACATGCGGTAAGACAGCGTTTTGTATTAGAGGGTAGTCGTGCATTTAACGTTACCTATGTTTACGCCAATCTGGTTGGAAATGAATCGGGGCGGGCGATTTTTGATGGTGATGCAATGATTGCGTCAGGCGGAAAGATGCAGGCGGTGGGAAAGCGATTCTCGTATCGCCCGATGGTTCTAACGACGGCGGTCGTGAATATTGATGTGACGCGGATGGCTCGAGCAAGAAGCGGCTCTTTTGAACCTGAAATAGACGGTGACGAATCGGATGTTATCCGATTGCCAATTGACTTTCCTGCGGCAGGCCCAGTGGTTGAAAATCCAGAAATAGAATCGTGGATGGCTGGCGAGTCGGTTAAAGAGGAGGAGTTCACTCGAGCTGTGAGCCTTGGTTTATTCGATTATATGCGAAAGAGTCACTCACGTGGATTTGTCGTTTCATTGAGTGGTGGCTGTGACTCAGCAAGTGTTGTTGCATTGATTGCCACCATGTTTAAGTTGGCGAATGCCGAATTGGGATTTGAGCAGTTGTTAGCGCGGATAGGATTGTTTTCCAATGATGCGAGTCAACCAAGTGAGGTTAATGATTTGGTGCATCGACTGCTGACGACGGTTTACCAATCGACCAAGAACAGCGGACCGGTGACCCGCGCCGCCGCGATGGAAGTGGCTACAGCGGTCAATGCGAATCATTACGAATTCGACGTTGATGGTATTGTTGATTCGTATCGAAACATCGTAAGTTCCGCGATTGGTGAGCCGCTAACTTGGGAGAAACATGATATCACCTTGCAAAACATTCAAGCGAGGGTGCGATCTCCCGGAGTGTGGATGCTCGCTAACTTAAACAATGCGTTATTGATATCGACAAGCAATCGTAGCGAAGCAGCGGTTGGCTATGCGACGATGGACGGAGATACCTCTGGTGGACTTAGCCCAATCGCGGGGATCGATAAGGCTTTTCTTCGGAACTGGCTAATATGGATGGAGCAGGAAGGACCGGCTGATCTTGGCGCTATCCCTGCGTTAGATTCTGTTAACCAACAACAGCCAACTGCGGAACTTCGTCCAGTGGAGGACAATCAGACAGACGAAGATGACTTGATGCCATATGAAGTTTTAGATTTGATCGAAAGATTAGCTATTCGTGATAAAATGATGCCCATTGAGGTTTTCGATCAGATTGTCACAGCGCTTCCAAATTTCGAGAGGACGCAGTTGGGGAATTGGGTGATTCGATTTTTCCGTCTCTGGTGTCGCAATCAATGGAAGCGTGAACGATATGCTCCATCCTTCCACCTTGATGATGAAAACCTCGATCCGAAAACTTGGTGTCGTTTTCCAATCCTGTCCGGTGGTTATGATTTCGAAATTGAACAACTCAAAACTCACCTTCAAGGCAGTTGAATCTAGAGGGTTTTGCCCAGATATTTGATGAAGTTCGGTGGGTCGTAAATGAAGACATGATATTTTTGCAAAGAACAGCACAGAGAGAATATTTTCATGTCTAGTGTCATTGAATCCCTTCGCAATCGGGCTGCTGGACGACTACGTCGAATCCTATTACCAGAAACTCAGGATCCCCGTATTCTGGAAGCGGCGAGGCGCATTCAACAGGGAAAGCTTGCAATACCAGTTGCTTTAGGTCGTCGAGACTGTCCGAACCGGGAGGCGCTAAATCGATTGGAAGTCATCGAATGGGACGATGCACGATTAGTGGATGCGTGTGCGCAGCAGTTGTTCGAAAATCGCCAGCATAAAGGAATCTCGCGAGAGGAAGCTGCCAAGGCGTTGGATGATCCTTTGTTGTATGCCGCGTTGCTAGTGAAGATTGGTGCTGTTGACGGCGCGGTTGCCGGGAGTGTCGGGAGTACTTCGAGTGTAATTCGAGCGGCACTCTATGGCGTAGGAATGGCGGAGGGGTGTGAAACGGTTTCCAGTTTCTTTTTGATGCAGTTTCCCGACCGGGCGGTTACTTTTTCAGATTGCGGTGTTGTTCCTTCACCCGATGCTCACCAGTTGGCGGAGATTGCAATCGCGGCCGCGAAAAGTCATCGTGTTTTGACGGGACAAACGCCGCGAGTTGCCATGTTGTCATTTTCCACGTTGGGAAGCGCCGAGCACGAAGAGGTCGATAAAGTTCGGCTCGCTCTTGACTTCGTTAAGCAACGGCAACCGGATCTTATGGTTGACGGAGAGTTGCAGTTCGATACTGCCTGGGTTCCCGATGTCGCTGCCCGGAAAGCCTCCGGGTCACCTGTAGCGGGGCAAGCCAATGTCTTTATCTTTCCAGACTTGAATTCGGGTAACATTGCCTACAAGATTGCCGAACGACTTGGAGGAGCGCAGGCACTCGGTCCGCTTATCCAGGGCCTGCAGCGGCCATTTATGGATTTATCGAGGGGATGCCAAGTTCAGGATATAGTTGACGTCGCGGTGATTGCTTCGAATCTAGCCGATTAAAGCGGCAGGTTTTTTCCATCTAATATGGTATTCACATCAACCGCAGTTAAATCATGCGATACTTTTGGCATAGCCTGTCTTGATGAATTTCAAGTGCTATCTTTACGCTCCAGCAAGACGGTGGCTCAATGGCCGAAGGGCTTTGCTAGTTTCGGTTAGGTTATCAACTTCGAAACGTATCGAAGGGATTTTCAAACCTGCAAAACGCCCGTTCGAAACGGTTCATCGTCGGCATACCGCGTTACCGTTTTGAGCGATTGAATCAGCGTGTCTCGCGTTTCTGAGGGGTTGATGATGCCATCGACCCAGAGTCTACCGGCAGCATAGCGGATGTCAGTCGAGGTGTCGTAGGCTGACTGCACTTTGTCTCTTAAGGTTTCCATTTCTTCTGCATCGGGTTCTTGCCCCGCACGTTTGAGTGCGGCGATGTTGATATCGAGAATTACTTTCGCAGCCTGTTTGCCTCCCATCACCGCATATCGGGCGTTGGGCCAAGCATAGATAAAGCGTGGGTCAAAAGCTTTGCCACACATCGCGTAATTTCCCGCGCCATAACTGCCACCGGTAATGATCGTAATTTTGGGGACCCGGCTATTGGAAATGACGTTTACGACTTTCGCACCGGCACGAATAATGCCTGCCTGTTCGCTGTCCCTGCCAACCATAAAACCCATCACGTCCTGAAGAAAAATAATGGGAGTCCAGGTTTGATTGCAGTCCATAATGAATCTTGCTTCTTTATCAGCACTGTCGTGATAAATGACGCCACCGTACTGCATTCCCTCTTTTTCGGATTTGACGACGGTTCGCTGATTCGCCACGATTCCTACGTGGTGGCCGCCAATTTTTGCGTAGCCGCAAACAATCGTCTGTCCGTATTCTGCTTTATATTCTTGAAACGTACTGCCATCGACTAGGAATTGGATGAGGTCGCGCACGTCATAACGAGATTGCGGATCCATCGGTATTTTGTCGTAGATGTTTTGCCCGTCCTCAGCAGGGTCGGTTGGTGTGTCGCACCGGAATTCTTGGGCCGAAGCGTCCTCTGGCAACATTTCAATCAGAGAACGTAACCTGGTGATAGCGGAGTCATCATCCGGTTCTTTGAAATCAATGGTTCCACTGATTGAAGCGTGCATTGAAGCACCGCCGAGTTCCTCTGAAGAAACCTCCTGGCCAATTGCCGATTTGACGAGCGCCGGTCCGGCGAGATAAAGACCGCTTCCCTCGGTCATGACCAGTTTGTCGCAGAGCACGGGGAGGTATCCTCCGCCGGCGACGCAATTGCCCATGATGGCTGCAAGTTGGGGAACTCCCATTGCGGAAATGACTGCATTGTTTCGAAAGATCCGGCCAAAATCATCTTCGTCAGGAAAAATCTCATCCTGGAGTGGCAGGAAAACGCCTGCAGAATCGACGAGGTAGACTAAAGGGACCCGGCACTTCATCGCGATGCGTTGTGCTCTGAGCACCTTTTTGCAGGTCATTGGAAAAAACGCCCCCGCTTTAATGGTGGCATCGTTGGCAATAATCATGACGGTCCGTCCGGAGACCGTGCCGAGCCCACAAATTACCCCAGCAGATTTTGCTCCGCCCCATTCTGAATACATTTCCCAGCCAGCCCATAATCCAATTTCTTGCCAACTGGAGGGGGCGTCTAAAAGTTTCGTTATCCGTTCTCTCGCGGTGAGACGGTCCTTTTTATGTTGACGCTCAATCGCTCGGAGGCCACCGCCTAATTCAATGTCCGCTTTCTCCGAATCAAAGCCGTTAATTAATTCTTGCCAGTTCATTGCGTTATCGAGATTTCAGAAGAATTGTTGATGTGATTGTTAAAAAAGACGGGTCGCCTGTAATTTATTGTTCGATGGATTCACCCGTTGGTTTCAGCACCCAGTTTGATTCGAAGTCTCTCTTCAGCCACTCCTGGGCAACCTGAGACTTCTCTTCGTCCACATTAAGCTTCAACTCTTGGAGCCGCTGTTCATTACGCTGGTGAGCGAGTGAGAGGTAAAGTCGGCCCGTATTGAATTCACTTGTTTTTTCGGTTTGCGGAATGGTTCCATTAACTAAGATTGCTGTTAGCCGAGAGTAAACGCAGCTTGCCATGAATAGTTCTGTGGCTACGTCTGCCAGTCTGGCCTGCAGATACTGTTGATTAAGGATTTGTTCCTGGTATTTTGCCAACGCGAGTTTCATTTGCCTCCCGAACTGGGCAATCTGTTTGCTGAGCTTGCGACTGTAATATCTGAGGTGCTCATGTTTTACGGGAACTTTAGGATTAACCAATGACTCACCCATGACCGAAGCTCGATTGAGCCAAACGCTCATTAATTGATTGGCATTTCCTTTTGTTTCCTTGTCTGCCTTGATGCGATCTCCTTTAAGTTCAGTACCGACGTGTCGGAATCCTACATTTGCGATAAAGCATCTTAATACATCGTTGGCGCCTTCACCGATTAGATTCAACCTCGCATCACGCATCATTCGTTCAAACGGCTGGTCAGTAAAGAATCCTTTCCCTCCCCAAATTTGCATGCAGTCGTTCGTGATCCTCCAAAGTTGATCACTCGCAAATACTTTGATCATTGCCGTTTCGACCATGTAATCATCTGCTCCGCTGTCGATCAAAGCGGCGGTGTAGTAGGTCGCGCTTTCCATGGCATACATGTCGGCTGCAGCTTCGGCAATTTTACCTTGGACTAATTCAAATTCCCCTAGAGTCTGCCCAAATTGTTGACGCGAATTCGCACGAGCCACCATGCGCTCTATGCAGAATTTTGCAGCGCCGGTACAGCAAGCTCCAAACGTCGTTCTTCCAAAATCGAGTACGGTTAACGCGAGCTTGAGGCCACGCCCCACCTCGCCAAGGATGTTCTCTTTGGGAACCACCATATCCTTAAAGCGAATACGGCCAGTCGCGGTCCCGCGGATTCCGACTTTTTCCATTCGTTCTTCGACGACTTCAAAACCTGCCATTTCGGGAGTTACCAAAAAAGCTGTGATCTTGCCTTCGGGAACTGCGGGGTCAGAGGTTCTGGCCATGACAGTCAGGACGTCTGCAATGCCGCCGTTTGTAATCCAGCGTTTTTCTCCGTTAAGCACATAGCCGGTCCCGTCTGAAGTCAGCTCCGCAGTTGTTCGCACGTTGGCGGCATCTGAACCTGCTAACGGTTCGGTAAGTGCAAATGCCGCCAGTTTGTCCCCTGCTGCCAACGGTGGCATCCATTTTGATTTTTGATCCTCTGTGCCAAACAGTTCAAGTGCTCGAAGGCCGATGGAGTGATGAGCGTTAACGAATACCGCAGTGGATCCACAATGACCGCCAATAATTTCCATGACGCGGCAATAATTAAAGTGCGACATCCCGGCGCCGCCGTAATTCTTATCAATTGTCATTCCAAGGACACCGATATTCCCCAGCCCTTTGATGACACCGTCTCGAATTTGTGCTTCCTGATCAATTTGAGCGGCGTCGATATACTGCTCGCAAAAGTTTTTCGTTTTCGCAACCATGGAATCGCCAGCGGCCTGTGCGTTCGACGGTAGTTCCGGATAGGGCATAATCGACTCGGTTCGGAAACGGCCAAAGTACAAATCTTTAACAAAGCCTTCTTTTTCAGGACCTTCAAAAAAAAGCGCATTGGCCTGATCAATTTGTTTTTTTTGTATATCTGACAGAGACATGATTATGACCTTCATCCAAGTAAACGTTCGCCGAATCGTCCGAACAAGACGGACTTGAAGCGTGAGATCGATTATCGGGAATAAAGTCCGAAAAGCAACGTGTTGCCAGCGATTCTAAAAGCGTGCCGCAGCGCCATTGTTAATTTTTACCGGTTAACGGAATCGCTTGGCATTCGAGTTTTAACCTGCGGTTCGGGTTAAAAACTGCGACTGTTATTGAAAATTGATTTGAGTTAAGAAACACTAATCTAAAGAATTGATCTATTTCACATTTTGGCAATGATTGAAAATCCACGTTCTGGACAGCTTGAGCGGATACCAGTCATTGTAGGCTGATCGAAGTCGCCTCAACCGGTCGCGTTTCCTAGGATTCAAACGGGTTAACGCAATTCACCAATTGCTGCCGATTGGATCGCTTACCCACTATGAGAAAGATTTTGCTTGGCCAATTGGTATCAGCGTTGATTTTCCTTAACATGGTCGGCGTCGTTTGTTCTAAAAGGAAAATTATTTATGTCTGACGCCTATCTCATATCCGGAGTTCGCACTCCCATCGGTTCGTTTCTTGGCGGATTTGCCAGTCTCACTGCGACTGATCTTGGTGGAGTGGCGATTGAAAATGCAATTGCCCAGTCCGGATTAACGAATGAGCAAATCGATGAAGTTATCATGGGAAATGTGATCGGTGCGGGCGTTGGGCAGGCTCCTGCTCGCCAGGCGGCGCTCAAAGCAGGGCTTCCTCCTTCGATTGCGGCCGTCACCGTGAACAAAGTCTGCGGATCGGGACTGAAGTCAGTGATGATCGCTAGTCAGGCCATTCGTTGTGGCGATGCATCGGCGATCGTTGCCGGCGGGATGGAGAACATGTCGGCGGCACCGCACTTGGCCAAGGGATTACGAGGCGGCGTTAAACTTGGCGATACAACACTTGTGGATGCGATGGTATCAGATGGTTTAACTTGTGCTTTTGAATCTTGCCACATGGGAATGCATGCCGAACATATTGCGAAAAAATACGGAGTGAGTCGTGCAGATCAGGATCAATTTGCTTTGCTCAGTCAGCAACGTGCTGGTCACGCGATGGAGGAAGGCGTATTCAAAGATGAAATTGTTCCGGTAACGGTAAAGAATCGGAGAGGTGATATTACAGTAGAGGTAGATGAAGGTCCGCGACGCGATACGAGTTTAGAAAAATTGGGAAGCCTGCGAACGGTTTTTGATCGCGAAGGATCGGTTACTGCCGGCAACGCGTCGACCCTTTCTGATGGTGCCGCCGCCGTGGTAGTTGTGGATGAGGCGACCGCGGAAGCTGCGGATTGGAAATTTAAGATTCTGAGTAGTTTTACATCGGGAACCGAACCTCAGGATCTTTTCATCGCCCCGGTTGAGGCCGTACGCGGGGCATTGGCGAAGGCGAATTTATCGCTGGACGATGTTGATTTGTTTGAGATCAATGAAGCATTTGCGAGTCAGATGGTTGCCTGCCTAAACGAGCTTGGACTCGATAATGAGCGAGTCAATATTTATGGAGGTGGGATTTCACTGGGGCATCCAATCGGAGCCAGCGGCACGCGTGTCTTGGTTACTTTAATGCACGCACTAAAAAGAACGGGCAAGAAACGCGGGGTTGCCAGTCTCTGTCTGGGAGGTGGAAACGCCGTTGCGATGGTGATTGAAGCTTGTTAAATGGATTGAATCCGTTACCTAATGAACCTGCGGTGTTTTTGACCGTCGGTTGCAATCGAATATTTTTGTTTATGAAAGATGACCATGGATTCGCTGTTTACCGACATTGCCAGTTACGTACATGAGGGCGAAATTACAAGCGAACTTGCCTACGAAACTGCTCGATATTGTTTGATGGATAGCCTCGGATGTGGATTTTTGGCGTTGGCTTATCCGGAGTGCAGGAAAATGCTCGGTCCAGTCGTGCCCGGTGCGAGTATGCCCGGTGGCTGTCGTGTACCCGGAACGCCGCTTGAATTAGACCCGGTGAAAGCCGCATTTGATATTGGTACCCTCGTTCGCTGGTTGGACTTTAATGATACGTGGTTGGCGGCTGAGTGGGGGCATCCTTCTGACAATCTTGGAGCAATTCTTGCGGTCGCTGATTACCAAAACCGTGTCAAAGGTGAATCACTGTCTGTAAAAGATGTGATGACGGCGATGATTAAAGCACATGAGATTCAGGGGATCTTGGCACTGGATAATTCCTTTAATCGAGTCGGTCTTGATCACGTGCTTTTGGTAAGGATCGCGAGTACCGCTGTGGCCAGTAAAATGCTGGGGGCGGATTACGATCAGACCGTAAACGCTATCTCGCATGCGTGGATTGACGGTGGTGCCTTGCGAACCTATCGCCATGCCCCCAATACGGGGTCGCGTAAGAGCTGGGCAGCAGGAGACGCGACCAGTCGAGCGGTCCGGTTGGCGTTAATTTCGCTAACCGGGGAGATGGGATATGCCACGGCACTCTCAGCTCCAAAGTGGGGGTTTCAGGACGTGCTATTCGGGGGCCAACCAGTGACGCTGGCGAAGCCTTTGGAATCCTATGTGATGGATAACATCTTATTTAAGATTTCATTCCCCGCCGAGTTTCATGCTCAAACTGCCGTGGAATGCGCGATCACGTTGCATCCGGAAGTCAGTCGGCGGCTGTCGGAAATCGAACGCGTTGAGATGGAGACTCAGGAGCCAGGCGTACGAATAATTGATAAAAAAGGGCCTCTAAATAACTTTGCGGATCGTGACCATTGTTTGCAATACATGGCAGCGATTGGTTTGATTTTTGGTGAATTGAATGCCAACCATTACTCGGATGAAGTTTCCAGCGATTCGCGGATTGATGCTCTGCGAGATAAAATGGTGGTCCGGGAAAATGAGTCTTTCACCAAAGACTATTACGATTTGGAGAAGCGGGCGATTGGTAACAGTATCCAGGTCTTCTTTAATGACGGTACGTCGACTGAGCGAATTGAGGTTCAGTACCCCATCGGGCATCGCAATCGTCGTTCTGAAGGGATACCGGTTCTAAGAACGAAATTTGCCAATAGCTTGAAGGGTGTTTTCGGAGAAGACCAGCAGGCCGCAATCCTTAAAAGTTTTGAAAACTCTGATCTTTTAGCAGCAATCGAAGTGAAAGATTTTCTGGATTTGTTTGTGAAGAACCCAGAGGGGCTCGAGACTGCTTTAGCTTAAGGTTGGGGTGAGTTCTACTGGTGTCGAGTTCTTGATCGAACACGTCCGGCTAATGACAGTCGAGATTTTTTTGCCTATAATTTTGGCTTAATGTTGCCTTGTTCTCTGCGATAAATTCATGACTCAAACTACAAAGTTCTCGACGACACGCTCTGAAATTTCCGGCCATGCCATCAACAGTTTGGCCGAACGCTTCGGAACCCCTTGTTATTTTTACGACGCTCAGACGATTTGCGATCGGATTGAGCAATTACGCCAATTTGATGTTATCCGTTTTGCTCAAAAGGCAAATTCGAATCTTGCTGTGTTGGATCTGGTGCGAAGGAATGGCGTTGTTGTGGATGCCGTTAGTTCCGGGGAAGTTTTTCGCGCACAAAAAGCGGGTTTTGATTGCACGGGAACGCCCAGTCCAATCGTTTACACCGCCGATATTTTTGACCGTGAAGCACTCGATCTGGTCGTTGAAAATGGCCTGCATGTAAATGTTGGTTCACCCGATATGATCGAGCAATATGGACAGCGTGTTCCCGGCGGAGAGATAACTTTGCGAATTAATCCTGGGTTCGGTCACGGGCATAGTGCAAAGACAAATACCGGAGGGGATTCTTCTAAGCATGGCATTTGGCATGAGGAGCTTGATGAATGTTTGCAACTGGCAGCGAAGTATCAGGTTACTGTGACCGGTCTACATATGCACATTGGCTCAGGAACTGATTTTGAGCATCTTTCCCAGGTTTGTGAGGCGATGAAAACGACTGCACTAAAGGTGGGGTCGACTATCCAGGTCATTAGTGCTGGCGGTGGATTGCCGACGCCCTATCGCGATTCAGACGTCGGCCTCGATGTGGACCGTTATTACCAATTGTGGGACAAAACTCGCAAGGAATTGGAGTCGGAATTCGGCCATGCCATTAGTTTGGAAATTGAGCCGGGTCGATTTTTGGTGGCTGAGAGTGGTTTCTTATTGACCGAAATTAGGGCGGTCAAAAAAATGGGGAAGAATTTGTTCTACCTCGTCGATGCCGGATTCAACAATCTTGCGAGACCAATTTTGTATGGCGCCTATCATCCAATGTCGATTGCATTTTCCGGCGACCCCAGCGAAGAAACTCAGCCAGTGATTGTTGGTGGCCCGTTGTGTGAATCAGGCGATATTTTTACCCAAGAAGAGGGCGGATTTGTTTGCTCTCGGGAATTACCGGTCGCAGCCGTTGGCGATTATTTAGTGATTGAGTGCGCCGGAGCCTACGGTTACGTGATGAGCTCAAACTACAATAGTAAGCCTTTTGCTGCGGAGGTACTTCTTGATGGAGATTCCGCTCACTTAATTCGCCGACGGCAAACACCTGAGGATCTTGTGCTTGGCGAGTCGATTCCAGCCAGATAATCAGGATGGAATTGGCTCAGGCACGTTAAGTCGAATCGCCTCGCGGTGCTCAACCGAGACGTTACCTCGGTTAACAACCCATGCCTATTCGGTTTCGCTTTTGACTTGCCTGATGGCGGTTAAGAATTTTTTGCAGCTATCCATCCGGTTATTTACGTCTGGCTCGATGCACTTGTGAATGGCTTTGGCGAGCTTTTGATTTAAGTCGGGGCGATGTTCGAGAATGGGCGTAACCTTGGAAGTGTCGTGGGCCAAAGCTGCTTGGCCGGTCGTGTCGGTAGACCGCCACGGGTGTTCAAAAGTCAAAAAGCGATACACGGTGACACCAAATGAGAAGACGTCCAGCTTTTGATTGGTTTCTCGCCGGCGAACGATTTCGGGCGCCATGTATTGAGGCGTCCCTGTACGGTTTCCCGGCATTTTATAAGGGCGCTCATTGGGGACGGTGAGTCCAAAGTCGATGAGTTTAAGCCAGGTAAAATCTTTATAGCAAATGAAGTTTCTCGGGCAGACGTCACGGTGGATGAATCCATGGTCATGCACGGATTGAATAGACTCAGCCATCTCGCGAATTAGTTTCATTCGATCTGGGAACAGGCTGGAGTCGCGTTTCCGAATCGACACGTCAAGACCGGGCCCATTAATGTATTCCATTAGGATGTACTGCTCACCCTTGGTCGTCATTCCATATTCGTATGTTTCCACGATATGAGGATGATGGATTTGAAGCGCGATTTCACCTTCGTTAGGCTTGTTTAGTCCTTTAAAACGTGAATTGAAGTAAGCGGTCTTCTCATCATCTAAGAACTTGATACCAAATAGTTTGTTTGTACCGATCTCTTGAGCCACGTGAAACTTCGACATGGTTCCAGTGAATGCATGCCGGTCGAGGCGAAATCGAGCAGAAACGTCCAGCCGTTCCTTATTGGCCTTCCCCTTGCCGCCTAGTAGTTTGTCAAAAATACCCATAAGCTGCGGTGCGGAAAGTTATTGGAGGTTGCTGGTGTTTGTGATGAAAATATAACCGAAAGGTCGTCTCTATTTTCCACAGTAGTCGATTGTTCTGGCGATTTCGGTTTTTAATTTTGCGCGGTTGACGATTCGATCTACAAAGCCGTGCTCGAGAAGAAACTCGCTGGTTTGAAAGCCTTCGGGCAGTTCAATGCGGATGGTTGCTTTAATCGTTCGTGGCCCGGCAAAGCCAATCAAAGCCTTGGGTTCAGCAAAAACAACGTCGCCCAGTGAGGCAAACGATGCCGCGACACCACCCATCGTCGGGTTGGTGAGGACGGAGATAAACAAGCCGCCTTGCTGATCGTAACGCGCCAGGGCGGCCGAGACTTTGGCCATTTGCATCAGCGAAAGAATTCCCTCGTGCATTCTCGCTCCACCACCGGATCCACTGATGATGATTAATGGGAGGTTTTGTTCAGTTGCTCGCTCGACAAGCCGAGTGAGCCGTTCACCGACCACAGATCCCATGCTGCCCATGATAAATTGTGAATCGGTAACTCCTATCGCAACACGGCGTGCCCGAATCATCCCGCATCCGGTAATCGCGGCATCGGAAAGTCCAGTTTTCTTTCGCTCTGAAGCCAAGCGATCTGTGTAGGCTCGTGAATCTTTGAATTCCAGTGGATCGCCAGCGAGTAAATTGCCATCCCATTCTTCAAAGGTCCCATCGTCGAGTACTTGCGCGATTCGTTGATGAGCCGACACATACATGTGGTGGTCGCAAGATGGGCAGACGCGCAGTCGTTTTTCCGCCTCTTTGTTAAATACTGGTGATTTGCATCCGGGGCACTGAATCCAAGTACCCTCGGGAATGTTTCGTTTTTTTCGTCCAGTCACAATGGTCTTCGTTTGAGACATCGTCATATCCGTTATTCCAGCGGCCGGTCAGTAGGCCGGTGTAAACCTGTTAGTTCCCCCATTGTCGCATAAATGCGGGTTTATGTTCAACAGCTTATTTCGTGATTCTTTAGGGCTGAAGGGAGGATTCCCTCGAATATTTACGTGTAATTGGCGGTTTTAGCGTAGAAATCGATTTCCGTGGACGAAGTTTTCTCAAATTACAGCGCGGCTTTTACGATAACCGAATCCCCTTTAAAACTATGCTCCACGAGAAACACCCTGATTAAGTAATTGTTTTGAATCAACCGACTATGAAATTTCCAGAAGAAGTTTATTCGTCTCAACGCTTTCGCGAGCAAGGCGCCGCTGTTATTGAGTTAATTGCAAATTGCCTGGAGGATTCGATATCGGGGAAGCCGAACAAGGTTATCAAGATGACGGATCCCGTGAAGGCGATGAACGAGGTCCAGCAGTGGTTTAATCACTGTACGGCTGATGATTCAAAAGACGTGGCTAAGTTATTTGCTGATATCTATCAGCGAGCGATCCGACTTCATCATCCTGGGTATCTTGGTCACCAAATTAGTCCACCATTACCTGACGCTGCACTGGCGTCGTTGTTCAGTGATTTTTTGAATAACGGGATGGGCGTTTTTGAAATGGGAATTGCGGGGACCGCGATCGAACGTTTCGTGGTGAAGTCACTTGCAAAAAAGATCGGATTCAATGAAACCGCGGATGGTTTTCTGACGTCGGGAGGGACGCTCGGTAATTTGACGGCGTTGCTGGCGGCGCGACGCGCCAAAGCGACCGGTGATATTTGGGAATCAGGAGTTCAGCAAAAGACCGCTCTATTGGTTTCTGAGCAGGCTCATTACTGTGTTGACCGATCGGCTCGTGTCATGGGCTGGGGGACGGAGGGATTAGTTAAGGTGCCCGTCAAGCATGATTTTACAATGGATATATCGCACTTGGAATCAACTTATCAAGCGGCGAGAGCTAGGGGGGTGGAGGTGATCGGAGTGGTTGGCAGTGCATGTTCGACTGCAACAGGGACCTTTGATGACTTAGAGGGAATCGGAGATTTTTGTCGACATCATGACCTGTGGTTTCATGTTGATGGAGCGCACGGTGCGGCAAGTGTCTATTCAAAACAATATTCAGACCGGGTTAGCGGATTGCATCTGGCAGACAGTGTGGTCATGGATTTTCATAAACTGCTAATGACACCTGCCTTGGCAACAGCGGTAGTCTTTAAAGATGAAAAATGGGCGGCGAAAAATTTTTCACAAAAAGCTGAATATCTTTGGGACGATGCAAATCATGTGGATGACTGGCACGATTTGGCCAAAAGAACATTCGAATGCACCAAATCGATGATTGCGCTAAAAGTATTTACCATTCTCGCGGTGCACGGTGAGCAGGTCTTCGACGAGAATGTGACGGCGCTTTATCACTCCGCAAGTGAGTTTGGAAACCTGCTTGAAGTAGCGGACGATTTTGAGTTGGCGACGTTTCCCCAGTCAAATATTGTCTGCTTTAGGTATGCCCCGGAGGAGCAACGCGATTTAGATCTGCTGAATCGAAAGGTGCGCGAGGAGTTACTGTCTATTGGTGAATTTTATATTGTTCAAACCACGCTAAAGAATCGTGTTTGGCTTCGCACGACCATCGCCAATCCATTCACAAAGATTTCTCATTTTCAAGATTTGATGGACGAAATTCGCAGAATTGGAAAACGGTTTTCTGTAGCATAAATCAGAGACGATGAATCCGTCTAATCGGGTGCGACTAAGTTCTCGCAGGGGCCGACTGTAACGGTCATGTTTTGCTGAAGTGGATAGGTTTCGATGGCTTCATGGATTTGATCAAGTGTGATCGATTCGTAGATTTCGGCGATTTCGGCCACTGTTTTGAAGCTTTCTTCGCTAAGCCATTGAGAACCAATTGAAAACATTCGGCTGTTAGTTCGTTCACTAGCTAGAACAATATGTGAGGCAATTTTTCGTTTGGCCAGATTTAATTCATTTTGGGTAATCCCATCTTTTCGAATGGACTGCTGGAGCTTTGCCAGACGGCTCAGGTTTTCCTGGGCTTGATCGGGGCTACAGCAAATGAACGTCATAATGGCTCCGCTTCCCTGATAGTCATACCCACCCATTCCCGCAGATTCGGCAAGTCCTGAGTCAAGGAATTCCCAATAAAGTCGGCTGCCGCTATCGTCACCAATGATGCTGCAGAGTACGGCAGTTGCGAACCGAATTTCCTGCGACGACGCTGGCCCAGCGGCCATTTGCAAAATGTACTGCTGGTGGGAATTTGGCTTGTGCATTGACAAAAACCCCGTTTGATAATCGGCAGTTTGGATTGAACGTTTTGGGGAAAAGGGTGTCCACTCTCCGCAGTGTTTATCCAGGTCTTCGACAAGTTTGTCGAAATCAATTTTGCCGGCTCCTGCAAAACAGATGTTGGAGGGACTGTACCGTTCCTCGAAGTAGTTCATCATGCTCTCGGGCGTGAGTCCGGAGACTGATTCGACCGTTCCGAGAACTGAGTGCCCTAAAGGGTGCTTGCCAAAAAACTCCGACATCATGCGTTCATAACCGCCATAGGGAGGCTGGTCATCATACATTTTAATTTCTTCGATAATGACTTGTTTTTCTGTCTCGAAGTCGTCGACACGCAGCGACGGGCGCATGATATCACTCAGTAGCTCTACAACCTGTCCTTGAAATTCAGGAAGAACCGCCGCGTGATAAATCGTACTCTCTTCACCGGTGCGGGCGTTACTGGATGAGCCCATTTCATCCAATTCGAGATTAACCTGCGCGGCCGAGCGGTTGGGCGTTCCTTTAAAAACCATGTGTTCCAAAAAGTGGCTGACGCCGCTAATTTCCGAGGTCTCATCCCGGGCGCCGGTTCGAACAAAAAATCCAAACGCCGAGGTATAGGCCTGAGGATTGCATTCGGCGAGTATGCTCAAGCCATTCTTAAGCCTGTGTTGCCGATATTCCATTTGCTTCATACTCCAGAGGTTGTGGACCTAAAGTGACGATGTCGAAACTTTTCGGGGGATTGGCGGCGAGATATTCGTTGATGGCTTCAACCGTTAACTCGTTGATTTTTTCATTGACTTCATCAAGTGTGCGAACGCGACCGAGGTGAAACCAATCGCCGGCGATTGATCCTGCACGACCACGGCATGATTCCTGTTGCATGATCATGCCGCTTTTCACTTGAACTTTAAGGCGGCGCAGTTCGTCCTCTTTAATTCCCAAAGCCATTTTTTGGAGTTCTTCAATGATAACATCAAGGGTTTCCTGAGCTCTTTCGTTCGTGGTTCCGCTGTAGCAAAGAACTGCACCTTTATCTTTCAGAGTATGGCAGGAGGCAAATACGGTATAGCACAATCCCCGTTTTTCACGGACTTCAGTGAACAATCGCGAACTCATTCCTCCAGAAAGAACACCGATCGCTCCCCGATTGAGATAGTAGTTCTTATGGGAATAGGGAACGCCGGGGTAGGCAATGGCAATATGAGTTTGTTCACTTTCGTGTTCAATGTGTTCAATGCCATGTTGGGATGGCTCAAGTGCGACAACCGGGGCAGGTTTAGATTGCCAGTCTTGGAAAAGCTCACCAACATGTGCCTGAAGTGAATCAAAGTCAAGTTTTCCAGCACAGGCAATGATCAATCCATTTGGGCGATAGTGGCGATCGTAAAAATCTTTGATTTCGTCAAGCGTAATGCTTTGCACTGTTTCAAGCGTTCCCTCGCAATTTCTTCCATCAATTGCGCCATAAAAATTCAATCGAAGTCTTTGTAAAGCTCTTTGGGCGAGATCGTCCCGCAATGCCGCGATTTCCTGAAAGCAAACCAATCTGCCGTCTTCCAGTTGGTCTTCGGGGAAAGTGGGACGCTGAAGCACATCCGCATAGACACGTAATGCATCGTGAAGCTGAGCCGCTTGCATTGCGCCGCCAAAATTGGTGTTGTAAAGCGAGGCTGAAGAAGAGTAGTCAACGCCTAACGATTCAAGCGTTTCGATAAATTCACGGCTGTTTAAATTTCCGCAGCCTCGTTGAACCATTTCACAAACGAAGTTGGCAATTCCTCGTTGCGGGGTTGCGTCGTATCGGCACCCAGCGGGAACGGCAATGGAAAATGCAGCCGACTCAAGCCAAGGCATTGGCTGCGCGACGAGTGTGATACCGTTCGCGTAGGTATGGTGAAAAATCTGTTGTTCCATAAGTCTCAACGCCGTTTCTATTTTTCGTAAAACGGTATTCTAGACTGATTTTTATCTACGCGAAGAGGGCATAGGCAGAGTTGTTTACTTTGCTTGGGTGATGGGCGATTTAGTACGCTTCAGGCGAGCATTAAGAATTTCTATTGGATGCTGGGCTAAACGACCCGTTCCGTCGAGAATCTGGTGACGGCAGCTAGTTCCCGGGGAAGCGATAATCGAATTCGGTTCTTCCGCTCGGATGTTTGGAAACAGTACGAGTTCGCCAATTTTCATGGAGAGATCGTAGTGTTCCCGCGAATATCCAAATGAACCTGCCATTCCACAGCATCCCGATGGAATTAAGCGTACGCGATGGCCTGCTGGAAGTTGCAGCATCCTAATGGTTGGTTTGAGTGATGCGAGTGCTTTCTGGTGGCAGTGTCCATGTAATCGAATGATTTGTTTTTTCGACTCGAATTGATTCGAGTGGATTTTACCCTTATCAATCTGCATTTCGATGAACTCGTCAAACATGAATGCGTGTTTTGCTAATTCGTTTGCTGAATCCCGGAGTGATTTGTCAACAAGAGCGGGGTACTCGTCTCGAAATGTAAGAATGGCAGACGGTTCGATTCCCACCAGAGGGGCATTCGATCCGACCAGTTCTCGGAATTGTCGGACATTCTCATTGGCGTAGTTTTTCGCCATTCGTAGAAGTCCTTGCGAAATTGCAGATCGCCCGCTCTCTTCGTGAAAAGGTAGCTTTATTTCAAACCCAAGGTTTTCAAGAAGTTCCACCGCTGCTTTGCCGATGTCAGGTTCCAGGTAATTGGTGAATTCATCGCAAAACAGATAGACACTTCCTTGGGATTGAAGATTTGCGATGTGACTGCGATTTGTAAACCACTGTCGGAAAGTATATTTCGGAAGGGTTGGCAGGGAACGCTCAGGAGCAATTCCAAGCCATTTTTTTAACATGTTTCCTGTGAATTGGTTTTTAAGTAAATGGTTCAATGGCCGACTGAAACGATGAGCGTGTTTGATGTTCCGCGAGAAATTTGCAATGCGTTTAGCAATTTTGGGAACACCATTCGTGTCATAGTAAGCTTGCAGGAATTCCGACTTGAGCTTACTCACATCGACATTGGAAGGGCATTCACGTTTACAGCCTTTGCAGGAAAGGCATAGGTCCATTACTTTTCTTAGGTCATCGTTCGCCAGAGGGTGTGCTGGGTTAACCGGATTGGTAAGCGTCTCTCGAAGGAGGTTGGCTCTCGCACGTGTGGAGTCCAGTTCGTTGCGGGTGGCCATATAACTGGGACACATCGTCCCTCCGGTCAGTTCTGTTTTCCGGCAATCACCAGAGCCACTGCATAATTCTGCGGCGCGTAGTATTCCTTTTTCTGGTTCAAAGTCATAGATGGTATTTACATCCGTCGTTTTTTGGTCCGGACGATACCTGAGGTGAGTGTTCATTGGAGGTGAGCCAATGATCTTACCTGGATTGAATATGTTGTTTGGGTCCCACAGTTCTTTTATTTGTTTGACGATAGCAAAGTTTTCACTTCCGATCATAGATTCTAAGAATTCGCCACGCAGTCGGCCGTCCCCGTGTTCCCCACTTAAAGAGCCGCGATAAGATTTCACGAGTCGGGCAATGTCTTGAGCGACGGCGCGGAAAACGCGCTGATCAGATTTTGATTTTAGATTTAGAATTGGGCGCAGGTGAAGTTCCCCCGATCCGGCGTGCGCGTAATGCACGCAATCTAGATCGTATTTGTTTTGGAGGATGTTGTTCAGTTCACCAATGAAATCCGGGAGGTCGGGCAGCGCTACTGCCGTATCCTCGATCACTGCGACGGGTTTCGCGTCTCCCGGTGCATTGGAAAGAACTCCCAGTCCGGCTTTTCTCAACTCCCAGACCTGTTTTGTTTCCTCCCCGAGCAACGTGGGGTAGGCTGTCCCGGGGCTGGATTTTACTAATTCCGATTTAAGCTGTTCTAGCTTGAACAGAACCTCTGATTCTGTGTTACCCCGCAACTCGGTAATGAGTACGGCTTTTGGCGATCCAACAATGAAGGACATGTTTTCGATTTGCTGGAGATTGCGGGAAGCGCCGTCAAGAATGTGGTGATCAATTAACTCAACCGCGTAAGGGTTGTGTTTCACAGCAATTTGTGTCGCTTCAAGTGCGTCTTTGACCGAAGGGAAATGCGCGCATTGCACTCCGACCGAAGAAGGGGGGAGGGGGACGCAGTTTAATTTTAGCTCGGTCGCAAAAAAGAGTGTTCCCTCCGATCCGGCCAGGAGATTGCAAAAGTTAAACGGGCGTTCACTCTGAGGATCCAGGGCGTTGGCATCCATCAGCAGGTCGAGTGCGTAACCTGTATTACGTCGCCTAATTTCGGGTTTGGGGAATTGTTTTCGGATTTCCGATTTGGTTTCGGTTGGGATGAGCAAATCACGAACGCCCCGATAAATCTTGGTTTCTAAAAGTTCCGGGGCGGAGTCGCATTTTTGCTTAAACTGTTGAGTGGTTAACTTTTTGAATGAAGTGGAGGTGCCGTCAGAAAGAAAGCCACTGACCTCGAGAGTATGATCGCGGGTGCTACCAAATCTTAGAGAGTTTGAGCCGCATGAATTATTGCCCAGCATCCCGCCAATCATTGCGCGGTTGGAGGTGGATGTTTCCGGGCCGAACATCAAACCGAATGGTCTCAGTGCCACGTTTAATTCATCGCGAATTACGCCGGGTTGTACCCGCACCCAACGCTCCGAAGTATTGATTTCTAAAATGCTGGTAAAATGTCTAGAGATATCTACAACTATTCCGTTTCCAACCACCTGCCCGGCTAGTGAAGTCCCGGCTGCGCGAGGTATCAAACTCAGTCCGTATTCGCCCGCGAATTTAATTAGCTTCTGGATATCTGTATCTGACCGTGGAATTGCAACTGCTAATGGTTGTTCACGGTAAACGGACGCATCGGTCGAGTAGGCGCTTCTCATCAAGCTGGAAACGTGCATTTCCCCGTCGAGGAGAGAGCCGATTCGTTCAAGTTGACATTGAAGTTCGGGGGCGATCATAAGCGAGATAAACTCGTAGAAAGTAAAATTAAGCTCAAACTATCCGAATTCCCAACGTTCTGATTTGTTTTTATTATTTTCGTTGAACATTTGAGTGCAATTGATATTTGTTTGTAATAATACCGTGTCGAAATTGTGGTGAATCTATTTTGACGAATTTGAAAATGGACTTTAGACTAAGTCCGTCGAAACGCGGTTTCCTGTATTCATGAATTTGTAGCAACCATTTCGTTAAGTCGCCAATGATAAAATCATATTTTCTACCGGTTGTCTTAGTGCTTGCTGTATTAATTACCGCTCCGTCTTGTCTGAAAGCTCAAGAATCGGAAGCGGATAAATCGGTAACGTTCACATCAGCGCAAATTGAATTTTTTGAAAAGAAGGTTCGGCCTTTACTCGTAGACAAGTGTTTCAGTTGCCACGGCCCGGACTCCAAACCACTTGAGGGGGGGCTGAATTTATCGTCCCGGAAGGGCATGTTGTTTGGCGGCGACACAGGACCCGCGGTGGTCGCAGGTGCTCCCGAGGAAAGTTTGCTCATTGACGCCATCAACTATGGTGATGTTTATGAAATGCCCCCGGATACCAAGATGTCTGCGGAAGAAATTGAGATTCTGACGCAATGGGTTAAGGACGGTGCGGCCTGGCCCGAGACCGGTGAGACCGAAGAAGTGCAACGCGAAGCCTTTGATCTGGAGGCTCGAAAAGCTTCTCACTGGGTATGGAAGCCAATCAAACAACCCCGAGTGCCCACCGTTGAGGATGCTGGCTGGCCGGCGGATTCGGTGGACAACTTTATATTGAAGAAATTGGAATTGGCAGGCTTAAGCCCTGCGGTCGAGGCTGAACGAAGGATTTTGATTCGAAGAGCCTATTTCGATTTGATCGGCTTGCCGCCTTCGCCCGAAACGGTTGAGTCTTTCGTCAATGACGAGAATCCCCGTGCGTTTGAAAAAGTGGTAGATGGACTACTAGATTCTGACCGGTTTGGAGAGCGCTGGGCGCGGCACTGGATGGATTTGATTCGATACGCAGAATCTGGAGGGCATGAATTTGATTATGAAATTCGAAATGCTTTTCGCTATCGTGATTATTTAATTCGAGCCTTTAACGAGGACGTTTCCTACAAGCAGCTATTACAGGAACACATCGCGGGCGATCTTCTGGCTCGTCCACGGCGCCACACTACTGAAGACTATAACGAGTCAATTTTAGGGACTGGATTTTGGTTTTTGGGGGAGGCCAAGCATTCGCCGGTTGATGCGAAAGCAGAGGAAGCAAGAACGATCGATAATCAGATCGACGTCATGACGAAAACGTTTCTGGGAATGACGGTGGCCTGTGCACGTTGTCACGATCACAAGTTCGATGCTATTACGACAGAGGACTATTATGCGTTGTCCGGGTTCTTGCAAAGCTCGCGACGTCAGTCGGCTATGTTGGATCCGGGGCGAAAGATTGAGACGCGATTTAAGGATGCTTCGAAATTGGTTGCTCAGGGTAACACGTTATCGCTTGAAATTCTCGACGCAATTTCAAAGACTAACCGGGCAGATTTTAAAAAGTATGTTGTTGCATCGTTGGAGATTTTGAGATCGGATCCGGAATGGAATCAACCTGCTCCCATAAGAATTGAAGGGGAAGGTTTGAATCAGGTTAGTGTTTCGGCCGGAACGGTTGTGCAACAGACGATCGCGAAGCAAAACAATTTGTTATGGAGTGGAAATAAGCAGCTTTGGTGGCGAGGTGGGCAGGTTGGAAGTCAGTGGGTGGTTGAGTTTTCGCATGAGGGGCCAGAGGCTACGGTGTTGTTAAGTGGTGACTTCACTCAGGCAGTTGATTACGGAGTTGCGAAGGTGATGCTAAACGGCGAAGTTGTGTCGGAGCGACTCGACTTTTTTGCGCCGAAGATTGGGAAAGCGAGTGTTGATTTTGGGAAAGTCTCACTACTTTCGGGCGCCAATCGCTTGTCGTTTGTTTTGTCTGAATCCAATAAGGCTGCCAAACCTGAGCGAATGATAGGCATCGATTTTTTGGAGTTGCAGTCGATTCCTGAAGCTGGAAGCGGTTCTATCTTGACCGTGGCTAAAGCAGCTAAACAGGCTCAATTAAATCCAGAATTGCTGCAAAGACTGGTGGATGCCATTAAGGATCCCGCTTCTTCATCCAAGTCCAATCCATTTAATCTACTTAAGCTTGTTTCCAAGAAGAATGTCCAGATCGGTGACGGATTGTCTGGGAGTTTGAAAGGTCAAGTTGAATCGCGGTTGGAGAGAATAAAAAAATGGGACGCAGATACCACTGTTTTTGCAGATTTTTCGAAGGGCTTGCCAGAGGGTTGGTACCGAACCGGGTTTGCCTTCGATGTTGCAGGTCAGACTCCGGTGTTTTCCGCAGTGGGGTCGCTTTTGGATGGAAACGTCTCGATTAACAGTGGTCGATATGGCGCAAAGTTTTGTGGCGTGATTCGGTCGCCGACCTTTGAGTTGAATCAATCCCATATTCATTATCTCTGCCGAGGGCGAAATGCTACAGTAAGGCTGGTGATTGATGGTTACACCATGGATGAATTTAATGCGCTACTCTTTCGGGGTTGTAAGTTTAATATTCGGGACTCGGCTGAGTTTCACTGGGAAACACAATCAGGCGACATTAGGAACCAACTCGGTCGCCGCGCTCACATTGAAATCATAGATCATGGCCATGGGTTCGTTGAATTGGAGCAAATTCGTTTCTCGAATGGCGCGAGTCCTGTTGATCCGGAATCTGAAGTATTTTCGGGCGAGAAATTTGACTCCCTCGCTGGGTTTGTCGATCGGTGGGTAGACGGAGTGGTTGCCAAAAGTTTGGACTCGTCAGTTACCAACACCTCAACGTTGATCGATTATATGATTGAGCGGGATCTAGTTGGTCTGTTTTTGCCGTCTTTAAAATCCAGCTCAATTGATGCGGGTGGGAAATTCGACAACTACGTTTCGGTCGCGTCACCGATTCGTGAGTCGTCTCGAAATGTATTGGTCGATAAGGTAGGCCAATTGCAAGCCATTCGAGAGAAGCTAGAAGAAATTGATCGAGATGTTCCCGCTCCTGTATTTGCGATGGCATTGACTGACGGTACTGGAGAGGATGAAAAAATATTTATCAGGGGCAACCATAAGACCCTGGGGGCAGTTGCGCCGCGGCACTTTTTATCCGCAATTTCGGATCGTGCATTGAACCCAAAAAACGGTAGCGGGCGTCTTCAGTTAGCTCAGAAGATGACTGCTCCTAATAATCCTTTGACCACGCGGGTAGCCGTTAACCGAGTCTGGCATCATTTATTTGGTCGAGGGATTGTTAGTTCTGTCGATAATTTTGGAGTGCTCGGCGAAAAACCAACCCATCCGGAGTTGCTGGATTATCTAGCGAAAGAATTTGCGTCTGACGGTCAGTCAATTAAACGATTAATAAAACGTCTAGTGCTTACGAAAACCTATCGAATGTCGAGTAATTCATCAGTAGATGGAGACAAAGTCGATCCGGCGAATCTGTTGTTACATCACGCAAGAATTCGGCGCTTGCAAGGGGAGGCGATTCGAGACTCCTTGTTGGCAGTCGCAGGTAATCTTGATTTGAAAATGTACGGACCATCGGTTCCCGTCCATCTAACCCCGTTTATGTCGGGGCGAGGGCGACCTCGAACGAGTGGTCCAATTGATGGGGCGGGTAGAAGAAGTGTTTACATCTCGGTAAGGAGGAATTTTCTCTCCCCCATGATGCTCGCTTTCGATACGCCAATTCCTTTTAACGCGATTGGTGCGAGGAATAAGTCTAACGTGCCAGCGCAGGCATTGATACTTTTGAATGATCCGTTCGTAATTGGCCAGGCAAAAATTTGGGCTGAAAGACTGATTAAGGAAGGGAAGGATGAGCAGACGCGTATAAATGATGTCTACCTGACGGCCGTTGGGCGGTTGCCTTCCGCTACAGAAAGCCAAAACGCTGTTGAGTTCATTAGTTTACAGGCGAAGGCACTCGGTGTTTCTGAGGACAGTGTGGATAATAGTTTGGAAGTCTGGCAGGATTTCTGTCACGTCGTTATTAATCTGAAAGAATTTATTTATATCCGTTGATATCCAAGAAAGTGACTCGTTTCAGTGTCTGCGACATCGTAAGGAATTGAGTTCGTAGCTTGGGTTTGGCAGATTAAAATTCATCAATAAAGATTTGAAGTCGTTTAGTTAGAAGAATTGAGATGGTATACGCGTGAAGAAAAGAAAATCTCATTGTGGGAACTTTCGGCCAAGGGGTTTGACCCGACGAGCGATGTTGAAGCAATCCGCTTGCGGGTTTGGTGCGGTAGCGCTTTCTGCCTTGCTGGCTGAGGGAGAGAATTTCGGGTTGTTAGGGGATGAGACGTGTACGCAAGGATTGCATCACCCTGCGAAAGTGAAGCGCGTCGTTTATCTGTATATGGATGGCGGTCCGTCTCAGGTGGACACCTTTGATCCCAAGCCGAGGCTGGAAAAGGAAAACGGGAAACCGTTTTCGATGAAAGTTGAACCGACCCAGTTTAACAACATCGGCAAAACACTGATGAGCCCCTGGAAGTTTAGGAATTATGGTGAGTCGGGGACTCCGGTAAGTGATCTTTTTCCGAACGTCGCTAAACACGTCGATGATTTGGCGGTAATTCGTTCGATGACGAGTGATTTTTCAGAGCATACTAATGCAAATTACTTCCTTCATACTGGCAGCGGTTTCCAAGGTCGCCCCAGCATGGGTGCGTGGCTGGGGTATGGATTAGGGAGCGAGTGCAAAGATTTGCCTGGATTCATCGTACTCAATGGTGGCTTAACTCCACCTGGTGGACTCGACTGCTTTAACAGTGGGTTTCTGCCGGCATCCTATCAGGGTTCAGTTTTTAACACCGGTGAATCGCCGATCGCGAACATTCGCCCGCATGAGCGCAAGCCATCACTCCAGCGAAATAAGCTTGATCTGTTAAACCGCCTAGATGCTGAAAATCTGAAGCGGATTGGGAAAGATGATCAGCTTGAATCAGCGATTGCGAATTATGAGCTCGCATTCAAAATGCAGTCAGTCGTTCCTGATTTAGCTAGTTTGGCTGGTGAGACTGAAAATACGAAAGAGGCTTATGGCTTAAACTCTAAAAATCCGAAGACAGCGATTTATGGTCGCCAGTGTCTTTTGGCGAGACGCCTGCTAGAACGGGGGGTGCGATTCATTGAGCTGACCTGCCCAAATGTAGGGCATGACCGCTGGGATCAGCATAATAATTTGAAAAAGGGGCATGAGGACAATGCGATCGCGGTGGATCAGCCGATAGGAGCATTATTGAACGATCTTAAACAGCGAGGTTTATTCGAGGATACCTTGGTCGTGTGGTCGGGGGAATTTGGGAGAACTCCGTTTGCTCAGGGAGCCAACGGGCGTGATCATAATCCGTTCGGTTTCAGTTTGTGGATGGCCGGTGGCGGTGTTCGCGGTGGAACCGTTGTTGGGGCGACGGATGAGTTTGGCTACAAGGCGATTCAGGATAAGCTGCAAATTCATGATCTGCATGCAACGATGTTGCATTTGTTGGGTGTAGATCACAAGAAACTGACTTATCGCTGGTCTGGCCGAGACATGAGATTGACCGACGTTCATGGAAAGTTGATTTCAGGTGTCCTCGCCTAGCGAGCGTCACGAATACCCCATTAAAGACTGGCTAACGAAACTGCTTACGACTTATGTCTCGAATTTATCTTGATAACGCTGCCACCAGTTGGCCAAAACCGGACGGCGTTTACGCGGCAATTGATCATGCTCAACGCGTTTTAGGAGCACCGGCGGGGCGAGGGGCATATTATGAGGCGAATGACGCAAGTCGGGTTGTCGAGCATGCAAGGAATGCAGCGGCAAGCTTTATCAATGCTCCGAAGAGTCGAAATGTTGCGTTTACATTTAACGGAACTGACTCTCTTTCGACAGCAATTTTTGGTTTGTTGAAGCGGGGCGATCACGTTGTCACAACAGCTGTCGAACACAATTCGGTATTACGGCCACTGAACCATCTTGAATCCAGCGGGGTGATTGAGGTGACGTGTGTTGGATGTGACGATGAGGGCTTCGTGGATGCCGATGAGCTCATTGCTTCGATCAAGCCTGAGACGAGATTGTTAGCGGTCAATCACATTAGTAATGTCACTGGTTCGATTCAGCCGGTTGAAACGCTGAAAGAACGATTGGCGGAATTAGAGAATCAAAGACTCGTTTACCTGCTCGACGCAGCACAATCGCTGGGGCACATCCCCGTTGATATTCAAAAATTGGGCTGTGATATTCTGGCGTCTTCAGGACATAAAGGACTTTTGGGACCGCTGGGGACCGGGCTGATTTATTTATCGGACCGCGTGGTGAATTCGGTAGAGCCATTGCGTTTTGGCGGAACCGGAACCGAAGGTAGCATTGAGTTTCAGCCTGAACAAATGCCTGATCGATTCGAGTCCGGCAATTTAAACGTTCCTGGAATTGCGGGCGTCCATGCGGGCATCCGTTTTCTGGAGTCTACGGAGGGGCTCGAGCTTCGAGCTCGCCGATATGTCAACGCGACTCGTCTCTTGCAAGGAATTGTAAAGATTCCGGGTGTGGAAATCCATGGTGCGAAGGGAATGGACCGACGTATCGGAGTCTTTAGTTTTAATATCAGAGGTTGGGACTGCCATGAGGTAGCGTCAGTTCTTGATGCCAACTGGGCGATCCAGACCCGGGCCGGGCGGCATTGTGCTCCGTTAATTCATCGTGCTTTAGGAACCGAAGCAGAACATGGCACGGTGCGGCTGAGTGTCGGGTTGTTTACCACACTCGCTCAGACAGAGATGGTACTTGAAGCAATCGCTAAGCTTGCTAATCAAAGTGCGGACTAGAATGCTGATATCGAATTCGAATATTTTGTCACAACCGCTGAGTTAGGCGCGACGTTCATGACTTTGGTTTTTCGGATGAGGTCTGCTTTTTGGTTTTAGCGTGCTTCTTGCCTAATCTAAGCACAAATTTGTCTTTAACGGCTACTAGGCAAATTTCGCGTCGATTGAAAGCCAGTTGCCGAGCTTTGACGACTTGAAAGCCAAGTGCTTTTATCGCATTCATCAAATCGGGTATCGAGGCTGTATTCTTCCATTCAGAAAATTTAAGCGTCAGAATAATTCCCTTCACATCAACTAAGGGGTGATTGACAATTTCTGCAACCGTTTCGATCGCAAACTTGGGGTCGGCATTTAAATCGGAAAGTAGCCACTTCGTATTTCGAAATTCTTTTCGTCTCACATCTGATCCACGTTTTCTGATGTGAACAAAGTTTTCATGTTCGAGGATACCGGTTTCCATTTCTGCTGGGTCGATACCGATTACGTGGGCGCCTTTTTCAAGCAACAGTTGGCAAGCACCGCCGGGCGCGCTACCAATTTCTGCACAAATGTCGCCAGGCTGAATCGTAATTCCCGACCACAACAAGGCTTCGCTCAGTTTAAAATAAGCGCGACTGTAAGTTTCGACGGAAGTGTCAATTGCTGGAGTTCCACCGGGCCATCTCCCTGCAACGGTTGAAGCGAAATGATAACCGTACCACCATTCGTTTGGCTCGACCATGACGATGTCAAAAACCTGTTCGTCCGGCTTCGTTTCTTTGTTGACAGAAATTTTAGCCCCAGCTGTTTCAGCTGCCGTTTTAAAGAGGGTGCCAATCTCGTCGGCGAGAGTCGAGACTCCCGGCTCGAATCCATTTTTCCCAGGCGTAACGGGATCGCGTTGCCAAACATGCAGGTGGTTTGAATTTTTGAATTGAGGATTGGTTGAGATCTCATCGATCATCGAGTTTGCGTCTTGAGACGTACATTTACCGAGCGACCAGCCATAAGTTCTCGCTAGAGCCGATTTGAGCGTAAATCGCTTGGGAAGTGGGGACTCCGAATTGACTTTAAACGTGATAAATCCAGGTCGCGAAAAAGCTAGGTTTAAATTGGAGTGATTGTTCATGATTTCCGATTTGGTTGCACTTTCAGCACCGTTTTGGCAAATCACAAAAATAAACTGGGAAGGAGAAGGAGTACTCGGTGAGTCAGGGTTGGTAGTGGCCATGGTTCATTTCAGGAAAAATTTTAGTTGCACTGCAACGGTTGAGGCTTGCTGATGCTATCACTTTTTCGTGTTTTGCAAACGTGGGGAACATGAAAATCCTCGAAATGCGTCCAGAATAGACTTGGAAGCTGAACTCAGCGTTAAGTAGGGGAACACGCGTTAATCGAGAGGAGATTGATTGATATAGGTAACCAATATCGGTTGGGATAAACTGGCGGGAACCACAAATATTGTGGCAACCTCAATTTTCACGTTGGGCAGACGCCTCCGTTTCGGCGACGAGGGAATTGAAATCGTTTTAAGTAGCAGACGCCAGGAGGGTTGCTGTCATGACGGAAAAGATCAAATTTATTCATTCTTCAGACTTTCATCTGGATGAGCCAATAAAAGGCCTGCAGCAACTGCCTCAACCACTCTTGGAGACACTCGCGGATGCCCCTTACCTCGCGGCGGAAAGTGTTTTTGACAAGGCGATTCAAGAGAAAGTTAGCTTTATTTTACTTTCTGGCGGGCTCTGCAACCTTGAGCGGTTGAGCGCAAGAGCTGTCGCATTTTTGATTAATCAATTTCAACGATTAGATCAAAACGATATTTTGGTCTATTGGTGCGGTGCGAAGCAGGACGCGGCCGACCAATGGCCGGGAGCGGTTCAGCTTCCCAGCAACGTTATTCAGTTTCATGCTCGTTCGGTCGAATACGAAGATTTTAAAAAAGATGGTAAATCGTTAGCAAGGATCATTGGAGCGGGCTCCAATTCAAAACCCGCAGCAAGTGATTTATTGGGAGGCGTGGTTGATGGCGTCTTCAATATTGTTTTAGCTAACGCGGATTCTGGTATCTCAGCATTCGACAGCGATTCGATCGCTTATTGGGCGTTGGGTGGTCGACCGATTGCCTTGACCGAAGAGTTGGAAAACTCAGTCATTGTCTACCCAGGGACTCCTCAATCTCGAGAATTTCATTCTGGAACTCCCAGTGGATTCAAATTGGTTGAATTACACGAGACACGGATGACAAACGTCCGAACGATAAGGTCAGATCGGGTCCAATGGTGTTCGCAAGTGACTGAAATTCCGATTCAGTCGAGCCTCGATGATACGAAGAGTCAGTTTGGTGAGCTTGCTTTGCAGCTTGCTGATGAACATCCTGAGCAAACCGTCCTTTGCCGTTGGCAGTTTGTGGAAAGCGGTGGAAAGTCTGGCAGCTCAGGTTTCGGAATTGAATGGCGGGAATCGCTATTGGACTGGCTCAGAACTGAGTTCAGTGCGTCTGGTAATGGTCTGTGGTCGATCAGTCTTGAGGAGAAGTCTGTTACTGATCTTCCTAGTAGGTGGTACGAGGAGGAAACATTACTTGGCGAATACCTCCGGGCAATTGGGCGTTACCAGAGCGATCATGAGTTGCGTTTGAATCTGCAAAATTATTTGGAAGATGATGTGCCGCAATGGGAAACGGCTGGTCTGGCAATGGTCAATGAACAACAGCGAGTAGAGATTTTGTCAAAGGCATCCCTTTTGGGGGTGGATTGTCTAGGAGGACACGATGGCTCGGCAGTTTGATAGATGCTGGCGGGTTGAGATGTCAAAGGTGAGACAAATTGAAACTGCGTTAAAGGAGTTCCGCGGTGAGAGTAAATGATTTTGAAGTGGACGGTTTTGGCGTTTGGAAAGGGCTTGAAGTCGAGCAGGTTTCCAATGAATTGACGGTGTTTTGCGGTTATAACGAAGCTGGCAAAACAACGCTGATGCAATTTGTGCGCTCGATGCTGTTCGGGTTTTCCTCATCACGGCTTGAGAAGTACTCTCCTCCAGTCTACGGAGGAATAGCCGGAGGAACGGTCGGGTTGACTACTTCGTGCGGCAGTTTTGAAGTTCAGAGGCATGTTGATCCAAGTCATTGTCATGACTTGGTGGGGGATCTCGTTGTCATTGACAGTCGCGATGGCGCGGTTCACGGCCATAGTAAACTGCAGTCTTTGCTTGGGGATATAGACGAATCTATTTTTACCAATGTGTTTGCAATTGGTCTGCAAGAAATTCAAGAGTTAGGGGCACTCAATAACACGGCTGCGGCCGATCAGTTGTACAAATTAGCGAATGGATTGGATCGCGTATCTTTGGTCGACGTAATGCGCAAGCTAACCCGGCGAAGGGAGTCGATTTGGTCAGGGCAAGCGGAAGCGCAGTCAAGGCTCGCGATACTTGGCAAAGAAAGGGAATTACTGTTAAAAGAACTGGAATCTCAAAGCCAGAGATCAACGGGTTATTCTTTGTTGGCCAACAAAGTGGTTGAAGTCGGGTACCGGTTAGACGAGCTTGCCGAATCGCTCAAGGAAGATGATCGGCAATCCCGGGTTTTGGAAGTGGCAATTCAAATTTCGGATCGATGGCAAGATCGCGTTTCAATCGCAAAGCAAATCAAAGAATTTGGTGCCTTGCCAAATCGCGAAGATGTTTCGATTCAAGAACTCGATCGATTTAACGAGGAAATTGCCCATCAGCGTGAGCGGATTGAGAATTTTCGGGAACAACGCCTGGAGATTAAAAGGGATGGTACGGCATTGCCTATCAAGCCACTTCTTTGGGCCCAAAGAGCGCGTATTGAAGCTCTCGCTGAACATACGCCTTGGATCGAGTCGTTGCAGCGCCAGTCGCTCCGTTTAGAATCAGAAATCGATCAAATTGAAAATAGCCTCGTTGGAGAGGTAGACGGCCTTGGGGAACAGCTAAGGATAAAAGCAAGTGACATTCGTGGCCTTGGGAATCGCGGGCTTGCGTCACTTGAGCTGACAGGTCGAAAGCTGCAGGATCAGGAAGATGTGATCATTCAGTTGGAGCATGAGTTTGAAAAGACGGAATTTGACCTCGGGCAACACCAGGAGCGTTTAGGGAAAAGCATGGCTCGTCAAAGCGCGTCTGAGTCACTTGAAGAAACTGGTAAGCAGGTCAATCGATTGCGTCGTCGAATTGATTTAGAGCATAAGATCGACAAGCTAAATCGTGGAAGGATGGAGCTTGAGCGGGACGTCGATTCCGTTGTCACGGAGCAGGTTCTTCCGCTTGAAAAGTTATCCATTGTCGGAGTTACCTTTATTGTTGGTGTTGTTTTGTTGGGCTTTGGTCTTATCGATGCCGTTTCCGGTGGAAGTTGGATCAGCCAAACTTCGACAAATATGGGCATTGTATTTGTCTTTTTAGGGACGATCGCAGGCGTGGTGGCGATGGGGCTGAAATATCACTGGGAAGGGCAAGCAAAAGAAGACTTGGAGGATTTCCGACACCAAATCGAAATTGTCCGCCAGCAGTTAAAGCGAGCAAAAACGGAGCGGACGGAGCTCGATCAGCAGCTTCCTGCGAACGTAAGTGGACAATGGGAACTAGCGCTCTCTGACGCGGAAAACCGCTTGAAAAGACTTGAGGAATTGGTGCCGCTTGAGGGCCGGGTTCTGACCGCAAAAGCAAATCAAGATGAGCTAAAGCGGCGGATCGCAACGCAAGAACTTGAGGTTGAAAAAACGAGTAAGCAGTGGAAAGCAAGTCTGAGGGCGGCTGGCTTGCCAGATGTTTTACAACCGTATCAGCTACGAGAAATTGTTCAACGAGCAGACCGGATTACCGGCATCAGTGATCGTTTAGATCATTTAAAGGCTGAATTGGTTGAGCGAAAGCGTGAACTCGAGAGTTTGAATTTGAGAATCGACCAGACGCTTCAAGAATCAGGAGTCAATTTTGAAGGAACGGAACTGATTGACCGGATTAATCATTTAGGGTTGTGTCTCAACAAGCAGCGAGGATTAGTCCAGCGCCGGCGCGAATTTACCCACCGATATCGTGCATTGAAAGCTAGGTTTGTTAAGGCAAAACGAGAGTTAGATCGATTGCAAGGTCAAAAACAGAGACTGCTTTCGGTTGTGGGAGCCGAGTCGGAATCCGAGTACCGTGAGTTTGACGCTGAATTAATACGTCGTGATACGTTGATTGAGAAACGTGAGTCTTTGAGCCAGCAAATTGAAGCGGCCTTAGGACGCAATCATACCGAATCTCAAATTGAAGACCTGCATGAGGAATTTGGTTCTGAAGGACTGGAGGAAGCCTGGGGGGCTGTTCAAACGCGAATTGAAAGTAGTCGTAACCGACAGACTCAACTTCAGCAAGAACGTGCAAGTTTGCAACAAGAAATTAAAATGATGGGCGAGGATAAAGGAACGGCAATTGCGAAATTAAGACTAGAGGCAACCGAAACTGAAATTATTGATTTAAAGAAGGAGTGGCAGGTACTTGCGACTGCTTCCACGATGCTGGAAGTGATTCGTGAAAGCTACGAATCGAAACGCCAGCCCGAAACGCTCAAAGAAGCCTCTGGTTATTTGGCGAAACTGACTGAAGGTACCTATACGCGTGTCTGGACCAAGTTAATCGGCGAAGAGTTGCTAGTAGACTCCGAAGAAGGCACGACAATCTCTGTCGATAAATTAAGCCGAGGCACAAGAGAAGCTGTTTACTTGAGTCTGAGATTAGCTTTAGTAAGAGCTTACGCGAGACGCGGATCTGTCGTCCCGATGGTTCTCGATGACGTACTTGTGAATTTTGATGGGCGTCGAATCCGGGCGGCTGCAGAAGTTCTCTGCGAGTTCTCCAAGCAGGGGCATCAGATCCTAATGTTTACCTGTCATGACCACATTCGCGATGTGTTCCATAGCCTCGCAGCGGACGTAAGGGTGCTCCCCGATCACCGGGATGTAATGGAGTCCAAGGCAGTTCCATGGCCGTATAAGGGATTAAAGGAAATTGAGGTGCAACCCGAGCTGCCTGAGTTTAAGCCCAAGCTGATGCCTGAGGATGATCTTCTAAACCCGCTGGCACTGGAATCGGATGGTATACCGGTTGAATACGTAGAGTACGCGTCCACCAATGTTCGGATCGATCCTGAGCAATATGACTCTGAGTTGGAGTTTGAACTTGCTGTGGTTGCATCCGATCAAAAGCGAGAGTTGAATTATTTGGGTAACACCACTTCAGAGGGCGACCATTCAATATTGCCGATGGAAATTTCGGAGACCGATGAATTTTGGGCGAAGCCGGCGACGTCAGCAGATTAGGGATTAAAGGGTTCGCTAATCCGATATGCGAGTTTGCCGAATACTCAAAATACAGCCGTTCTTAGTTGTCGCTTAGTTCTTGCTTAAGCTCGGATAATTTTCTTTCGGCTTCTTTGCGGACTGGTTCGATCTCTGTTTCATTGATTAGATCATTAAGAGATTCGATCGCGCGAGTCTTTTTGCTTTTCGTGTTAGCCTCGCTGGCACTTTCGAGAATTTTTGCTTCCCGAGCCAGTTGTTTGTTTTCTTTGAGTGTGTGCTTTTTTTGGAAACTTGCGAGATCGGGTTTGACTAGTTTGAGTGCGCCGAAATCCTGCCGAATTTTCAAATATCCAAGCATGGATTTGAGTTTGGCATCAGCTTGGTCCGACTCTATTTGGCTTGAAAGTTCTTTGAGTTGGTTTCGGACTTCCTCGGCGGTATCAATGACCAGTTTGTTCAATCTTAAGGCTGGTTCAGAGTAGCTGGGGATCAGTCCCGGTTCCCCAATTTTACGGACTCGGCTAATTGCCTTAATGGCAGATTCGAAGTTCCCTTTTTCTTTCTCCTCGGTAAATTTGTCTGCTGCTTCCGTCAATGCCCGAGCCTCCTGTGAGGACAAGATGCGTCCGGAATTTTTAAGGGCTGCAATGAGCATGTTGGGCAGGTCTGGCCCGCGCAACGAACCGGATCGGCCGTAAAGTGTTTTACCATCGGCACGCACGATAAATAGCTGTGGAATTCCGTTTCCGTCAGGAGTGTGATCGCGTCTCCATTGAGCATACTCCGGAGAACTGACATCCAGCTTGATTGGCACGAACTGTGCCACGATGGGTGCAATGGACTGATCGGTGTTGAGCCGTTTCAGAAGCGCTGCACAGGGCGGTCAGGTGCTTTGCCCTGCGATGGCAAAAATGGGTCGACCACTTGCTGCTGAAATTTGTTTGGCGACCGTGAGGCTGTCTGCGGCAACGTGGTTGGTTGATTGCGCAGCTAAGGGTAGGGTAATGCTGGTAAGGATAGCCAGGATCGTTCCCACGATAAGGTTGTAACGTTGAAGCATTGCTTGGGTCCAAATTAGAAAAGGCTGGTTCGTTTTTCGCCGAGAGCGGGATTGGAGCTCAGCTATTTAGTGGTTTGACGAATTTAATCGTAGGCTCTTTTACGGTTTCGAAGGATCTTATGCTACCAACCGGTACGATATGCCGGAGCGAGGAGCGCATTCGCCTCTTGGACCGTCTGAGAATTTCCTTTGAATTTGCAGTTGGCTGCGTCCCAGTCGAACTTCTCTTTGGGCCAGCGATTGATGACCGTTCCCATCAGAACGGCCTCGGTCAACGGGCCCGAGTATTCGAAGGGTGCTCCAGTTGATTCGACTTTTCCTTGAGCGGCATCGATCCACTCATGGAAATGATTTCCACTTCCAACCGAATCAGGTAATTTGTTCATCGGAGTCCCGTCGACTTGATAAACTTGCGGATTGCCAATGTGAGGAAGGATCAAGCTACCCTTGGTGCCAATAAAGACAGACCCTTGGCTCGGTAACTTAACTTTGGAGGGTATTCCCTCAACTTTCGATGGCCGCAAAGAACCGTTGTACCACGTTAGGTTGAGTTCTTCGCTTGTGTAAGGCGTACCGCGGAAGGTGTAAACAACGTGGCTCAAAAGCGCAAAATTTTGCTTGAATGGGCCGGGGCCAAGCGAGGTGCATTGAGTTGGTTCTTTAATCTGTAAGGCTGTAAATACAGGATCAACAATATGACAGCCCATGTCGCCTTGCGTGCCCGTCCCAAATGCCAGCCATTTTCTCCAGTTATTGCGGTGGTACCATCCCTCCACATAAGGAAGTTTTTCGGAAACGCCACAATAGAGGTCCCAATCTAAGTGAGCTGGCGGTGTCGTAGGAGACTTGCCCTTCATTTCGCCACCCCATCCTTTGCCTGACCAGCTATGGACGTCTTTGATGGTTCCAATTAATCCACTTTGAATCCACGATACAGCAGTTCGATAGGCCGGGTGTGCGTGAATTTGAATTCCCATTTGGGTTTTAAGGTGTGTTTTTTGGGCTGCTTGTTCTGCAAGCAGACGGCACTCCGCGATATCTTGAGCCAGTGGTTTTTGTAAATAGACATGTTTGTCGTGTTCCATTGCCATTAGAGCGATGGGAGCGTGCATGTGATCCGGTGTAGCAATCACGACCGCATCAAAATCGTCGGCAGAGTTTTTAAAGAGAAGGCGATAATCTTGAAATTTCTTTATGTCCGAACCCATCCCATCGACATTCTTGTGCATGGATTGATCGACATCACACGCGGCTGTTAATTCAAAGTTCGGGTGAGACTTCATCTCGTTTAAATCCGCTTTTCCTCTGCCTCCAAATCCAACTGCAGCAATTCGGAATTTCTCTCGTGTTTTGCCGGGAATTCCGAAGACCATGTTGGGCGCGAGGGTGGCGATTGAAGCTGAACTAGCAGCGGCTTTAATAATTTGACGGCGATTGAGGCTCATTTTGATCCCTTGCTAGAGTTTAATATTGGTTTGGGAATAGCCTTAAGTCTAAGAGTATTTGATTTGAATTACCACAATCCAGCAGGAACAAGCTTGACCAATCGCCAAGAAAGTGCTGAGGGCGAACACGCGATGTAAAATGCCTTTGGTTTTCACTGCGCGAACCGGTGAGAAAGGGCATGGTTTTACGGTTTTTTTTGGCTGGAATCGAGGATGAACAGTGCGGTTGCAATGATTAGCATAATCATTGGGATAACGTCGCCAATCGTTCGGTAGAGGCTGGTTCGTTCGGATGGATGTACGATTGCATAAATCATTCCCGGTTGTCTGCGGCCGCCTGTTTGTAATTTGCGCCCGCAAGCGTCAATTTCAGCGGATAGTCCGGTGTTGGCACAAACCAAATGAGGTTTTCTCATCTCCACCGCACGAAAAACATTACAGGCCAAATGGAGGTCGAGACAACTGGTGCCGAAAAACCAGCCATCGTTGGTCATATTTATCAGGACATCGGGTTCGTCATTTTGTTCGGTCAATTTGTTGACTTGTTTTCTTATGTAGTGAGGAACTGTCGACTCGAAGCAAATGTTGGGGCAAACATTGACTTCGTTGATTCTAATTGAGACGGGTTCAGTTCCCGCATTGATACCGCCTCCGATGGGAGAGATTTTTTTTATGATTGGAAACCAATTGGATAACGGAACATACTCGCCAAACATGACTAAATGATTTTTATAATATCTCGCATCGACGAGTCCATTTTTGTTGATCAGAAAAGCCGATGCAAAGTGCGTGTTTTGGTTGGGGTCAACGGTTGCGCCTCCAGTGAGTAGGGGCACGGGAGTTTCATTTAATGGAGTAACAGAGGTTGCTTTCCTCCAAAAATCAGTTCGGAGTCGGGCAGCCTGTTGGCTCGTTAGCTCTGGATTCGCATCTGATAATAAGTCCGTGTATCCACTGAATGCCGATTCTGGCCAAACAATCAAATCTACATCAGGCCATTCTTTTCTCGCCGCTTGAGTTAAGTCGATTTTTCGCTGTCGGCCGTCAATAAATTCTTCCGCCGTCATTGGACGAAAAACAACATCATCATTGGTTTGGATAAGAGCGATCGCTAACTGGTAGTCATTTTTTAATTTCACGTCTTCACCAAGTTTGGCAAATCCGTACACAATCGCGGCGATAAGCGTTAACGTCCCAATGGTGATTGTCAAACAATCTTGTTTCTTAGAGTGTTCAGCCGGATGTGAGGGGGTGGGTGTTTTATTGCCTTTTGCGAAGCACAGTCTCATTGCCGCCGTAATTCCAACTGAAACGAGGCTGATAATAAACGTGAGCGTGTACGCGCCAAAGATATCTGCAACCTGGATGAGAAGTGGAGTTTGATATTGAGTGTGAGACAGGCAGACCATAGCCATTCCTGTTGCAAAGTTGCATCTGAACCACTCAACACCAGTCCAAACAATTGGAACTGCAACGACGGGAGGAAAATGATATCGGTGCACCAAAGAGCGGGCAATGCCAACCGACAGTGGCGTATAGATTGCCATGTAAGCAGAGACAGTTAACCAGCCAAGCCAAAGGGCTGGGTGGGGAATTGGAATAAAGTAAAATGCTGAGAGCCAAAAAAGGAATCCAGCCAAAAATAGTTGTCGGTAAGGTCGTTGGCCTACAAGAGTTTTTGATTCGATTAACCAGACCAAAGGGCAGAGGGCGAACCAGCCTAGCCAGCTTAATCCAACTGGTGGAAAGGAGAGCCATAATAAGAACATGGAGAACGTACCGACAATAAAGGTCTGGTATCGGTCTACTAAACGCGGGCGGGGCGTTTGGCTGGCCTGTTCTCTGGCGTTGTCTGGAATCGTCGTTTGCTTGCTCAAGTTGATCCTTGGTTAAAATTGCAGAACCTCAATTTTATCGGGTTCGAACCAATCCAACTACGTCGATTTAAAATGTCGAAGTGGAGCGGATAAACCTGCGTTTCAAGCGACGATGGTATGTTGGCCAATTTGGACCGCTCCCAATTTTCAATTGGGAGCGGTTTAAGCAAAAAGTAGTCCCTGCCTGATGCCGAATTAGACGAATGGGAAAAATTCGACATTTTCCCCTGCCGGATGGGCGGTCGAATTTTCCTGGAACTTAATAAGCCCCTCGGCTTCGGCGAGCGCGAAAAGATCGGAGGAACCTCGCCAAACAAGCGGTTCAAACTTGCGAATCGTATGCGCGTCAATGATCCGCTTCCCGGGCCAATAAGTCGGGCGGTTTCCACGCGTCTCGTGAGCGGTATGCAGGACGCCAAATTCTGGAGGTATTTGAGCGGTGGGAGAGCCAAGCATCTTTTCAATTGACCGTCGCACAAAAAGGTGGAAACCCACAAGGCTGCTCACTGGATTACCTGGTAATCCAAAAACGTAACGTTTCCTGCCTTCACGATTGCTGACCCCAAACCAAATCGGCTTGCCGGGTTTAACGGCGACTTTATGGAATATCTCAACCACACCGAGATCTTTTAAAATAACCGGAACAAGGTCCATGGTTCCTGCTGAAACTCCACCTGAAAGCAAGAGTACATCATGGTTCAGGCCGGTTTCAATCAGGTCGGCAATTTGATCGGGATCATCGACGCTCGAGCCAAGGTTAGTCACGTCCAAGCCAAATTGTTGAGCAAGCGCGACTAACATTGGACCATTGCTGTTGCGAATCTGACCTCGTCGTGGCATCGTTTCGTGATTAACCAATTCATTGCCGGTAGGTAAGACAGCGACCGTTGGTTTGTCTCTCGTGGGAATACGTCCGGCTCCAACCTCGGCCAACAAACCTATGTCAGTTGCACGAACAAGATGCCCTCGAGCTAATACGGTTTGTCCCGTTTTGAAGTTAACGCCTTGGCGAAGTATGTTTTTCTCTGGAGTGATCGAATCAATCAAAAGCTGGACGCGTCCGGTGTCCGCTGATTCAGTTTGCTCCACCATCACAACAGCGTCTGCATTCTTGGGCAGAGGAGCGCCGGTCATGATTCGTGAAGCTTGGCCTGATTCAATTGGGTGCTGTGGCCAATCACCCGCGATAATGGTCTCGACAATGCTTAAGTTTTTAATGCCGCTGTTTACGTCGTCACTGATGACGGCAAATCCATCCATCATGGACTTATCGTGTGGGGGGGAATTGACATCCGAGTGAATGTCACTTGCGAGAACGCTGCCAACAGATGAGGCCAGCGAAATAGTTGTCGTAGGCAATGGCGCGACGTTCTCGTCGATCAATTGAAATGCCTGCTCGATTGGAATCATGGCAGCTATATCTCTGAAAAATTGCGAAGTAAATCGATTCCGAGATCCGTGAGAAAACTCTCTGGATGGAATTGAACGCCAAAAGTTGGGAACTGTTCGTGCTGAATCGCCATGATCTCACGGGAGCCGTCGGGGGCTGTTGCCCACGCACTTACCTCAAACTCGCTGGAAAGTGTATCAGGCTGAATGACCAAACTGTGGTAACGCGTCGCGATCATGGGACTTGGAATACCTTCGAAAATTGCTTGGCCGTTATGATGGATTTGATCGGTTTTTCCATGCATCAATTGCTCTGCCCGAACGATTGTGCCGCCGGTTGCCTGCCCAATCGACTGATGCCCCAGGCAAACACCCAGAATCGGTATCTTGCCATGGAATCTCTCCACACAGGCCACTGAGATTCCTGCCTCATTTGGTGTACAAGGTCCGGGAGAAATGATTAAATGGCTCGGAGCAATGGCTTCTATTTCATCAACAGTGATTTTGTCATTTCGATGCACTTGAATTTCATGCTCGGTACCTAGTTCACCTAATCGTTGAACCAGGTTGTAAGTGAAGGAATCGTAATTATCGACAATTAAAATCATGGCGTTGTCCGGTGTTTCAATGGCAAGAAAAAGAGTCTAGCCTGCTAGCAAAGATTGTCAACGAAAACCGTTTCCAGGTTAAGGGCAGGTATTCTATTGACCCAATTCCAGCATACCCATACGTTTTAGCAGTACGCATCAACAGCGTTTTTGAATTTTGCCCTCATTTTGCCCCAAGGAAGAGGCTTTATGACTACCCAAAATCTACGTGCTAACCACGGCACAGAGACTTCAGACGTTTCATCCGCACCGCTTTTAGACGTTGGACGTGGTAATCGACCACTGAAAGACGAAATTATGGAAGCGATCTCGGACATTATTGATTCAGGTTGGTTTATTGGTGGACCGCACGTAAAGCTATTGGAGGAGACGGTTGCGGAAGTCAGTCAAACTGAATTCGCCATCGGCTGTGCTTCTGGAAGTGATGCTTTATTATTGGCTTTGATGGCTATTGGAATTGAGCCAGGCGATGAAGTTATATGTCCTAGCTTTACTTTTTTCGCGACTGCCAGCGCGATCCACCGACTTGGTGGAATTCCGGTGTTTATTGATATTGAACCAGATACGTTCAATATCGACGTAATGAAGATTGAATCCCTTATTACCTCGAAAACAAAAGCGATTATTCCTGTTCATTTATTTGGACAGTGTGCGGATATGGATCCAGTCAATTCAATTGCTGAGGCTCACGGTTTAAAAGTGATTGAAGACTGTGCCCAAGCGATCGGTGCGACCTACTCAGGAAGAGCTGCAGGAAGTCTTGGCTCGGTTGGTTGCTTCAGTTTCTACCCAACTAAAAATCTTGGTGGGTTTGGCGACGGTGGTATGCTGACCACGAACGATCCAGAAATTGCAGATAAGTTACGTTTGCTGGCGAACCACGGTATGCGGCCACGCTACTATCATTCGGAAGTTGGGATTAATAGCCGATTAGATGCAATCCAGGCGGCAGCTTTGAATGCTAAAATGAAGCATATCGGCGAATACTCCTCTAAGCGAGCAGCGAATGCAGCCCACTATGAGCAGTTGATGGTCGATGCAGGAATGGCAGATCGAATAATAATTCCTCAAGCTAATACAAATTGCGGCCACGTATGGAACCAGTTTACGATTCGAGTTCCAGGTGGCTGTCGAGATCAGGTCCGGCAACAACTTGCCGAGATGAATGTTGGTAGCGAGGTGTACTATCCTGTACCGTTGCATCAACAAGAATGCTTTGCCTCGTTAAAAGACAACAATGTCGACTTGGTTGAGACGGATCGTGCGGCAGAAGAGGTGTTGAGTCTGCCGATTTTCCCTGAGCTGACTGCCGCCGAGCAGGCCTATGCGGTGGATTGTCTAGCACAGATTTTAGAACTGGGTGAAATGCCGTTAAAAAGAGCGGGCTAACACTTTGCGATCGATTTGATTTCAAATAGGCGATCGATAGTACACAGAGAGCGGGAGCAAAGCTCCCGCTTTTTTTGTGTCGCAACTTACTTAAAGATCACCCAGATCACCCGCAATCACTTTGCCCCGGGAGGCATCTGATTCAAAAAGAAGTTCGTTATCAGGTTTTGCAAATGGACGGTCGTGTTTTCACCTTCGTTTATTGAGTGGGATCGATTGGGGTATGCCATCATTGAAAATTGGCGATCTTGTTTAACCAATTCATTGATGAGTAATTCGACCGTTTGATAGTGACAGTTGTCATCTCCAGTTCCGTGAATTACAAGTAAATTTCCAGTGAGGTTTTTGGCGAAATGAATGGGAGAGCCTTCGTGATATCCATCGGGATTGTCACTGGGAATGTCCATGTAACGTTCCTGGTAAATTGAATCGTAGTAAAGCATGTTCGGAACCGGGGCAATTGAGACGCCTGTGTGATAGAGATCAGGGTGCTTAAACATTGCGTTGAGGGTCATCGAACCGCCACCGCTCCAACCCCAGACTCCAATTCGCTGGCGGTCAATCCATGGATACTTTTTAACGAGCGCTTTGACTGCGGTCGCTTGATCCGCGGGTGGCAGAATTCCGACTCTTCGGTAAACAGTTTTTCGAAATTCACGCCCCCTCGGTACGTTGGTGCCACGATTGTCGATGCTGCAGACGATGTATCCCTGTTCGGCTAACAGGCGATGCCACAGATATCGATTGCCTCCCCATTGATTGGTTACAGTTGTGCCCCACGGTTCTCCATAGACGTAGACAATCATCGGGTACTTTGACGCGGGGTCAAAGCTCTGCGGTTTCATCATCCAAACATCCAAGGGGGTGCCATCATCCGCGCTAACCCTTGTGAATTCTGATTCCACGGGAGGGAGCTTTGCAATTTCCGTTCTGGCCTTTTTGTTGCTGATTATTTCCCGGGTTTGCTTGTGAGTCGGCAGTTCGATCAAGTAGGTTTGGGGCGGCTCACCAAATCGAGAATGCGTGTGAAAAGCGATCTTTCCATTAGGTGAAATGTCATAGCTGTTCCAGCCCGAGAATTCGCTTGGAGTAATTCGTTGCGACTTGCCACCTGCGAGGGGAACGGAGTAAAGGTATCGATCAGTAGGTTGTTCGGGGGCGGCAATGAAGTAAATTAAGTCATCAGTGATTCGAACTAACTTAAAGGCGTCGAACGGGTCGTTCATGATCGCAGTCATTTTACCGTTGCTACGGTCTACCCCGTAAATATGACGGTAACCATCTTTTTCGCTTACCCAAAGAAGCTTTTTCCCGTCATCAAATTCAACGTCGTGGTCGCAGGTTTCAACCCATGCTTTGTCTGAATCGGTAAATAGAACTTTGGTCTTTCCGGTAGAAGCATCACCAATGAGCACCCGGTTTTTATTTTGTTTGCGATTGAGGTGTTGCAGTCTTAATTCATTGTTGTTGATCCAGCGAGCTCTTGCGATATAGTTTTCGCGAGGATTGCCAGGGACGTCGAGCCACTGAGTCGTTTGCGTCGTTAAGTTGACAATTCCGATTCGAACCGCTGAATTGGTTTGTCCCGGTTTGGTGTGTTTGAATTTCTTAAGAGTAGGGTAAAGTGAATCAGTGTTGTTGATCAGCGTGAATTCACCGACTTCGGAGGTGTCAAATTCCCAGAATGCAATACGTTTGCTGTCTGGCGACCAGCGGAAACAGTCCTTGAGATCAAACTCTTCTTCGTAGACCCAATCTGAGGTTCCGTTAATGATCTCAGGAGTCCGTTTGGAAGTTATCTTTTTTAAGATTCCCGTCGCGATCGATTCAACGTAAACATCACCTTCTGAAACGTAGGCGACACTTTCGGCATCGGGTGAGATTTTCGCAAACATCAACGAGGTGGCAGGAAGCTTGGCCCCGATTTGCCGTAGAGTGCCGGACTTGCGATCCATCAACCAGTAATCACCTCTGGAGTGATGCCTCCATACTTTTCGCGTGTTGGTAAAAATCAAAGCAAGTTCGCGTTCTCGAGCCCATTGGTGGCTGGCGATGGCGAGCGGCCTCGTCGCTCCGGCGGGGATTAACTGATCGGCTGGAATTAATACGGTTTCTTCGTGGGTGACTGGATCGACGGCAATAAGATCCACGGCATTGGGGATTGTTTGAGAGTCTCGGTTGGTGACATATTTTGAACCAGTTGTTTCCCAATTCGGTGAAAAGGTCTTTGTGGAAAATCGATCGCTCTTGTAGATCGATTCAACCGTCAGCGGCGGGGTTATGGAAGGCGTCTGAGTTTCTTGCGCCAGAAGAGGGGAGGCGACGAGGCATGTAAGTATCATTAAAAAGACTTGTTTGCTCATAACGCTTTAATCCTTGGATTGACTTTAGGCTAAAGGGGAGTAACCGGAAGAATCAGGTTTTCCACCCATCGGATGTGGTCCGCTGGAAACCATTGAACTTCCAATAACGCGTGGGTCGGTTGAGGGTTCACGCCCACCAACCTCCGTTGATGTGTATTGTCTGGCCGGTGACGTATGATGATAAATCACTCGCCAGAAATAGTACGACATCGCCAATCTCCCGCGGTTCTGCAAAACGGCCTAAAGGTACCATTTTGATCATTGCCTGGCGATTCTCTTCAGGGATGGACTTGCCCATTTCAGTATCTACGACACCGGGCGCTACGGCGTTCACACGGATTTTCTGTCTCGCTAATTCTTTACTCAAAACCTTCGTGAAGGTGATGACACCGGCTTTTGCCGAGGCGTAATTTGCCTGTCCAAAGAAACCGGTGACTGCTGAGAGAGAAGCCACGTTGACGATGGAGGCTCCCTCATTGAGACTGTCTACTACCGATTTGCAGCAATTAAAGACGCCGGTCAAATTCGTGTCGATTACATCAGCCCACTCTGAGTGGGTCATTTTTTTGAAGCTCCGATCCCGCAAAATTCCAGCGTTGTTGACGAGAATGTCGATACCTGCGAAACGAGCGGTAATCTCCGAGCACATGCTTGTTAATTGCTCGGGATCGCGAACGTCAGCGGGAAGCGCAATGCACCGGTCGCCGAGAGCGTCGCAGGCCGTTTGGGCAATCGTTGCATTGACGCCTTCATTATCGGGATAGTAATTGAGGATGACATTAGCGCCAGCTTCGAAAAGTGAAGTAGCCGTAGCGAGCCCAATGCCTTGCCCTCCCCCCGTGACGATCGCTGTTTTTCCTGTCAGATCAATGTTTCGCATTTTATCCTTCCGTAATTTTTATCGATGCGGGAGTACGATTGAGGGTGAGTGGAGCTGTCGATGATTTGCGGTTTTAACTTCCTGGATTCCAAGTCGGCAAGCGTTTTTCAATAAACGCAGCAAGACCTTCGCGAGCATCTTGAGTTTCCCGAGCAGAGGCAGATACCTGGATTGACTGCACGAGTTGCTGTTCGAGATTGAAAGGAAGGCAGTTTTGCAAGTGAGACTTGGTGATCGCCAGGGCTGAACGTGATCCGTTTAGAATTGCGTTAATAAGTTTGTCTGTCCGAGCGTTCAAGTCACCGGGGTCGACGACGTCATACACGAGTCCAACGTCGAAAGCTCGCTTGGCATTCATCCGTTCTCCGCTGAGTAGCAAATGATTGGCTACACAGGGTGCGACGCGGAAGTTTAGGAATGGGGTTACGATCGCTGCGGTAATCCCGCGAGCTGGTTCTGGCAACATAAAGAAAGACCCTGTTGAAGCCAAAATAAAATCGCATGCGAGCACCATGCCGACTCCCCCGGCAAGGGTTGGCCCTTGCATTACTGCAATCGTAGGTACATCCATTTCAAAGATCGTCTTGAGACATGCTGCGTACACTTCGGAATCTTTGTGCCATTCCGCTTGACCGTCGTTCGTGCTTGCGCGATCTTGCATTTCACCAAGATCCATGCCGGCACAAAAAACAGAACCTTCTGCTCGGAGTACGATAAGCCTCAGCGATTCATTTTGGGAAAGTGTTTCAAAGCCGATTTGAAGTTGCCGAATCATCTCCCGCGTCAGTGCATTTCGTTTCTCTGGCCGGTCTAAAATAACCTGACCGATTCCATCTTGGATGGATGTCTTTATAAAGGTTTCCATATCGTGGCTCTTGAGTTGCCTGAGAAGATTTATTTTTAGCTTTTGATGAGATCTAACATAGTGACGTGACGGCGTCTCGTCGATACTCTGCAGTTCAGGTAGACTTGAGAAAAAGTTTTCTTAATTGATAGGGGACGTCCAGCGATGGCAGATCAAGAGTTGCAAAAAGATAAAGTTTTGATTGCAAACGGACAGGGATTCTGGGGGGACAGCATTCTGGGGCCAATTCGGTTGGTTAATGAGGGGCCCCTCGATTACCTAACGCTTGATTATTTGGCCGAAGTCACCATGAGCATTATGCAGAAGCTCAAAAGTCGTGATCCTCAGAAAGGTTATGCAACGGATTTCGTGGAGATGTGTCGGCGTGTTTTGCCCTTGTGCCACGAGAAAGGGATCAAAATTATCGCCAATGCCGGAGGCGTCAATCCCGTGGCTTGTCGCGAAGCGCTCGCTGCTGTGATTCGAGAGCAAGGTTTGACCGGAATGAAAATTGGAATCGTCGAAGGTGATGACATTCTCGATGATCTGAGTTCATTGATTGATGGCGGAGAAGAGTTTCAAAATATGGACAACGGTCAGCCGCTGAAGCCGTATCTTGATCAAGTGAAAACTGCGAACGTTTACATTGGAGCTGAGCCGATTGTCGAGGCGCTTAAGCTAGGTGCTGATATTGTCATCACGGGTCGAGCTACTGATCCTTCGATCGTTCTCGCTCCAATGATGTACGAGTTCGGTTGGACGATGGAAGATATGGATCGTTTGGCGGCCGGAACGATTGCCGGACATATTGTGGAATGCGGTGCTCAGTGTACCGGTGGAAATTTTGTCCATTGGCAAGAAATTCCTGATATGGCCCGAATCGGTTACCCCGTTATTGAAGCCCGTCCCGATGGTAGTTTTGCGGTGACTAAACACGAGGGAACCGGCGGGCGGGTTTCTGTAGAGACGGTGACGTCTCAGTTAGTGTACGAAATGAGTGATCCAGCCAACTATATCACCCCTGATTGTGTTGCTGATTTTACCTCAATCCAACTGCGTCAGGATGGGATAGACCGCGTCGAGGTCAGTGGTATTACTGGTCGCCCTGCAACCGATACTTATAAAGTATCTATCTCGTTCCACGAAGGTTATAAAATTATTAGCCAGTTAACGGTGGCCGGTCCAGAAGCAGTTGCGAAGGCAAAGCTTTGTGCAGAAATCGTTTTTGACCGCGTCGCCTTGGACGGTGTGACTTTCACGGAGGAAGAGAAGTTTGTTGAGATTGTGGGAACTAATGTGTGCCATCAAGGGATCGTGGAGGCTCCCGAGGATCCAGCGGAGGTGATTCTTCGCATCGGTGCGCGAAGCGAAGATCGCGATAAGCTCGATCGACTGGGAATGGAGATTGTTCCTTTAGTAACAAGTGGGCCTCCCGGAGTCACGGGGTTTGCTGGTGGGCGACCGAAGGCGACCGAGATCATTAGTTACTGGCCAGCCTTGCTGAGTAAGGGGAAGATTGAGACGCGAGTTTCCGTCGAAGAGGTGTAGGATTTGCCAGTTTCGCGAACGTAATAAAAGCGGATGTTGAAACTCGTTTGTTGGTTCAATTCTATGGTGGCAATCGCAGGGTGGGGCGCTCTTTCCGCGGGCTTAGAACTTGCGTAGGCTAGTTTTGACGACCCCTTGCTCTTCGTTATTAACCTGCATTTCAGTAATTTTCCAAGCGTCGTCTTTCAGTTGGATTTTAAAGTTGGCGTCGTATTTGTTTTCTCGTTCATGAATATGCCCCCAGTGCTCAATGGTGCCAATGAGGTTCCATTTGCAGGCATATTCAAATTCAGGGAGTTGGTCGTCGGGGTTGATTGAGCTGCTCGATTTTTGACCTTCCAGTAAGTTAACCTCGTTGACTCGGGCAATCGCACCTCCTTGCTCTTTTACTTTTAGGCTTTGATTGATGTCGAGATAGAGTTGACGCAAAAGTTCACCGTCGACACTTTTGGAGAGCGCATCGTAGACATCACCTTCTTCTTGGTAGTCGAATGCTCGGAACATGTTTTTGTGAAGTTGCGCAAAAACCTGAGTTGCATCTTCGTTGGATAAGTTGAATTTGGGTTTTTCAGCCAGTGGATTCGGAATGTCGAGGGGGACGAAACGGAATAATCCAAGCCCGATGGTCACGATTAAAACTGCTCCAATCGAAGCGATTTTTAAATTTAGTTTGAAGAGGTAGCTGACAATCAGACAGATCAGTGCGAGGCCCGTGAGAATTGCTGCGACGGCTGGAAGTTGAATCAAGGATGGTTTAAGCGACTCCAGATCGACGGTCGAAGAAACATCAACAATTGCAGGCAGTGGTTTTCGCTCGGGTGCGATCCACTGGAATGTATTGTTTTCTAAGAACATGGAAAATTGAGTTTTCTCAATTTTGTCATAAGCAAACACAACTGTATCAACTGACTTAATTGCGTTGTTAAATTTATCCCAAGTGACTTCGACTTCGGTCGGAGCCCCCTTCGTACTGTAGGACATGATGACGCCTACCCTGCCGTTTGCCATGCTGATTTTTCGTTTCTCAGCCTGAACAGCAAAATCTCGAAGGTCTAGTCCGTAAAAATCAACTCGATCAAAAACAGGTTGTACTTCGACTGAGTCAATTAGCACAGGGTTACCAATTGAGAAAAAATCCTCGATTTTCTTTGCCGCAGCTGGTTGTTCGTCTATGTCAAGAAAGCTCTCGTCTCTTCGGTCGATTTCCATCAAGGTGGCGAGCGTTGCCAAGGGAATCAGAATCTCGTGCCGGACTTCGTGGGCTGTAATATAGATAAACGAATAAACGCTGCTGTAGCTAGTTATTCCAAGATTCTTTTCGCGTTGTTCCTCGAACCAGACCTCCCACTCTTTGTCTGAGGCATCGGTCGAAAGAATTGGTTTGTCCCAATCGAATCGAAAGGTTTCGGGAGCTCCAGGCTTCATCATGTGCATATAGGGAGTGTCCGAGCCGGCTTGCTTCAAAAGGATTTTTAATTCGGACGGTAGTAACGCCCCCTCGGCCACCATATTTTGTTGGATCGTAATGAATTCCGGTGGTTCGTCGTATTTGAATTCGATTTCAAAGCCCATGGGATAATTCATCAACATGCCCGCTTTAATTCCTTCCTCCGGAATTTCGATGTCGATAATTTCAGTGATTTTTGGCTGGAATAGGTTTCCATTGGCATCGCGTACGGTGATTCGTTCGGCAAGGTATTCGGCGTGATCTTTAGTTGCATCAAGCAATTCTTCGCTGTCGTAATAGCCATCCTCCAGGGCTTCCACGCCTTGTAGTAACTCGAGGTCTTCGGCAAAGCATTTGAGTCTCATGGTGGTTTGGGCGCGATTCACATAGATATCAGCTTCCACTACGGAGACTGGATGAGAAATCGGTGCGGAGTTTGTCCGAAGAATCGTGGTCCGGGCAGGCGAGTCTGCACGGCTGTTGGGAGCGCAGCTAAGCCCAATGAAAGTTATTGCGACGGAAAGAAGCAAAATGGAAAGGTATTTCATTAATTTACTAAGAATTATGATTTGTGTGGGGGATAGGGGCCCATCTGACAATTGATCGATGCGACCGAACCCAATTAGCATACCTTCTCGAGATTGACTTCGGCAAACGCTGAATGGCGTTGCTGGTCTGTTGGTGTGTCTCTTTTCACATGAACTTGCTGAACATGTACGATAGTCCGATTGCAGAGAATGCGGTTTTCTGTGAAATTTGACGGTTTGCGGGGTTCGTTACTAGCCTCCACAATCCTCCATTGCCTGAAAAGTCATGAATCCACTATCTGAAATACGCGCTCGATTTTCCACGACCCTCTCCGAAATGGTCGACGATTCCGACAATTTACTTTCTATGATTCGTCCAGCGGGAGATTCAAAATTTGGAGATTACCAGGCAAATTGTGCAATGCCGCTTGGAAAACAATTAGGTCGATCACCTCGGGAGATTGCGAGTGAGATTTGCGAGACGGTTCAGTTGGATGGTTTGTGTCAAAAGATTGAGATTGCCGGTCCCGGGTTCATTAATTTAACGATCGATGACGACTGGCTGAAGCGTGGATTAACGGCAGCTTTAGCGGATGATCGATTAGGTGTGGAACGTGTGAGCAAGCCCAAGACATTTGTCATTGATTACTCTTCGCCGAACGTTGCCAAGCCGATGCATGTTGGCCATGTCCGTTCTACGTTCATTGGTGACGCTATCTCAAAAATCTTACGTTTTATCGGCCACACCGCAATTTCTGATAATCATCTTGGAGATTGGGGAACTCAGTTTGGAATGATCATCTATGGGTATAAACATTTCCTCGACGAAGCAGCCTATCGCCAGGAGCCGGTCGCCGAGTTGGGCCGTTTGTATAAGTACGTTCGCAAATTGATGGATTATCATGCGGCGTTGAAACGCGTCCCTGAATTGGAAGCTTCTGTAGATGAACTAAAAAGTAAAGAAGCCGAACTCGAGTCCAAAGATTTGCAGGTTGACAAGAAAGCAGAGAAGCAACTTAAAAAACAATTGCGTCAGTTGAAATCAAAAATAGAGGACCAGGCTGCGGCAGTCGCCAGTCTGAAAGCAAAAATCTTGGAAGTCGACAATGACCCTGATTTGGTAAAGGATGCACTGGCACATCCGAATATAAATCAAAACGCTCAGCTTGAAACTGCTGCACTCCATGAGGGAGATGCCACCAATCAAGGGCTTTGGGAAGAGTTTTTGCCGCTCTGTAGGCAAGATATGCAAAAGATTTATGACCGGCTAGATATTAAGTTTGATTATGAACTGGGTGAAAGTTTCTATCACAGTGAGTTGGCTAATGTTGTCAGCGAATTGACTGATAAAGGTTATACAAAGGAAAGTGACGGGGCGATTTGCGTTTTCCTTGATAACCACAATGCTCCAATGATCATTCAAAAACGAGATGGAGCGTATTTATATTCCACGACTGATTTGGCAACAATCAAATACAGGATGGAAAAATGGAATGCTGATGCATGTTTGTATGTTGTTGATCATCGCCAGTCGGAGCATTTTGAAAAACTATTTGATGTTGCAAGACTCTGGGGGTTTGATGAAGTTGAACTGGCTCATGTCGCCTTTGGAACTGTCATGGGACCCGATGGAAAACCATATAAAACCCGATCTGGAGATACCGTTGGGTTGTCTGGGTTGTTGGATGAGGCCGAAAGTCGGGCGCTTGAAATTGCAACGAACCAGAATCCAGAACTAACCGAGGAGCGGCACCGTGAAATTGCCAATGTGATTGGAATTGGTGGATTGAAATATGCCGATCTATCGCACAATCGCGGTTCGGACTACGAATTCAATTACGAGAAAATGCTGGCTTTACGAGGTAATACGGCAACCTATTTGCAATATAGCTATGCCAGAGTGCAGGGTATTCTTCGACGCACCGAAGCGGACGTGGATTCCATTCGAACGAATCCCCGGGAGTTTATTTTCGAGAACGATGTTGAGCGTCAGCTAGGTCTCAAGTTGATTCGATTTGGTGAAGCATTGGATGAGGTTCTGGTGGAATACAAGCCGAACGTCTTGTGCAATTATCTGTTTGAATTGTCGCAGTTGTTTGCACAATTCTTCGACAAATGCTCGGTTAAGGACGCAAATTCAGAGGACTTAAAGCAAAGTCGCTTGCAGCTTTGCGATTTGACGGCGCGTACCATTCGACGCGGTCTGGAATTGCTGGGAATCGGCGTTTTGGACAAGATGTAGGGTCACGGTAGGTTTGCAGTAACCCAAGTTGGCTGCCGTAGCTGATGAACACAAGCAGAATTCCTTCACGCTATCTTGGAAAGCTCGTCAAACAGTTTACGATAGATCTCCAAGGTCGTACCGCATACATGGTTTAGCAATGAATTCGGGGCAAGAGGCTCTAACGTTGCGAATAAGGGAATGGAGTTCACCGTGAAGTCTTCTGTCGGAGTCAATGTTGTCGACGAATTTCTTTGTGGCAATGCAGTTGACGTTGCTCGAGAGCTTCCGGATTCAATTGTCGACACGGTTGTCACTAGTCCCCCATACTATCGACAAAGAGATTATGGATCGATTGAGCAAATTGGACAGGAGATTTCACCTGCGGCCTATGTTGAGCGGATGGCTGAACTGTTCTCGGAGTTAAGGCGGGTGGTGAAGCCGACCGGTTCCCTGTGGATGGTGATTGGTGACAAGTACCTCAAAGGTGAATTGCTTGGAATGCCTTGGCGTGTTTGTCTTGCGCTGAAAGAGGTGGGCTGGGTTCTCAGAAGTGATTGTATTTGGCATAAACCCAATGCGATGCCGTCGAGTGTTAAGACAAGGCCTACTGTTGACCACGAGTATATTTTCTTTTTCAGCCACTCGAAAAAAGAATACTTTTACGACGCCGATGCGGTTCGCGAGCCGCATGTCACATTTTCCGAATCATCGAAGATGAAAGGAGGTAGGCGGCATTTTGGTAAGCGCGGTGGAACGCCAGAAAAGGGGAAAAATTCCGGGGATTCCAATCTACATGATGGCCGTTGGGATCAGGCGTTTCATCCCAAAGGGCGAAACAAGCGGACGGTTTGGTCGATTGCGCTTTCGAAATTTCGAGAGGCCCACTTTGCCGTCTATCCGGAATCATTGGTTGAGACGTGTTTGAACGCAAGCTGTCCACCAAACGGGGTTGTGTTAGATCCTTTTTCGGGGGCTGGAACGACTGCAATGGTAGCCAATCGGAGTGGTCGAAAATTCATCGCGATTGATTGTGTACCTGAGTATATCGAGATCGCAAAAAAGAGAATGGAAGCTCAAAAATAGCTGGTTCTTTCCCTTGAGTTGTTGGAAATGAAATGGGCGCGTTGGGCGACTGGCTGATTACAGTCGCTGGGTTGTGACTTGGGACTGGAATGTAGCCAAGTCATGGCTGACAATAAGTATTCGCCGGTTTTCAAAAAAATGTGGTTGATTCTGGAGTAGGGGATGACATTAACGATTCTCGATTACAGCATTATTTTGCTTTATTTCATTGTGATGTTGGGGATCGGTTTTTGGTATCGCAGTCGTGCGGGAAAGAACATTGCCGAGTATTTTATTTCTGGCCGTTCTTTGCCGTGGTGGATCGCAGGTACCTCGATGGTAGCAACGACGTTTGCAGCGGACACTCCGTTGGCGGTAGTCGGATTGACAATTCAAGATGGTATGGCTGGTAACTGGGT
>WTFU01000023.1:0-18435 GCA_011523945.1 Mariniblastus sp. | reverse complement strand
CTCCGTTGGCGGTAGTCGGATTGACAATTCAAGATGGTATGGCTGGTAACTGGGTGTGGTGGGCACTGGCACTTGGCGGGATGGTGACGGTGTTTGTTTATGCTCGATTGTGGCGACGCGCGGGAGTCATGACCGATGTAGAATTGGTTGAGATTCGCTACGCTGGTAGACCTGCTGCCGCTCTGCGCGGAACGCGAGCTCTCTACGTTGCAATGATCGTGAATCCAATCATTATTGGCTGGGTCACCACTGCGATGGTAACGGTTCTGAATGGAACTATTTTACACGGCGTGGGCGCCACATCCTTCGAGCAAAGTTTATTTGGCGAGGATGCCCTTCTTTACCGCCCCTGGTTGATCATCTTTTTTACGCTCGTGATGGTTGGCATTTATGGAATGATGTCAGGGATGTGGGGGGTCGCGATCGCCGATGCAATGCAATTTTGTTTCGCGATGTTTGGGTGTACTGCGCTGGCTTATTTAGCGATCGTGGAGTGCGGTGGTGCACCCGCATTGGAAGCTAAAGTAGTCGAGAATTTTGGAGAAAATGGATCCGCGGCATTTGAATTTATTCCAAGTCTGACGGGAGAAAATGCCTGGTTACCGGTTTATGTATTTCTGATAATGTTGCTGGTGCAATGGTGGGCGACCTGGTATCCCGGTGCAGAACCAGGTGGTGGAGGCTACATCGTTCAGCGTATGGCCGCGTGTAAGGATGAACGGCACTCGATGTTAGCTACGCTTTGGTATCAGATCGCCCATTATTGTATTCGCCCATGGCCATGGTTGATTGTAGCCTTTGCTGCGTTAGCGCTGTATCCGGAGTTGAGGACCAGTGAATTGGCGGACTCAACGTTTGACTCTGGAGTCGGGTTTCCTATGATCATGCGAGATCTTGGGAAACCGGGGCTCAACGGACTGTTGTTGGTTACCTTTTTTGCCGCCTTTATGTCGACGCTCAGTACTCAAATGAATTGGGGAGCGTCTTATTTAGTCCGTGACGTGTATCAGCGGTTTATGAAGCCGGAGGCTACCGAGCAACAGTTAACTCGTGCTTCACGGGGAGCATCGTTGATTATTCTGATTGCCGGGGCAGTTGCGGCAATCCAAATGGCCAACGTTTCGATTGATGCGGCCTGGAAGATCTTGTTGGCACTTGGCGCGGGTACCGGGGCTGTCTTTATGTTGCGTTGGTTTTGGTGGCGGATTAACGCGTGGAGCGAAATTGCATCAATGGTGGGTTCCTTGGTGTTTTTCCTTGCCTATGAATCGGTCGTAACTTCGTTAGCGGGGGTTGATAGTTTGCAAGCCGGTGAGGTAGCTTGGGCGGGTTTTGATCCAGCGCGCACCGAGGTCAAGATGCTGGTCGTCGCATTGCTGACGATTGTGTTCTGGTTAACGGTCACGTTTTTGACGCGTCCGGAGAGCCCTGAGACGCTCGATCAATTTTACCGGAAGGTTCGCCCCGGTGGGCCGTTTTGGAAACCGGTCGCAGAGCGAAACCGGGATGTGACGCCAGATGATGACGTTGCCCTTTCGATTGCAACCGCAATTTGTGCGACTGGAATCGTGTATACCGTTTTGCCATGCATTGGTAACGTCATCTTTCAGCATTATCGGGAGGCGGCTTATTGTGGTGCCGCCGCGCTCGGATTTACGTCGATCGTTGCATTGTTGGTGCGAAAAATCTTGGTGAAAATCAAAAAGAATGAGGCTGCTAACCAGCGGTTCGATTGAATCGCATAAGTTGAATCGCATAAGTTGAATCGCATAAGGTAAGCCAGCATTTTTTCCTGTTGGAGGTGACAGGTGGAGGGAGATCAATATTGGCCTGTTTTTAAGGTTGCGGTAACATCTTGTTTTAGCTGCCCACGCAACTCGGGAATGGCATGGAAGATAAACAACCAACTCGAATTTTAATCACTCGATTAAGTCACATTGGGGACTGCATCTTGACGTTGCCTGTTCTGTCGGCAATCAGGCAGCAGTACCCGAAAGCATTCATTGCATGGGCCGTTGAATCTCCTTCTCAGGAATTGCTGCGGCATCATCCCGATCTTGATGAGATTATCATGATTCCAAAGGGATGGATGACCAAGCCGAAATGCTGGTCTCAAGTCGCCAAGAATTTGCGATCCTTTAAATTCGATATCGCGATCGATCCTCAGGGAATCACGAAGAGTGCGCTCTTAGGCTGGATTAGTGGAGCGAAAACGCGAATCGGAGGGCGAGGTCGATGGGGGCGTGAATTGTCACCGGTGCTGAATAACCGACTTGTGGAAACCAGAACTTCCCACGTCGTCGACCGCTCTATGGAGCTATTGACGGCAGTAGGAGTTGAGCCAGAGCATTTGGAAGCGCGTCAATTAGACCTGCCACTTTGCGAGCAGGCTGTGAAGACGATCAATAGCTGGCTTGCAAAGGCTGATGTAAGTGAGCCCTTTACGGTAATCAATCCCGGTGGCAGTTGGGCTTCAAAGAGGTGGGAGATGGAGAGATATGGCGCCGTCGCCAGTTATTTGAAACGCCAATACCGGATTCAAAGTGTTGTTGTCTGGGCCAGTGATGAAGAGCGTGAGATGGCGAACGTAATTCATCAAGTCGATCCGCAAGCTTCGCTTATTGCCCCCGCCACAAGTTTAACAGAACTAGCTGCACTTGCGAATCGATCGGCGTTTTTCATTGGAGGTGATACTGGTCCCCTGCATCTCGCTGTGGCTTCAGGAACGCCCTGTGTTGGGCTATACGGAACCACTCGTCCAGAGGAATCGGGTGCTTATGGATCGCAGCATACCGCTATTCAGAAGTGGTACCAGTCGGGGAGCTGTCGCGAAAGAAGGTCGGCAGAAAATGATGCAATGCGTGACATTCAAACCAGCGATGTCACAGAAGCCTGCGATGAGATGATCTCGCAACTTGGTTTAAATCTTCAGTCGGTTGCCTAGTCATTTTGATTGGCTTTTTCGGTTGAGATTTCCAGGATAATTGGCAGATGGTCTGAGCCGGTTGCGTTGCCAACGTACCGATCGTGCACGCAAATCTCCGGGGAAACGAATGCATGGTCGATCGGAATTCGAAAGGTTTTCCATTGCGTCGGCCAAGTCGCTTGATTCCCAAAGCCCCTTCGGCTGTCTCTGAGTCCCGTCTTTACCTGGAAATCCTTCAAAAATGGCGACCAGGGAGTGCAATTAAAATCCCCTACGACGACCGTTGGAATATTCGAATCGCCAAGTAATTCGGCAACTCTTTCGAATTGTTGATTTCTGAATGACAGTCGAGCCGTCGTGGTTGGTGAATAGGCGTGAACCGCGGCAAGCCGTATCACTTCTTCGTTGAACGAAACGACTGCCGAGAGAAATGGATTGTCAATATTAATAGCAGGCAACTTGTTTTCGCGGATATCCGAAAGTGGATACTTGCTAAAGATAGCAACCCCGAAACCGTGCTGACGTGGCCTGCTGACTACATAGGGATAGGATTCTTTAAACTCTGCGATTCCGTCGTCCCATTTTTTCGAGTATTCGATGATCGTTAAGACATCCGGATCCTGTTGAAGCACCTCGGTGATAAACGATTGGTAATCCCGATTCGTGACTAGCACATTGAATGACATAATTCTTAGCGTCTGAGAAGTTGCGGCAGTTTGGGCCACTGGATAGTACGTTGACACAGTTCCTGAAGTGGCAAGAAACGCCAGAAAAGCTAATAGACCGGCAAGCCTGTATCGCTTTACCACCACCGAAATGAGTCCGATGGCAACAAGTGCCAACAGGATTTGGAATCTAAAATTACAAGCAAGTTCGGCCAGAAAGAAATATCTTCCGGTGAGGGTAAACAGAAACACCCCCGCCGTCAGCAGGCCAAGAGCGAGGGTACACTTTGAGATGATCGATTGGAAAACAGAGACTATTCCCGATCGTTTTGCGTTAGCGACTTGTTCGTTCATTGAGACGGTTTGCTAAGGCGCTGTTGCCGATTCTGACGCATTGTTTAAAGCCGTATGGGGTTTGCCGGGACTGGTGGAGCCAGACTGGTATAGGTAGGGATTCAAGGTTGGATCATTGTACATTTTAAACTGCCGATAAGTTCGATGGCGTTTTTTTCCAGAAAGAATATCGTCAATCAACTGTCCAAGTGACTTGGAGAGATCATCCTGCTGTAATCGGCATATGGCTATTTTTTGTCTTACGGATTCGAAATGCTCTTCTGAGACATCATCTCGTTCGAGTTGTTCATGGAGGTGATACAGTCTCAGTGCCAGAATCGACAATCGATCAATAGTGCAACCAGGAGTTTCGGTATTCATTGGGGCATCGGGAGCAACTTCTATTCCCAATGAATTGACAATTAAGGCAATCTGGTCATCAATTTTTTCAATCCAATCGTTTCGTTGTTGGTTGTATCCGTCGATCGATCGTTTAACACGAGCGATCTCAGCGTCGGTAACATCTCTCGACCGCGCGATATCCTCTTCGTGCCAAAGAAGATAATTAAAGCTATGTTGCTCGCAGACAATCTTTAGGAACCCATCATATTCGTTATCAACCGGCACCTTGTGCCAACGATCAACTGTCAATGTTTGAAGGTCGGTAATTTCTTTAATGTCGATCATGGTTCCATCCAATGTTGCAGCCGAATTGTCTTTTCGGCCTCTTGCGATTGCGGCTTAGTCTCTGTGACTGCTCTCTGACGTTGAATTCTACGATTATTGGTGTAAATCAACCATGCCGATTTGACGGCTGCCGGCATAACATGATGGGGATTGGAAGGAGGCGAATAAATTCAATTTTAGAAAAATAATTAGGCTTCCAAAGGCACTAAGACTCGAATGAGCGTTGGATTGATGATGCGACTTGCGTATGATGAGGGGAGAGGCGTTTGGGAATGCGAAGCTCGCAGATTTCGTTCGCTAGCAACTATAAGGTGACTCGAATGCGTGTTGGCGAAGCGATTGACTTAATTAAGGTAGTCTCATCTCCAATTGGTTTTTTGGTTTTTATTCTTGCTACTGTTATTGCCATTGCCGATAACGCATCCGCGTTGGTGACCCAAGAGCAGGGTTCTAATGTTTTGCAGCAGACTCCGGCTGGTAATCTGAGTCGGTTTGCTCAGCAGGAATCAAAACCCTTAAAGCCGCCCCTGCGACTGATTTCCCAGGACCAGAAATCAGCCTTTGATGGAAACCGATCGTTCGACTACCTGAGGGACATCTGTAAAATCGGTCCCCGCCCCAGCGCTTCCAAGGGGATGGTAAAGCAAATGAAATACATTCAGGCTCATTTTGAGTCGATTGGCGGTCAATTTCTGCGGCAGGAATTCATTGCCAAGAGTCCTTATACCGGGAAGAATGTAAAATTACACAATTTATTGATTCGATGGCATCCAGAGCGGACTCGGCGGATTTTAATTTGTTGTCATCATGACACGCGTCCATTCGCTGATGCGGATAAGCGAAATCCTCGCGCGAAATTTATTGGCGCAAATGACGGAGGAAGTGGAGTCGCTTTGCTCTGTGAATTGGGGCATCACATGGAATCACTCGACGGTGTGTTTGGAGTAGATTTCATCTTTTTCGATGGAGAGGAGTTTGTAATCCAGCGTCCTCGAGACCAAATGTTTTTGGGATCGATTTTCTTTGCCGAGCAATATTCAAAAGGAATTCCAGAGTGGCGTTATGAGTGCGCAGTTTTGGTCGATATGGTTGCTGATAAAGATCTGCAAATACCACTAGAGGGAAATAGTCTTCACTTCGCACGCGGTTTGACGGAGGAGATATGGGATGTTGCTCGCGAGATTGGCGTAAAGGAATTTGTGCCGGAAGAATTTAAGTTCATTCGTGATGATCACCTGCCATTGAACGAAATCGCCAAAATACCGACCTGTGATATTATTGATTTTAATTTCCCAAACCCAACTGCGGGAAACATATACTGGCATACGCGAGAGGATAAATTAGAGAACTGTTCAGCTGAATCACTCGGGAAAGTAGGTGCTGTAGTTCTGGCTTGGCTTCAAAAGAAACAGGAAGCTGAAAAGTAGATTAGCTTGGTGCAACTTTGTATCGTTTTTTAAACGTATTCTTTCCGTTGGAAATTATTTATTGTGATTGATTCTGGATCTGTAATTCAGTCGTTTGAGTTGCTCGGAGCGTTTGAGAGTATCAAAGGGTTCTCTTTAATTTTGGGCATTGCTGCTATCGCGTCGGGTTTGTTTCTGTTTTTGGGTCACCGTCGGCATCTGAATGAAGTCATGTCGGACGTTAAGAATAAGCGTATTGTTGCCTTTGAGATTCGGAAATATCGCCGCCGCACGGCGATCAGTGCAATGATTACGTCCACAGGATTTATGCTGGCAGCACTGAATTGGGTCAACGAACCACGTGTGTTCACCGTGTTTATCATGATGATCCTTGGATTGCTGCTTGCAATTCTGGTAATCGCATTCTTTGATCTATTTCTCGTCGGATTACAGCAAATCGCTACGCCTGATCCGCAGTCCCAAAAAGCAATGATCGAAGCGTTTCTAAAGCAGCGAAAAGAGGCGGCGGAGGCGAAGGGGGAAGATGATTCTAAAGTTGATCCGAACGGAGAGCACGCGGAACAATTCTCGCCAGTACCGCCAGTCTCAGCACCTTCGGAAGATGTGGAGAACACAGACGAGAACCGTTAGTCCTCTACGTCTTCGTAATCCTCGTCGTCATCTTCGTACTCTTCATACTCCTCTTCTTCTTCGTCCTCTTCGTAGTCAATTTCTTCATAGTCTTCATCGTCATAGGCTTCGTCTTCGTAGTCATCTTCGGCATCTGTCTCGTCTACGATCTCGAACTCGATCTCTTCTTCCTCTTCAGGAATTTCTTCAACTGGTTTCTTTTTACGTTTCGGAGAGAACGAAACGTTTGCTGCCAGAATTGACGTTTGTCCTGGTTCAATACGCTCCAATTTTTTCGGCTTCAATTCGACGGTTTTCTCTTCTGAGTCAGGGGTTTCTTCAACCCAATCCTCATCATTGACGGGGTTCGGATCGCCTGCCTGAATGTTTGCCCACTGATCTTCGGTCATCATGACTTCACGGGCTTTGGAGCCGTTGTAGGGACCTACGTAACCGTCCTCGGCCATGAAATCGATCAACCTTGCAGCACGTCCGTAGCCAATTCCCATCGCACGCTGAAGGAGTGAGCAACTGCCTCGTTGTTCTTGGACCACAATCGAGATTGCCTGCTCGTAGAGTTCGTCGCGGTTCTCGAGCTTTTTAGGAGTATCATCATCTCCTTCTTCGTCTTCCGATTTGATTTTAATGTTTACTAATTCATTGACGAAATTCTGCTCTCCGGTGCTTACGCACTCAGTAATGGAGTTGATTTCTGGATCGCTCAGGAAGGTTCCTTGGCCACGAAGTAGATTGCTGGTGCCTTTACCGAGGAAGAGCATGTCACCCATCCCCAGCAATTTATCGGCTCCATTGTCATCCAGCACGACGCGGCTATCGGTTTTTGACGCAACTTGGAATGCGATCCGAGCGGGCAAGTTAGACTTAATCAGTCCGGTAATGACATCGACGGTCGGTTTCTGGGTTGCGAGGATCAAATGAATTCCAACCGCACGGCTTTTCTGAGCAATTCGAATAATGTGCTGCTCAACTTCTTTACCGGCAGTCATCATCAAGTCTGCCATTTCGTCCGCTACGATTACGATAAATGGCATGTTGACGGGGATGGCGTCCTTTTCCTCTGCCGACTCGGGCTGCATCCGCTCCATCAGTTCTTCTTCGCCAAGTTCGTTATAGCTGGTGACGTGGCGGACACCTGCTTTGGCAAGCAGTGTATAACGTTCGTCCATTTTGTCGCAGGCCCACGCTAAGATCGCTTCCGCTTTGCGCATGTCGGTCACGACGGGATGCATTAGGTGCGGCAATCTTCCGTATCCACTTAATTCAACCATTTTCGGATCAATCAGCAGCATCCGTACTTCGTCGGGACGGCGAGTCATCAAAATTGAGGAGATGATCGCGTTAAGGCAGACGGACTTACCCGTGCCGGTGCGTCCAGCAATAAGTAAGTGCGGTAGCGCCGCGAGATCTGCTACCAAAGGAGCACCAACGGCATCGGCTCCGAGGAACAGCGGAATCTTCATCGATTCAATTTCTTTTTCGCTTTGTTCCATGACCTGGCGGAGGCGAACGACCTGCCGGTTTTCATTCGGGACTTCGACACCGACGGAATTTTTACCCGGAATTGGCGCCACGATCCTGACACTCGGAACACGCATCGCGATGGCTAAGTCATCAGCCAGTGAGGTGATTTTATTGAGCCTCAAGCCGGGAGCGAGTTCGATTTCGTATTGAGAAATTACCGGACCGGTTTCAATCTCAACAACGCGGACATCATAGCCAAACTCTTTGCAGGTTTTCTCGAGAATCTCTGCCTTCTTGAGGGCGTCACGTTTTTGACGCTCGAACGGCACGGCATTACTTCGCTCAAGCATTTCAAGCTGAGGTAATTCATAATCGGACATCTCTTCCGCCGAGGTCGATTCGTTTATTTGGCTTATGATCAATTCACGTTCAGTCGGTTCTTTCTGCGGTTTTTGCTTAGGTATTTTGAAGTGTGGTTTGGGAATGAGTGGAGCAACGGCAACGGGTTCTTCCGCGAGTTCGGCCTCGTCGGCGTCTTCCAGCGGGTCATTGGAATCAGAAATTGAACTTATCTTGATTGTCGCTGGCTCTTCTTCCAGTTCGGCAGCAGTTTCGTATTCGCCATCTTCGTCTTCATATTCGAAGTCGTCTTCTTCGGCGTAACCTCCATCAGCGATTTCGTGAGCTTCTTCAGACTCTTCCACTCCTTCAAATTCGCGGGTTCTAAATCGAATGGTGCGGGGAGCGTCGCTTTCTTCGAATTCATCTGCGATTTCAGTTTCGTTGGTTAATCCTGCAGGAGTACCGTTGAACCAGGTGAGAAGATTATGCACCAGCCCGAATGGGAGGACTTTAGACGCTGCTAGAATTGCGGGAGTGAAGACAAGACGCCCGGCCCGAAATACCATGTATTCGGTCCACATCATCATGCCCGTGACGAGGAACATTGAGGTAATTATCAGGCTGCCACCTAATCCCAGGTAGCTTCCAAGGATTCCGCGGCCCATTGCTCCGAGGTATCCCCCCGGTCCGATGAGGGGGCTCATCATTCGATCTGGTAGCGCGATGCTCGCCAGAGTCGTAAGGGCCATAAGGCTTAACGTCCATCCGGTTGTTTTAATCCAAGGAGATTCAATCGCTTGCCGCTTGAAAAGCGCGAGTTCCATCGCGATCAAACCAATGACCAAAAAGTAGGCGCCGATGCCAACAGTGTTGACCAGCATGTCCGCAGTCCACGCGCCAATTGGTCCGCAGGCATTCGCAAATGACGTGTTGGCTGGATAAGAAAGTTGATCGGGTTGGTAAATCTTGTTGAGCAGAGGGGAGGCGCTAAACGCCGGGTCGGCGGGATCAAAAGTCGCCAGCGCAGCAACGAGAAAAACGATGGCTGCGAGCAAGCCAACGGCAAGAATATCGTTGCGAATCTTTCGTTCTTCAGACATCGGTCAAACCAATCGGTTTCCGGCAATCGAAGCGGTGCCAGTTTCCGCGGCTATCCATGCCAACCTGCGTTCCTTCGTGGGATCTGTTTAAAATCAAAACAGATTGATCCAAGGTCATTATCGGTTTGAAACCTGTTATAATTTGCTCGAATAAGCGGCGGCGTTGCGGTTGGAAAAACAGCAAGTGGTTCACTGATTCATAGTTTTGAAATAATTAACCTATCTGTCTTAATCCCAACGGTTCGCCTGACCGGTTTAAGGCGGCATGTACGAGACGGAATGTCCGTTTTTCAGGTTGGATGCAAACGGAGATTCCCAGGCGTTGAAACATATTCAGAAGAGGGGGAGGGGATGATAAAGATTAATCGAAGAGTCGCCATCAAGCGGACACTGCAGGCTACCGCCATGCTTGGAGTAGGGACGATCGGGCAATCCGTTTTAGGGAATTCTGGTTCGTGGAAAAGTCAGGTTCCTAATTTAAAGATTGAAGATTCGATTGCTTGGTTTGATGTTTCAAAATGGGAGGTCGAGGGGAGAGCCTATCAGGAAACGTCAAAGCCTTTTGATCGGTTTCCAGCCAAGGCGGAAGCGACCTTGCGGAAGGCAGTGTGGGATTTGAGTCGTCATTCTGCGGGAATGGTTGCTAGGTTTACTACCGATTCACCTTTGGTAAAAGTGCGTTATCAGTTGTCTTCTCCAAGACTGGCCATGAATCACATGCCGGCAACCGGGGTCAGTGGGGTAGATTTATATGCCAAGACCGAAGGAGGCGAGATGAGGTGGGTGAATGTTTCACGCCCGACTCAAACAAGTGTTGAGGCGACGCTCGCCAATGGCATTAATTCGTTGCCCGAATCCGGTCTTCGAGAGTTTGCACTTTACTTTCCGCTCTACAACGGCGTCGAAAAGCTTGAAGTCGGTATTCAGAAATCCTCCAAGCTAAAGCCCATGCCCGCTCGAAAAAAACCGATTGTGTTTTACGGGACTTCGATAATGCACGGGGCTTGTGCGTCTCGGCCGGGAATGAGCATTTCGAGTATTCTGGGGCGCCGCTTGAATCGTCCGGTGGTCAATCTTGGTTTTTCCGGGAATGGTAAGATGGAAATTCCTGTTGCCGATTTAATCGGGGAGCTTGAACCGGCGGTAATCGCTATCGATTGTCTGCCCAATATGAATGGCAAGCTCGTGAGTGAGCGTGCCGTACCTTTTGTTGAGCGTCTGCGAAAGTACCATCCAGAGATTCCTATATTGCTAGTCGAAGATCGAGCCATGACAAACTCGGTTTTTTACCAACGCTCCAAGGATTTTCATAAACAGAATCGCGCGAATCTCAAGGCCGCCTACCAGTTGTTGTTGGCCGCTGGTGAAAACAATGTTTTCTACCTGAGCGGTCAGGAACTGCTCGGAACTGATGGAGAGGGGGCTACGGATGGCTCGCATCCCAGTGATTTGGGAATGGTTCGGTACGCTGATGCCTACGAGCCGGTCTTACGTGACATGCTGAAGGTCGCGAATTAAACGATGGCCATGCGTCAGTTGGGGAGCAGACTTTATTTCCGCAGGAGGTCCTGAAGTGCTTGAGCCACAGCGGCTTGGTCGTTGAGCATCCAGACTGCTGACGCAATGGCTAAACCGGCGGAAATTATAAGCAGCGGAATGCCGGTCATGTTGGGGCCAACCGGCATTTTTTTGAGAGCCTTGTGAAGTTCCTTTTCGAGTGCTTCCCAGCCTTCATAGCTTTGGTTATTGCCACCGGCAGTTAGTTGAACGTTACGCAACAGATCGTTGGTTTCTAGATGTAAATGTACTTGTTTCTCTGGAAGAAAAAGACTATCTCCGCTCCAACGGCTACCCCTATCGAGTTTTATGGCCACGCTCGTAAGCAGGGGCCGTAGTTGTTCCTGGGTTACATTGTAGATCACGATTCTCGATCTCATCAGCAAAACGATCAGCGATATGCAGAGTGCATAAAAAATGATAAGCATGAACCAAACCCACGCGCCAAACCGACTGGCGGCACCTTCTGGAAAGAATAATTCCATGGGGCCAATGATGACAAAGCCAACCATCCCGATAGCCAAGGCAGCGCTATCTCGAGAGCCCGTCGTAACGAATGGAAACCCTTTTAAATTGAGGACGCCCAATAGAAACAGATAGACTGCCAGCGGGGCAACGGCGATACAAAAGTGTAGGGGATCCATGTGTCAACTTTTCTTTCGGGGAGATTCGAACTCGATGGAGTTCTGTTGAGACGGATTTGGTTCCAGTCTAAAACTTGCGGCGGATATCGTCAACGAAGGAGTCGATGGAACCGCGTTAGATAAGAATATTTTGTGACGACAAAACCCCCGCGAGCGAGGATTCTATTCAAAGTTATTTGCGTTAGACCATTTTTCTGCCGGCAATAATTCCAAGAAAGACAAAAACTAACCCAAGCAATACGTTGATGGTTACATTTCCAAACGCAACCAGTAAATTACCTTCAGTGACGTGGCCGATTGTCTCGGCACCAAAGGTCGAAAACGTTGTTAAAGCTCCGAGGAATCCGATTCCAAATCCCAGCCGAATTGACTCGCTTTTTTCAGAGTGGCCACTTCCGATAATTAATCCGATTAAAAAACAGCCGATCAGATTGGCGAATAGAGTCCCGAACGGCAGTGATTCAGGAAGGAATCGTTTTGAGATTTCCGCGATTCCAAACCGCGAGATGGCTCCAAGAGCGCCGCCAATTCCAATCATCAGGATCTGAATTTCCGTGCGCATGTGGAGTTTCTTCCTTTATTAAACAGCCTCAATTAAAAACATTGCGCTTTTATTTTGGCGGAGATGAAGTCCCAGCTAAAAAGAGTCGGATTCTATCTATTTATTCTATCATTACGCGATGCCGAAGATGGTTCAATCTAAGTCATCGCCGCTCGTTTTCAGTTGAAAATTCGGGCTTGATGTTGTTGAGGAAAGGTACCAAAGCGGTATTCACTGCAGTGTCATTCGGGCGGTACGGGTTTAATGAAATCCCGTAGTCACCTGTTTTTGTCGTCGCTAATAAACGCCGCCCAAGTGTTACTTGGTAGCTTTTTTCTTGGGTTTGTAAATCTCGGTAGCCGTCCCATAGAAGACCTCAGCTGCATTCATCATGGTTTCGCCCAGCGTTGGGTGGGCGTGAACGGTTTCGGCGATATCTCGTACAACACACCCCATTTCGATTGCCAAGGCAGCCTCTGCGATCAATTCACCCGCATTGGGGCCGACGATCCCGCATCCAAGAATTCTTTCGGTTTCCGGGTCGACCACCCATTTCGTCATTCCCTCGGTACGGCCAAGTGCTTGAGCACGACCACTGGCTGCCCAAGGATAGGCAACAACCTCGTGTGGAATTCCATCTCTTTTTGCCTCTTCGGCGGTAAGTCCGGCCCAGGCAATTTCGGGGTCGGTGAAAACGACGGCTGGAATTGCACGTTTGTCAAAGGTCGTGGCGTGTCCAAGAATGACTTCGACAGCGTGTCGTCCCTCATGGTTTGCTTTATGGGCCAACATTGGCTCTCCAGCCGCATCCCCGATTACGTAAATGTTTTCTACTCCGGTTTGCAGATTGTCATTGTGCTCAATAAAGCCTCGCTGATCGGTTTGGATTCCCGGTAAATTTTCGAGGCCGATGTTTCGTGTGCTCGGGCTTCTGCCAACCGAAATGAGAACGCGATCATATTTTTCAGAGCCGAATTTTGCCGGACCTTCGAATGTGACTTCGACTTTGTCGTCGCCGGATTTTGAAACGCTGCCGACTTTGGTGTTCAAAAAAATGCGGTCTTCGAAGAGTGTTTTCAGTTTCTTGGCCAGCGGTCGAACGAGGTCGCGGTCTGCCCCCATGAGTAAGCCGTCTTGCAGTTCCACGACACTTACTTTGGTACCCATATTTGCGTAAACAGTTCCCATTTCAAGTCCGATATAACCGCCGCCAATAACGAGCATAGTCTCCGGAATATCCTTGAGTTCCAAGGCACCGGTAGAATCCATTACCCGGTCCGAACCGATGTTGAATGCACCAGGGAAAGCGGGGGTGCTACCGGTGGCGATGATGGCGTTTTCAAAGTGAATTTTACCGCCTTCGGGAATAGACGGATCGTCTCCCTCAAGACAAATTGTGTTGGCAGACTCGAATTTGGCGAATGCTTTGACAATCGTTACTTTTCTTTTTTTAGCAAGTCCACCCAGTCCGCCGGACAGAGTGTCGATGACCTTGTTTTTTCGTTCACGCAGCTTATCAATTTCAATCGTGGGACTACCGAAAGATACACCCCAGTCATGCTCCATTTCCTGCGTTTCTGAAACGACTCTCGCAACATGGAGAAGTGCTTTTGACGGGATACATCCGCGTAGAAGGCATGTTCCCCCAAGTCGACCTTCCGCTTCGACAAGTACGACATCCATGCCTTCGTCGGCTGCCAAGAATGCTGCGGCATAGCCACCGGGTCCACCACCAATAACAACGAGTTGCGTTTGCATTGAAAAGCTCCATGAAATGGAAACGTATAACGGTTGCCCATCCTTAACCAACTGGATGGGGTATCGAAAAGCGGTGACTGTTGCTGAGTTTGAGCACCGCGCCTAAAAATGGCGCGGACGGAGCCGCGCCATTACGTTTCAATTGTCTTCGACTTATCTATCGAGACAAGAATTCGACCACGGTGTTCGCATCTACCGGAAGGCTAATATCGCTTGCCGACGGCATCCCCTGAACATTTGCGGTCAGTGTATCAGAATCAAACGAGACCCATTCACACCCTTCGCCTTCAACACCTTGCTCGCGGATCGCTTGGTACATCTTCAGGATGTTTTGGCGAGGGCGAACGGTGATGATGTCCCCGGGGCGAAGCAGGTAAGACGGTCGATCCACTTTAATTCCATTGACGCGGAAGTGGCCGTGAGCAACCCCTTGTCGTGCCTGCGAGCGAGTTTTGGCAAGGCCAACGCGTCGAATCACGTTGTCAAGTCGTTGTTCGCAAAGGAGAAGAAGGTTTTCACCCGTGTTTCCTTTTTGACGAGTAGCCTTACCGAAGTATCTTCGCAATTGCCTCTCACCGAGGCCGTAATAATGCTTGATCTTTTGCTTTTCCATCAACGCCATTCCGTAGTTGGAGGGGCGGCGGAAACGGGTGTGCATCCCGGGAGGCTGGTTGCCTCTCTTCTCCAAGGCCTTTGCGGCACCGGATGTTTCGTAAATAAGCGATTGTAGGCGTCGGTTGACGCGGCCCTTCGGACCGGAATAACGTGCCATCTTCAATGAGCTCCATTGCTTCAATTGGTGAACTTTTCCAGTGAATGTTTAGGCAAACAAATACTGGAACGCAGCCGTCACTCCCCGCAACGTACGAGGCGAGACTCCGATTAAGTGGTGAAATATCGCGAATCGAGGAGGGTTTGGCAAGTGCTAATCTCGGTTTTTTCCGAGTCGATTAGCGATCCATGATGGCGAGGTCACCCCTCTACCATCGTCATTGGGCGAAGATTTCTGAGGAGAGATTGGCTAATTCTTTGGCAGTTGAGAACTTTTTGCAGTTTCCGGAAGCGATGGATGCTTTGAGTTTGCGAAAAATGTCGGTTTCTAGCGGCCTTTCTGCAATCTCACGAATGAAGACGCCCTTGACCCTATCGCCGAAATGCCGACACATTTTTAGGTAAATTTTGGGGTCTTTCTCTCCCGAGTCGCCAACCAGAATAAAATCACGGTCAGGCATATATTCCATTAGCCTTTTGATCTCTGAAGCTTTCCCTTTTCGCCGCAAGATGACTCGTTTCAATAGCTGATCACGTAGACGAAAATTTCGAAGGTGCATCGTTCCGTTCGGGAAATCATGAATCGAATGCATTTGTTGCAGTGATTGGAATAATTGCCAGGGACTTGAAGAAACGTAATGAAACCCGGCACCATTGGCTTCCCATTGCCGGTAAACATCCGACATACCATCGACACTACGAAATTCTCGAAGGAAAGTGTTGACTAGCAGTTCCCGTCGATCGATCACCATCGAATCTTTAATGGTGTCATCAATGTCGGAAACGACGCTGATGCCTCGAGTTGGGTATAACTTTGCTACACACTCGACCGGTTGATGATTCTGATCTTCTGTCGAGATGTGTAGTTTGATTTGCGGCGTACCGCCAACCACGGTGGAAACGGAATCGACCTCGTCTCGGTCAATTACGAAAGAATCATCGAAATGACCATTTCGACGGGTTTTCTTTTTAAGGCTGTACTTTTTTCCATTGAATGTGACAACGACTGGTTGGCGGTGATCGCCTTCCGCCATGAACGGTTTGATTCGCTCTTGAAACATTTCACATTGCATCTGATCAGGGGTCGCCTGCATGACTCCGCCGAGCATCCGGATCATCATTCGTTGCCGCATGCTGAAAACGGCAGGGTTTTGCGAGATGACTCCCGATACATGGATTCGCCAATACGCACCGCTCGGATAACCAAACGCCGGGTAAGCCATTAGCGCTGTTGTCGAGTCTTTGGAGCCACGAATCTTGATCATTGCCGGATGCAGTTGCCAGATTGAGTGAAAAATGGAAGTTCAGTGTCGTATTTATGATTAGATAACGATTTTTATTCGTTGCAAGTCCATCTTATTTGGTATGAACTTCGAAAAATCACAAATGAATCCCCGGATTCTGCGATTTCGCCGTAAATCCCCGTTTAATGGGTAATTTTTCATCGTCGCATTCTCGGCAAGGCAAATGTAGTGATCTGCTGTGAAGATTCTGTTTGAGGCCAAAAAAAAGGCGACCCAATGGGTCGCCTTGAAGTTATCTTATTTCCGTGGTTTTACTAATCTAGCGTTAGTCCCACCACCACTGACCGTCGGCCAACTTCGAAAGATCAATTTGGCTTTTAACCTTTTCAATTGAACCATCTTCGTCAGCTTGAATTCGATCTGAGTTTAGAGCAATGCGGGGTTGAATGTTGATTCCACCTGCGATGGGGGACATGAAATAATTTCCCTTCCAGACGGCGTTCGCAACCGGTGCAACCATGGTTGGCGAACTCAGGGTCTCCACGGGTAGTTTGGACTCGTCACCAAAGACACCCATGTTCCAGTTCGCTTGGCTGTAAAGGTCCATTTTCTGGATAAAGGCAGCGACAACGGAAAGGTCAATCACGTTTCGGAGTTCGCCCCAAAGTGCATCTCTCTTTTCCATTTGCGGGTAATTTCGAGTGAACGAATTGCAGAATGCCAAACTGGCCCGGTTGACGCCACCGGTTCGTTTTCTCTCACCGCCGGCAGCAACGCTCTCGTCTTCACCAACCAGCTTGACTCGGTTACCGACTAGTTCCATTGCTGTTCGGTCAGCATTCACGGCAACACAGTCGTACTCAGGTTGGAAGAACCAACGCTGTAGTGAGCTTTTGGCGACAGATGTTGGAGTTGCCTTTTCGATAAAGCTGGTGATTTTAACACCTGCAGGGGGGGCTTTCAGGCCGATACCCATTAGCTTCATTTGGTAATCTGCTTCGACCATGACACGAGCAAAATTGGTTTTAGTTGATACGCCGTTGACCGTAATTTGCTGCATGCCCAGCGACTGCTTGTATGCGTTGACGACTTGGTTTTCCATACCGCGACGGAAATTTCCGCTTTTCGCGATTCGAGTGTAGGTGTCGCGGAAATTAGCGAGACCTTCTTGAGTCGGATCGATCGAGCAGGAGATAATCGGCGTCTGATTTCCTTCTGCATCAAAACAGCGAAGTGCAACGATTAGGTCTTGAAGTTGAAGTGTTGCAAGACCTGACTTCATTCCAACAACGCGGTTGTCGGCATTAATGAAGTAACCTTCAGCGGGACCGGCAATCACGATGTCTTTTGTTTCGGGGTAAAAGAACACGTGGCTGATTTTTGTCATTCCCGCGAGGTATTTCATATCCGCAGGTACTGGTTGGCCCGAATTAACTAATTTCTCGACCTCTTTCTCGAGACGAGTCAATGAGATCTTTCTTAGTTTTGACGACTTTTGGAGATCCTTATTGACCGATGCCTTGGCTGCTTCGTAGCGGGCACGGTTGAGTAGTGCTGCATCGCCCTTGGTCATCCGGCTCATGAGAACGCCGTTGGCATCAATTTCGATACCGCCCGTCCCCGGGCCGTTGCCGCCTTGGTTACCACCACCGTTGCCGCCACCATTACCGCCACCGTTAGCACCACCCTGGGCCATGACGGATGATTGGAAAGCCAGCACCATACTGAATGCGGCGAATAGAATTGCACAATTTCTCACGTAACGACCAAGCATTTGGTTCTCCAATCAGTTGCCTGATTTTATCTGTGGAATTTAGCCAGAATAAGTTTGCTAAATTGCCTAAAGCCTAATTTTTGTTCAGTCTAATATTAGTTGCGTATTGGGAAATTAGCAAGAAAATCGAACCTTTTGGCAAGGCTTCATGCTCAAATCCATTCAAGACGCAGGAAATAACGGTTTTTCCGAATGGTAGCTGTGGTGTAACACATCTTTCACAGCCAAATCCATCGAAACGACGGTATCTTTCCCTCAGCCTAGTTCGACAACTCGACACCCATTTCTTTCATCAGCATCTTCATATCCTCCCAAACGTGTCGTTTGGCAGAAGGCGTTCGAAGCAAATAAGCCGGATGATAGGTCACGAGCACCCGACTGCCGCGATAGGAATGAAACTGTTTTCTTAACTTTCCCAAGGATTGGGTCGTTTTCAGGAGCGTTCGGGCAGCTACGGATCCAAGGCAACAGATGAATTCAGGCTGAATAATCTCCAGTTGTCGCTCCGCATAACCCCAACAATTAGAAAGTTCGTTCTGGGAGGGATTGCGATTCTGTGGAGGTCGACACTTGAT
>WTFU01000163.1:15322-17196 GCA_011523945.1 Mariniblastus sp. | reverse complement strand
GCTGGCGGTGTAGAGATCATCGGCGACGGCGATGACACCTTTGTGGCCAGCACGGTAGAAAACACAACGTGGGAAATTGGTCTCGATGGCGAGGGCCAGGCAGCCATTGGAAATGATTTCCCACCGCCATGCGATGAGCCTCACCCGGATGAGCAGATCATCAATCTGAATTTTGAAGCAGATTCTCTCTGGTTTGATGACACGGCGTATAATCAAGACGGTTATGCGACCTTTGGTGACGCGCTTCGCGGTGAACTGCAAAGCTACTTCGACAACACAATTATTCCGTTGTTCGAGGGAAGCTTTACCGTGACGCTCGACATTACGGATAACGAAGTTGATTCGTTGGCGACCTCAGAAGCGTTTGGCTATGGATTCCATGATCTCAACGGCGAAAATGTTTGGGCCGCATCACCTTGGTCGATCATGACCGGACGGGGTGACAGCAACGGCGTCGACGAGAGCGACGGAATGATCAATTACAACCTTGATCTAAGTCGTTTTGGAGGAGACCGACAGGCTCTTCTCGACAATGTTACCGGTGGTCTGACCCGATCACAGTATTTCCGCGTGCTGGGAATGGAGTCTTTCATCCCTAACGAAACTCAAAGTTTCGATCCTCGCGGTAATCGCGATGTTGCCAGCGTGATGGATTTGCAGTATCGCGATCTTAACGATGCCGCTGTGGTCGGTAATTATGACGCGAATGACTCCACCTATGAAGTTCTAAGCTATGTAACCAACGCAAACTGGGCGGGTGATGGTTCGGGTTTGTACTTCCTTGGTGAAAGTGATACCGGTACCCCGATGCCGCTACCGGTCAACTCGAATACCGAGTTAATTGATTTCGATACGATTGCTTCAAGTCTCGCCGGAACCTCTCGAGATGGTAGTTTCAACGATATCATCGAGCAGGATCGGGCATTCCTACGCGGAATGGGCTTCTCGTTGAACCCTGTCAATCCTCCTGAGCTTTCTCCCGGATTCGATGTTGTCTTTACCGGAATCGATGAGCTACAGGCAGGGGACGGAACCGATTACATCTGTATCGGTAGTTCCAATATTGATCTGATGATCAGCTCTGGCCTGGGGAACGATACCTTTAACGTCACCGGGTTAGGCGTTGGTGCACTCAACTTGTTTGGTGAGGGTGGCGATGATACCTACGAAGTCGTATTTAGCTCTTCCGGCGTGATCACGATTATCGACAGCGTGGGTACAGAAAATGACACGTTGATCGGGAAGGGAACGTCGATTGCTGATGAATTTATCTTTGATGTTAATGGAGTCAAAGTGAATTCCGGTCTTCTGGTTTACGTCGGCATCGAGAATGCTACTTTTGACGGGCTGGGAGATGACGATGTCTTTGAAGTTAAGGCGGAGCAGTACGGTGTGATTGGTCTGACCGGTGGAGAGGGTGTTGATACATTTATCGACTCTTCCGGCCTCGATCAACAACTGGCAATCTCGGTCGATGATCCATTAGTTGACCCTGTTGATCGACTAAGGTTAGATCTGACGGGTTCCTTCGTTGATGCCTATACGGCCGATGAAGTTGAGCGTTTTGTGGTCGACGGTACTTTTGTGATTGACGGAGTCAACGGCACACCAACAGTTGCTGGTGGATTGAATTTAATCGGTGACGGTGATGAGACTTTAGTTGTCGAGTCTGCACTGGATGCCGGTTGGATGATTTCTGGCGACGGTGCTGGGGATTTAACGATGGACGTCGAGCCGTTGACATTCACAGGTCTTGAATCGATTGTAGGCACGACCGGTGTTAACACGGTTGAGGTGACGAATACTTCAACCGATCTTGAGATTACGACTCGTGATGGTGCCGATGTGTTTAACATTGAAAATGTTGGCACGGG
>WTFU01000163.1:0-15222 GCA_011523945.1 Mariniblastus sp. | reverse complement strand
TTCAGATTACGACTCGTGATGGTGCCGATGTGTTTAACATTGAAAATGTTGGCACAGGAATTGTGACGGTTAACTCAGGTGATGCTGACGACGAGTTCAATGTTATCAACTCCGGTGGCGGCGTGATGCTAAGCGGTGAAGCTGGTGGAGACCAGTTTAATGTTTCGGATGTCGGTTCCGGTGAGTTGATGCTTTCTGGTGATGAAGGTGGAGACTCCTTCCTGGTAACTGCTCTTGGAACAGGTGATTTGACCATTGACGCGGGTGTCGATGCTGACACGATTACCATTGACGATGCATCGGGAAGTGCTGCGGGCATTCTTGCAATGGCCGGTGACGGAAACGATGAGTTTTTCGTCGAAGGGACCGGGGTCGGTGTGATTGAACTTCAAGGCGAGGCGGGTGATGACACCTATTATGTCAATTCCGTAGATCCTGCCGCGGACTTCAGTATCGTGGACTCGGTGAATGCCGAGAACGATCGGCTCGTCGCGACGGGAACTGAATTTGACGACGTGTTCGATATCGGTGGTGATACAGAAACGGCAATTATTAACGGGCATCAGTGGTCAATCATTGGGATTGAAGAATACTCCATTGACGGTCTCGGTGGCGACGACATCTTTAACGTGACGACCACAGATATGTTTACTGGTGTAATCAATCTCTCCGGTAACGACGGCGATGACATCTTTGTTGTCAACGAGAGTGGGTCGGGCGTGGTCAATCTCAATGGCGACGCCGGGGATGATACTTATACCGTCTTCTTCAAGCCGAATACTAATGTCACCATTACCGATAGTGTTGGAAGCGAGAACGATCGCTTCTTTGGGTTTGGAACTGAGAACGCAGACGTCTTTGAAATTGATCAGAATGCTCCTGTTGTAAACGGCGGAATGGTCGTCATGACTGGTGTTGAATCCGAAGAGTACGACGGGCTTGGTGGTGATGATACCTTCAATGTTCACTCGACCATCGGTGATAGTCTGTTCAAGGGTGGCGACGATGCGGATACCTTTAATATTGACATGACCTCCGATGGCAACGTCTTTATGGGGCAAGCCGGAACGGATGTCTTTAATGTTGCGACCTCATCGGGGGATGCGGAGTTCTACGGTGGAGATGGTGTCGACGGTTTCTATGTCGCTGAAACGACTGGAAACGGGGAATTCTTCGGCGGAAACGATGCGGATTACTTCTCGATTAATCTCGCGACTGGCGTCAGTAAGTTCTTCGGAGAAGCCGGAGAAGACTTGTTTGATATCGTGAACCACGGGCCAATGGGAGCCTCGGGAGCGATTGAAGTTGACGGAGGATCGGGTAGAAACCGATTGGAAGTTCTTGGATATCAGACCAAGACAAACATGGTTGTTGTTTCTAAAGATCGAATTACAGGAATGTCTGCGGTCCCAATTGTTTACACGGCATCTGGGTCATTCAGTGTAGAGAACGGCATCGGTGGAATTGAACTTACGGGTTCAAATAACCACGCCGACGGGTTTAATGTTAACAATCTATTACCGACCCATACTCTGAATATGATCGGTGGTGGTGGAAACGACCGCTTTACTGTTTCGCAGGGTGCCCTCGGTGGTGTCTCCGCGGATGGTGAAGAAGGATCTGACCTGTACCAGTATTCGATGGGCTCAGATAATAACCGATTCCTGTTCGCACTGGATTCGGGGGTCGTTGGATCGGATCGATTGGTTGCGTACTTGACCAATGGAGATGACGTCCTGTCACTCAGTGGTGAAGCGTTCGCTGTTCAAACTGATAATCTAATGTTCAACGGAAATTACGAATCGTTGTTCGTGAGTGCCCGCGGTGGTAACGATGAGATTACTGTCAACTCGATTCCTGTAAACTTCGTTCGAGTTATCGGCGGAGCTGGTGATGACACGATTAATGTCAATAACTACGAACAAATTGGCAGCCTCCTCGTTAACGGAGGTGCGGGGAATGACCTGATTGATATTGACTCTGGAACCTTGACGGGCAACTTTACGGCGTTCGGTGGTGCGGGTGATGACTCATTCCTCGTATCAAAAGCGTCCTACGGTGATGCCTACATCGATGGTCAGGAAGGATCTGATAATTACGAGATTCAAATCGCTGATCGATCCAGTCGCCTCATTGTCGCCCGTGACACCGGAACCGTCGGTACAGACAACTTGGATGTTTACGGCACGGTTGTTGGCGACTATGTCACGTTCCGTTCAGGTGTGATGCTGACTCCTCAGCAAAGCATTCTGTACACCGACAAAACCGAAACGATGAATTTATTCACCGAAGGTTTGGACGATAACGTGACGATTTACGGCTTGAGCTCGCCTGTCACGAACGTAATGACGGAGGCGGGGAAGGATCTCGTTCATGTAAGGTCAAGCTTCGGTCCAGCAACTTCGAAGGTGCTCAATATCGACACAGGAAGCAATGACGACTACGTACTTGTTTCCGGTGTAGGGGCTGATACGACGACGACAATCAACACAGGCGTTGGCAACGACAATGTTACGCTCGGGTCATCGCTCTCGGCTAACGTCGGTAATCTGAATGATCTCTACGGAACCGTCGATATTTCGATGGGACTTGGTAACGATCGGATTTACTTGAACGATGTTGGCAAGGTTGCCTCGGCTGATTACGAAGTAGGCGCAGGATTCTTGCGAAGTACTCCGGGAGGACCGAATTCTTTCTTTGCTGGAATTACTTACGACAACACTGTTGAAACGTTGCGATTGGATGCAACCAATTATCGCAACGAGGTATTGGTCACTCCAAGTTCTTCGACCGCATTCAGTTTCTTCGGCGGTGGCGGACTTAACATCATCGAATTGACTGGTGATGCTGACGACGATGGACGTCAATTCTTCGGACAGGACGGTGGAGATGGAAGATGGACGTTCTCGGACGGTAGTCGAGATGTGTTCTTCTCGAACTACTTTATCGGTTAAGGCCTTTTGAACAGCGTTGTCTGTTCAGGCAACGAGTGAAAAAGTAAAATTGATCCCATGGGCGATTGCTCATGGGATTTTTTTATTTGAGGAGTTTCAAATTGCGGTTTTGTTGTTGTTGTGTCTTATTGGATCGTTTCCTTATTTGATCGGAAAAAATGAAGGCAGCATGTTTCGAGTCGGTGGGGCGGGTTGATTGTCAGCAAAAAGTTGATCCGGTGATTTCAGGGCCGCGCGATGCCATTGTTAAAGTCAGCATGGCTGGATTGTGCGGAAGTGACCTCCATCCCTTTTTTGGCCGCGAGTCGGGCCTTGATCGCGGAACCGTCATGGGGCACGAAATGGTCGGTGAAATTGTCGAACTGGGCTCACGATTTGATAGTGGAATGGAAATAGGCGATCGCGTGTTTGCGCCGTTTTCGACTCATTGTGGTGCTTGTTTTTTTTGTGGAATCGGCTTGACGTCTCGCTGTACTGAGGGTGAATTATTTGGTTGGGTGGAGTGCGGTATCGGCCTTGAGGGTTGTCAAAGCGAGTATGTCCGTGTGCCACTCGCGGATTCAACATTGATGCCGGTGCCTGCTGGCTTGTCAGATGAAAGTGCCCTGTTGTTGGGCGATAATTTTTCAACGGGTTATTTCTGTGCCGAGATGGCGCAGGTAGAGCCTGGCGGTACCTATCTTGTGATCGGTTGCGGAGCGGTAGGGTTGTTGGCGATTTTATCCGCGATTGATATGGGAGCAAAACAGGTATTTGCCATGGATCCCGTCGTGGAAAGGCGGGTGATTGCCGAATCGCTTGGAGCAATTCCGTTAGACGCCAATGCCGCTGGGCGAGACAGCGTCCTGACTGCGACATTAGGCCGTGGAGCTGATTCCGTGATGGAGTTAGTAGGGCTTCCGGAGGCGCAAAAGATGGCCTTTGATTGCTTACGCCCGGGAGGAATCATGTCTGTCATCGGTTGTCATTGCACGCCAAATTTTAGCTTCAGTCCGATCCAGGCCTATGATAAAAATATTACCTATCGGTCTGGCCGGTGTCCGGCTGGACATTACATGCGTTTGTTGGTGGATCGGGTTGCACGTAGCGAGTTTGATTTGTCTCCGTTTATTTCGCATCGATTTGGAATTGAGGAAGCGGAGAGGGCGTACCAGGTATTCTCGACGAGAGCCGAAGGTTGCCTAAAAGCTGTGTTTTGTTTCGACTAGCCCAACAAGTGTGACGTAACTTGGAAGACAAAGAGGCAGTGGCGGCAATTTAGAGTTGGACTCCCCTGCCCTTTTGACGCTGGGCATTTGCTTAACAGGAACACCGCTTAGTTTTGAGATTGATATTGAGCCCAGATTGCAGACAGGCAATCTGCGGCTCCAAGTTCAATTTTAAAATCGACAAGATGGGATACGGCGGTTTCGGATGGATTGATTTCAACCGTAGGAATGCCGGTTTGTTGCGCGTGCCAGATAGGTTCGCTGATGTAGGGGAAGTAACTGCTTGTCCCGATACTCAGAACCAGATCAAAAGGGATTCGGGTTTCCCTGTAGAGTATGTTTATTTCTTTTTCAGGAAGTGATTCTTCGAATAGCACAATGTTGGGGCGGAGCGTCGCATCGCAAAGCGGGCATTGGGGCGGAATTTTTATGTCAGTATAATCGGCCTGTTTTTTTTGGAAGTCGCAAGACGTGCAATGTAGACGGTACATGTTTCCATGGATTTCGATGACGTTTTTTGATCCAGCAGCACTGTGAAAGCCGTCGACATTCTGGGTCAGAATCCAAAACCGCTCAAATTCTTGCTCCATCAAAGCAAGAGTCTTGTGGGCGGCATTTGGGCTGGCGCCTCGAGCCCCCCGTTCAATTTCGGCGAGATATTTCCATGTGATCTCGGGACGGGTTTGGAACATTGACCCAGAGAGGGCGGATTCGATAGGCATGCCGTCCTCGGTTAGTTTGTTGTGATAAATGCCGCCGAATCCCCGATACGTAGGCAGGCCTGAGTCGGCTGAACAACCAGCACCCGTTATGACGAAAACATGGTTGGCGTGCCGTAAAAGTTTGGCAACTTCAAGTACTTGTTCTTCGGTGGAAAGTGGCAATGGGATTCCTTGTTGCCAAAGCAATGGATCTGTCAACTCGAATGAAACTGAACGGTTCGCCTCACCGCGGAGGTTGAAGGTTTGCTGCTTTTAGGTCACCTTATCTTACGACGCCGATTAAGAAGCTGAAGGTTTGTTCTTCGTCTCCGGTGGCTGATGCGACCGGGAATGCAAAATCAAATGCCAGCGGAGCTCCCAAACCGGCATAGGGAACTTGAACTCGTAAACCAAAGCCTGGCGCGACGCGAAAACTATCGGAGTGGAGTTCCACACTCTCTTCCACCGTTCCAAAATCAACAAACGTAACACCGTGGACCATGTCGCCTTGGGTAAGCGGGAAAGAATATTGAAGCGAATTGAGCCATTGGAAAGCACCGCCAACACGAACGCCTCCTTCAATTGGAGAGACGCCGCGGAATTTAAATCCACGCAAGGAAGAAATCCCGCCGGCAATATAGTTCTCAAAGATGGGGGTTGAGTCGCCAGAGAATCCAAGCTTGGTACGGAATTCTAAAATGTGTCGACCGGAACCATCGGGGCGTTGGTAGATTGTTCGATAGTTTCTGAAATCGATCTCGCCCCGTGAATAACTATAGTCACCGAATGCCTGGGTAAATTTTAATCCAAGATACGATCCAACACCGGTAAGGTAGGGAAACACGCGTGTGTCATAAACCAATCCAACACTTGCCAAAAAAAGGTCGCTGTTCCCCTCGGCCGCATTAAGTTGAGGGGAAGTATTGACTCTTAGATTGTCAATTTTCACTGTCTCCATCCGGAGGCCGTAGTTAATTGACAAATAATCGTTCAACTCACGACCGAATCCAACTCGGCCTCCCAGGCGTCTTTCGTCATAGTCAAAATAGTCTCGATTGAAAAGGTAGCCACTGAGACTGAGACTGTAATTGCTATTTCGAAAATAGGGATTTGTCCAACTCACGAGATAGCGTTCGAGCTCGGTGCCGGGGACTGCTTCGACTCTGAATTGTTGACCTGCGCCCGACCAGGCACGGCGATTCTGGGCCTGGTTGACTCTACGAGGCCAGGCCGTGATGTCAAAGTCTTTTTCATCAAATATTAATTGGCCAACAAGGCTGTTGTCAGATCCATACGTGGCTCCAACGCTTAATCGCTGGGTAGGTGCGCGAGGTACGGTGACATCGAGATCCAGGACTCCGAACTGGCTGTTAGGAAGGGTTTGAGGTGGTACGGCTGAATTGGGAGGTGGAGTGGGAGAGTAGTAAGGTTGTGAGAGGTTGGCGGGTGGCGGCCCTAAATTTAAAGGTTGGACTGCGTTCGGTTGCTGGACCGGTGGGCTGATAATTTGCCCAAGAGATCCGGGCTGTGCAGTTGAGCCTCCGGGGACTTGGAACGGAGAAGACTGACCTCCGGGAAACTGAAACGTAGCTGGTTTAAATGCTGGTTGCCTGGGAGGGGCTGGATAAGGGTAGGTAGCCGGCTGACTTTGATTTTGTCCAGATGTTGTGGACGGTAGCAAAGCGGAGAAACAGAGCGTCAAGCCTAGGCAAGTTGCTATTCCCAGTCGTAACGGGAGGCAGGATGCAACAGCGCCGTATTTTGATGGAATTGGTTTCAATCGAATGCCCACACGACTATCGCAATACGCCTAAGTAAAAGCTGAATACTTTCTCATCGTCGCCTTCCGCTGATGCAACCGGAAACGCAAAGTCGAATGCGAGAGGCGCTCCGATCCCCGCGCCTGGCATTGAAACACGAAAACCGAATCCAGGGGCGACGCGAAAGTTGTCAGCTGTGATTTCAATATCTTCTTCGACTGTACCATAGTCGCAAAACAAAACACCCTTGACGCTGTCACTGGCAGTGATTGGAAACATATACTCAACGCTATTCAGCCATTGGAATTCACCACCAACGCGGACACCACCTTGCAACGGCGATGCGCCGCGGAAGTCAAATCCGCGGAGAGTTGAAAAACCACCTGCAAAATAGTTTTCAAAAATTGGAGTTGAGTTGCCAGTGAAGCCAAGTTTGGTTCCAAAGCTGACAGTGTGACGTCCCGACCCATCCGGTCGTTGGTACAACAGTTTGTAAGTTTTTAAATCTATATCTCCGCGAGAGTACGAGTAATCTCCAAATGCCTGTGAAAAGTTGAGCGTAAATAATGAGCCGGTGGTGGCTTGCATCATGTTGTCCCGTGTATCGCGAACGATTCCAACATTGGCTAAGTAGAGATTACTTGTCCCTAAAGAGTTGTTTAATTCTGACGATGTGTCGAGTCGTGGATTGTCGACAGTAACACTTTCTAGACGGATACCGGAGTTGATGGAAAGGTAAGGAGTCAATTGTCGACCGATGGCGAACTTTCCGCCGGCACGATGCTCATCCCAGTCAAAATAGTTTCGATCAAACAAATAGGCTGAGGCGTTAAGGGTAATTTCGGAACCAAGAAGGTTGGGTTCGGTGATACTTACGAGATATCTTTCAAGATTTGCCCCGGGGACTAGTTCGAGTCGGAAGGTCTGCCCCCCACCCCGCCACGCGGTGCCGTCTGTAATTTCTCTAAAACTACGGGGCCACCGCATAATATCAAAGTTCTTCTCATCAATTGTGAACTGTCCTACGATTCCATTTTCGGAGTTGTAGGCGCCACCAAAGTTGAACCGACCCGTTTGAGTATCCGAAACATAAATGTCAACGTCAGCCCGCTCAAAATAGCTGTCGGGAGTCCAATCCGAAGCGACTCCGCCCCGCTCGTATGGCTGGATTAGCGGGTTCATTTCATTGGGTGAGCCAACGTTAGGTGATGCTAATCCGTTTCCGATCGGCAACTTCCCTTGAACGACATTTTCTGGGTACTGAGCCTGAACGACTTTTGATTTGTCCTCGTCTTGATCTTGAGCGAGTTGGTTGGGAGATGATTGGGATACTGGATAAGAACTGAGGTTTGAATCTTGGTCTGGACTCTGGGCTCTAATCAAAACAGGTGAGTGCACTGGTTCCGATGAGTTATTTATCGAGCGGTTTGTTGTCGAGAATGATTTTCGGACTGATTCATTCGATGAGCTTACAATTTTGTCCTGGTTGGCAAATGGAGGTGTTGGTTTTCTGTCGATACCTAAAGCTTCTAAACGACTTTCGAGTGAGGCTTCAGATAGTGAATTGGGGGTCGAATCGGAGATGAACTGACTTAAATCTTGATCTTTTTCGAAGAGCTTGTTCAATCCAGTTTTGTTTTTGAATAATGGCTGTTGGCAGCCGACCAAACTGCCCACCCCAATCACGAATACCACTGAAAGCATGTATTTTAGGATTGAACGTTGAATTCGAGGCATGGTATCGGATGTTGTGGCAAAAAATGGTACGTGAAAAAAAACGTGCATGAGAATCAAAATCGACAACTAACGCTGGTAATTGGACGGGGCTTTGTCGGCAATTCGATCAAGTTGCTCGGTCGTCGACGGCCGGACAACGATCGATGGTCTTGGTCCATTTTGACCGTTTGCGAAGATCTGAGACCGTCCCAATAATTGCTCGCTCTTCTTGATTTCACGTGCGTCGATCAGTTGTCCAGGGGCGAGTGTCAGCCGGGAAAGAACGACCGATCTCTTCGTAATAGATCCCCCTTCGAAATGAATGTTAATATCCCCGACAACGTATTGCTTGCCTTCGTCAATGATGTAGACGATATCCAGAACTCCAGGTTCCTCAAGAAAGCGAGGTTCAGCAGTAACTCGTGAGTGCACGAATCCCATGCTTCCATAGAGGTCCTGTAGTGACACGACATCGCGGTTCATGGTTGCCACATTAAATTTTGGTGTGCTGTCTTCTGGAGTTGGTTTTAATTCCAACATTTCGCGTAGATCTTTGGAAGCATAGGATTTGTTTCCGACAAAGGAGACATTACGAATGGTATAGCGAGGCCCTTCATCGATAATAAAATTCAGGGTTAACCAGCGGCCATCATTGCTTTCTGAGATTTCTCGACCAATGCGAGCGTTAAAAAAGCCAAGACTTCGATAGTAAGTGAGTAGACGAGTGATATCCTGTTCAATTTTTTCCCGCTCAACTGCGCCACCAAATAGTTTTAGGATACCTGGCTTAGAGTTGATCTGAGTCCTAAGCCTCGCATCGGAAGCGATGCTATTGCCTTCGAAATTGACTTTCCAGATCTTCTGGTGTTCATCTTCGTGGATCACAAAGACCACATTGCTGTCACCTTTTTCATTCCCTTCAATGATTTCAATCTGCGTCTTTGGATAGCCCTTCTTTTTGTAGAAGTCTTCAAGTTTCTTTTTCGCCATATTGATTTCCTGAATATCAAGCGGCGCCCCGTCAGTTAGATTGATTGCTTTTTTCAGGTTTTTATCTGTGATGCCTCGGTTACCAATAAATTTTATTTCGGTGATTACGTTGCGCTCAACCACATCGATGGTCACGATGATTCCTTCATCGGTGTGCTTGAGATAAGGGCCGCGGACTCGACTGATTTGGGGATTGCTCCAAAGCGTATCCACGTCCTGTCGCAATTTATCCGGATCAAAATATCTGCCTTTGCGAGTGCTGACATCTTTCAAAAGGAGAGGCGTTGGAATGTTCTTGTTTCCCGTGACAATGACCGCGGCTACCTTGCTCGCTTGGTTCTCACTGGTACTTTTCTTAGCAGTCGTTGGGCGTTCGATATCTGCGTAGATCGAGGGCGCGTTTGATTTTTTTGATTCCCGGGGCTCAAACTCGTCCAAGCTTTGAAACCGAACATTTTCAAATCGGCTTTTGTCGAGCGTACTCGAAGGTACCGGGATCTTGCTGCCTGCAAGCTGGCCTGTCTGGCATCCAGAGGTGGCTAATGTAGGCAACGCCAACAAAACAAGTAGAAATTGGCCGAACGGTTTCCCCTTTTGAAGGAACGTGGTGCGTTTCGAGCGTACAAAAATTGGAAATTGGTGGTCGCGCAAAGTATGGTCCATCCTTGGCCTCAAACTTTAGTATTTCTCAGGATTAATTACATAAACGTGCGACGGTCGGCAAGACCACAATAAGTTCCGCCTATGTGATGTGTCGCTAGCGTAATTGTTTCGGTTTTGTTTGTGGTGGCTTACGTGCGCGAGACGGGTTCGGTTGGCACAATCTTGTATTTCATGGCGAAAAATAGAAAAGTAAAACTCAGTGATGGCGGTTTAGGTTTTTTAGGGCCTCTACGGAGACTACTGGCCAGCGAGAGTGCTTCTGTAATGCCGTACGCTCTTGCTTCGTCTTAACGAAAACAAAGGCCCTGTGGCGGGGGATCTTTTTGAGATCAAGGTCGCCACGTACTCTCCATTCTTTTTCTGCCTTCCAGTCGATCGAAGTACCCGTGGACGTCTCTAGTTGGAAGAACGGACGGTCCAGATTACTGAGTCGATTCCAGTCCGTGTCGGTTCCATAGAGAACTGGTCTCGCTCCCAACTTTTTCAGGAATTCGCAGTCAATTGCGAGTCCGTAGTGTTCGAAATCCCAACGAGATAAATGCGAGCGAAAGATTCGGCGATCGGCGTATTGTGATAATGGGGTCGAGGTTAAGCAGGTTACCTTTTCAGTTCCCCTGGAAAGAGTATTGGTGCCTCGTATTACTTGTTGTGCGAGAATGCGTTTTAGCGTGGAAAGTCCGCCTTGACCTCGAGTAGGAGAGCGAAATAAGAGGTCATCCAGGAATTCCCGGTAGGGCTGGCCGGGCCATGGACCGGTTGATTGGCGCGTCCAGTGAATTAAGAATTGGTGATTTTCACACGGCGGAATAACGCGTTGTGGGGCGTTTGTAAATTTTATGAGACTTTTGCGTTGTTTTTCAGTAGAGGCGAGGCTGTCTTGAGAATCTTCTCCAGAAGTGGCGTTGGGTGGACGGAGTTCATAAAGCCACCAGGGGATTGCGCCTAGGTTAGTCAGTTCTACCGATGCACGTTGAGGGGTTAGTTGTGGATTGATGAGTAAGCGTGTTCTTTTTGAATTTCCGTTTTGAAGTCGAGCCTTAACTGCCTGGTACACCCTGCCATTTTTACGACATGAAATTACAAAGCACTCCTCTGCTAGATCGATTATGAGTTGGTCAACATTCGGTTGGCTGTTTGCTTGAATTTCGGTTTCGCTTTGCCAATGGTAGGAAGCGTACCGGGTTGTTGCGTTTGGAAAATTTTTAAGTAGACCTCTCTGTGTCGCACCTGATGGTCTCGGAGGTGAGTGTGTCGAGGAGGGAACGAGAACCATCAACTCAAATCCATAGAGTTCCGAAAGTCGGCAAAGGTAGGGAAAAGTGGTCGTTGGAGCGGCGGTTAAGACGCAGAGATTTTCGTTTCGCTGCTGAATTGCGAACGTTCGGAGGGCATCAAACCAGTCTGATTTTTGATCGGTATTTTTACCGATTCTAGAGCTAACAACGGAGACGAGTTTTTGTGAATGAACCGTTGGCATCCGAATTTGAATGGAACAACCGGCATGCGCATGTACTTGGCTTGTATAATCGCAATCTCTAGTCCGTGGAGGTGGCGGAAAGTAATCTATACCACCGTCCACCACTGGTTTCGCCGGGGCATTGGTTGAATCAGCCAATCGGCGGTCAAGAATTTTTGCTTTATTCTGACTTAGGTTCATTGTATCGCCCTTCTGGTGCGTAGAAGAAAGCGGAAACGAATGAACGTATCTTAGACTTTTTGCACGGTAATCAAATCACTCGGAAAGAATAGCAGGGTTTGCCCATAGAGCATGTCGATGATTAGCGGTAGAATGCGGATGTAATTGCGGTATTTTTCGAGCGATCCGACATAACGAGAGCGAACGGTAGATGAACGGAAAAGTTGGACTTGCTATCACTTTGGTGGTTCTGATCGTGATCGGTGGATATTTTTTCGCTGATTGGAACCGGAGTGTCCCTGATACAGTGACCGCTACCTATCTTGGCCGGGACTCCTGCATCCAGTGCCACCAAACCGAAGCTGCGCTATTTCATGGTTCGCATCACGATCTCGCAATGGATTTGGCCACGGAAGAATTCGTACTTGGCGACTTTAACGACCAGTCATTGGAGCACCATGGAATAGAATCAAGGATGTTCCGCAGTGGCGATCGTTTCATGATCAATACGGAAGGACCGGATGGGGAGATGCAGGATTTCGAAGTCAAATATGTTTTTGGCGTCGAACCGCTCCAGCAGTACATGGTTGAGTTGGAACGCCCCGCCGATGCGGAAGCGGACGAGATTGGACGAGTACAGGTTTTACGAGTTTCGTGGGACACTGAAAAGAAGAAGTGGTTTTATCTCGATCCACCTGATGTAAACTCCAAGTTGGATCCGGACGATCCGTTGCACTGGACAGGTATTACGCAAAACTGGAATGCGAGTTGCGCGAGTTGTCACAGCACTGATCTCAAAAAGAACTTTAACGCGTTGGCCGGTCAGTACCATACAACCTTTTCGGAGATCGACGTCAGTTGTGAGGCTTGTCACGGGCCGGGAAGTTATCATGTCGAATTGGCAAATAGAAAAAGCCTATTTTGGGATCGCAAGCATGGCTTCGGGTTGGCCAAACTGAAAACGGAGAGCAACCTACCCCAAATTGAGTCGTGTGCGCCTTGTCATTCGCGAAGAACGGTTGTGAAGGAGGGATTCACTCCAGGTTGTAATTTTGATGATTATTTCGCGACTCAGTTGATTGCCGATCCGGTGTATCATGTTGATGGGCAAATTCGTGATGAAGATTATGTTTATGGATCATTTATCCAGTCCAAAATGTATCACAACGGAATTCGCTGCACCGACTGCCATGATCCTCACTCGACAAAAGTGAAATTTACCGACAATCAACTTTGCACGTCATGTCATCAACATCCCGCGGGTAAATACGACAGTCCGAGTCACCATCATCATGAACCAGGGACGCCGGGTGCAAGTTGTGTGGAGTGTCATATGCCATCGACGACCTATATGATGGTCGATTCCCGCCGCGATCATAGTTTCCGAGTTCCAAGACCGGATCTTAGCGTTAGTATTGGAACCCCCAACGCCTGTACCGCGTGTCATATTGATTCTTCGAAGCTTGTCGAGCGAGACTCTACGACGGAACTGCGGCAATATCTAGATTGGATTATTGCTGCGGAGCAAGGCGACACGGTGGTTGCAGCGGAGTTGGAGCGGGTTAATCAGGCGATGCTGGAAGCCACAAAGAAATGGTATCCAGCCGAGCAATCGCCTGAAAAAACAAAATACTATTCTCAACTGGCTACTGCCTTGGTCGTGCCCGAGGAACGGTTGCCCACTTTAATGGATTTAGCCAAGGACCCGCGCGTTCCGGCAATGTTCCGCGCCAGTGCGATTGCGGACTTGGTGATGGACGATAGTCCGGAATCTTTACAAACCGCACTCGATTCGCTCGACGATCCCAATCCGAAAGTCGTTTCGGCAGCGTTGCTCCGAATCGATGCTGAGGTAAATCGAATCAATGAAAGACTCCAATACATGGGAGTTACCGATACCGACGGCATTCTTCGTCCACTCGGAGAGGCTGTTGCAAAATTGTTGTTGCACTCGTCGCCAAGAGTTCGAATCGAAGCCGCGCGAGTTTTTGTCTCTTTTGATCCTCAGTCTCGAAAACTATTCGCTGATACAGATCAGCAATACGGATTTGATAAAGCACTCGAAGAATTAAAGAAATCCCTTTCAATAGAAAATGATCGAGCAGCCTACCACATGATGTTGGGGGGACTCAATGAAATGCTTGGTGATGTTGATCGAGCGAAAGATGATTACCGAACGGCCATTTCTGTCGAACCAAACTTAGCAGGCCCTCGCTCAAATTTGGCTGCTCGGCTTGATAATGATGTCGCGCGTTTGCGAAATCAGTTGCAGCAATCGCAACAGAGCGGTGGGATGATGGCGGGACAATTAAAGCAAGTAATGGCTCAGATGCAGCAGATCGGTTTGGAAGCGGCTAAGTTGCGATATGAAGAGCATGCGTTGCTGGGCAAAGATATTGAGCGTAGCGAAGGTCTGCCCGATACGCATGGTTTGCATTTCCGTTATGCAATGTCATGTTACCTCCAGCAGAAGTATCCAGAAGCTGAAAAACATCTTTTAGAAGCGTATCGTCAGCAACCTGAAATGGATCGGTACATAATGGGATTAGCCACGTATTACGTGCAATTCGGGAACCCGAAGGAAGCGTTAGTTTACATTCGATTGCTGCTCGAAATTGATCCCAGCAATCAGGGGTATCGAGCGTTGTTTTCTAAAGCCAAATCAATGCTGGATGCCGAGCCAGAATCAAAGAATACTAGTGAGCCGAAGGATCGAAAAACGGTCGATCCCATTAATAACTCAGATGATGTTGAGAATTGAATAAATGTCTCGATTCAAAGTTGCCGGCGTTCAAATGGACATCGAATTTGCCCAAGTGAATCGCAATCTGCAAAAGATGGAAAGGAAACTGACGGAAACCGTTGCCAGTGGAGCGGCGCTTACTGTATTCCCAGAGTGTACAACGACAGGGTATTGTTTTGAGTCGATTGACGAAGCAAGGCAGGTTGGTGAATCGCTTGACGGCCCCAGTGTAGCGCGTGTGCGGGAATGGTGCGCGTCGAAAAATACGATGGTGATTTTTGGTTTTTTAGAAACTGAAAATGAACATCTCTTCAATTCGCTTGCTTTGATAGGGCCTTCCGGGGTTATCGGTAGTTACCGAAAGATGCATCTTCCATTTTTAGGTGTTGATCGTTTTACGACTCCCGGTGACCGCCCGCCGGAAGTATTTCAAACGCCTGCTGCCCGCATAGGTATGAATATTTGCTATGACAGCTCGTTCCCTGAATCGGCTCGAATTCTGGCAATTGAGGGGGCGGATTTAATTGCGTTGCCGACGAACTGGCCGCCCACGTCGGGATTGACGGCTGATCTGATTCCCAACGCGCGTGCCTTGGAAAATCACGTCTATTTTATGTCGGTTAATCGGGTTGGAGTTGAACGCGGTTTTGAGTTTATTGGGAAGAGTAAGATTTGTGATCCGCGAGGGGCAAATTTAGCTTTCGAAAACCACGCTGAAGAAGCAATTTTTTATGCTGAAATTGATCCGGCTTTTGCTAGAAAAAAGCATCTGGTCAGTATTCCGGGAGCCCATGAAGTGCATCGTATAAATGACAGACGCCCTGATTTATATCGGTCTCTCACCGAACCTC
>WTFU01000204.1 GCA_011523945.1 Mariniblastus sp. | reverse complement strand
ACTTGAGCATGGAATTAGTAAGTGTTGTTTGTTGGCGTCCAGCAAAAATGATTTTTGGTGTCGAACGGGTTTTTTGCGAGGAGCGGATTTTGGTTGATCGTTTGTCAGCGGAAGAACTTCCGTGATCACCGAGCCTGAACGGTTGATCATCCTTTCTCAAAAAACAAGCAAGTCCAGTTTTGTATGCATTGAATGTTATTTCGCGTTTGGCGAACCTGCCCCCGCATCAAGCATTCGCAGTGCAGATTCGGCCATGCCGTTGTTGGGGTAATATCGAATACAGTCTTCATAAATCCTGCGCGCACTCATGCCGTCACCGAGTTGGGCATAACAAAAACCGAGACTAACCATCCCCATTTCTCGATACGACATGCCGGATGACGATAGCATTGTAATTGCTCTATATTTGTCAACCCACACGTTGTTGCTAAAGAAAGCAATACTCTTTTCGAACTCTGTTATCGCCTGTTGGAATTCTTGACGCTTGCAGTGGCAAATGGCACTGCGATGATGATGAGGTATCGTACGGCGAAGAATTTGTGATAGTGCAAGGTAGGCAATCGCTCCCCAGAAAATACCGCTGGTTCGAGCGAACGTCCACGCAACCAGAACGAATGCCGCAAGAATGCTGACGCTAATTGCCGCGTTAATCCAGGAAATTGGACGCACGATTGGTGTCTTCGTCATTGGCTGAGTAAAGTGAGTGGGTTGGTATTTGATTGATCAGAGTAAAAATTTGATATCATGATAGCCGGCCGATTGTTGGCTCGCCAGTTAACCGCCTCTTGGATTGTCAACTCAGCTTTGGTCTAGTAATTGCTGGCTCCTGCATCCTGATGTCAGCCAATGCGTTGATGTAGTTTTCTATTAGGTATTTAAGATGACTCGATTTACAACTCACTTGTCATTTTTGATCCTCTTGATCGCGGTTTCTGGTGAGCGAACCGAATCGCATAACGCTAAGTCTCCACCTGCTCGGCTGTTTAATCATTTTCTGATTTTGGAATAACAAATTGACCAAGAACGTGTCAAATAAAAAGGTCCTTCGGTTAAGTACAATAGCGAATCGAATCGGCGAAATCATTAACGAGAAGACGTCTGGAAAGCGATTTTGGATGAAGGCGGAAGTCTCTTCTTCGCATCAAAACGCAAACGGGCATACGTATTTTGACTTTGTTGAAATGCAACACGGCCGTCAGGTAGCCAAGCTACGTGGGATGATTTGGCGAGATGACCGCGCTCGAATTGAAAAGGAATTCGCTCAGGCTGGAATTGAATTCAAGCTTGAAAACGGAAAGGAAATTACAACCGAGTGCACGATTGAGTACCATCCGGTATTCGGGCTTTCCGTCAACGTGGTTGATGCTGACCCTAATTTTGCATTGGGAGAAATAGAGCGAATTCGTCGCCAGATGCTCTTGAAATTAGAAAAAGAGGGGCTTTTCGAGACAAACAAACAGGTTCCACTGCCGCTTTTAATAAAGAGAATTGGTGTTGTAACAAGCGAAGGCAGCGCAGGGCATCAAGACTTTGCCAAAACAATTGCTGGCTCTAAATACCCAATCTATGTAAAGATTGAAGACGCCCGTATGCAAGGGCATCGAACTGAACAGAGCGTGCTTTCTGCGATTAGATCGCTGGAAAGTCAATCCTTCGATTTGATTGTGGTCCTCCGGGGTGGAGGAAGCAAACTGGATTTGGGCGCACTTGATAATGAGTTAATTGCGCGAAAAATTGCAGGTTGCCCGCTCCCCGTTTGGACCGCCATTGGACACGAGATAGACGAAAGCGTGTTGGACTATGTCGCCCATACAAAATTCAAAACACCCACTGCAGTGGCTGAGGAGATTTTAAATCGAATTAATTCTCTCGCAACATTTAACAAAGAGGGGCTGAGTCAATTGTATTCCACATGGAGTAAACGAATTACTCAGGAACGAAATGATCAGCAAAAGCATAGACAAATGTTTGCACAAAGAGTTGAAAGCAAAGTTTCAAAATCCAAGAGCCTAATTCAAAACCAACGCAGTCGACTTCGACTAAGCGTATCCAAACGCGTATCAGTCAACGAAAGAAGACTGCTTTCTCAATTCAGTTTTAGCTTTCAAGAGAAAGCAAAAGACAAACTTAGAACGTTGCAGCATGAACTGCGACTGGCGAAGAATAGTATTAACAGTACAACTAAGGAACGGAAAAGTAATGCATTTGAAAATTTAAACAAGGCAAAGACTCGATTAAGAGATATGGCCAAAAGGCAACTTCGGGATCGTGGACTCATTCTTGTAAGTTCGCGTGCTTGGTTCAGTCCCGGCCGGATACTTTCGAAAGTGGACTCGAGCAGGAATGTGCTCTCAGTCCACGCTGGTGATTTTAAGAAAAGAGCGTATCGTAAGATTACGGATGAGCGTCTCTCTATTAAGTCAAAGCAGATCAAATTGCAGCCGGATTTAATCAGGGAGCGATTGAAATCAAAAAAAGCTCAACTAAAAATTGGCCGAACAATTATTGATTCAAGAGATCCAGCGAAAAACTTAAAAAGAGGCTACGCCCTTATTTTTGATGCAAATTCTAAACTAGTTACATCGATAAATGATTTAGCTAACAATCAAGACGTAAGAATTAATTTGGCAGACGGAGTCGCTGCCGCAAAAATTGGAGAAACTGAACAAGATGACAGCTGAGCAGAATGAGACCTATGAAGAGAAAACTGGAAAATTAAATAAGATTCTGGCAAGGCTTGATGACCCTGATACGCCCATCGATACTTTGGCTGACGATGTAAAACAAGGAACAAAGCTGATCAAAGAACTGGAAGCCAAACTGCGCGAAGTTGAGTCCGAGGTCGAATCAGCATT
>WTFU01000177.1 GCA_011523945.1 Mariniblastus sp. | reverse complement strand
GAAAATATCAAAGTAATCGACTCCAACCCGCTGCAATGATTGGTCGAGGCTGGCCAGTAAATATTTACGCGACCCCCATTCACCGTAAGGCCCCGGCCACATATCGTAACCAGCCTTTGAAGAAATCAAGATTTCATCTCTTGGCAGGTCCTTCAGTATTCGACCAACATTTTTCTCAGCACTTCCGTAGGGAGGACCGTAATTATTCGCCAAATCAAAATGGGTAATACCGGCATCAAACGCCGTATAGATCATCTGGCGCTGATTCTCAGTCGGAACATCACCACCAAAATTATGCCAACAGCCAAGCGTCACCGCTGGTAGCTTCAGTCCTGACCGACCACATCGTCTGTAAACCATGCGGCCATCGTAACGGTTCGTGTCGGGTTGATATGATTTCAAAGTTTTCTACCTCGTAGTGAAACGCCCAATATTGAAATTTCTATTTTCTATTGAACCCCTTCTTTAACAACCCGCCTTGCCAATTCCGGAATAAAGTTGTTAACCACGGCCCGCCTCGATAAACTTTTGTAACCGGCAAACCACCCAAGCACTCTTCACCCCACTTTCTCACACTTCGGTATTCTCTTGACTCCGCACCGCATACTGCTCGCAACTGATTTACCGTTTTGGCGACGATCGACCGGCGCCGAGCAACGAATTGCCAGCTTAGTAGATTTTTTAAGTCAACTAGGATACCGAATCCGAGTTTTTTTTCTGTGTCCGGCAACAGAATCCAATCAAGACGAATCAAAAATCACGGAAGAAGACCAGGAAATTATTTGTAGACAAAAACTAGACATTGAGTTTCAACGATCCAGCGATCCACCTCGTCAAATCCACCAAAAATTCGGCTGGCACTTGAAAGCGATTAAACACCGTTTTGGAACCAAGCAAACCGAACATCATCAATCGTCACGCAAACAACATACCAGTCAAGACGCAAATAATCCCACTGGATTCTCAACGACTCTCGCTGATTATCGATGGCCTTGGGCAATCAAAGCCTTCCAGGATTCGATCAACTCGTTCGCACCAGATTCGATCATTATCGAATACGTTAAACTGAGTTATCTCTTAGAAGCCTTGAATGCCAGCCAAAGAAAACAAATCCATTGCCTTCTCGACACTCACGATGTCCTCCACCTACGCAACAAACAATTCCAAGAACGAGGGTTGGTTCACTGGATCAACATCAGCCGAGAAGAAGAAACTCAAGCGGTCCAACTCTTCGATACAATTCTTGCGATTCAAGATGAGGAAGCACTCGTATTTCGTGACTTGGCGCCCGAGCGCAACGTCTTGGTTTGCGGGCACGCCCCAAGTCGAATTAAGCATCCCTTAAAATACCGTGAGACCTCCGAGATCCTCACCGTTGGCTACCTCGCCTCAGCCAATGCATCTAATCTTCAATCATTCACTAATTTCATCAAACAATCATGGAATCCCATTTCCGAACAATGCGAGATTCGATTAGTCATTGCCGGCTTAATCTGCCATGAAATCTCCCAATCCTTTCCAGATCTTTTTCAAGAACACAACAATATCTCAAGTCTCGGCTGTGTCAGTGAGTTGGCTGATTTTTACCACCAAATTGATGTCGCGATTAATCCGGTTGAGTTCGGCACAGGTCTAAAAATTAAAAATTGCGAGGCAGTGTTTTTTGGCAAACCGCTGGTCACAACCACCATTGGCATGAAAGGATTTCCGGCTGGATCAGGCGAGTCTTTGATAATCTGCGACTCCCCCGAAGACTGGGTCAACTGTCTGGTCGAAATTGCCCAAACCCCGTCTAAGCGAAGCTCTCTTCAAAACGCTGCCGCAAAACTGTCTCAAACGGGATTTTCGGATCAAGAAGTTTATTCCGAGCTAAATAACGCGTTAAGCCGCAAAAAATAGGGGTCGATCGCCTTAACCTCGAAAACCTGTAACCTTCCGGGATTGGAATTTCGATCAAATTCCTATCCTTATGGGAACAGTCCTTCTTAACGTGCGTCATAATAGATCATGAGCGATTCCCCGTTATCTCCGAGCCCACGTATGAACCGCAAATACGGCTTCACATTGGTCGAACTATTGGTCGTCATCGCTATCATCGGCACCTTAATCGGAATGCTCCTACCAGCGGTTCAAATGGTACGTGAAGCAGCACGACGAACGGCCTGCCAAAACAATCTCCATCAGGTTGCCCTCGCTATTCATAATTACGAATCTGCTAAACAACTCTACCCGCCTTCGCGAGCTGCAGATGAATTCTTAACCTGGCCGGTTTACCTCATGCCGTTCCTGGAAATGAACAATCTCTTCGACCAGTTCAAGATTCAAGAAAAATACCAATTTCAAGATCCGGAACTGGTTAAAAAAACGATGCCAGTCATGCTATGTCCGGCACGGCCAAGACGGGCTAATGTCAGCATTAGTGAATCCAAAGGCCCTCCCGGAGCAATTGGAGACTACGCAGGAAACGCCGGCACTCCTCGTTTCTTCCCTTTCGATGTCTGGGCGAAATTCCAAGACCCTGTTGACGGCGTTTTCAACTCAGGTCTGGCAAGTCAAAACCCTGTGGTCAATGGAAAACTTACAGGTACCGAACGAGGCCGATATGGACACGCTGAAATTACAGATGGTTTGTCTAACACAATTTTCATCGGCGAAAAATACGTCAGCACCTACGGAGAATTAAAATCACAAGGCTGGGGTGACGGTTCGATCTACAACGGCGATGAACCAGAGACATTCATGCGCATTGGAGGGATTGCAATGGGATTAGCAACAAGCCGCACTCTGGTCTTGTCACCCGGCGAATATCCGATCTTTGGTAGCGGCCATGTCGGGGTCGTTAACTTTGCGTTCGGAGACGGCAG
>WTFU01000071.1 GCA_011523945.1 Mariniblastus sp. | reverse complement strand
GGCCGCGATTTTCCATTCCCTTTAGTACTTTTTGATCGTTGTCATCGTCCACGCCAACGACATGATGAAGCGCACTCAAAACGATAAAAGTAAATTATTTCATTTTATGTCGTTCTATGCCATGAGCATGCTTCTTGGCATGTTCCTTTTTATTGGCTGTCCTTGGATTTATTATGCATTTGGGTTTAGTTTAGAATCCGCCATCCTCATGACAGCGGCAACCATTAACATTCACCACTTCATGGTCGATGGCTACATTTGGCGGTCGAAGAAAAAGAAAAAACCGGTTGCAGCAACAACCTGATTCAGTCTTGGTGTTACTGAATTTTGAGTGAAAAAAGATTCGCGTCCTTCATCACAAACCGAAATCGAACAGGCTGCCCAGCCAACGGACTTAAGTCCGTTTTTCCCTGCCAAGACGCGACCATGTCAAGACTATCGCCAATCAAGATATCGGACTCAGCCAAGGTAAAGCCAGGAACCGGATTACCACTTTGATCCTGAATTTCAACTTGCACTGATCCAGCAGCACTGGTCGACATATTCAACGTCAACTCACGCTTCGCTTCGAGCTTAATAACAGGTAGCGCCAAAGAAGAACCATTAGTTTTATTCACTAACTGATTTTCAAGATTCGATTCCATCGTCAGCAGTAAATCATCTGAATGCAGGCCATCGCAAATTAGAGCCGCGGCTCCGCATTTAGCAAGCCGTGCGATTTCTTGCGGGGAGAGCGCCCGCTTAGCTACAAAAATATCATCCGCAAGGCCCAAAAACGGCTCATTCTCACGACTCGTGGGCGGGTAGTCTTCACCGAACAACAAATCTCCAAGTGCGAGCTCAAGGCTACCCCGACCTGCTTCCCCGCCCTGCCCTACTAACTTTCCGTCAAAGTAAATTTTCACCAGCCCGTCGAGCCAGGTTACCGCAACGTGATGCCTTTCACGATCTCCCGACTCCAAACTCCAAACGCCGGTTTCTGTAATAGAAGCTCCGCAACTCACACCACCACCAAAAAAACGAATTGAACCTTGTTCATCCGAATCCCCCCCGGAGTTAATATCAAAAATCAACTCATCCTTTTGAGGTGATCCGCCATTATAGGACGAAAACAAACGTCGATGCCCCGCTGGAACTTGTCGAAGATGAGCTGCAAGCGTCACCGCATTCCCCAGCGATTTTGTATCCGGCAAGCTAACTGATGTTGGCACGCGAAATTGGAGTGACTGCTTGCCAAACAACGATTTGTCACCGGCCACCTTGATTACAGGTCGTGATGAATCTGCAAATTTCATTCGATACACTTGAATCTCTTGTTCCGTCAATTTTGGAAATGTCAGTGGGCGTGTTGTAATTTCTCCACCGCCATATTCTGAGGCTAACGAAGCAAACCCATCCGTCCTTAATTTGTATCGCTGAAGATGTGCGGATGGTTGGCCATAGTTCTTTTGGATATAAATCGACATCTCATTTTCACCCGTCGGTACTACACCGAGCGCTGAATAATTCGTTCGCGACACCCAGTTTTCCAGACCAATTCCCGGTCTTACCAGTGATTCTAAAAAAGTACGCTGATATTGATTGCCACCGCGCGAGGTCAATAAAACAGCATCTGAAACGTCACCGAAATACCCTGCATCCACACCTACTCGCCTTGCCTCCGCCGGACTAAGAACCTGCCGTCCCGGCATGAATCTCGCGGCAATCCCGATGTATTGATGTGGTGCGCGGAAATAGGGGTGCGTCTGATTGGTGTAAAGGTGTTCTATCGGAGCTTCGCCAAATTCCATCTCTTCCGGAGCTGACCAATTAATGAAATCATCCGAAGTCGTTCGACTAATCGTACGGAAACCACCATAGTTCGTCTCCGTCCACGTGCGAAAATAACAAACGTATTGGTTTTCCGCTGCTGACCAGAATGGAACATTTTGAGAATCAAATATCCCTTCAGTAAAAACCGGTTCCTCTCTTAATCGACTCCAATGAATTCCGTCGGGCGATACAAAAGCGATTAAGCCATCTGCACTTCCGCCGAGTGCCTTATAACGATGCTTAGAATCAACGGCCGGATTTTGGTCAAAAAACGGACTGAAATTATGAGACGCTGGCGTCTCTCCCTGAAGTACGATATTGTTTGCCATGCTTCCGGAATGCTCAAACAGACCGAGTGCAGGTTTAACCCAGTCAATCCCGTTTTCACTTTCGGCATAACAGGTCACTTCTTGATCGCTGCAATCGCCACCTGCATTGGGTAGCCCCCGATAATACATTCGATACTTTTGATCGTCTTTAAAAACTGTCACGTATCCACAAAACGGCCCCTCCCAGGGTTGGTCAAAGGTCAATACCGACTCAGTCGACTGCGGATGGTGTAATTCAAAACGAACTTCACGTTTATTTTCAATCAAATAATCATCGACAAACAATTCTCGGCGAGTGCCAATCGAGACGGGCATTCTCTTTCCCAAACTCGTTTCCGAAATAACATCCGAAACCTTTACTTTTGCCAAATAAATGCTCGCCTTGCCTTCGTGCGACGAGTAATAACTAATCCACAGAAAATCATCGTGCCAGACCATTCCCGGATAACTCGTATCTCCACCTGAAGGAAGCTTGAGAATCGAACGCATCGAACCTTGCCCGATATCCAATTGCAGTAGTTCGGTCCGGACCGGGGCGTCGTAGATTCGCCCAACAGCAAGCCACTGACCGCCGGGTGTCGCGATAAAATTTGGCCCACCCAGACGCTGCCCAAGATCCTTCCATTGCCATTCCTGATAAGGTGCTTTCGAAACTCCCAGCATTGCCGTATTTTTTGTTTTTCCATCACGTCGGTGAAGACAATAGGCTGTCGCGTCAACGCCAAAGCGAATTCGTGCCTCTGTTGGCCATTCTCCATCGTTTAATAAATCGGGAACGACCGTCTCATAGATTCTTCCATCACGCGTCTTCAACAACGAACTTGCATTTGCGCGGTCAGGTGCACCATAGGCGACCCCGAATGAATCGTCGCCTTGACGCGTGGTTCGCCACAGCCAGCGGCCCGGAGAAATCACGATCTCGGGGTCCGAAAACTGAACTCCGTCGTCGCTGAAACAAATAAACGTCCCAGTGCTTTTGCCCGGGATTTGAGCACCGCCCAATACCATCAATTTTCCATCAGGCATTTCCGTTAATGCAGCATCACGAAGATCGAAATTCGCATCCTCGATCAAACTGGCCGAGTCCCATTTTTCTCCGTCAACCGAGACAAGCACTCGCAATTTTCCCAAATCGCCAGCGTGTCCCTCTCCCTCCCGAAATGCACAATAAAATTTGCCTTTCCAGTGAATGAGATCAGTAAATGCATTGTGAGGAGCTTGATCCCAAATTTTGACCACCGAAATTAAATCCGCGCTCAACCGCGTTTCCGTCTCGGTCGTTTGTGCGAACCCAGTCGTCATCAAACCTTGTAGCACAACAGCAATCGCCGCGACGCGATGAAAAACCTTGGCTCCAAACATTCTGTTCACCCGTGCTGTGAATATCCAATTAAAGTGAGAATCGCGAATTCGTGCGATGACTAATACTCGATTTATTGGTGCTATTCTAAAGCAACAAAAACGACATTACGAACTTAAAAAACAACCTACTCCTTCGCAGGCTCAGAACCAGATGCTTGCTCTACCTCAGATTCAATCACAGCAATTTCAGGCAAAGCAGCCGAATTCGCTTTGGTTTGCAATACCTGATCAGTACTGAGAATTGCGTATTCAACTCCCAATAATGTTGCGGCAAAGTCTTCACCGTCAACTCATCCGCCTTTCTTCGATAAATTCAATGAAATGCAGCTTCTCCAGCAAATGGGAAATTCGATTTGTCAATTCGTAGCCGCCTCGTAGAATGTAGGATCGGTGACAGGATAACTCCCATTCAATTACCTCGTTTAAAATTCGAGACTAGACTCTTGGCGCACTCCTCTTGAGCTTTCGTAATTGAGGGCTAGTTCACAAATTAGGTATTTCATGTTCAGCGGTAATGCAAACTTAAAGAGCCTCTTCGCTCATTGGTTCACTCGATCAAACGACACGGTCGACACAGATCCCTGCACAGCAAGCAGAGGTTGGGCTTTATCGATTGCTTCGGCACTTGCGCTACTACTCGTTCTTTTTCTTACCAGTCCGACCCTCGGACAATCAGCCAACGAATCACTACCGGATAACGCTCAGCTTCCGGATGACGCGATCTGGCAGTTTGGTGAGAACGAGTCGCCATACAATGGGATTTACAAACTGGCCTATTCCACCGATGGAAAATATCTAGCAGCCCGAAGTAGCGACAATATTGTCACCGTCTACGACACGAAAACCCATCAACCGCTTCAGACGTTCGCGGGGCACGACCAACCAATTCAATGCATTGATTTTTCCAAGGACGGAAAATATGTTCTCACCGGCGCTAATGGACAACGTGACGATCGAAAAACTGAACACACTAAAATCTGGGACATTCAAACCGGCAAATTAAAACTCGATCTCGATATCCAGGCGTATGCTGCGTTCTTTTCTCCGAATGGAGAGAACATCCTAATTATGGATGAAAAAGCGGTTAACACAATTCGTATCGCAGATGGGAAGCTCTTGGTAAAAAAGATCTGGAAACAATCAAACGAACGCCCGCTAACCATGTCACGGAACGGAAATCGTGTTGCGTTCTATCGCAGTCCCATTGCGGGCAGAGTCTACAATCTATCGATTTATGATCTTACCTCTAAATCTACCACCGTCCTGCAGGGCAATCTAAATCAACCCAAATATGCCACTTTCTCTAACGACAATCTACATCTGGCAGCAATTTTCAATCGAGACGAAAATGCGTATCTCTGGGACCTGAGAACAAGAACACAATTTGTTTTGTCTGGACACTCGGAGAGAACTGCCGCTATTGCCTTCTCCAGCGACAGTCGGTTTCTCGCCTCGACTGGTCTGGATGATTCAGCGATCATTTGGGATCTGCTTACTCGCCAAAAGGTTAAAGCGCTAGACGCCCACGCGGACAACGTCAATTCGGTAGCGTTTGCACCGCTCGATGCAAAACTTGTCACCGGCTCTTCTGGTCAAAAAGACAATCGCGGAATTATCTGGAACCTTAATTCACTCCTGTTCTCGGCAAAAGAGATTGAGCCGCCTAAACCGGCTGATGCCAATGCATTTAAGCACCTTTGGATCCGCATGAGTGCTCGACCGCCACAACATGCGCTAGTCACGACTCGAAAACTCGCTCTGGGAGGTGTACAGCTAATTGGTTTTCTCGAAGAAAAGATTGGTGTTTCTACCGCGGGCGTTGATGAAGATGAAATCATCAAGTTAATTGACATGCTCAATAGCGAACTTTACTCGGAACGAGAAAGCGCTAGTATCGCCCTTAAAGAACATGGGCCACACGCCATCTCATTAGCTAATCAAGCGCTAGAAAAGGCGACCACCGCCGAAACTCGCTATCGAATAACTAGGCTGTTGCGCCAGCCAGTCGTCCGACCGCCAATCGACCCACAAGAACTATGCCGACTTCACCGGAGTATCATGGCGCTCGAGATGATGGCTAATGGAGATGCCGTGGCTAAGTCAGCAGAAGCGGCACGTGACGTTGAAAAACGTGCCATTTTTGCGCTCCAAACACTTGCGCTGGGTCATGAAAATATCGATGTCGCCAATGACGCTCAAGCGGCTCTTGATCGCATCGCAGCAAAAAAACAGCGGTCTCTCTAGACGCCTGCGCTATTTACAACAGCACACGCCAAGCGAATCTGCCAGCTCAATCAAATCTTCAAAAAGATTTTCTTTTTGTACATTAGATACAACAAAGACCATTTCAGTGCGAAAACGCCTAGAACAAGAATCAATTCACTAAACCGCGGAACGAGCGACGATGGCCCGGCTAAGATTTGATTCGCCGTATAATAAAAATCAATGAACTGCGGTGCCATATAAATAAAAATTGAATTGGCACCAATGACGATGAAAAACGTCGAACCCCATCGCCATTTCCAAACATCGATCACCAAGTAGAACACCGCTAACAGCACCAAACTCCAACCTGCACAGTAAAGTACAAAAGAGCTGGACCAAAGGTTTTTATTAATGGGGAACTGGAGTACTGATTCCTGATCCCACGCCCAGCCCAGCCCCAAACAAATCAACCCGCCTAACAACATGCGAAGGGTTTTTTCTATCCCGCTTCGATCCGACCGCATCAGCATCTGTCCAGTAATTCCGCCCAACAACGCAGTAGCGATTGCTGGAATCGTACCTCCCAGTCCCTCTGGGTCTCGATTGCCTTGGTACAACGAACCTGGAACCAACAGGCGGTCGAGATAGTCGGTCAAAGTATGCCCCGCCGTAAAATCACCAGCGCCAAATTCCGGCACGGGAATAAAGCGTAATGCAGCCCAATAGCCAACCAGCAATCCGACAATCCACAACAATCGCCCTCGAAGATCTGTGTGCATTACGATAAGCGCCGCAAACATATAAGCCAATCCAATTCGCCCAAGCACGCTTGCGTAGCGATGATTTTGCCAACCTGCTGCTGTCGTCCAATCGTTAGGCAAACCATTGTGAACAACACCCAAAGCAACCAATAGTACGCCCCTCAAAAGGATGTGGCCATAAATCTTCCGGTCACTGTCACCACGGCTTCGGCGGCGATGTATCGATAGTGGAGTAGCAACTCCGGCGATAAACAAAAACAACGGGAAAATTAAATCCCAAGGCTCAAACCCGTGCCACTCAGGATGCTTCATTCTGTCCAGCGTCCAGTCAATCCACTGCGCTGATGTCAGCACCGAGATTGCAACTAGGATCTGTTTCCCGCCAATAATCCAGAACATATCGAAACCACGAAGCACGTCGAGGCTCACCAGGCGTTCAGGGCGGTTTGCGAGGAGTGGATTTGCAGGTTCGGTCGGCATCACTTCCTCGTTGACTAAATTCCAAACGACTGAATAGGGAACTAGGATATCAATTGACTAATGGTGCCACTGCTGTCCGCAAAGCTTTTCAAGCCAACCCCTAATAAGTTTGCTTGCGTGAGCCAGAGATTAGCCAAAGGCGTTCCCTCCGGCATGTTGATGTGCAGACCTGTTTTTATGTGTTTACCACCACCCGCCATAATAATTGGCAAGTCATTGTATTGATGCGTCGACCCGTCTCCCAGTCCGGAACCATACGTAAAGATCGTATTATCTAACAGCGTCGTACCGTTCGCTTCCTCGATTTGATCCATCTTATGAAGCAGATAGGCGTACTGTTCCATATGAAAACGATCCACCTTCAAAAGGTCATCGATCATTTTAGTTTGATTATGGGACATCTGATGATGACTGCGAGGTTTGTCAAACAAACCATCGAATTGATAAGGTGTATCCCACCGTTCGGGACCGACCATAAACGTTGCGACATTTGTTAATCCGGATTGCAAGGCAACGACCATCAAATCCCCCATCAGCCGAATGTAATCTCCGCGTGGCAGATAAGCTTCCGTAGGCTCTTCAAATTCTACTTTTGACAGTTCAATCTTCATTGCCTCAAGCCGGTTCATCTGCTTTTCGATCGAACGTATGGAATCAAAGTACTCAGCAAATTTCTGTCGATCGTTGTACCCCAGTTCGCGTTTCATCGAGTTTGCATCTTCGAGAACTAAATCCGTTATATCTCGATAGCGAGCGATTTCCTGTGTCGAAAAAAGACGCTTGTACATTTTCCGTGGATCACGAATCGACGGCGCCAAATGCCCCGTGCCGTACCAGGAAATGTTATCAAAATATATGGACTCTTTATTATCTCGATGGCTGTTGCAACTAAACTCGAGGGTCGAAAACGGCGTTTTAGTACCGATATGATCAGCTACCAAATGGTCTAAAGTTCGATCGAGCGGCCATGCCGTCCCCTGAATCGTGTAAGGGCGAGCACTACTTAGATAACAAGAGGCGCATTGCGCATGAACATCGGTTCCCTGTTGGAAAGTTCGATCCATTCCAGTAATCAAGTTTAACTTACTCTTGATTCCATCGAGTGGCTGCATCGTTGGAGTTAATTGATCAAGTTGGGAAACACGCAGATTAGGATCTTGCTTCCCGAGAGATTTCATGACATTCCCGAGGTTTCCTTTGGGAATCACATGCTCCGCTTCGCCCGGGAAAAAACCGCGGCGAACAACGCCAATCGGGACATAAAAATGCGCCATACGAAATGGCGACGAAGGAACCACAACCTGAGCAGACGCCAGACTTTCTAACCAGGGCAGAGAAAGGAATGCACCGCTGATTCCGCGTAAAAAATTTCTTCGATTTGTCATCTTCACAATCCTGTTTTGCACTGTCAGCGATGAAGCAGGATTCAAACATGAAACTGCCTACTGAAAGTTTCCTACTTTGGCGTAGTTTTATTCTGGAAAGGTTTACTAAGGATCACATTCTTAATTAACGTTTGGATTTTGTAGTCATCTTTGGCCGTTTCCTCAACGATTCGGTCAAGGGCTAGCTGATCAGCCGCACTCGTTTCGCGGGCAAGCGCGAACGACAATAAGTGCTCAGCCAATCCACGTGTAAAACGATCCTTTTCGATCAAGATCGCATCTTTAAACTCGACAACATCGTTAAATCGGTGCTTGCGAAACAAAACACCCGAGGAATCAATCTCCCGACCGTTATTATACCCCTCACGCCATGCGCCAATCGGACCATAGTTTTCTAGTGCAAAACCCAGGGGATCAATTTGCTCATGACAACCTTTGCAATCCGACCGCTCTCGATGCAATCCGAGACGCTCGCGCAAAGTGAGGTCGGATTCTTCTCCGACTGGCTTATCAGCTAACGGTGGCACATCTGCCGGAGGTGGTTCTGGCGGATTATTAAAAATAACTCCTGCCACCCAAGCCCCCCTGGTAATAGGCTGGGTGCGATCCGGCCCCGATGTCATTGTCATGACTGCCGCGTTCGTAATGACGCCGCCGGTGCGACGATCCGTTACGGGCACCCGATTAAAAGTCAGGACGCCGACGGCTCCTCCTGGCCTCTTTGACTTCAATGGACTGTCTCCAAACTCTGTGTATGAGTTTTGAAGCCGTTGTGAACGATAAGTGAAATCGGAGTCAATTAGTTGCGTAATGGGTAGGTTCTCGATAAGCACAGTCTCAAACAGCAACAGGGGCTCAAGCAACATATGCATGCTGTCGCGATATTTGGAAAAATAAAATTGCGAAAACAATTCCTGATTTGGAACCGATGAGACAATACGCTCTAACTGCAGCCATTGCGAAGGGAAACTGTCACAAAACCGCTTGATTTTTTTGTCCTTCAGCATGCGTTCGTATTGTTCAGCCAATACGTCTGGATCACTTAGCTTTCCTTGAACCGCTAAATCTAATAATCCTTGATCGGGGATGCTTCCCCAGAGGAAAAATGACATTCGCGAGGCCAACTCAAATTCATCTATCGAACTCGACGATTCTGTTTGACTCGCTTTGTCGTAAAGGTAAAAAAATCGCGGAGACGAAATCACCGCTGCAGTCACCGCCTTCATCACATCTGTGTATTGGGCACCTTGCTCAATTTGAGCATCTGCAAAATTCAGATATCGATCGAGAACCTCGCGGGTCACAGGTGAACGGAAAGCGCGAGTTAAAAACGGTTTCAATCTCAAACCAATCGACGACTTCCACTGGTCTTTTGTTTTAGGCGGTTCAAAAAAGGTTTTCCAAATACCAACATTTCGCTGTGAAAAATCAGGACTTTGTGTAATTGATTGACCCAGTTTTAAAAAGGATTCCATCAACAAGGGAGACATCGATAAATGGTCACCCCGATTATCAAACCCATGCTCAGCTCGGAGGTCCTGCGGAAAAGCAGCAACGCCACCAAGCCGTCGCTCAATCATCTGTGATTTTCCAAGCGGTCGATTTCCTACCGTTACTACGTCAGGCATTTTTCCCGACTCAGGCTTAAAATATTGCTTATGTTCCCGCATCATTCGTTCGGGCAATGTAAATACAATGCACTTCAGGTCGAGCAAATCGATGACTGCGTTGTTGTATTGAAATCGATTCATGCGCCGGATTGGCGCTTGATCGAAAGTCGTTAATTTCTGCACCTCAACATTGAGAATTTTCTTTAGCTCAGCAATCAATCGCTGCCGATCTTCTGGCTTCAGATCTGGCTCACCCTCCGGAGGCATCTCTCCCAAATCGAGCACTTCGATAAGTCCATTTATCATTTCAATGTCACCATCGAAATGCGGGCCGGTTAACTCTTTTAAATTAACTCCCCCTTCTTCAACACCATCAGCGCCGTGACATTTCCAACAATAAGATTGAAGAGCTGGCCGAATAACCGACTCGAAAACCTGATCGTTTGCTGAGCTCTCTTGGCCGGCAGCAGGCACGGGCAACCAATGAACAAAAATAATGCAACTCAATAAAATTAAATATGCCTGCATCCTCCAAATCGTGACGCTCGAAGGGAAAACCTCCGGCAATTTATCGAAATTACTTAGTGTCTTCAGCAATGGCATTCTCGCTGCATTCTCCTCGTCATTATTTTTGAACCGAGCCTCTTAAAAAGATAACCCGACTATCCAGCCCACTAATCTATTACCTGTAGTTGCGACTTTCAACATTTTTCCCACCTTGTTCACCGCATTTCACAATCTATCGGAGATTCTTTTGTTGCAGCAATCGAAAGAAATCCAACTACAAGATTTCAGAAAAGGGTTTATCAATTACAAAAAACTCACCGCAAAACGAAAGGGATACAAGTAAACAGCTGTTCGTTGTGTAAAGAGCATTCGAAAGGAAGAGAACGGTGAGTGCGGAAACCACTGCCGACTGCGGCAAGTACGGGTAAGTCAAAACCTATACCACAAGATGCGATTCGAAATTCAGAAGTGACACGTGTGATCATCTACTGATTCATGACTTTCAAATGGATCAGAAACGGCTCTTAAAAAAACTGGCTATGGAACTTTAAAGATCTCAGCAATCTCGTCGATCACATCCGACACAGAAGATTCAAAACCCACACCCGGGCTGCAAATTGCAAGCATCGTTGCCGCAAATAAGAGAACCACTAATACAGTTATTTCACCTGAGGTGGTTCCATTCCGCACAGCACTCGCTTTGCAAGGATTAAAGTATTTAGACACGGCCGTTTTCTCCCAAATCGCCAAAGGACTTGAATCAACCCCAACTTCCAAGGATAGCAACTCCAATTCCTATGGAAGGAAAAAAACAAAAATTGACTACCGTTAATCAGAAATAAAAAGCCTGCGAACCGGCTGGTCCTAATATCCGCACGCTCGAATGTGAGAGCAAATGAAAACACCATGTGTTTGTTGTGTTTTTTAAACATACAACCCTCGCGATGCGGAACTTTTACGACCACTCTAGGCACTCTTCGCCAACTCTTTTCGATCTCAATACTAATTTTTCGAAAGTCAGATCAAGCGTGTACTTCAAAGTAACGCGTCTGAAATCGAAACGCAGCCCTTCGGAATTCAATTCGGTAACCATTCGCTAACGTTGCCACTAGAATTCATTTCCTTTACCTTTATAAAGGTGCTTTTATTCTCAACCCGTCGATGACTCCAATGCCTGACTATCGTGAAATATACAATCACGTTGTATCGACAGACGCTAGATACAACTTGGCTGAAAACTCCCCGGGCTTTCGTGCCGTGGTTCAAGCAACGGCACAACTAGAAATGTTATCCGGACGATCTTTGGATATTGGATGTGGCGTCGGTTTCGTTCTCAATTATCTCGCTGGACCAAACTTTGACCTCAATGTATTTGGCGTAGATGTCAGCGATATCGCCATTCAGCAAGCACAAATCCGAATGCAACACATTCCGGGCGCTCCGAAGCAAGTCTGTGTTCTCAATTCTCAAAAATTACCTTTTGAAGATCATTTTTTTTCGTTGATCACTTGCTTTGATGTTCTTGAACACCTCGACGAATCGGATATCGACACAACCATCGATGAGATCGTACGTGTGCTCCGGCCAGGAGGCGTCTTCCTAGGTTCCGTCTCCTGTCGCAAATCCGGAGTCAATGACTTACATGGAGACAATCTTCATCGGACAGTCAAGTCACCTGATTGGTGGATTAAGAAATTCCAACCAGACAATGCACAGTACGATGGCCGGCGGCAACAGCTAACGCTATGGAAGCATATTCCATTACTCAAAACCACAGGTTCTGCACCATCAACTTCTGCAAACAACGATGTCCAAGAAGTATCTACCAAAGTTGAATTACCAAGCTCAAATTCAGCGGCGCTTTATCAAAAAATCTACGATGAAAATCCGTGGTATGGCGACGCAGACCAAGGACGTTGCCCCGGAGTCCGATTGCTGCCGCACTATCAAGATTGGCTGCTGGCTCCGGTAATGGATTTAGGCTGTGGAAGGGGACAGACAGTAACGGCGATGCGTCAACTCGGCCTGCAAGCGAGTGGAATTGATCAAATTAAAAGCAACCCCGAAATGCAAGTTGGTGACATCACACAGCCCATTGAAAATCTCGATAGGTTTGCCAGTGCCGTCTGTATCGACTGCATCGAACACTTATATGACGACCAGGTTATTGGACTTTTCGAGAACTTGAAAAAAGTAAAACGGCAAGCGTTTTCGATTCATAACGGTGAATCAACGGGCACTGGCCAAGAACTTCATGTCAACCGAAAGAGCTTTGACGATTGGCATGAATTGATTTCAGAACATTTCGAGATCGTCCGAGTGATTCCCATCACTAATGAACAAATGCTCTATCTGACACAATCAATTGGCGTGAAAAATACAACCGAATAAGTACCCTCTCGAATCGGAATGCTGTTATGAACCAACTGCGTTACGGTCTAATTTTACTTACGCTTGCGTCCTCACAGTTAATATCAAATGAGCACACAAGCCAATTTCTATCAGCCCAAACCCATCCCGCTGTTAGCCAGCAGCCCCGTATTAAAGTACGCCCAGAGATGACGGACGGTATTATCTCCGAAGGCTCAATCATCTTTAATTACGTTGATCAAAAACACCGCCGAAGACTCTCTTTAGATGTTTATCGCCCCCAAGATTCATCGGGAAAGTCTCCGGCCATTGTCATGTATTTTGGAGGAGGATGGCAAAACGGAAGACCTGCACTTTTCGCGCCGCTTGCACAGGCTTTAGCCCAAAAAGGATACGTCTGCATCGTACCGGAATACCGGCTTTCGGGCGAAGCACCTTTCCCAGCGGCGATCCATGATGCGAAAGCTGCGATTCGCTGGACGAGAAAACACGCAAAACGATTCAAAATTGACGCCGCTAAAATCGCCAGCCTCGGCGGGTCGGCGGGGGGTCACCTCGCCGGGTTTGTTGCCACGACTACAGGAAGCGGAAAATTTGAAGGAACAGGAGAACACCAAGAAGTATCATCGGGAGTTCAAGCGGCGATCGTCATGTGTGGGCCGATGAACCTACTGAATCCCAAATCGATTGAACGTGTCAAAGCCGCCGAAAAATCTGGCAATGGTCACGCGATGATTGATTTTCTTCAGGGTGAAACGCCAGACTCAAACCCGGACCTGTACCAAATAGCCTCGCCGTTATTCCATGCCGGCAAACAAACACCGCCAATGCTATTCATCGACGGAGAAAAAGACGACCCCGGCACTCGCTCAAAAGAATTGCGCAAAATTTTAGATACTCACGAGATCCCCAACCGGCTGATTACCCTCCCTCAAGCTCCACATCCTTTTTGGGTTTATCAACAGTGGTTCCAGCCCACCGTCGATGCCGTTGATTTATTTCTAAGAGAACAATTTGATAACGAGTGATAATTGACGGCTTCCTCAATCCTAAATCAACTCGAACTGGCCAGAAACACGCGGGGCTTTATTGTCTCAAACCAATCAGAATTTCGTCGAGAAGTTTATCATCAGTGCGTCTCCCAGAGGCTCCTCCCGGGTCTCTTGCTCGAATTCCAGTTCACGCGAGAAAACGTAACCCATTTCCAGTTGCATTGTCTTGCCTCGGACAAACGGTTTTCCAGACGCCCCCGCAGGTCGCGACTCCAAGCCAAGCACGAGCCTTAAATCGCTATAAGTCAATTGATCATCAATTGTGTCGAATTGCTGGTAGCCCCACGTTGATCCGCTCGTACCTCCAGCGAGATAAACCCACTGCTGACGACTGCCATCGTCAAATAATAATCGGTTGACTCGTGGCTGGGGATAGACAAGATCGACTCTGACCGACGGATTGGGTTGCCAAACAGCGCCAATAACAGGAATGACCGGCAGGTCTTGCCGCCCCATCGCGATCGCACCGAGGGTCCAGCTTACATTTTCGCTTTTAGAATAGGTCGCAAATAATCCCCCTCGAAACCGCCACGCATCGCTTGATCGATTTTCATTGTCAGTTGCCAACTCGACACCAAGCATCGTGCGTACGTTCCAGCTCTCGTTCAGTCGACGCACCGAGGCAATTCCAACCGAATACTCGAACAAGTCTTCAGGAATCCCAAAGTTTTCGGGAGTCTGAAGTGACGTATAATTTAAACCAACCTTTACGATTGGTGGTGGGGTTCGGACAAACAAAAGTGGCAACGAGACATTTAGTTCGGTGCTCGCCATACCAGTCGTAGAATCAGCAATCCACTCAGCTTTCAATCCAACAGGAAGTCTCCGAGCGTGATTTTGAGATGGCCCGTTCAACAGGTCAGCCGACTCGGGGACGAAATTCAAATCGGTGACTCTCCCAGCTGGGTTGGTAAAACCTTTACCGACAACTTGGTGCCCCGCCTTTTGAACGCCGGATTCAAGTTGAACCCCAAAACAAACAGTAGTGAAAAATAATGGCGCGAAGAGAAAAAAACAAAATAAACCGCGAATCATCTAGTAGTACCCGAATATTGAATATCCAACCTGCGACTTACCGACTTAATCCCTTCAGCTTAACTGCTATTAAAAAGTGCAAGCACATTGCAAATCCGTAGCCGCGTGTTCTCTGCTTAGCACCTCCAAAGGCATAGTAGAAAAGACATGCCGAACTCACCCTCCGAATCGGCTAATTTCTTGCAAAAGCTAGTCGAAGACAAAATGGGCATATTTCGCTCTCCAAACATTCTAAAAAAGAAATAAATCTAAATATGCCATTTATTCGATACAACTCTGCCCAACCGACCCAAACTTTCTTTCCCCAATGAGCATGTAGCGAATTGTTTGAAGCGTACTTATTGATTTATTTCCGCTGGAAACCCCTTAAATTTCATGCCTTTTGCTTTTGGACCCTACCGATGCAACGCGATTTGGAAAAATAATTTTATACCAATCGAAAAAACCGGAAGTTTGATTTCTTTCATACCATGACTCATAATGAAATCAGTTATGGGAATGATTAACTCTTTAACATCTCATGCCGAAAAAAACGCTATCGACTCGTACTTCTTTGCAACCGCTAAACTTTTTGCATTGCACCGCCATCACCACCTGAACAACTCAGAAAATGCACGGAACGATCTTTCTCGTGACCCAAAAGTTTGTTGAATCAAACTATGGGAACCAGACTTGGCTCGATCTGCTTGAACAAGCAGGGTGCCCCGTTACGCATTTTTCGCCCGTCCAGATTTATCCGGACGAATATATTGGCGCTATTGTGGGCGTAGCCTGCAAAGCTTTGAGCGTGGAACCCACTTTTCTTTTGCGTGAACTCGGGAAGTTCGCTGCCGGCGAACTCATTGGTTTTTCCCAAAGCTTACTCCATCCGTCGTGGAAAACATTCGAAGTTATCATGAATGTTGAGACCCTAATCCACACAACTATTAAGCATCAAAACTCAAAAGCTCAACCTGCAAACATCCAGTCTTTCCGAGTTGGCGAAAATGAAATCCAGGTGATCTACACGTCGCGGCGTGGACTGTGTTCGCTAGCACATGGCATTCTCGAAGGAATGGCAGAATACTACGATGAAGACATTTCCGTCGAGCAAGTCACTTGCACTAAGGAATCGAATGCTTTCTGTACTTTTAGTGTTAAAAGAAATAGTTCTGTCGAATCAAATGCGGACTTTTTCCTATCGCAATTACCCGAGTCTCCCAGTTCAGATTCGCCTTCTCGTAATTTTGAAGATCATTTAAATAGCGAAACCGTCGTTGCCGATCTTGACGCAATTAAGTCAGCTACAGTCATTGACAACGAAAATCGAAGCGATCTCGATTTTGAAGTTTCAGATAGCATTCACGAGACTAATCTACCTAAGAAGTTCGGCCGCTACCAAATTCTCTCACTACTCGGAACCGGCGGTATGGGATCGGTTCTGAAGGCTCAAGATATTTACCTTCGAAGGACCGTCGCACTGAAAACACTCAAATCTGAAATTCTTGAGGAAAATCAGGTCCAGCATTTTCTCGAAGAAGCGCGGGCGATGGCGAGAATTTCAAGCCCGTACGTCGTTCAGATTTTTGATGTTGGTAAAACGGATGGACGGCCGTTTATCGTCATGGAGTATTTGACCGGCCGCACGCTCCGAAAGAAAATTCAAGAAGGTCCGATCGATGTCTCGACTACCATTCGCTTGCTTTCTCAAATTACAAAAGGACTCGACGCCGTCCATCTTGGTGGTCTAGTTCATCGCGATATTAAGCCTGACAATATCATGCTTTTTCAGGATGAGCAGAACTGCCGAATTCTCGACTTTGGACTCTCACACGAGAAGTACAAGAATAAAGAAAAAGCAAACTCAATTTCTGGAACGCTCGAATACATGTCGCCCGAATGTCTCTCAGGATTGCCTGCAGACTATCGAAGCGATATTTTTTCGGTCGGCACGGTCGGCTATGAAATGCTTTTCGGAAGCCAGGTCTTCCGGCGGTTTAGCCACATCGATACCATCGAGGCCGTCAAAAAATTTGAGCCCGAATTTGCGTCTGTGGATAAATACATCCCCGCCGATTTGCTCCAACTACTGGAGTCGATGATGCAGAAAGATCGCGATAAACGAATGTCAAATTGCAGGGAAATTCTGGAGCGGTTAAAGGCAATTAAAATCGAAAGCTGACTAGCTCATTATCGCTCCGGTTCATGATTGCAGGCATTTTCTGCATCTCGCTAGAACTGCCTCTCCCACCAACAAAGCAGGAACATACTTCGCTCCGGGTGACGGTTCACCTAAGCGGATGACACCTGCTTGCCATCTAACTTGCCGTTTCCCGGCAATCGATAAAGCCTGATACTGCGCTTCTTCAAGAGTTTCGCATACGGCCTTCCACTCTTCGATCGTAAATATTCGAAACTCTCCGGTAACTCCCGGTGCTAGACGTTTCTCTAAGCTAAGCGCAACGTGGCCCATCGTCATCCGTGGATTCAATTCTACTAATGGTTTTATTTTTAAGGCTCCAGCCGCATCTTCAAAAACAAACGCATCGACCCCTAGA
>WTFU01000146.1:34415-94841 GCA_011523945.1 Mariniblastus sp. | reverse complement strand
TTGAGTGTTTGTTCTGCATCTTTACGGTTGGAGTTGACCCCGGCTGTAACGAGTAAGCGGCTGGCCAAAGCGACGACGACTTGGGTCACGTCCGAGGGCCCCGCACCGCGCAGTACGTCGGTTGCCTCGTTAATTTCAACTGCGTTTCCAATCATGTTTCCCAGCGGCTGATTCATGTCTGTGATTAAGGCAGAAGTTTTGACTCCCATTTCATTTCCAACATGAACCATTAATTCGGCCAGTTCTCGGGCTTGCTGGATTGTTTTCATGAACGCGCCAGTTCCCCATTTAATATCTAAGATGAGAGAATCGAGGCCCTCGGCAAATTTTTTGCTAAGAATACTGGCGGTTATTAAGGGAGGAGAGGGAACGGTGCCGGTAACATCTCGCAGGGCATATAATCGTTTGTCTGCCGGGGCTAGATTTTTAGATGCACTTGCAATTGAGCAACCATTTTTATTGACAATAGAGCGAAACTCATCAATTTTAAGTTCTGTTCGATAGCCAGTAATGGATTCCATTTTGTCGAGCGTGCCCCCGGTTACGCCAAGGCCACGCCCCGATATTTTCGGGACCCTGACACCACAGCACGCCAGCAGCGGCGCCAGAGCAATCGAGACTTTATCGCCAATCCCGCCGGTCGAGTGTTTGTCCACAATTGTGTGGCCCGCCGGCCACTCGAGCCTTTCGCCTGAATCAACCATGCACTTGGTAAAAACAGCTGTTTCATGAGTGGTCATTCCCTGAAAATAGACTGCCATGGCAAAAGCAGACATTTGGTAATCAGGTACGCTATGGTCTGAATACCCTGCCACTAGTCGGCGGATGTCCTCGTCATCTAATATTTTGCCGTCGCGTTTGGCCGCAATGATCTGGGCAACATTCATTGGTCTATCTTTCAATCGATTAACAACCTGTTTAGAAACCTAGCTGTTGAATCAAAAAAGGTCTAGATGTTTCTTAGAAGTGTGGTTCGTTTCCATTGGCTGGGAGTGAATAAGCTACGCTAATTTTGTCATAATTATTGGGTTTTAGACTCGAGCCGGGGACTGCCTGGTGGTAACGTGTCAAAAATTCTTCGCAGCTGTATAGATAGGACTCGTTCAGATTGAATAAGGTCTTTACTATAGAGGCGTTAAAAATTTATTGAGATCCTAAGTCTGTCTTTTGTGAGCCAAGAATTGCCATGGTGAAAGTGCTTTTAACAACAACATCTTATCAAGACACGCCAGGTCCACATCATGCGTTGTTAGAGAGTGTCGGTGTTGAAGTTCAACGAGAACGCGGTCCGTTATCAGAATCACAAATGCTGGAACTTGCTGGCGAGTTCGATGCATTTCTATGCGGGGACGACGCGATTACCCGTGAGGTTCTCGATCGGTCGTTACCTAGGCTCAAGATTATTTCCAAATATGGAATTGGAGTCGACAAAATTGATGTTGAAAGTTGTACCGAATTGGGAATTCCATTGACGTTTTGTCCGGGGGTGAACCATACAACAGTTGCGGAGCATACGTTTGGTTTATTGCTCGGCGTGTTTCGCCATATGCTCGAGCAAGCCACTGCCGTGCGTTCTGGGCACTGGAAACGAATGACGGGTCATGAGATCATGGGCAAGACGATTGGCGTGATTGGGTTGGGGCGAATTGGAAAAGAGGTTGTAAAGCGGGCGAGAGCCTTCGAAATGGACGTCGTTGGATTGGATTTGTATTGGCCGGATGAATTTGCAAAGAAATATGAGGTTCGGAGAGCCACTGAATTTCAAGAGATATTTGAAGGGTGTGATATTATTTCCTTGCACACAAACCTTACCGATGCGACCCGCAATCTAATCCGCGAGGAGACGCTCGCTTTGATGAAACCTGGAGTTGTGTTGGTGAATTGTGCCCGGGGTGAACTGGTGAATTCAATCGATATGGCTCGGGCTTTGGAAAATGGAACGGTGGGGGGCTATGCGACCGATGTGCTCGATCAAGAGCCGCCGGAAGTAGATCATCCTTTGTTGAAGGCAAAGAATTGTCTCATCACGCCTCACATTGGTTCACGAACTTTTGAATCGGTTGAACGTCAGGCGATGATGGCAACTGAGAATCTGATACGATGCTTGCAGGGCAAGGCTCCGCTGGCTCAAGTCAATGAGGTTCCTATCCCTGCTCCCCTTCTTTGATCCCTCTGGGGCATGGTGCGCGCGAGGGCTTTTGAGAATAAATACAACTAAGTTTGGCTTGGTATCTGTTTTACCGCTGCCGATTTACCAATAAGAGAAAATTTATGTCTGAGAATTTTTATGTCGTTCCAATTTCGCAGCACAATGATTTAATTGCTGCTGCCTACGCTCATCGCGGATTTGATCAGGAGGAGTGCGAGGCGGCAGCGAAGTTTTCCGCCTATGCCAGTTGGCATGGTATTCGAACCCATAATGCCATCAAGGCACTGCATCTCGATGATCACTTTGGATCGAAATCGGAGGGTTGTGTGCCCGGCGCAAGGATTGAGAAACGGGAAACCCAGTTTGCAGCTTCTCAAATTTGGAATGCCAATAAAAAACTAGGGCAGGCAACTGCCTACGCGGCGATGGACGAAGCGATTGCTATGGCTGATAGGTATGGGATTGGCCAGGTTTCAGTTGATAATGCTTTTCACTACCTTTGGGGCGGAGGTTATGTGATGGAAGCCGCGGACAAGGGATACATTGCGTACACCAATTGCACGGCGGCTTTGGCTGAAGTCGTTCCGTTTATGGGGAAGTATCCGACACTTGGTACCAATCCACATTCGTGGGGGTTTCCGACAAGCGATGCGGTTGGTTTTCCCGTCGTGATTGATTGGGCAACTTCGGTTGTCGCGATGGGGCGCGTTCAGCAGTTTCAACGTGAAGGAACCTCTTTGCCTCCCGATGCCGCTGTTAATTCTGAGGGTGCAATGACAACGGATCCCAATCAAGTCGCAGCCTTGACGACATTTGGAAAACACAAAGGTTATGGCTTGTCGGTCATCAATGAGATCATGGGTGCTTTTATCGGAGGATCGTTACCAACCATCCGGTCAAGATGGGGAAGCGTGGAGAATGAAAAACATACACCGGCGTTTTATTTCCAGGTCATCCATCCCGATGCAGTCAGTGGTAATGCATTTTCTCGGGGAAGGAGCCAGGCTGAGAATGTAAAGTCGGTTTTAGAAGATATTGTTGGTCATGGCAACGAGCAGTGCTTGCTTCCGGGACAGCTTGAAGCGAGAGCGGCGGCTAGATCAAAACAAAATGACGGGCTGCTTTTTACCGAAGCCGAGCTTGCAGCATTTAATCAGGTTGCCAGCGAATGTAATCAACCGGAGTGGGATATTGAAACGCTGGTGATCGCGAAATAAATCGCAGGTGCTGAAGGGAAATACTGAGTTGCAGCTTTGAGAGTGGAATTCCAAAGCATATACAATCCAATCAAACAAGAAATAAGAAGATGTCGAAAACCTATTTGGAGTCACTGTTTTCATTGTCCGGAAAAACTGCTGTTGTCATCGGTGGAACGGGCGAGTTGTGCGGTGCAATGGCGGAGGGCTTGGCTTCTGCTGGTGCTCAGGTGGTTCTCGTTGGCCGCTCGGAAGAAAAAGCCAAGGCACGGATTGAGAAAATTGAGGCGGTCGGTGGTTCAGCGGTTTTTGAGTCATGTGAAGTTGATTCAAAATCAGCTTTGGAGAGTCTGCTTGAACGCGTTTTGACGCAATTTGGATCGATCGATATTCTCGTCAACGGTGCGGGTACCAATAGTGCGACGCCATTTCTTGAGATTCCAGAAGATGAATATGACCGGATATTTCGAATAAACATGAAGGGGGTATTTCTCGCTTGCCAAGTTTTTGGGAGATACTTCGTTGAACGTAATGAGGGCGGTTCGATAATTAACGTTGGTTCGATGTCCGGAGTCATTCCGCTTTCGCGGGTTTTTACTTACTCCGCGACCAAAGCCGCTGTGCACAATATTTCTAAAAACCTGGCTCGTGAATGGGCCCCGCTCAATATTCGAGTGAATACTCTTGTGCCCGGTTTCTTTCCCGCTGAACAGAACAAAAAAGTATTAACCCCTGAGCGCATTGAGCAGATCATGGGGCACACGCCAATGAATCGATTCGGCGATGCCTCAGAATTAGTTGGAGCAACGTTGTTGCTTGCTGGTGACGCTGGTTCATTCATCACCGGTACGGAAATGGTTGTCGATGGTGGCTATGCCGCTATGACGATTTAAGGGAAGTAAATCGAGACCAGATAACGTTCATGGTAAAGATGTTTTGATTGACCTACTTGTCCTGGCGTTTACCGGACTTGTTTTTGTCAGATCCCTGTTGTTTTTTCTTACTTGATCTTTTGGCTCTCGCCTCGATCGCTGCCTGCTCTTCTGCAGGACTAAAGTCTGGGTTGAGCTTCACTGGAATCGCCGCTTTGACTTGGGTCTGCCAGGATTGCAGGTCGTTCATCAGGTCGGAAACAACTTGTGGGTTTTGTTTTGCTACATTATTAGCTTCGCCGATGTCGTCCGACAGGTTGTATAGTTCAAGATTGCCGGTTTCGAAAAACTGCATCAATTTCCAAGGCCCGCGTCGGACAATACTGCAGGGACGCGAACGGAAAAGTGTGTCCTGTTGTTCGGTGGAATAACCTTGACCGTAAGAGTCAAGATAGGCCGGGAAATGCCAGTACAGCGACCGAGGAATGCCATTGGTGTCAAAGTTGTTCGTTTTCTGCTCGAAAAGAGGGATAAGGCTTTTGCCGTCGAGTACCTGTGATTCAGGAGTAGTTGCCCCCGCAATCTCACAAAGTGTGGGGTAGAGATCGACACCGGAAATGGGTTCGCTTGATTCAGTTCCGGGGGCGACTCGGCCCGGCCAATTGACAAAAAATGGAACCCGGATTCCGCCTTCGTAATAGGTTCCTTTGTAGCCCTTGAGCGGTGCCATGTCGGTGGCAGGACCGTAGCCACCGTTGTCTGAATAAAACAGAATGACAGTGTTGTTCCGAATCTTTAGTCGCTCAAGCGTGCTGATGATTTTCCCTACTCCATCATCAACTGCCTGAATCATCGTCGCCATTTTGACATTGTTGTGAAGTTTGCCTGGTGGTTTGCCTTCGTATTTTTGAACGAGCTCTTTCTTAGGTTGAATAGGCGTGTGGACGGCAAAGTGGGTGAGGTAGACCATCCAGGGTTGGGCTTGATTGTCTTCAATGAATTGGCAGGTTTCGTCGGTGAGGCGATCGGTCAGGTACTCATCCTTAGCTGCCCCTTTAAGGCTAGGGATGTCGTTGTGCGGCGGGTAGTAGCCTCTTGGGGGGCTGCCGCTGTGTGTACCACCTATATTAACATTGAAACCGTATGGAATAGGATCGTCACTGAGGTGCCATTTGCCAATTGATGCTGTCGCGTAACCCGACTTTTGAAGTTGATGAGCCCATGTTTGAATCGCGGGGTCGAGCGTGTCGACGCCCGGGATGTGTTCCAGTCGCCTATGGATTGATTTACCACGAGGGCGAGTCCCAACGTTGTAAATGCTGTGCCTCGGTGTGTATTGGCCGGACAACAGACAGGCGCGAGCAGGTGCACAATTCGCAGCGCAGGAATAGGCGTCGGAGAATATCATTCCCGACTTTGCGAGTTTGTCGAGGTGAGGTGTTTCATAGAAATCAGAGCCCATGTAACTTGTGTCTCGCCACCCGAAGTCGTCCAGGAAGATCATCAAAATGTTAGGTTGTTTTTCCTTTAGTATCGGGGTCTCACCGAAAGTCAGATTTGGAAAGCTCAAAATAAAGAAACAGATTAGCGAAACAACAACGGCGCGAAGTGCATTAAATAACACGTGAGACCTCTGGGGTTTACATCGAAGCATTACGAAATGTTGTTTGGAGATAACAAGCAACTTAGAAGAATTTTAGTGAAGTTTCTGGCGAAGTGCCAGAACTTATGAGGAAGATCCTTGCGTTGCCAATGAGAAATTTTCTAGATCAGCAGAAGCAAACAAATTGCGGATGTCTTCCAGTGCTTGCTCGGAATAGGGGACCAACGGTAGCACTCCCCATATTGGTGCGGGCCAAGCTGGATCGGATTGAAAGCGCACAATATGGTGAATGTGTAGCTGCGGAGTCACATTACCAAGTGCGGCAACGTTTAGTTTTTCGCCATGGAAGAGTTTCATGATAGCCGCGCTGAACGCCCTTGATTCTCTCCATAGCTGTTCGTGTTCAGTTGGGGATAAATCGATCGTGTCAGATGTATTCGGGATTTCCGGAATCAAGACAAACCAAGGGTAATTGGAATCATTGATGAGTAAGACGCGGCACAGTTGGAAATTTCCAATGTGCAAACCATCGCGTTGAAGATCGGGGTGGAGTTCGAATTCGCTCATGCTGATTTGATTTCAGGCTTTTGAGAATGCAAGGTTTATTTTAGCGATGGGTCAATGGTTGATAATTCAAAGTTTTTTTGAACGTTTGCTTCCAAACCTGAGAACTCAAAATAGAGTTCGCTGTGGATGTTATAGTTTTCCGGGATGAGTTCTTCTGACTCGTTGAATGCTGAGAATTTTGCGATTGATTCCGGTAAAAGCGCAAGCGGCCAAGGAGATGCGGGCTTTTTGTTTTCGCTGGTTGAATTGGATTTAGTGATGAGAACGTTGTATTTCGCCGCAATGATATCCGAACTGCTGTCGGAATAGGTAAGTTGGAAAAATCCGTCCTTATTAGTAACACCATAGGCGAGATTCAAGACTTCGTTGTTGTCATTTCTGAGATTCACGGGAATGAAGACGATTGCTGCTGCAGGCACCGGCTTGCCGTCAAGCGTGATCGTGCCGGTGACATTTGCTGTGCTTGAGGCTGTGGGGTTTAAGTTTTGGCAGCCAGAAGTCGCGACCAGACAGAAAGCCAGAAACGCAAGAAGGAGTGGGCTGGCTTTTTTTGAATAACTCAACATGATCGACCTCCGGAGTCGCTCAAACGCGTGTTCTGTTCTGAGAGCGGGGGAAGTGGCGATTCAAGAATTCCCTTTGCTTTGGGCCAGATAAGCAATGCTTCAATCACCATCCATACTTGTAGAGTTAATGTGATCGTTCCAATAATTGCGACGAGGTATTTATTACTACTCCACCACCACCCGCTCTGTGCATTAAAGAGCTGCCAGAGTAATGCCCAGGCTGGAAGTATGATCATGAAGATCATTGGGATCAGCACAAACCAAATTGGTTTGTTGCGTCGCCAAAGATAGAATGTTGTGACCATAAAGGCGAGGCCTGCAAGAAGTTGGTTGGTTGCGCCGAATAGAGGCCAAAGTAATAGGCCGCCCGAACCCATGCCGGCAGGGCCTTTCAACATAGCGATCATTCCGCCAAGAGTAACGGCGGTTAAGGTCGCCACGTAGATGTTTTTCAGTGGTGCAACTCTCAGTGTGTCGCCTAGTTCTTGGATCACGTATCGTTGGAGTCTGGTCGCGGAATCCAGAGTTGTGGCTGCGAAACAGGCGACAAGAACCGCAATAATGCCAATTCCAAGTTTTAGTGGAATGCCCACCGTACTCAAAAAGTTTGCACCACCCTCGACAAATGCTCCAATCTTGCTGGTGAGTGAGAACGAAGCCCAAGATTTTTCTTCGCCGAGTTGGTAGGTTTTTCGCCATGCTTGCCGGTGCACCAATGGCTCGCCCGTTTTTTCATCGAGAACCGGTTGGTAGCTGATTTTTTGGATGCCGTTTAAAACACCCGTGGTTTCTTTGGTGAATTTTCCCATTCCTACACCTGCACAGCAGGCAAGTATGACGACGACGGCTAAAGCTCCTTCCAAAAGCATGGCTCCGTATCCAATCGACAGAGCATCTTTTTCATTGGCAAGTTGTTTACTGCTTGTTCCGCTACTGACTAAACAGTGAAATCCACTAATTGCCCCACAGGCGATAGTGATGAAAAGGAACGGCCAGATTGGTGGTGTGTTTTTGGGTAGCTCCTGTGTGATGGCAGGTGTTGAAGCCAGCAGGTCAGCCTTTCCCGAGAGGCTGGCAATGACCAGTCCGACGATCAGGAGGAAAAGAGCAACAAATAATTGGTGACTATTAATGTAATCCCGCGGTTGAAGCAGCCACGAGACCGGAAGCACGGAAGCAATCGCGCAGTAAATTAAAAGAATAATTGTCCATCCTACGACGGGATTGACTGGCATATTGGCTGGAAGTGTAATCGGGAAGTGATAGGCTCCCACATAGATTGCCAAATAAATTAGTACCAGTGAAATTGCCGACATCGGTAATAATTGATGGGACCCTCTTCTCATTGCGATGCCGAATAAAATTGCGATGGGTAATGAGACCCAGACTGCCAGAACAGATTCGGGGTATGCCTTGAAGATGATGGCAATGACCAGACCAAAGATTGCTAGAACGACCGTCAATGCAAAAAAGAGAGCAAAAAGAAATAGAAGTTTTGTTCTTGGTGAAATGAGTCGGCCAGCAATTTCACCAACGGTTTGGCCGCGATTACGAAGGCTGACGACCAAGGCCCCGAAGTCATGAACGGCTCCGATGAAAATACTGCCGAAAACGACCCAAACTAGTGCGGGTAACCATCCCCAGAAAACGGCTATGGCTGGTCCGACGATCGGTCCAGTACCAGCGATACTGGTGAAATGATGCCCAAACACAATCGCGCGTTTCGACGGAACGAAGTCGACGCCATCTTCCATGACGCAGCTGGGAACAGCGGCGTCGGGGTTTAGATTGAATATTTTATTCGCAATCCAACGCCCATAGGTGTTGTAGGCAATGATGAACCCAGCGAATGATCCGATGGCGATTAGGAAAGTAAACATGCTGTTCCTGCGGTAGGGGCAATGGGATTCTGATTTTAGCACAATGGAGGCGATCGCCAACTGAGGACGGCGGCGGCATCATTCCATGGATGGGGCTGAAATGGAGGGGGGATTGATGTTTTCCAATTTCCTCCTGTTACGGCAGAGACGAAGGGGGGCCGGGGTGGCTCAAAGTTGGTCTTCGGCCATCAAACTTTTACTAAGCTACTGCCATCGGACGTGATTTAACCCTATAATTTCGCTTTTAAACTAGTCATATCAAATACAAAAGGCCCTGTTGTCACCAGAGTTTTGACTCAAGACATGTGGGCTGTTTTCGGGAGGAAATACATTGGCTGAAAAAGTCGTAATTATTGGGAGTGGCCCTGCTGGTTGGTCGGCGGCAATTTACGCGGCGCGAGCAAGCCTTTCACCCCTGGTTTTTGAAGGCACCTTCAAGCCAGAGATGATTCCGCTTGGTCAGTTGGCGTACACGACGGAAGTCGAAAATTATCCTGGTTTTCCGTTCGGCAACATCCGTGGATTTGTTGAAAGTGCGGTGTCGAAGGATAGGCACTGGAACCTTCCACCGATTCCCGAGCATTCCAAAAATCCTAATAATCGCAATTCACTCGACGACATCGCGCCGCACTATGCCGTGCAAGGCATTGAATTGATGGAGTTAATGAAACAGCAGGCGCTTAATTTTGAAACGCGTGTGGTAGAGGATGATATTGTTGAAATCGACCTTTCCTCAAAGCCGTACAAAGTGATTCCGGCCAAGGGAGAACCCGTCGAAACACATACGATTATTATCGCGACCGGCGCGCGGGCCAATTATCTCGGTCTCGATTCGGAAGAAGAATACAAGAATAAGGGCGTGAGTGCTTGTGCTGTTTGTGATGGTGCACTTCCCACGTTTCATGCGAAACCGCTTGCAGTTGTAGGTGCTGGTGATTCTGCAGTCGAGGAAGCGACCTATCTGGCGAATCTCAAATCTGCTGTGAAGGTCTATATGATCGTTCGGCGAGATGAGATGCGGGCTTCCAAGATTATGCAAGAGCGGGCCTTAAACCATCCAAAGATTGAAGTGATTTGGAATACCGTTGTAGATGAGGTTCTCGGAGACGGGAATCTAGTCACCGGGCTGAGGTTGAAGAGTACTCAGGATGGCTCCACTAGCGAATTGGCGGTAGGCGGAATGTTCGTGGCTATTGGGCATACGCCAAACACCAGTTTTCTTGGAGATAAGTTGGAGATGAATGAAAAGGGCTATATTCAATGGTCCAAGCCATTTCGCACCGATACCAGCGTTGACGGGGTTTTCGCTGCGGGAGATGTCGCTGATGACTATTATAGACAAGCGATTACATCTGCCGGGACGGGGTGCATGGCAGCGTTGGATGTTGAACGCTGGTTGGCGGAGAATGGAATCGACTAATTTTTCGTTTGGTTTCGACGTGGTGAGTTGGGTGGAAGTGAATCGCGATTGAGATTCGTTTTTAAGATTCCGCGTTGTCGATAGGCTTTCGTTTCAATTTAAATTGCAGTCTAAGGTGAATTTTTATGACCACTGAAAAAGCATTTCGAGATCGTGAAGTACTTTCCGAGGCTCACTCCCGAGGAACAGTTGCAACGTTGGGTGCATTTTTTAGATTGTCCGGTCCGGGGTGGTTGCAAAGTGCAATTACACTCGGGGGTGGATCGCTTGGTGGTGCGCTTTATCTTGGCGTGATTGGCGGAAGCAGTATGCTTTGGCTGCAGTTAGTGGCAATTGTCATTGGCGTAATTATGTTGTCGGCAATTAGCTATGTCACCTTATCGACTGGGAGGCGTCCCTACGGGGCAATTAACGAATTTGTTAATCCAGTTCTCGGGGCGAGTTGGATTACCGCGACAATTCTCGCAAATATGATTTTCATTTTGCCTCAGTTCTCACTCTGTTTTGATGTGTTAGACAAAAATTTCGGGATAGTGGGCGACGACCCTACGATCACTTCCAAGATAGTTGTTTCCGCAGTGATCGGCCTCTTGGCATTCGGAATTGTGGTGCTCAGTTTTAAGCCCGGCTTTGCTTCGAGACTGTTTGATGCTTTGTTAAAACTGATCGTCGGCGCGATTGTGATTTGTTTTGTTTTGGCAGTTGTTTTTCTGGCGCGTACCGGAAAGATCAGCGGTTGGGAAGTCTTACAGGGGTTTATCCCCGATTTTAGTCAGTGGTGGAATCCTTCTCCGGGTCTGGCGGAAAAGGTCAGCGGTCTAGATGAGTCTGCTAAAAGCTTCTGGAATCAGGCGCTCGTTGAACGTCAACAAAGTGTGATGATCAGCACCACGGCAACGGCGGTTGGGATCAACATGACTTTTCTGTTGCCCTACTCCATGTTGGCTCGTGGTTGGGATAAGCCTTTTCGAGGTCTGGCGAGATGGGACCTAATGACGGGGATGGCGATTCCGTTTATTGTCGTTACCAGTTGTATTGTTTTGGCATCTGCAAACGCGTTTCATACCAAAATTGATGCTGAATTCCAGAGTGATGACTGGAATGTTGTGCAGCAGAGTCGGTTGTTTAGCGGCACGGAATCGATGATAACGAAGCGGATGCTTGAGGCAGATCCTAATTCGCTTACGCCGCCCTCGAGTGATGGCGAGGAAGTTGATATCAAGCAATGGCAATCCCAACAAGTTGCAAAGTACATTGCGAAAATGAATTTGGACGAGCGAATTGTTGCGTCTGCACTCGTGAAACCAAATACAGAGGCACTGGCGAAAACTCTACAGCCGGTCTTAGGGAGTTGGTCAAATGCGGTTTTTGGTTTGGGCGTTTTGGGAATGGGCTTCTCCACCATTATCATTTTGATGTTAATCAACGGTTATGCAGTTGCTGAAATCTTTAATCGTTACCAGAGTAATCGGCTTCGTATATTTGGAGCGGGAGCAGCCTGTGTCGTCGGTTTCTGCTGGTTCTGGATTTGGACCGGGGATTCTAAGACTTATCTTGTAATCGTCGCATCCAGTTTTGCCGCGATCTTGTTACCGATTGCCTACTTTACTTTCATGGCTTTAATGAACAATCGTGATTTGTTAGGGGACGAAAAACCCACCGGCATCCGAATGTCAGTTTGGAATGTTCTGATGGGGGTTGGAGTAATTGGAGCGTTATTGCAATCGGTGGCGTCGATTTCCACAAAAATTGATAGTCCCGATGGTCCCTACGTCATTGGCGGCGTAGTGACTTTTGTAATTCTTGCGGTGGTTGGTTTCTCGGCGAGACCGAGGCGCGAAAGCAACTAATTGTAAATGCGGTGCCGTTGAGGTGTTTCCGGCTGAGTAGTTTGGTGGTTTCCGTTAGTCGGATAAATACTGATACGTCGTTGGAAAATTCGTGAGTTTATTAGTTAGTAAATTAAGACAGAGACGAGTTAATGGAAAAGATTTCAGTCAAGGATGCTAGAGATGAGTCGTCGATTGGGAGTACATGTCAGCTGCAAGGTTGGGTAAGAACTCGCCGCGACTCGAAGGCTGGATTTAGTTTTATCGAAATTAACGATGGCTCTTCTCAGGGAAACATTCAAATTATTGCAGAAGCAGCATTGGAGAATTACGAATCAGAAGTTCGGCAGCTGACCGCTGGTTGCAGTATTTCCGTTGAGGGCGAAATAAAAGAATCCGGCGGGCGCGGACAAAAGACAGAGATGTTAGCCCGAAAAATCTGTGTATACGGCTGGGCGGATCCAGAGACCTATCCATTGCAGAAAAAACGGCACTCGATGGAGAAGCTACGAGAGTGGGCTCACCTGCGACCCCGGACTAATACGTTTGGTGCCGTCGCGCGGGTAAGAAATTGTATCTGTAATTCGATTCATCAGTTCTATCAGGAGCAAGGGTTCTTATACATCAACACGCCTGTTATCACGGCAAGTGATTGCGAAGGAGCAGGGGAGATGTTTCAAGTGACCACGATGAAACTTGATGAAATCGCAAAACAAAAGATTGAAAATCTTAATTACCGATTTGATTTCTTTGATAAACCTTCCTATCTGACCGTCAGCGGGCAGTTGGAAGCGGAAACTTACGCATGTGCATTAGGCAAGGTCTATACTTTCGGGCCAACTTTTCGTGCAGAGAATTCGAATACTTCACGGCATCTAGCCGAATTTTGGATGATCGAACCTGAGGTGGCCTTTGCTGATCTAAATGACAACATGGATCTAGCTGAGAAGTTCTTGAAGAGAATTTTCGCTGATGCACTTAGTAAATGTTCCGAGGATTTGGATTTCTTCAATGAACGAATTGATGAAACGAAATCGCTGATCGAGAGACTGTCGACAATTGTCGAATCAGAGTTTGTTCGATTACCGTATACCGAAGCGGTTGAGATCCTTTTAAAAGCCGATGTTAAATTTGATTACGCCGTCGAATGGGGAATTGATCTGCAGTCTGAACACGAACGATATTTGACGGAAAAGCATTTTAAAAAGCCAGTGATCCTGTTTGATTACCCCAAGACGATCAAGCCGTTTTACATGTATTGCAATGATGATGACAAAACAGTCCGCGCTATGGATGTACTGGTTCCCGGCGTCGGAGAGATCATTGGTGGAAGCCAGAGAGAGCATCGTTTGGATATTTTAGAATCGAGAATGAAGGCTCAGGATCTCGATATCAATGATTACTGGTGGTACACCGATTTGCGAAAATACGGAACGGTGCCTCATGCTGGATTTGGGCTTGGGTTGGAGCGAGCAGTCCAGTTCGTGACCAGTATGTCCAACATTCGAGACGTAATCCCGTTTCCTCGCACTCCCGGAAACGCTGAATTCTAAAAATTTATTTTGGATGTTCCGCGGATTGGCGTTGGTTTCGATGCAATCGAATCTGGTTGCCAAGCGGTGCGCCGATAGTTCCGGCTTAGCTTGCCTATCTTTTGAAGGTTTCCCCATCGTTTGTTTGATGCAAATCTACGAGGAAAAAATTGATGTCGATTTTTTCTTTGCTAAAATAGATGATATGTCTTAGAGGGCAGGTCTGCCTTCTTACCCCTATCCCTACCCCTACCTCTCCCCTTTTAAATGGAGTTGCCATGAAGCTTTTGAATCGTAGTCTTTTACTGCTTACTGCCGTCGCCCTTTTTGTTTTTTCCAATACTGCATTCGGTCAACGTGGATTAGACAGAGCATTGGAGGCTCAAAGAGCTCACAATCCAAATTTTTTTCAAGTTGAAGGCGTGGTCGCGACTGGTGTTTCGGTTGATAGAGCCGGTAACGCTGTAATTAAGGTCTATACCGAGAACGCCGGCACGAAGGTCCCCGCATTCGCCAACGGCGTAGCGGTCAAAAAATTTGTCTCCGGTCCGATAACGGCTTGGGATAGGCCTGTGGATCAGATGAAAAAGCCTGGTCGAGGTAATGGCGGTGGCGGTGGAGATACTGGTGGAACCAATCCCCAGACTCGTTTGACGCGCCCCGTTGCGATTGGAGCTTCGATTGGAACCTATCGGCCAAGTGCTGCTAACGCCTGTTTCGCAGGAACCTTAGGTTGTCGCCTCAAAGGCAGTAACGGGCAGCGATATATTTTAAGTAACAACCATGTAATTGCAGAAGAAAATGCTGGATCAGTTGGAAACGATTTGATTATCCAACCCGGTACATTGGATAATGGTTGTGTTTTGGAGCTGGACGATGTAATCGGTGCATTATCCGGTTTTGTTCCAATTAAATTTAATGGGCAGCCCAACTTCATCGACGCTGCGGTTGCAACAACCACAGTTGCAGATACTGGTTTCGCATCTCCCACGGAGGCTTATGGTGCACCATCCTCTAATACTCAATCTGCTTTCGTCGGCATGCCGGTCCAGAAGTTTGGTCGTACAACGAGCTTAACACTTGGTGAAGTGGATGCGATCAATGTCACAGTAAATGTCGGCTACACAGCTGGTACGGCTCTGTTTGAGAATCAAATCATCATCATCGGGAAGCGGCAACGCGGACGGAAAGTCGTAGATGCTACATTCAGCGAAGGTGGTGATTCGGGGTCGTTGATTGTGACTCAAGGTGGTAATAATCCGGTGGGGTTGCTGTTTGCCGGTAATTCATCTGTGACAATTGCCAATCCAATCGATGAGGTTTTGACGACCCTGTCTGTTTTGAATGGCACCGTGCTGACAGTTGATGATGGTAATTAATGTCGGCTAATGAAAAAATAGAACCGTCTGATTTGAGAGAATTCAAACGGAAACTCATGTCTGTACGTGGGGTTCAAGCGGTTGGTGAATCCGTGTCCGAGGGTTCGTTTTGCTTAAAAGTCTTTTTTGACAATGAGCAGTCGATAAAGGATGCTGTGTTGCCCGGATTAGATTCGGTAACTATTGTTTGCATGGTTTCTGGATCTATTGAAGCCCAGTAAATCACCAGGTTATCTGGAGGAAGCCACGTCGGAATCGACGTGGCTTTTTTATTGGATCAAAATTGCGATTGTGGGTTTATCGTTTTTTTATTGAGGATTTTACCAGCGACCATTTTCCATGCAGTTTCAGCTTGAGCAGGATTCAGCGTTATCGTGGGGTAAATTTGAATGGATGAGTGTCAAACGTTAGGATTGAAGAGTTCGTGAATTATTGGGTTAGAGTCTAAATGCTGAACTTATCTAAGTTATTTTCGATCGTTGGCTTGGCGTGCATTGTTTTGCAGGTTAATTCGATCGGAGATGAAATTGATTTTGATAAACAGATTAAACCAATTTTGGATTCTCGGTGTGCTGAGTGTCATGGCTCAGCGAGTCGAGAAGGGGGATTGCGGTTTACCAGTCGCGACGATGCGATGGTTGAATTGGATTCAGGTAAATTTGCAATCGTTGCAGGTGACCCATTGGTTGGATCGCTCGTTTCACGTATTTCCAGTCGCGACCCGGGTGAGATGATGCCCCCGGACGGGAAGCGATTGACTCGATCAGAGATTGAACTGATTGTGAAGTGGATCGGGGAGGGTGCAAAATGGTCGAAGAGTTCTGAATCCAAGCACTGGTCGTATGTCGCTCCTGTCCGCCCAGTTGTCCCAGCAATTGAGGATTCTGCGCAATTACGTAATGAAGTTGATTATTTTGTTGCCAAGAAATTGGCGAGTCAGGGGTTGAAGCTTTCAGGAGACGCACCGATTGCTCAGATGCTTCGGCGGGTTTCTTTGGCATTAACGGGGCTTCCACCGGAGGTTGAGGTGGTGAAAGCATTTTTAAGGAATCCGAGCGAGGAAAAATTTGAACAATTTGTCGACGACTGTTTTGATTCGCCAGCCTATGGTGAACGTTGGGCGACGCCCTGGTTTGACGCAGCGCGGTACGCGGATTCCAACGGTTATCAGGCAGACCAGATTCGAGAGAGTTGGGCTTATCGTGATTGGGTGATTCGGTCTATTAACCAAGATCAACCGTTTGATCAATTTACGATAGAGCAATTGGCCGGGGATTTATTGCCCAATGCGACGGAGGATCAGCGAATTGCAACCGGTTTTCATCGCACGGTTACCTGTAATGTTGAAGCGGGCGTACATCCCGAAGAAAATAGAGTCAATCAGGTTTTTGACCGCGTAAATACGACGGGAACCGTCTTTTTGGGTACGACACTCGAATGTTGTCAGTGTCATAATCACAAGTACGATCCGTTTTCCCAGGAAGAGTATTTCCGCCTGTTTTCTTTTTTCAATAACACCCCCGTTGAAGTTAAATTGACATCGGGTGTTTCCTATGATTTTTATGGTCCCAAAATGGACCTCTCCGTTGATGAAAAGACAAAGTTGAAGCGAGATTCATTAATCGATGAATTAGCAAAGTTGAAACAGGAGAAGGAACGGATTGGGCTTGCGGCGCGTGAAAAACTGGATGACTTAAAATCGAAACTGGCCTCTGAGGTTCAAAATCAGATAACGTGGACGCCTCTCCAAATATTAAATTTCAGCACGGCCAGTGGCGAAGCCCATCGGGTTTTGGATGATCAATCTGTTCTGGTGGGAGGTTTATTGCCGGGAACCAGTCGTTACACCGTCGACGTGTCAAATGAATTGTCACTGGTCACTGCGGTTCGAATTGAAGCGTTAACTCATGAAGAGTTGCCGGGGACGGGGCCGGGTCGCGGAGATGTAGAGCGGCCCAATTTTATTCTTAGTGAGTTTGTTGTCTCAGCTGGCTCTTCCTTAACGGCTGAAGTAGATGAATTTGAAGTAATTCCGTTGGATGAATCGTTTGCTGATTATTCGCAGAAAAACTGGGAAGTCCGTAAGGCAATCGACGGGGATCAAAAAACTGGCTGGGCGATTGGCCAGCAATTTTTTAAAGACCACTGGGCGGCGTTTCGTTTTAAAGCTCCACTGAAATTGACAAACTCAAATGGCAGAATGCGATTTTTATTGGATCAAAATTATGGGCGAGGTCGGACAATCGGCCGGTTTCGATTGCTCGCAACAGCGGATGACGTGAGTACGCTTGGAGTATCGGATGAAATCAGAAACATTTTGAAACTAGAGAAACTGAATGCTGGGCAGCAGAAAAAACTGGATGAGTTTCTAAGTAAGGGTCAGCCAGAACTGTTAAAACTGCAAAGTCGAATCTCAGTTGTTGAAAAGAAGCTGGAGGCGCTGAAGCCACCAACGACACTCGTCATGCAGGAAATGGACAAGCCCCGTGAAACGTTTAAATTAACTCGAGGAGATTATCTCAGTCCCGGTAAAAAGGTTAAGGCAGGTGTTCCGGCTGTCCTCCATTCGTGGAATAAAGAGCTGCCTGATAATCGGCTGGGCTTGGCAAAATGGATGGTCGATCCAAAAAATCCGTTGCTGGCGAGGGTGGCGGTGAACCGATGGTGGGCGAGTTATTTTGGGCGAGGTTTGATGGCCTCGGGCGAAGATTTTGGCACGCAAAGCGAACCTGCTTCGCATCCGATGTTATTGGATTGGCTGGCGGTCGAGCTGATGGAGTCTGGTTGGTCGAGAAAGCATATCCATAAGTTGATTGTGATGTCGAGTACTTTTCGTCAAACCTCGCAGTCGAACGGGGATTTGAATTCGCGAGATCCAGAGAATGTTTTGCTGTCCCGCGGCCCCCGGTTTCGAATGCCGGCCGAAATGATTCGAGATAATGCATTGGCGATTAGCGGTTTGCTGTCTACAAAAATGGGGGGACCGCCAGTGATGCCGTTTCAGCCAGATAATATTTGGCGAACCGTTGGGCGAAATGGTCCAAAATGGAACGCCGCAAAGGATGAAGATCGTTTCCGTCGGGGAGTTTATGTAATTTGGCGGCGAGCAGCGCCGTATCCAAGTTTTGTTAATTTTGATGCGCCAGACCGGGCGGCTTGCGTGATCGAACGTCCACGGAGTAATACGCCTTTACAGGCGCTGACTCTACTAAATGATCAAGCGTTCGTTGAAATGGCTGTGGCATTGGCTTCCACGGTTGTCAGTCGATTTGAGGGAGCCGGCGAATTAAGAACACAACTGGCTTATGCGATGCAGCGTTGTGTTGCTCGCGTTCCTGAATCAGATGAGGTCGATGTTTTACAGCAGCTTTATGAAGTTGAGTTGAGTCGATTAACGCAGGATCGCGCTGCAGTGGATGGGTTACTTCGTAACAATAAGGCAGTCAGTGGAAACAGCATCGCGGAGTTGACACTCAGTGAAAGGAACCATCTCGCCGCATTGAGTGTGGTTTGCAATGTATTGCTGAATTTAGATGAGACGATTAATTATTGATTGGGTCTCTTTCGTTTTTATTAATTGTTAACAGATAGAATATGTGGCTTCATAAAAATCAGCGAACCTCTCAAGATTTGACGCTAACGCGTAGACATCTGTTTCAAAAACTCGGTGGAGTTGGGGGCCTGGCATTGGCCTCTCTTTTTCGAGAGACGGGATTGGGTCTTTCCGCATCACCCGCAGATCCACTTTTGTTGAGCCAGGCAAAGATCGATACTGCTCAGTGTCATTTTCCACCACGCGCCAAAAATGTAATTTATATTCATATGGTAGGTGCTCCGTCGCACCTGGATTTATTTGATTACAAACCTGAGTTGCAAAAACGAAACGGTCAGCTCTGCCCGGACGAATTCTTCCAAGGTAAGCAACTGGCATTTATTCGTCAGCAGCCATCGTTACTCGGTACGCCTTCGAAGAAGGAATTCGAATTTTCCAGATGTGGTCAGAGCGGGATTAGGATTTCCAATCTGTTGCCGCATTTACAACAGGTTGCAGATGAAATTACCTTTAATCGAGGGACCTATACCGATCAGTTTAATCATGCTCCTGCACAGATGATGATGCTATCTGGTTTTCAGCGATTTGGTCGTCCCAGTATTGGTGCCTGGACCAGTTACGGTTTGGGTAGTGAGAATAAAAATCTGCCTAGTTTCGTTGTATTGGTTACAGGGCAAGTACTAGGGGCTGGTAACAGCGCCTGGGGAAGCGGTTTTTTGCCAACGGTACATCAGGGAGTTGAATTTCGCAGCAAGGGAGATCCTGTTCTGTTTTTATCGAATCCCAAGGGAATTGAAGCGGAATCGAGAAAGAGAACGGTCGACGCCATTAACAAGTTGAATCAACGTCAGCTTTTGAATTTGCAGGATCCGGAGATTGCCACGCGGATCGATCAATACGAATTGGCGTACCGGATGCAGTCCTCTGTTCCAGAGCTTATGGAAATCGAGTCAGAAACGAAACAAACCCATGAGATGTATGGAACTTCTCCTGGAAAGAGCTCGTTTGCGAATAACTGTTTGCTTGCGAGACGTTTGGTAGAACGAGGGGTGCGGTTCGTTCAGTTGTTTGACCAGGGGTGGGACATGCACAACAGCGTCACGGATCGCCTGCCTACTAAATGTAAGCAGGTAGATCGCCCAATTGCGGCTCTGATCAAAGATCTGAAACAGCGCGGATTGCTGGATGAAACCTTAGTTATTTGGTCATCTGAATTCGGGCGAACCCCCATGGGGCAAGGGGATGTAAAGGCCAAAAACGTGGGGCGCGATCATCACAGAGAAGCCTTTACCACGTGGATGGCGGGCGGTGGAGTCAAGAAGGGGTTCGTGTATGGGAAATCGGATGAATTAGGTTACGGTATCGTAGAAGACCCAATGCACGTTCATGATTTTAACGCCACGATCATGCATTTGCTTGGGATTGACCACGAACAGTTGACATTCAAATACCAGGGCCGCCCCTATCGGCTAACCGATATTGGCGGGGTCGTGGCAGATAAAATAATCGCTTAGGCCAGAAAGATTCGTTTGTGGAATTAAAGCGATTTTCGAAGATTGGATAATTTCTCTTTTAAAGCCTGGGCTTTCGCCTCAGCTTCATTTTTTTGCCGCATTGCATCGTCTGCTAATTTTTTGGCCTCAGAGAGTTTTGCATTCGCTGCGTCAGCGGCTGTTTGTTTGGCAGCGATATCTTCATCAACCGAGAGGATTTCGGATTGAATTGCTTTCATCTCAGCCACAAAAGAAAGGTTGCTGTTCCAGTAACTCACCTGTTGAGTTGCTTGCTGAACTTCAGCCATTGCTGCCGCGGTAATTTTTGATCCAGCATCGACCTTCTTTTGAGTGGCTTCCACGTCAGTGGTCAATTTAGTGACCTCTGCGATCACCTTTTCCATCTCCGCTTTGGTTCCGTTGACGTTGTTGGCAGCCGTATCCATCTGAACTTTCATTGCATTTGTGGCTTCATTGGCTTTAACAACCATGCCGTTTAATTCTACGATCCTGGTGTCAAGTTGTTGGATCTTCGAGGTTAGAGACGTAACGCTGGCCTTTAATTCTGCGTCGGCTGGAAGAAGAGCGAGCGCTGCATTGGCTTTGTCGAGAGATTCTTTAATCAACGGTTTTGCACCCGCCTTTTGAGTCAGTTCAGCTTGATAAGATGAAGCGGTGGCTTGAGCGGATTCGAATTGTGTTTTGGCAGTGTTAAGGTCTGTCTCCATTTTCGCTAATTTGGCCTGCGTTTGAACCTGAGTTTGCTTTGCCTGCTCTAGCGAACCGATCATCCCGTTGAGAGAAGCTTTTGTTTCCGCCAGGACTTTAGCCAGCGGAGCGTGTTTTTGGGTGGCAGCGGTTAGATTCTTTTGCGACGCAGCGAGGCGTTCGCCAAGTGTGGGAGGATTTGAAGCGAGTTGTCCAATCTCCGCTCCATCGACGGCATTCCAAACGGTTAGCTTGCCGGTCCAGTCGCTTGCAAGGACGCGATTGGATTCATCACAGTGCGAAACCGCAACGGCGACATCGACCAGTCCTGCAAACTGCCGAATCATTTTGCCATTTTGATCCCATGTCTTAGCGACTTTGTCACGACCGCAGCTTGAGATTTTCCCGTCTCGATGAAATTCGACTCCGGTAACTCCGGTTCCGTGCGCAGTCCATGACTTGATTTGTTTTCCTTCTTCAAGCTCCCAAAGGCGAATTGAGCCGTCCTCACTGGCAGAACATAAAATTTGACTGTCGGCACGCCAGGACACGCCGGAGATAGACTTGGAGTGAGCTTTTAGCGTAAAGACCTCGTTGCCAGTGTCGGCTTCCCAGACATGCAGTCCTCCGTTTCTGTCTCCAGAAGCGAGAAGTTTTCCGTCTGGGCTAAATTCAAGTGCAGTGACCCAGTCAGTGTGTTTTTTGATTTCAGCGACGGGGGAACCATCGGTGGTCGACAAAATCTTCACCAGTTTATTTGGACCTCCAATTGCGACCAGGGAATGGTCGGGCGAAATATCCGAGGCAAGGACTGACTCGAGTTCATCACCGACAGTCGTGATCTTTTCCCCTGTCAGTGCATTGAACAAAACAGTTTTCCCGGATGCTCCATCCCGGCCGCCGCCTGCGAGTAACAATTGGCCGTTTCGACTAAAACGAAGCGAGTGCGCAACGCCTTCTTGAAAGGGAAGTACACCAGCAAGTTTAAGGTTTTGTGTATTGTACAGGAGGATTTGTTGAGGCGATGAAATTGCCGTGATCGGAGCCCATGGAGATGTTGCAATTGCATGAACCGAGGGACGAACCGTCTTAATGACCGGTTCCAGAGGAATCCGAAGCGGCATGGGGATGACTTCTGGTTTGACCGATGGGTTGGCGCTCATTGACATGTCAAATTTGGGTTTTGCTTTGGCCGCGACACTGCCACTATTTTCGAGCGCTCCTAGGTCGATCCACTTTGCGATCAACTGGATTTCTGGAGCAGGGATTTTTGTGCCACTGGGCGGCATCTCTGGCGTTTCTTCGTGCGTGATGAGCTGGTACAGGTAACTTCCTGAGGCATCCTGTGGTTCAATCACGGTGCCACTTCCACCACCCTGCATGAGGTTAATGTAGTTGGTGACATCGAGATCTCCTTCTCGTTTTTGGCCGTTGTGGCAACTTGAACAGCGCTGCACAAGCACTGGCTTTACATGATCGTCGTAGGTCACTTTCTCAGGTGCCTTTTCGTCAGCAACGGTAACGGAGGCAACGATCCAACAGGCAACAAACGCAAGTGCAGCGGCTTGTAATTTGACAGTTTGAAATGTTGTACGTTTCAAGTGGCAGTTCATTGTGGCATCAGAGGTAAGGTTTAGTGATTGAAAACAAATTCGCGAGAATTAAGGAGAGCCCAGAAAATATCTTCTAAGGCTTGAGTTTTATTTTCCTGAGTCGAAATTTCCTGCTGAATCGCAGTTCGCTCTTTATCCGTTGGCAATCGAGAGAAGCACCGTTGGTAGATTTCATCAAGAATTTGATCGTGACTCTTATTCTCTGCAATAAGACGCTCGATGAGTTTGCCCTGCTTGATTTTGTTGTTTACCGTTGAGCCGTTTAGCAGGTGAAGGGCCTGAGAAAGGCTTGGGTCCATGATGACCTCACATGAGCAGACCGATTCGCGTTTGGCACGTCCGAAAGTCGTCAAGAAGTAATCGGTTGTGTTTCCATCGGCGATTTGTACCGCTCGCGCTCCAAGGGGGAGGCCGCGGAATTTATTTTTGGTCTCCGTGATTTGACTAATCACGTCAAGCAATACTTCGGCCCGAATTCGGCGAAGTGAGGCGTGTGAGAAATTGGTCAGATCAGACTCGTTGGTGGCATTGGTCTTTGTGCTTAACTGGTATGTTCTTGAGTTGCATATGTCGCGGACGAGTTTTTTGAAGTCGTAGTCGTATTCTTTGAACTTGGCTCCAAGTTCGTCCAGAAGTTGTGGGTTCACTGCGGGGTTACTGACACGAACGTCATCAACCTCATCGACAATGCCCTTTCCAAAAAAGTGAGCCCAAACAATGTTTGATAAATTTTTGGCAAAGTATGGGTTGTCGGCGGAAGCAATCCAGTCGGCAACGACCGCTCGCCGGTCTTTGTTTTTGGTTTCGGGTTCGATGCCGCCGAGAAACTTGGGTTTCATGTTTTGCCCGGTGACAGGATGTTTGGTTTCTCCACTGCCGCGATTAAAGACAATTTGTTCTCGCGGATCTTCACTTGCTTTTCGAGCGACCTGGGAGAAGAAGGCAACGAAGCCGTAATAGTCGTCCATGGTCCAGCGATCAAATGGATGATTGTGACATTGGGCGCATTGAATCCTCATTCCGAGAAAGACCTGAGCTACGTTTTCAGCAACTTTGAGATTGTTTTGCTCGTTTTGATAATAATTGGTTGCTGGCACTGTAAATGTACCGCCTTGAGAACCAAGAAGTTCCCTGACCATTTGATTGACGGGGACGTTATTCGCAATTTTGGATTTGAGCCAGTCGTAGTAGAGCAACGTTGCCTTGTAACTCACCTGTCGGGTCGAACGAATCTGCAACAGTTCAGACCATTTCATGACCCACATTTCTACGAATTCTTTTCGTGCCAACATTTCATCAATGTACTTAGCCCGCTTGTCGGGGGACGCATCAGCGACGAATTGATTGACTCGTTCGGGGGACGGAACGATGCCGCAAATGTCGAGCGAAGCTCTGCGGATGAATTCCACGTCAGAGCATAATTCGGAAGGTTGAATCCGCAAGTTGCGAAGCTTTTCGTGAATTCGTTGGTCGATGTAATTGTTTTCGGGAATTTCTTTCCATGTGAATTCAACGTCTTTTGGCAGAACAATGACATCGGCTCCAACCGTGTGTGTGTCAAAGCGACACATTACAAAGGCTTCACCTCGGTTCTTTGCCGTGACCAAGCCATCCTGGGAAACGATGGCTGAATTGTCGTTGTTGGTTGAGAAATAAGCGAGTGAAGTCACGTCCCGATCAGAACCGTCTTCGTATTTCGCTCGCACCGTGAGGCGTTGTTTTGAGTCAGGGCCGTTGAGAACTGCATTTTTTGGGTACAATTCGATTCCGACAACTTTTTGAACTTTGCCTTCGTCAAAAGTGGCTCCTGCCTCGAGCCAATTTAAGAGGGTGTTGTAGTACTCAGTTCCAGGTTTAAATAGTTCTCCGCCGGAGTGAGGAACAGCACCAACGGCTTTATTGATCAGCAGGCAATCCTCAGGAACGGCGAGATCAACTCGCCTGCCAAGCATCTCGCGGGTAAGTCGGTGGTAGTCGCCTTTCGGGTCAAAGCCATAGAGTGAAAGTCGAAAACCATCTTTTCCTCGTGCCGCACCGTGACAACTTCCTGCGTTACAACCGGATTTTGAAAAGACCGGCATGACGTCGTTGGTAAAGCTGAGTGGAGGGTTACTGGTCGCGTTGGCAACTTTTACTGGAAGTTCGATGGCAAAGTTATCGATTGAAAACTTGACGATGGTTTCGCCATCTGCCACGGGGTGAAACGTTGCTCCCGCTTGCTTGACTATGTCTCCGCTTCCGATTTGGCTTTTTACTAAATCAGTGACGTCGACCGTGATTCCGTTGGAATAGACCATTTGAGCGACAATAGATTGGCGATCGCGAAGATTCGACAACAGAATGTCGCTCGGAAAGACTTCAAGTCTTACCGGTGTCGCGTTTTTGACCACGGGAATTAAAGGTTGGGTTGCGGACTCAACGGCCGAAGGGGGATTGGCGGTGGATGTCTTGTCATCGTCTGCGAATCCTGTTCCCTGGATGGAAAGCGTGATGGTGATCGCAACGCAGAGCGTCGTAATGGTACGCAGGGAGAGTTTGTAATAATGGTTCATAATTAATTCACCGAGTTGATGGAGTCAGCGAGTTGGTTACTTTTTGGCGGGTACGGGTTGGGTGGTCGCAACGACGGGCGGAACCGGAGGTTTAGGGGGTCGCGGTTTGTTAATTTGTAAAATCGCGTTCCCTGCTCGAGAAACAATTGGTTCTCCGTTTTGGGTAATGGTGACTTGGCAAAAGAGGCCCGAGTGTTTTCCAAAGGGCGTTTTCTCATTCGTTTGAACATTAAAGACGAGTTCTTTTGTGTCTTTAGTAAATGTTTTAGGAGTGTCGATCACGACATTCGCCGGAACTCCTAGGATCTGGGCAGTTGCTTCACCTTCGAATGGTTTTAGCTGGTTCAGTTTGCAAATTAGCTGTGTCGACTCGCCTCGGACGATACTCATCCTCGCAATTGAGGCTGTTACAAACGGTTCAGCGATCTCAATCTCCGCTAATTGCGAAGCTGCCCACGCTGGACCCTTGAAGTTAGAGTTGCCGATGACATACATCGGCCATTTTCCAATGGAAGCATTGGAATTCGCATTGAGTGGGTAATTGATCTCTGACGCGCCCTTGGGCATTACAATCTGATAGGTTGTACCAACGCCCGGTGAGCGGAATGGAAATTGGAGATTGATTGCATCTTCAAAACCTTCATCTCGGTGGGCAATAATTTTGACCGACATTTGTCCATTGCGAACCAAGGGGACTTTGGGTTGAACAATTTCGATCGAATACGGAAGTTTCTCAACGACCGCAAAGGCAAGTTTGTCAACAGTGCAGCCGTAATAGACTGAGTTGTTGGGTTGGCCAAGAACAAAGTCTGCAAAGTTTTTAAAGCTCCCGTTGATGATCTTGCTCTCGTTGAGCTGATGTTGACCCCGGAAATCAACCAGCGCGCCGCCGATTGCAGCGTCAGGTGCTGCTTCAAAAACCACAGGCATCAAATTCAGGCTTGGGTGCATCGGTTTTGAAATCACTTTAATGCCGTTAGGCAGGTTGTCCTGTAGTAAATTGATCTCCCCGCCGAAGTTGGCTCTCTGTGCGGACATCAGTACTGCAAATCGCCCTCCCTGCGGGACAGCGATTGTCTGCCGTTGTTGCGAGTAACGATCAATGCGATTGATGCCCAAGGAGAATTTCGGTTGGGGCTGGGTGAGTTCAATGCGGTATACGAAATCAGGTTGTCCGCGACGCAGGTGATCGTAAACCCGAACATAGTACTCACCGTCAGCAGGAGCTTGGAATCGCAGGTAGCTGTCTGGGCGTCTGGCATCGTCATTGCCTGCCAGTGTTTTTTTATTTGCGTCGAAAATATGAATCACAGGATCTAACCCTGAGCCCACTCGTCTTGCATAGCATTCGACATCCCAGACCTGACCTTTTTTAGCACTAAATTTGAAGTAGTCGTAGTCTCCGGGTTCACTGATGATTCCATTGATAGCATGCGGCAAAGTAAGAGCCGGCATTTCGCCAAATTGATTGTTGGGCTCGACTTCCAGATGATTTTCTAAATCGGTCAAGCGGAATGGCATTGGGCTGGGCGAAGCACCGGACTCATCAGTGCAGAAGATTCCGCCACGAAAGCCCTCGTCAGTTGGAAGTTGGACTTCGTGAGTGACTGCCCGGACTGGTTGTCCGGGCTGATAAGTGTCAATGAACTGCAGACTGATTTTTTCGCCAGGCTTGCCACCCGCGGGATAAACGGCTGCCGGGCGGGGGAAATTGCCAATGTGAAGACGGTAGCGGCTGTTGGAATTACCGACAAATGACGACTCACGAACTGTCACAAAATACTCTCCATCCTCCGGCAATAGGACGGAGAGGAAGCTGTCTTGTTTTGTTAATGGCGTATCGTCAGATGCACCAATTTCGAATCGATTTTTATCAAGTAAAGCGATCGCAGGATCGAAGAGAAAGCCAAGTCGGAGTGCTTCCACTTCGACCGAAATACGGTCTCCTTTCTTTCCTTCGATCCGAAAGTAGTCAATGTCCTCGTTTGTCACGATTCCGGTAACCGTGACATTGGTTTCGACTTTCTGTGCTTCTCCAAGTGAATTGTTGGGTTCTGCTTCGGCAACCTCCGGTAGTCTTCCTACAAAAACTGATCGATAGTCGGAGATGCCATTTTTTGTTCTCAATTGCGCAACGTGCTCGCCGATACGGCAGTCCGTGGCTACGTTTACTTTGACATTCACATTGTTGGCATCAACCTGTTCGATGGAAACAACGGTGATTCCAGTGTCGTAGAAAAAGACCTGTTCAGCGCCGGCGAGTCTTGAGCCTGAGAATCTGAGTACGTATTCGCCGCCCGCTTTAACGCCACGAGGCAAGATTGTGCTCAGTCGAGGCGTCGACGCAGTGGCCAAGGAAGGGAACAAAACGGTCGCTGTTAAAACAGCGAATAAAAAATAGGAATTTCGAAATGTATTCCGAAAATTTTCAATCATTTTGGTTCCTGCATTGCGGAAGTGAGAAACGAAGTAATGTGCCCCCAACCCGAGAGCTTTGGGCGTTATCCGTGATTCTGCGCGATCATTCGACCGTCGATTAAGCCAAAAGACCGTCGCGTACCGTTCCACCGTCGACAATTTCAATCGGTCTTGCACCCGGAGCCATCAACTCTTTATCTGCAGTAATTCCAAGGCATTTATAAATGGTGGTTGCCCAATCCTGGACACCGAGCGCATCCTCTTCTGGCTCGCTCGCTGTTGCATTGGAACTTCCGTAAACTTGCCCCTTCTTTATGCCTCCACCGGCCATGAGAGAGCTAAATACTTTTGGCCAGTGGTCACGTCCAGAGGTTTGATTGATCTTAGGTGTGCGCCCGAATTCAGAGGCGACAACAACCAATGTAGAATCGAGCAGGCCACGAGATTCGAGATCGCTAATGAGCGTCGCGTAGGCTTGATCGAAGGCCGGTACCTGATTTTTCATATTTCGGTCGATGCTATCGTGGTGATCCCATCCTCCGTAGGTCATCGTAACGAATCGGACGCCGGACTCGACGAGTCGACGTGCCAACAGCATCCGGGCTCCCGCAGTGTTGCGGCCATAACGATCTCGCAACTTCGGGTCCTCTTTCTCAATATCGAATGCTTCCCGCGCCTGTTTCGAGCTGATTAAACTGTAAGCACGATTGTAGAAAGTATCGAGGGAATCAAGTGAATCCGATTTTTCCTTTTCGCGAAAGTGCCCGTTAACGACATCCAGAAGCTTTCGGCGTTTATCAAATCTAGTGGTGTCGACCCCGGACGGCAGTTCGAGGTCACGAACTTTAAATCCACCAGAAGCAGGGTCTGCCCCAAGGCTGAAACCGGCGAACGATGAGCTCAGGTAGCCCGTTCCCTGATAGGGGTTGGTTTGATTAGGAATCAACACGTAGGGCGGCAGGTTATTCCGCGGACCAAACTCGTGGGAAACAACGCTTCCCATGCTTGGAAATGTAAGTGCGGGACTCGGTCGGTACCCGGTGTGCATGTTATGCACGCCTCGCTCATGTGCCGCTTCACCGTGGGTCATCGAGCGAATGATTGTGATCTTATCAGCGATGTTTGCTGTCTGCTTAAACATCTCGTTGAGTCGGACGCCCGTGAGCTTTGTCGGTATGCTTCGCATTGGCCCGCGGTATTCAAGCGGAGCAAAAGGTTTGGGGTCGAACGATTCTTGCTGAGCCATTCCACCGGGAAGAAAGATGTAGATGACAGATTTGGCGGTACCTTCCTTCGACTCATACGTCTTTTGATCCGCCTGCGCAGTCTTCAATCTGAAAAAATCGGTTAAAGTAAGCCCGATGCCTCCCACTGCACCGATTGTTAGCAAGTTGCGACGGCTCAGCATATGATCACGACACTTCATTCCTGTCTCCCTGACTAGAAACTTTATTGTTCAATTACAAACTTGTTAATTCTTTACCGGTTTGGCAGCAACCGACTCACGGGTAACTAACCCAATTTCGTCTCTCTTTTGTGAATTGGTATCAATTAACCAAGATGGTGCAATTTTGATTTTAACGAAGACATTTTGCAAAATCCATAATAACGGGGTAGAAAGACGTTCTAAGTGTATGCTGTTTAATGGTTTAAAAATACCAGTCGATCGCTAGTTCAGCGATTTTTTATGTTAGAATTTGCACAAAAATAGGCATTTAAAACTAAGTTTGAATTTCGGAGCGACAAAAAAATCTTCCCCCTGTTGGGCATAGTTTAGCTTATCAAAAAGGGGGCTAAATTGAGGGGGGCTGCCTGTGTGATGTTTCTATTTGAGTAGAACCGTCTTTTTAGTCAAAACTTGACGGTTGCGGCGTGATTTTCGATCGCAAGGATCAATCACAACATACTAGTTTTTTAGATTTGGAGGGTCGTGGTAGTCGATAGACCTAATCAGAAGCCTTCTTTCATCCCGTAATGGTCCCAGATATGAACAAAAATACACGTAGATTTCTGTTAATTACAGCCTGTTTGTCAGTTGTTCTGTTCTCCGGGGAAAAGACTTATTCTCAAACCGATTTGCCGATTGTTAAGGTTGCGACTGAGCGTCCGGCCTTGTCTCCCATTCGCGTTGGCAATGTGAATCAGAGCTTGAATTACAATCCCAAACAAGATGATGATTTGTTGAAAAACCTCCAGAAAGCAGACGACGAAGAGTTGAAGTCTGCTTTAGGGGGAGACGACATCGCCGACTTATTTAAGGTCGGGCAGTGGCCAAGAAAATCGATCGCCGCCATCAGCTTGGATGTTCGTGAGAAGAAAAACGCACCCAAAGGGATTGCTGGCGAGTTGATGGAAACGCAAAAAAACGTGTGGAGTGAGTTTTCGCCAGAATTGAAAGTTTTCGCTTGGGTCGCACCCGACATCCGGTACCAGCCGTTGTATTTCGAAAATGTCGCACTCGAGAGATATGGCCAAACTTCGGGAATGCGGCGGGAGTCAATCCGTTCAACCGCAAACTTCTTTACCTCGGTGGTTCTTTTGCCGTATCACATGCGGCGCGATGCTCCTGGAAGTTGCGATTATCCCCTTGGATTTTGCCGGCCTGGCGACGTTAGCCCTTGCACAAAACAGCGACAACTGTTCCCCCGCTAGGCTTTTCCACGCTGGTTCAACTCCGATAGAAAATTCCAGTTGATAATTCCAGTCAAACTGGAACATGAGAGGGAGCAGGTTTTGCAGGCCACTGGATCGGGCGTGGTTTAGCTGCTGCGTGGGGGTTTGCGGGCTTAGGGGGGACTTTTAGGGTTAGCTGGAGTCGTCTGGTTATTTGGATCATCATGATTCGCCGGCACGATTATTCCGATGAAGTTGGCATTGCTGGATAAATTTATCCTTACTGTTCTGCCAATTTTACGAGCAAACCATGATTCTTGGTCTTCCTGTGGACACGTTAAGTACCGGTCTTTTCGCAAAAATTCACGGTGTTTTTCTATTTGCGCTTGTCGCGACGTCGTTAGTTGGGTGCCAGCATCGCGCGAAACAGGTCGTTGACTTTTCGAGCGACTGCAGTCCCTGTCAGTCGCTTCTACAGCAAATCGAGTATCCAGAGTTGGAAAACGAAGAAGGGACTGACGGGCTCCAGTTTCTTTCGGGGCCGCCGGTGACGATTTCGAATTTCCAAGAATTGACACCGCTTGAGATGACGGTTGAGCAGTGCGTCGAGATGGCGCTGGCCAACAGTAAAGTCATGCAGAAGCTCGGAGGTCTTGTTGTCAATTCTCCGCAGGCTGCAACAACGCTTTACGATCAAGCGATTAACGAAACTGGCTTGGGGAGCGTCGAAGCAGCGCTTTCAGCCTTTGATGCGCAGGTGGATTCGAGTCTGCTCTACAGTCGCCGCGAGCGATTTGTAAACCAAGCATTCTTAGGTGGAGCGGTAACCAATTCTTCGAATTTTAATTTTGGAATTGGCAAGCAGACTGCGTCGGGAGCTTCATTCGGAATTAGGAATTTGACTGATTACAACCGAAATCCTAATCCATTCTCAATCTTCAATAGTAATTACAACATGGTGACTCAGCTTGAATTTCGCCAGCCTTTGGGGCGTGGACGTGGTTCGGCTGTCAATCGTATTGCCGGCCCTAACGCTACGCCTGGAAATTACAACGGTGTCTTAATCGCTCGAATTAGAAGTGATGTGTCTCTTGCAGATTTTGAAGTGGCGGTTCGGAATCTTGTTCGCAATGTCGAAGATACTTACTGGGAATTGTATTTCTCCTATCGCGACCTCGATACAAAGATCAGTGCTCGCGATTCAGCTCAGGAGGCGTGGGACAATCGTAAGAAGCGGTTAGACGAAGGTGTTGGCCGTCCCGATGACGAAGCGCTAGCTCGGCAGCAATATTTTAATTTTCAAACCCAGGCTCAGGATATTCTGACCGGACAGTTGAATGGGGTTAAAGGTGTATTGGGATCGGATCGTGATTTACGAAGACTCATGAATTTGCCAGCAAGCGATGGAACGATCATCTTGCCGATCTCAGACCCAGCCTTGGCACCGGTAGCTTTTGACTGGGAGCAGTCTCAGGCAGATGCGTTGAATCGAAGAGTCGAAATTCGGCGTCAAAAATGGGTTGTTCGCCAACGTGAATTGGAGTTGCTTGCGGCCAAAGCGCTTAATAAATGGCGTTTTGATTTAACTGGACAATACGGAGCGAAAGGTTTCGGTCGAAATTTGTTTGGTACTCAGGCTTCGCCCAATGGTGGAGCATTTAACGACATGTTCACAGGTAATCTTGACGATTGGCAATTAGGTTTTGAGTTTGGTGGTGCGATCGGAAATCGACTGGGGCATCTTTCCATTAGAAATGCGGAATTGAGACTGGCGCGAGAGCGTACGTTACTTAATGAACAACAGCGTCAGATTTTACTTGATTTGAATCAGGCATTTACCGAAGTTGATCGTTCGATCGCTTCCTTGCGATCTAATTTTGATGCAAGAATTGCCGCAGAGGAAGAAATCAAGCCGAAACAGAAGCGGTTTGATGAAGGACAGGATCAAATCTTCTTTTTACTTGACGCTCAGCAGAGAAAAGCGAACACGGAGAGTCGCGTTCACCGCTCTGTCGCCGAGTACAACAAAGCTCTCTTGAATTACGTTTACACGACAGGAACATTGCTTAGCCGATATAACATCTTTTTGACCGAGGGAGAATGGTCTGAAAACGCCCGGGCGAATGCGGTCGAGAAGGCCCCGCGTTTTGAAAAAGGGCCGTTGAACTTTAATAACCGCGCTGTCAGTCCGTTGAGTCTCGGTGCCTATGACCAGCAGGCGGTCCCATTAGGTGTTTCTGCCCCTGGAAGCGAGGCAACGGTCGCCCCGGCGGTTCCTGGAGCACCGGTTCAAAAATAATCGGTTGATTCACTCTTCCGGCGGCCGGTACTGGATCGGTGAAACATGCTCAAGGCCGAATTCTTTTCTCGATAGAGACACATAATTTAGTCCGATGGCGACCTGCGCGCCTTCGGTGACCCGTTTTCCCGACTCATCTAGGCGAGCGTTCATGATGGCCTTTTTGCCAGTGTAACAAATGGTTTTAATCTCACCGAGAACGTCGGCCCAGGCAAGCAGGTATTTGCTTCCCTCAAATGGTTCACCTCGGAAGTCAGTTCTAAGGCCGTAGCAAAGTACCGGAATGCCAATCCGGTCACAGACCATGGTTAGTTGAAGAACTTGTTTTGAGGTAAGAAATTGAGCCTCATCAATAAATACGCACGCGACCTGAGACTTTCCTTGTTCATCACGAATTTGCGCAAAGAGATCAAATTCGGCGTCAAAACTGAAAGCTTCGCGAGTCAGGCCAAGTCGGGACGAGATGTTGCCTACGCCTGCGCGGTCGTCAATTTGAGGCGTGAATAACAGAACACGCATGCCGCGTTCTTCATAGTTATGAGCGGCTTGAAGTAACGTCGTGCTCTTGCCGGCGTTCATTGCGGAGTAATAAAAATAAAGTTTGGCCATCTGCTTGGTACGATAACAAGGGGGCGGTAATGCCAGGTTTGTGGGCGGGTGGATTGCGTCTGTACCTGGCGCGGACTGTATTTTACTTGGAAGTTGATAACTTCCAAGCGTTCGCCCCGAAAGTCTTTCAGTTGGATTGGGGTTGCAATCGCCTCATGGCTGGAATCTACGGAAGCGATAGGGTAAAAACTTTGAAAGCTGGCTTCTGTTTTATTTGAAACACGGTATCTACCGAATTTGACAAGCAAAAAATACGCTTCATCTTTTTCTTGCTAAGGGCAGTTAATGGAGAACTCGAGTAATCCCGATCCAGAAGCGAATTTGTTGGCCTACAATCGCGCGGCGTGGGATGCGCAGGTGCGTACAAATAACGAATGGACAGTCCCCGTCAGCGCTGAAGAAATACAGAGGGCTCGGGAGGGCATTTGGAGTATTGTTTTAACGCCTCATCGATCTGTTCCCCGAGACTGGTTTCCAGATTTTTCAGCTGAATCATGTCGAGTCCTGTGTCTGGCGGGCAGTGGTGGTCAGCAAGCTCCCCTCTTAGCCGCGGCTGGAGCGAACGTGACGGTGTTTGACCTTTCTGAAGAGCAACTGAAGCAGGATCAGCTAGTTGCTGAAAGAGACGGTTTAACAATCAGATGTGTACAGGGGGATATGAGTGATTTGTCTTGTTTTGAAGATGAATCATTTGATTTGATAGTGCACCCGTGTTCTAACACTTTTGTTCCGAATGTTCTTCCCGTTTGGCAAGAGGCGGCCCGAGTGCTTTGCCGAGGTGGCCACTTGATCGCAGGTTTCACTAAGCCTGTTTTCTATATATTTGACCAACAGCGAATCGAAAATTCGGAATTGATTGTTAAACATTCGATTCCCTATTCTGAGCTGACAAGTATTGCTCCGTCAGAAAAAGCGAGCCTCATCGCAGAACAGGAGCCACTCTGTTTTGGACATAGTTTAGGTGATCAAATTGGGGGCCAATTGGCGGCTGGGTTGCGGATCATCGATTATTATGAAGACCATTGGGATGCTTACCCAATTGGAAAATACATTGCCGATATGGCGGCAACGCGTGCAATTAAGAGTTAGGTACGTTTGATTCTAAACGCAGGCTTAGATCGATGGGGGCAGGTCTTTGGCTTGTTCAGTGAGTCGAACGGTTATCGCATCTGCTTGGTCGTGATTCAGCTCAATTGAATCTCCGTTGGAGGTAAGTAGGACCCAGGTGTTTCCATCTGCTGAGCGCCGATTCATCGTGACCAAATCTCCCGATTGGAGTCCGCTTGCCTGAGCAGCTTCTCCAACGTGCTCGACGACCGCTCGGTTGCCATCTCGCATTAAACTCGAAATGAAAGAACGGTTAATTCCAACCTGCGATTGATCCGTTGGAATGACGGAACCGTGTGGATCAGAAAGTGGGTGGCCAAGTTTATCGTCAAGATAGGCAACGGTCGCTTGATCGCTAATGTGTTCTAGTTTGTGAGCGATTTCGTGGAGCTCGGTTTCTGGTGTTCCAGTTTTTTCCAGATAAGTTTCCCACAATCGGTGCGCGCGTACCAAGCGATTGGCCTCAATGCGGCCATCGGCAGTGAGTTGGACTTGATTGTTGGAAATTTCAATTAGCCGCTGCCGGCCGAGAAGTGAAATTGCTCGTCTGATTTTTAGATTTCTTGTGGTGACTGATTTTTCAATATCTTCAATGGGTATTGTGTTATGTGGGAATCTTAAGATTACCCCAAGGATATCCTCCATGACCTCTTGTGGGATTGCGCTGGATTTTCTAATCCAGTCAGCGAGCAAGCCATACCGGGGAGACAAAGTCAATGTAATTAGAAAGATAAGGGTCATCATGACAACAACGGAAGCCCCTGGAGAAGCCCCGACAATGGTGGCCAATGCGAATCCGGTCCAAAAGCCAAGGACTCCCAAAATCGAAGAATAGAGGATCATTCGATCAAGACGATCAGAAAGGAGGTAAGCTGTGGCAGCTGGCGTGATTATTAGAGCGACGACCAGAATGACACCCGCTATCTGGACTCCGCTAACGACCACAAGAGAGGTGCAGGCGGTTAGCAGGTACTCGACGGCAAGCACGGGGATGCCAATCGAAGCAGCCATGATTGGGTCAAAGCTGGTTAATTGAAGTGGTCGGTAAAACAGAATGACGACGCTGAGCACAATGGATGCGACAATTGCAAGCAACCAGAACTCTTCATCAGGGACGGAAAGCACGCTTCCCACAATATAGTGGTAGATATCGATTTTGATATGTTGGCCAATGGAGCGGATTGAAATCGCAAATGCGCCGATAGCGAAAATACCTGTGTACATGATTCCAATCGCGGTGTCTTGTTTAACACGCGAGAATCGAGTCACCAGACCCACCATTGCCACGGTGGCGACCCCGGCAAGGATGGCTCCTACCAGCATCGCGCCTAAATGTGGGTCCTGTTGGCCAAATAGAATTTTAATTAGTAAGTAGCCGGCGATCACGCCGGCCAGCATTGAGTGAGCGATTGCGTCGGCAAGAAATGACATCTTTCTTAAGATAATAAAACAGCCGATCACACTACATACAACAGCGACAAGCGTACCAACGATTAGCGGGCGAATCATGTGGCCATAGTTGAGTTGTAATTCTTCAAGCCAGTTCAATTGATTCGTCCGCTTAAGTTCTAATGATAAAAATTGATAAGTTGGAAAGTAGGGGGTGGCCGGCTTAATGCCGCGCTAAAGTAGAAAGATTGTTTTGCATTAATCCGCTGTCGAAAGCTCTGCAAAGATCTTCATGTTGCCCTCGTAAACATCCGCCAATAGTTTGGGGTTGAGCACTTGCTGAGGACTGCCAAACCCAAAAAGTCGTTGTTTTAATAAGATGATTTGATCGAAATACTCAGCTGCTGTTGAGAGGTCGTGGTGAACGACGATGACAGTTTTTCCCTGTTCTTTGGTGGCTTGTAAGACATCCAGGATGGCTCGTTCGGTTGCCGCATCAACTCCAGCAAACGGTTCGTCTAATAACAGGATGTCCGCGTTTTGAGTTAAAGCGCGCGCCATAAAAACACGCTGTTGTTGACCTCCCGAAAGTTGGCCGATTTGCCGACGTGAAAATTCACTCATGCGGACTTTTTCCAGCGCAGCATCGGCCAACCGGTAGTCCTCTTTCTTTAGATCCTTCCACCAGCGACGATTGCCGTATCGCCCCATCACCGCAACCTCACGGACTGTAATCGGGAAATCCCAGTCGACCGAACCACGCTGCGGAACATAGGCGATTTTTCCTTTAACGCTTGCGACGTTTTCGCCGAAAATTTCAATTCCACCAACATCCGGTTTTACAAAACCAAGTATCGACTTGATCAACGTCGATTTTCCCGAACCATTGGGACCAATGACTCCCACTAGCTTTCCCGGTTCGATGGTGACGGAGATGTCCAGGAGTGCTGGAACCGGGCCGTAGCTCACGGTCAATTGACTGACTTCAATGGCCGGCTTTGAGGATTCGAGGTCGTGATTGGTCGGTATCTTAGTCAACTCAGCGTAACCTGTGTTTGAGTGAATTAATCCGCGATATGTCAATGTTGGTGAGAAGTTGAGTCAGTTCGTTCAGTGTCAAAAACGATGGGTCCGGAAATTGATGTCAAACCAGATTCGCTTGCGAACATTTTAGAGGCCAGTGGGGTTTCGTCACGGAATACCGTGACCTTCAAAACACCGAACGAACTGTCATTAGAAAGCGTGTCCATCGTAGCGGAAATGAGAAATTCATTTTCACCTGCTTCAATTCCTTCGATGGGTCCAATCGCAATCCGCTCGTCAATAGGAACCTCATCCTCGCGTTTATATATTTCATTTGATCCAAATTGGACGGTGAGCGAGGGTTCCTCTAGGATCGGATCGGGGAAGCAGCGAAACGTTCGCTCAATTTCGAGCGTGTAGTTGCCTTTGGCTGCGATTACCTCAACAGTAAGCGGCGGACGACGGACGCTGTTGGAAAATGAAAGGTAGCTGTAAACGCCTCCCATTAAGAAGATCGAAAGCAGGATGGCGAGAATAGGGCGCATGATACCTTCCTGCTTACTTAAGGTGTTCCACGATTGTCAGGACATTTTCCCGCATCATCCCGATATAGGTTTCACCGGCAGTCCCCTGCCCTCCCATTGCATCAGAGTAAAGTTCACCGCCAACGGTAATTCCTGTTTCACGTGCAATGTCATCGAGCAACTCCCGATTGATTGTGGTTTCAACGAAAATGCTTCTAACTCCAAGTTCACGGATTTGTTCAACAATTTTCTGTTTCTGATCAATTGCTACACCGCTCAATTCGCCTGTGGTCCAACCAACTGGGCTAATTGCCTGAAACCCGTACGCTTTGCTAAAGTATCCGAAGGCGTCGTGGTGAGTTACGAGGATTCGTCGCGCCTTAGGAATAGCATTGACTTGCCGGGCAATCCACTGGTCGAGTGCTCTAATCTGAATGAGGTACAGTTTAGATCGCGCGTCATATTCAGCGGCGTGGGACGGGTCAAGCTTGCTGACTGCATTTCTGATGTTGAGAACATAAATCGATGCGTTATTGGTGTCGAACCACGCATGAGGGTCGTTCACTGTTTCACCGTCTGCATCAAGCTTTAGCGGTTTGACGCCTTCGACGCATGTTACCAGTGGTTTGTTTGCATTTGCCGCGAGGCGTTTCATCCAGGAGTGTCCTTCAAGGTTCCATCCGTTCTCTATGCACAAATCTGCACGTGCGACTGATAGCGCATCATCGTTTCCAACCTCGTAGGTGTGGGGGTCCTCGCCGGGCGCTAGAACGCAAATCACCTCCCAGCGGTCACCAACGATGTTCCTTGCGAAATCTGCAATTTGAGTTGTCGAGCAAACGAGCGTCAGTTTTTTCGACGAGTCGCTGTCTTGACTCAGCGCGTTCGAATCGAACGCTGGAAACGAAGCGACCAATAAGAAAAGCGTCATCCCGAAGCACTGAATGAAGTTGGCGGGTTTTCGTTTCATCTATTTCAAACTCGTTGCTCAATTTCGGGTTCGCAGAAAGTGTAGCATTGGCTACACTTTGGGACTCGATTTTTGATCCTACCGTTAATTTTGTCAAGTGCTCGGCCGAAGGTAGCTGTTTGGCTGGGTTTTTTACGAGCGAAACAGGTGGGGCAGGATTGAGGTTGGGGGAAGTAGGCGTCAGGCGAGTTGTCCCGAGAGCTGGAGGAGATTCGGGTTTACTTTTGCGTCCTAGCGTTACCTTATTGCTTGGATAGATGTCGATGATCGCACGCGAGTTGGTGAACAAACTCTTGCTGAGTGAACGCTTTTGGCGGCTGGATTTTACGGTGAAACCGAGCGGGTATACCGATATCCGAGGTTGCGAAAAGCCGAGTCAGTCAGGATTAAAGCTGTAGCAGCGTCGAGTCGCTTAGATATTCAATTTCAATTGAGATGAGTTCGTTTAGAACTTCTCGAAATGACGGCCTGTCGGATGGGTTTTTGATAAGCATCTTTTTGACGAGGCTGTTGAGTCTTTTCGGGCATTCGGGTTGAAGGAAAGCTAAATCTTCTGCGATAGATTCCTCGTGATGATTTCTCACCGATTCAATGGTCTGTCCTTCAAACGGAGGTCGTAGGGCGATGGCATGATAGATGAGTGAACCTAGTGCATAAACATCGCTCGAGGTACATGCGGTGTAATTGTCTGAGAAACACTCGGGAGCGGTGTATCTAGCTAGTTGCAATTGATCGTGTGGAAGCCAGGTCGATTCCCCCTCTAAGTGAGAATTCGACCATCCCAACAATGAGACCCGACCGGTTTTATTGATGATAATGTGAGCGGGGTCGATGCCCAAATGGACACGGCCTTTCTCGTGGCCCGCACGGACTCCTTCCGCCGTTTGTCGCAGCACCCAGAGCATGCGAGAAAGCGAAAGGTGCGGAGCTCGCGAGAGAAGGCTGTCCAGAGAGCGTCCTGCAATCCACGGTTGGACGAGGAAGAACGGCGCTCGATCCAGTTCCGCGTCGAGAAGACGGATGACGTTCGGCTGGAGTATCTGTTCCGTTGCGTGTGCTTCTCGCCCAAGTCGATCGATCGCATGTGGCACTAATTCATTCGAAAGTTCAGGGTTGATAATTTTCAGAACGAAATCGTGCTGTGAATCCTGTGAGTAGGTTTTGGGGGCAGCTCGGAAAATGCTGTACCACCGGCTTCCCGAGACCTGGGTGCCAAGTCTCCAGCAGGAGATGATATTGCTGTTATCGGATTGGTTCAGTTGTTTGAGTGGCGTTGGAAGCGACATAGTTCGATCGTGTTGTTCTGTTGGTTGTTCCCAATCCTTCGAAACCAACTTGCAAGAGGAAGCCCTGCTTAGGGCATACTGTAATTTCTATTTGGAAACAGATCGGAATTAAGCCACAGTAGAAGCGAGAGATTGAAAAAAATTTCAGGTCGCAACGACGGAGCGCAGCCGCAACGGCTGTACCGCCGCATCAACGTTTTATACGGCATTCAAAAAAAATGGCTAAAGGCCTGCGATCGGGGCTTGGCGGCTGGATTGGCTTGTGGAAAGTGGCCGGCGGGCAACTGTTGCGTGAGTGTGGCTGACAACGGGTTTAAGCGAATTGGTAGAGAATTCGTATCGAGCGTGTTTTCGTACTCAATATTCAGGTCGAACTACTTTTGCGGGCTAGGCTTCTTTGGATCGGAATTTCGCGGCCAACATTCGGGTCAGTTCATCCCCCGCGACGCCGAACAGGATTACTGCTCCGATAATCGTAAATTCCAGTTCATCTGGGATTTTCAATAACACAATCGAGTTGTAGAGCGTTTGCATCAGTGCCGTTCCAACGACTACACCAAGAATACTCCCCTCCCCGCCGCGCAGGCTGCACCCTCCCAGGACTGCCGCCGCGATGGCGTAAAGTTCAAAGAAGTTGCCAAAGCTAGAGGGGGCAATCGAGTTTGAGTCTATCGCAAACATCACACCGCCGAGTCCAGTCAGGACAGCGCACAACACGTACGCAAGAGTAGTGATTCGGTGGGTGCTGATTCCCGAGTATCGTGCGGCCTCTTCGTTGCGTCCAACGGCCTGGAGATGTCGTCCCCAAACGGTCAGATTCAAGAATATGATTGCAGTAAAGATGACCCCCAGAAAAATGAAAAACGAATATGGGATACCAAACATCTGAGCCCCTTCGGCTGAATCCCAGACTAGTTTCCACGAACTCGCATCGCCTGCGGGATCGACTTTGACCGGCATAAATTGAATGCCCGTTTCCCATCGTCCCGTGGCAACTTTACCCAGTGTTTCTTGATATTCAATAAACCCGACGGTCTGGTCATTGGTGAGCCAGCGAGAGAGTCCGCGGTAGATTAGGAGGCCACAAAGGGTGACGACAAATGGCTGCATCTTTAGTCGAGTGATCAGTAAGCCGTGTATGACTCCCAGGCAAAGGACAATTCCAAAAACTGAAAGAAACGCCAGTGGAATTGACATGTAGGGCGTTTTCCGGATGGGGACGGCGCGAAACTCAGCATTCAGGCCAGAGTCCTCATCGGTGAGAATTAATTGGTTGTTTTCACCTGTGCGGTCAACGGTTTTTTCGCGAGATGTTTCGCTGTTATGAACGAACAGGACTTTGTCGTTATGCTTGAGGTTGGGGGCGTTGGATTCAAGTTCTGCTGCGTTGCCTTCGTAATTGATAACGTCAAAGGTGGATGAGATTTTACCAACGGGTTTTCCGTCTTCGGAGTCCTGGTCACGTTTGGGCGCTGGATCAACCGTGAGTACGGTTACCGGCGTTCCATCGAGTATTTCGGTACCACCAATTCCGGCAACCTTGACGAGACCTTTATTGCGTCGGTCTTTGTAGTACCACAATTCATCCCCCTCGGTGAATCCGTGATCCGCCGCGACCGAAATGGTCGAGTCATCGGCGCTGACTTCCCAGACATCCACCTGTCCAACCGGGACATAGTCGACGTGAAGAAAGAGGGCGAGTAGGCAGGCTGCAAGGCAAACCAGCGAACCAATCGAGAGATCAATGCCGCTGGAAATGATCACAAAGGCTACGCCGATGCCGAGTACGCCGTAAAGCGCGGTTCGCCGGAGGAGGTTTTCAAGATTATTGGGGGTCAAAAATGACAGGGGCGATTCCCAAATCAGGATGCACCAAAGTAGTAGTAGTAAAGTTGTGATGCCTGCAATTTTCAACAGGCCGGTTCCACGATCACCCATTATGTTTTGCCTCTTTAAGCTCGGCGGTATTTGTGGCGAGCCGCATGATTGACTCTTCGTTTAGTTCGCTTCGGTCGAGTTCACCGGTCAATTGCCCCTCGTGCATCACGTAAGCTCGATCAGAGATTCCAATGACTTCTTCCAGTTCGCTCGAAACAAAAAGGATTGCCATGGATTCGGAAGCAAGTTTCTCAATTAGTTGATAGATTTCCTGTTTTGCGCCAATGTCAACTCCGCGCGTTGGTTCATCTAGGAGTAGGAGTTTGGGAGCCATCGAGAGCCATTTTCCAAGGACGACTTTTTGTTGATTCCCGCCTGAAAGGAATTTTGAAATTTGGCGATCGGACGGTGTTTTAATTCCAAGTCGATCGATCATGATTTCTGTGTCAGATTTTTGCTTTTGAAAATTTGCAAATCCGAAGCGACTGGCGTGTTTCTGCAAGCCGGCAATTCCAATATTGTCCTGGACGCTCAGGTCAATTATCAGTCCGTGTTGCTTTCGGTCTTCTGGGACAAGTGCGATTCCATGATTGACCGCTTCTTTGGGGTTCCGGATTTTGACAGTTTGTTTGTCTATTTCCACGCTTCCTGAGAGAGGCCGGTCAATTCCAAAAATGCTGCGTAAGAGTTCGGTCCGGCCACTGCCAACGAGTCCGGCCAACCCAACGATTTCTCCCGCTTTGACTTTGAGGGAGACGGAATGCTGTGGCCAGTGAGGAGTTCTGAGTTGGTTGACTTTGAGAACCGTTTCACCAATCTTGTGGGGCGTTCGACTGTAGAACTGGGAAATGTCACGTCCGACCATGTTGGATACCATATTCGCGTGAGTGATTTCATCCCCAATTAATTCGTTGCAGTATTCTCCATCTCTCAGGACGATAACGCGATCGGATAGTCGTTTTACTTCTGCAAGTCGATGCGAGATGTAAATGATACTCACGCCCTGGTCTCGCAGTGATTCGATGAGTTCGAATAGAGAAGCGGATTCTTTCGACGAAAGGCTTGATGTTGGTTCATCCATAATCAACACTCTTGCGTCTACCGAGAGTGCTTTTGCAATTTCCACCATCTGCTGTTTGCCAATCGTAAGACGGCCTACGATGGTTTTGGGAGAGACGGAAAGGCCGACTCGCTTCAGGAATTCTTCGGATTTTTGGCTGATTTCTCGCGAGTTTACGATGCCAAACTTTTGTGGTTCTCGTCCGAGAAATATATTCTGACCGACGTTTAAATTGTCACAGAGGTTTAATTCTTGGTGGATTAGAACGATGCCATGGTCCATCGCTGCCCGTGTGGAATCGAATGCTGTCTTTTTGCCGTCAACAAAAATTTCACCTGAATCTGCTGACTGAACACCAGCAAGAATCTTCATCAAGGTGCTTTTGCCTGCACCGTTCTCTCCAATAACAGACAGCACTTCCCCGGGTTTAAGTGTGAGGCTGACTTGATGCAGCGCACGCACGCCGGGAAAGCTTTTCGAAAGGCGATGTACTTCTAGCAGGTTTTCAGACAACGAATTACTTTTATTAACATTGAGAGGGATGCAGTTTTGTTCCGCGATCACTGGCAATGTCCGTTTTAAGCGAGTTGGCGAGACTAATGATTTTCGAATTCCTGTTCCCGAAAGGAGTCAGTTACCGATTTTTTCTTTGAGGTCAGCCCAGAATTCATCGACATTTTCCGTTTGCTTTCCACCAATTTTCCGCCCGTCTTTCGTGACGGCTCGGGCGGGGACGTCGATGTATTTACTGTCTGGAATTACTTTTTTATTACCTTTTAGTAACTCTGAAAGAACGCGTACTGACTGGTACCCGTATTCATAGGGGTTTTGGACGACGGTGCCAATGACGGTGCCGTCTTTGATACCCTGAAGCGTCGCGTCGTCTTCGTCAAAACCGGCGACTTTTACTTTGTCTGATTTATTGGCTTGCTTGATTGCTTGAAGCATCGCCGGTGGATTGTAGGCGAACAGTCCGACCATCACGTCGACGTTGGGATAGGTATTTAATGCATCTTCCGCTTTTTGTTTTGCAACCTGAGTTGCTCCCTGATCCACAAGCGTCGTCAGGATCGTAAACTTGTCTCCCTTAACTTCTTCAACTTCGTCGCGCCACTCAAAGCTCACTTCCCGATCGAGCAGTTCGTCGATCACTCCCTGTTGACGTTTTTGAGCGTTGTCCTGTTCGAGTCGACCGATGGCGAGGATGACGCGTGCGCCATTGGGGTAGGCATCTTTAATTAGTTTGCCAACGGTTCTGCCAGCAGCATAGTTGTCGACGCCAATATAAAGGATCCTGTCGGTCTCGGGAGCGTCAGAGTCGTGGGTGATGAGAGGGATTTTTCCAGCCCAACCATTGAGCATGTTTTGTTGGTTGACGGCGTCAATTGGGCTGATTGCCAACGCATCAATTCCGCTTGAAAGCAAATCTTCCACGATTTGTTTCTGTTTAGTCGCGGTTGCTTCGTTAGGAAATCGAACGTCGACTTCGACATCAAAGTCTTCGCCGGCGTCATTCGCACCGACTTCGGCAATATTCCAGAAGCTGGCGATTTGATTTGTGACGAAAGCAATGGTTGGCTTGTCTTGAGTCGGTGGGTCGCTTGCGAGCGTTACGCCCAGGGCAAATAGGGTGAGGACGCAAATTGGAGTTACAGTTGAAACGAATCGTGATTTTCTCATGAGTGTGGTCGACCTGCCTAGGTGATGAAATGTCTAAAAGTCACGCCTCTAATGTAACCAAAGCGTTGGTTAAAAAGCGAAAGTGTCTTGTGGCCGCTAAAAAAAACGCCCCCGGAAATGTTAAAGTAAACGGGTTGGATTCAATGCTGGCCCTCTGGGGAGGACAGTTTAACGAGTTTCAGCAAGCTTGGGCAACTATTTTCCCCGTGTTCATTGCGAAATTGTGATTGGCTACAAAAAAAGCCCGCTTATGATAAGCGGGCTTTTTTTAAGTTAGTGGTCAGGGGCGGGCTCGAACCGCCGACACATGGATTTTCAATCCATTGCTCTACCAACTGAGCTACCCGACCATCCCATTTAGAAACTTAACGCCACGTTTCCGCCGCGTCTTATTACCAAATGACTTGTAGGGAGAGAATGTACTTGATTGAGGCTAGAATTGTCAATCGTCGTTTTAACGATACTTTTCATCGTTTTTTTTGAAAGTGTTGACGGTATTCGAGCGTTAAGAGGCTAACTCGCCTGTGCTGCGGAACCTCTGACAGTTAGCTCGCGATCGAGTCAGTTGGGATTAGGCACATGTTTAAGTTTACTTTTGCAGATTCTTAGGTCAGCGGTTTCGGTTGAGATGAGATTGGTTCCGCGTCTAACTTAAAATTTAAGTAGGGAGTTTCAGGTCCTATTGTTAGTGTTTTGGGGGAGTGGCTGAATATTTCGATGTTGCGAAATAAACTATTTCGCACGAGCTTTAGCGGAATCAAACTGCCCCCATTTGGTTGACATGCTGGGGTACAAAAATTACCATTAAGACGCGCAGCTTTCGGAAAAGATAGGCGTTGTTTCTACGGAAATTTAGAAATTTCTGGTCGGTTCCGAGGTGCCACCACCGCTCTTATTGCGTTTTGACGATTGCCTTTGGCTAGGTCGATCGGCAGGGGAGGGTTTGTGGCTGGCGGGGACAGATGGTTGGATTATTTTTCTAGGTCCACATCTGCAGGTCGATCGATGATTTAAATGCGTCTAGTTGAAGTGCAGGAAGCAGAAGATTTACGGAGTATAGCGAATGGATTCAATCGGAATGATTGAAGAAAATATTGATTGTCGAAGTTGCGGGTCGCGGTTTGATGCGACAGCATCTCTTGTTCGCAACCCGCAGTGGGTGCGTGCTATTATTTCGTGTGCTGTTATCGCCATGTGTTTCGCGAATTTCTTTCTCGTAACACCGGACGTTTCCGCTCAGGCGGTTTACAGTCCGGATCACCCGGAGGTGAGGGCACTCGCGGATGATTTGGTTAATTATCTCAAGGGTGCAATTAAGCCAAATTCTCAAATGAATTCTCGCGTGCTCGCCGCGTTAGCGGTCGTTCAGCACAGTAAGCGTTACAACGGTAGCGTGCCTGTAAGTGATCCATTGGTGAAGCAGGCCTGTGATGATGTTGCTGCGCAAGTTGACGAGATCATTGAAAATGAGCGCGAGATGTATATGCCGTGCATTACAATCATCTTGTTGGCCGAAACGAACGCGCGGGCGTACCGAGAGCCAATCAAGAAGTTGCTCCGTTTCCTTGAGGATCGCCAAAATCCAAATGGCTCTTACACTTACAAAAATGAGGGTTACAAAAGTTGTGATATGTCGCAGACGCAGTTCGCCGCGCTTGCAATGTTTGTCGCCAAGTTGCACGGGTTCGACATGGATGTGCAAATGGCAAAGCGAACCTTGGATTGGACTTTGAATTCCCAGGCCCCTGACGGTGGATGGGCCTACAAGTTAAAAGCCTCGGGGACGGCAAATGACCCGGGGTTTAAACCAAGGAGTGGAAGCGGAGCGGAAGTTTATGAGGCGACTCCGAGTATTTCAATGTCATTTGCTGGCGGTGGAACTGCGTATCTGCTTTCTGATTTTCTCCAGCTCAATAAACGAGCTAAATCGATGAGTAAGTCATTATCGAAAAAAACGATCGGGCTGCCAAAGACAGTGACGTTTTATGTAGAGCCGGTTGATGGCAAGAATTCTCTTCTTAACAAGACTGGCCCGCTCGTCCAATTTGATCGCGGGAAGTTTTCGAACAAAGTACGTGCAGGCAATGCCTGGTTGGAGCGTGGGTTTAAAGTTGATCGAAACGTTCCTTTTACTTGTTATTACCTGTTTACGATGGAGCGATATGCCTATTTCAGGGAGCAGGCCGAAGGTAATGTCGGTAATGGGAATCTTGTAAATTGGTACGACGAGGGGTTTAAGTACTTGCAGGAGCAAAGAGGAGGGAACTCTGTCATTAAGCCTCAGAGTAAGGAAAACAATATATGGTCACCCGCTTTGGCGATTCTGTTTTTGGTTCGTAGTAGTGAAGTCTTGAATGTTGAGCCAGCAGCAAGTCGTGCTCTTGGTGGGCAGGGCTTCAAAAAGGATTCCGTCCTAAGGACCGGGGCGAACGGTTTGATTCGCCAGGTGGAGACGGAGAAGAACCTCAGCGATTTGATATCGATGATGAAAGAGGGGGAGGCTGACAATGAACAGTTGCGCGAATTGGCAGAGGCGTTAAAGAAACAGATTTCGGAATTTCGCGCCAAAGATGATAAATCTCGGGGGGAAATTAAGGCGTTCTTGCAGAGTATGATTGCCGCCAGGAATTACTACCGACGATTAATTGCCGTGAGATTTCTCGCGGGAGAGCAGGCGATGGATAATGTTCCAGCATTGTTGTACGCCCTTGGAGATCCGGATCTAAGGATCTGTATTGAAGCACATGATGGGTTGAGGTTGGTTAGTCGGAAAATTGATTCGATGAAATTGAGTGAGTTGACACGAAAAAATGCGTTGCGAGATCCTGATGCGTTGACTGCTGAAGAAAGTGACTCGTGCCGCCTTGAATTTAATGAGATGAAGCGTGAGTGGACGGGGTGGTTTTTGAAGATCCGTCCGAGTGCAGAATTGCTCGACTGATTTTGTGTGTCGGGCTGGGTAGGGTTGCGATTGTTTATTTGAAGCGGCAAGAGAGTTTTTCATTAGAACCGCAAAAGGGGCACTTTTGTGGACGAGGGAGCGGCGATGAGTGAAGGTTATGTTCCAGCACCAAAGATAAGATTGAATGTCGAAACGAAATCGTCTCGGTATGATCGTCTGAGTGCTGCGTTGTTAGCATTCATAATTCTGTTCGGCTTTTTGTTTGCTGTGCTGTTCCTGATTTGGATTACTTCTGTATTTGATTTCTCCCAACGAATGGCTGGGCCAATTCCAATTGTGAATGAAGCGGGGAATGAGAAGCCCAAAGGGGTTGCAGATGATGTTTTGGAACCGGGAGTAGAAGAGTTTCCAGAAATTGAAGTTCCCCAATTAGCTAACGCCCTTGAGGCGGTTACCGATTCAGTTTCTTCGGTAAGGGCTAATTTAGAAAAGAGAAGCGGTGATGCAGCTGTGATGGGTGCGGGGAACGGCTACGGTTCCCGCGAAGGTGGCCCGGGCACTGGCGGAAATGGTGTGCCAGAATGGAAGCGATGGGTAATTAATTATGAGGCTGAAGACATAGGTGTCTATGCAAAGCAGTTGACTTTTTTTGCTATTGATATTGGTGTCATTCATCAAACAAAAAACGACATCTGGCGGGTGCAGAATCTTTCGGGGCCGATCCGGGTCACCAAGTCCAATCGTGAAGCAGAGAACGGGACTTTGCGTTTTACGCCGGAGAAAATTCGTTTGAGGCGTTGGGATCAAGAACTTTGCAAGCGCGCTGGGGTCCAGTTGGGGTCCACCGTGCAGGCTCAGTTTTATCCGGAAGCGACACGGGCTCAAATTCGTGTCGTTGAAAGTGCCGCCTTGGAGGGAACTGGGAAAAGTGTTGCAGACATTAAAAGAACGGAACTGAAAGTGGTGCCAGGTGGAAGTGGTTATGAGTTTATTGTGGAGGATATCACTTATCGTTAGTTCTTGGTGCCACAGGCTCAGGCTAAAAACTGTACAATCAGCCCACCGGCCCGCCTGTGCCGTAGCGATGAGCTAGTGGGGTTGGCCGCGTTTTGCTTGGGATACGAAACCTGACTCTCGTGTGAAACGCGTTTGCAAATGAAAAATTAAATGAAAAATCAACTGTTAGAAACACAACTCAACTGAGATTAAGGGATTATGGATCAAGTTTTTACAATTTTAGGAAACGTTATTTATTTGGTGATGTTTCTTATTGCTCTCTGGGGAGCGTTCTGCGTCGTCATGGTTTGGTCGCGGGTGCGTCAAAAGCAGTTTAAGAGTGAAGCGATGCAGACCCTGTTTCTTGAAGCGGTCGAAGAACCGCTTTCGAAGGGGGATTACGATGCTGCCGTTGAGGTTTGTGACGGTGACCGACGTGCGACGTGTCAACTGGCTCAATTAGCAATAGAGAATAGAAAAATCGGATTTGGTAAGGTCAAGCAGTTGGTGGCGGATCGTTTTCAGCGAGATGTTCTTCAAGATCTTGAGTACCGATTGAGTTGGGTTTACACCGTGATCAAGACGGCGCCGATGATTGGGCTGTTGGGAACGGTTCTCGGAATGATGGCGGCGTTTTCAAAGCTTGCTGATCCCAATGCGACGGTGGAAGTAAGTAAGTTGGCGATGGATATTCAGTTCGCTCTGATCACCACCGCGTTGGGGTTGGCGATTGCAATTCCTTTGGTGCTGTGTACTGCCTATATCAACGTCGTTATTCGAAAAATGGAAGACCTGGTTTCTTATGGTCTCAATCAGTTTCTCGAAGTGTTCAAGGAATGCAACATTCGTTTTCCGAATAAGTAATTCTGTTATTGGTTGTGTGGTTGTGCCGGGCAACGCACGCCTGTGTTTGAGAAATATAACCTGCGGAACTGTGGATGAGTGAAGAAGCAAATATTGAGTTACCTAAACGCAAGCGTAATCCGGATGATGGCGAACTCGACATCACCCCGATGATCGATGTTACCTTTTTGTTGTTAGCTTTTTTCGTGGTTGTTTCCCGGATGGACCCGCAAGCCGCGGTTGCACTTCCGATGGCAAGTTACGGTGACTCCATTCAGGATAAAGAGGCGGTCACGCTGATTGTGGTTCTCGATGAGGCGACACGCGAAAAGGCTGAAATCTACAAGGGGCGGTCAATGGCGGACGACACAAAGGTGCCTCCGGGGGATGAGGAATCACAGGAAGCCAATATTGGTGAATATGTGGAAAATGAGCTTTCGAGCTATCCGACTAAAAACGCCATTTTGATCAAGGCTGAAGGCGATGTGAAAACCGGGATGGTGGAAATGGTGAAACGCGGGGTTGGGCTTTCCGAACTTGCGAAAACGCGGAAGATCTATGTCGGAATTGAGGCAGAACAATAAGTTAAGAGTGTTGAGCTAATTGGCGAGTGAGTTTGTAAAAAAGTATAGCCATGAGTAAGAAGAAAAAAAAATCATCCAAGCCAACCCCGAATGCAGACGGTGAAGGTTTTGGGTTGAACAAACCAACGGGACAGTTTTCTGATCTCGATATCGAGATGAAGAAAAAGTTGGCGGTTGAACGCGAAGAATTGGCGTCTCAAATCTATCGCCCGACGCCAGAGGACGGCCCGGACGACGTCACGTATAAGAATATGGGTTGGCGTGGGATGGAGGGCGTTGAGGATGACGTCGTCGAGCCAGATGTCGCTTTTGAGAAAAAAGACATCCCTGAAGATGAACTGGACATGACACCCATGGTCGATGTGACGTTTTTACTTTTGATTTTTTTCATGGTCACAGCTTCATTCACCTTGCAGAAGTCGCTGGAGCAACCCCCGGCGAAGTCGGATCAACCGAGTACGGAAGTCCAAGAAGAAGAGGAGATATTGGACGATTATGTGCAGGTCACCATTGATCAGACAAACACCTATTACGTGACGACAAGGGATGATGAGGAAATTGAATGTCCAAGTGACAGTGAGATGCGATCAAGGGTTAAGGACGCCAAAGAAACAACCAGTGCAACTCGGATGATTATTTTGGCTCACGTTGACTCCACACACGCGAAACTGGTTACCGCTTGGGATACCGGGGTGATCAACAATATTGAGAAGATTGAAATTCAAACAACAGACGAAGAATTTTGAGTTGTTGCCGCGTAAATTTGTGGCGTAAGAAATAATTTAGATTCGGTACCTCGACCGATACCATTGCGAGGAAACGAAGGGAAGTCGCATGACACCGCGTCAGCTATTAGAGAAACTTGAAAACCTTGGAATTATCGATCCGAAGGTGCTTGGTAAGATTCGTGCGGAAATCGAGAAGTCCGATAAAGAAGTCAAACCCAAGTCCGTGTTGGCCTTTTTGGTAAAGAAGAAACATATCACAGAGCAGCAGGCAAAAATCCTGTTGGCATCGACTAAGACGTCACCCAAGAAAGAAGATGATTTTGAATTTGTCGAACCTGCGCCCGCGGTCGATAAGGATTTTGATACAGGTGACCTAACAGGGATAGCGAAAGAAGATGCTGATAATGAAGGGGAAGTGAGCGTTCCTGAGGTGAACGTGGCGGTCGATTATGATGCCACTATGACGCTTGTTGATGCGGGTGATATGGTCGATGAGTTTGCTGTGCCGACCGTCGATCCAATTGAGATCGGGGCGGTTGTGCCAACCGAAGTTGGGTATCCCGACGAACCGGCATTCGATGCGTTGGCGGATGATGGTTATGCATCGGGAGGTTATCAAACACAGAGTGGCCCCCAGCAAACGTTGGCCTCATTCAAAGGGAAGAAAGATCGGAGCGATCAATGGGCGACCAAGTGGTTGTACATTGGTTTCGGGATTTTGGGCGTTTTGTTGATCGGTGTTGCGGTTTTATGGTTCGTCAACATTGGTCAAAAACCGGAGGATATGTTCGAAGCTGCAATGAGCAGTTTTAACAAACAGAGTTACGGTGACGCTCAAAAGAAGTTTGAAAATTATCTTGATCAGTATGAGTCACATAAAGACGCACCGAAGGCGGAAGTTAAAAGAATTCACTCAATTATCCGTGGAACCTATGGGTTAAGGAATTACACGGAGGTAATTAAACAGTCTCAGACCCTGCTGCCTGAATTGAGAGAGCAGGAAGATGCGAATAGTCAGATGGAGGAACTGCGGGACGATCTCGCGGTTATGCTGCCGACATCCTTGGCGGCTATTTCCAAGAAGGCAATCAAAGTCACTGATCTTGACAAGATGAAAGAAGAGTTGGTCAAGATTAAGGATTTCAATACTCTCGTAGAGGATCCGGTATACATTCCGAGCAGTCTTCGGAAGGCGCCGTCGGTGAACGATAACTATTTGAAGATTGCAAATAACATTGCCACAATTGAAGGGCAAATTGAAAAAGAAGAGCAGTACGAATTGGATCTCGTCCGGATTGAGAGATTGAATGAAGACAAAAAAACCGATGAGGCATTTGCGGTCTATCGGAAACTAACCCGCAATTACGGTGATTTAGCAAGTCGCAAGGCCATTCGTGATTTAATGCTCAAGATCAGCCAAACTGAACGAGCATTGGTCAAGCAAATCGAATTACCCGATGTAAAGGCTACTAAAGCTTCACGGGACGGAGCGGTTGAACAAACAGTTGTGCTTTCTGTTACCTCGGGTAAACCGGTTCCTGCGCTCAAGGACGAGGTTGTTGCGTTTCTTGCAGAAGGTTCAGTTTACGGGATTGATGCAGGGCAGGGCGTAGTTAAGTGGCGGCGATTTGTCGGGTTTGAGACGACGCATCAGCCCGAAGTCACCACCGATGAAAAGGTGATCGTTTCAGATCAACGGAATAACGATTTACTACAATTGGATCTAAGAACGGGAGAGTTGATTTGGCGAGTCGAAATCCAGGAGCCGTTTTTGGCGCCGTCGCTAACCGACCAGGCAGTGATTCTTAGCACTGAATCTGGAAAGTTGTTGCAGTTTAATCGGTCAACTGGTGAATTGACGCACTCGATCCAGTTACCGCAACCGGTCAACGTTAGTGCCATGTTAGCCGATCGTGATCCCTACCTTTACCAAGTGGGCAGTTATCAAAACCTGTATGTGATATCGAGTCAAACGCTCGATTGTGTCGAGGTCTTTAGCTTGGGCCATTATGAAGGCAGTATCTCGACTGCTCCGCAAACATGGACGGGGCACATTTTGCTGATCGGTAACCAGGGAGGTCAGTCTGATCTGTACGTTTTGAAACCTCGCGATAAAGGGGCAGCTCTCGAGTTAGTTCAAATGATCCCCGGGATTGTTTCGGGAACAGTCTCTACTCCAATGAAGCGGTTCGGTCGATGGATGCTTTTGACCTCAGATACCGGCGAGTTGAGGATTCTTGAGTTGTATCCCGAAGAGGAAAAGAACCCAGTCAATGTTCTGACTCAGGACGTGTTTGATGCCAAAGGTAGCGAACGAGTATTTGTAACTACCGAGGGAAGTAATCTTTGGGTGGCTGGAAAAGGAATCATGCGTTACCGGGTTCCCCGAAACCTCGCTCAATTTGATCGAATTGTAAATGTTGACAGCGGTGATACGTTTTTGGCACCGGTAAGTAAGCTTGATGATTACTTGTTTCATATCAAAAAGCGAAGCCGATCAGGGATGGTGTCAGCGTCACTTGTTGACGCCATGGAACTCAAAACTGTTTGGCGAACAGATATCGGCGGAGACTTGGCAGGCTCGCCAATTTTGTACAAAGATACCGTGATTGCGGTGAATAATCAGGGAGATACGTTTCCGATCGACGAAGCGGTTGTCGATTCTGGAGTTGCTGCGGCGTCGATGCGAGCAAGTAAGATTCGCTCCGACCTTCAATTCGAAACACTGGTTGAATTGCCAGACGATAAATTTGCCTGCTTTGGAGCCGAAGGCCGGAAAGATATGTTGTTGGTGGATTTGGTAAAAAACAAATCGCGGGTGTTGTCACTGGTAAAACCAGCGGACAGAATCGCATGCCCACCCATCGCGATGGGGAATGACGTGATCGTTCCAACGCTCACTGGTCAAGTCGCACGGGTCAACACCAACACCGGGGCGATGCAGGGAACCCCTTTTCAGCCGGCACTGCAGCCTAATGGGAATACGCCAAGATGGTTCGAACCGGTTGGCTTGGATGAAAGCCAACTGGTGATCGCGAGGGGGCAGGTAGATAAAGAACTGCCAAGTATGATTTACTTGCTTTCTGGAAGTAATCCCCGTGCCATCAAGAAGACCGGAGAGCTGGTTTGCGAGACCCCTGTGAAATCGAATGTGGTTTTTTCCGGCACTCAACTTTATGGGGTTTTGGATACAGCGGACGGTGACAAGCTGGCCGCTTTCACATCGCAGCCATTGGCGATTGCGAAAGAAATGGCGTTGAAGTCGGATCTTGTCACGGGTCCCTGGGCGACCGAGGCTGGAGTTCTCGTGTCAACGAGCGATGGAATGCTGCACTGTTACGAAGAAGACTTGACCTTGAAATGGTCGGTTGAATTGCAGAAGGCTAAATTCGCGTGCTCTCCTCGGGTGACCGATGGCGTTAAAGGAGGGCTGATGCTTTGTTATCAGAATGGAAACATAGTTTGGCTAGATCCCAAAACTGGAAAGCCGGTTTCCAAGGTTTCTTTGGGACAACCGATTAATCACCAACCACTTCTCAAAGATAACAAGATGTATTTCGGGGGGTTGGATGGAACCGTTCACATTATTGATCAGCCGAAGTAGAGAGTTTTGATGTGAATAGTTGGGGAGGTTTGGATTAGCGTTCAGTTCTCTAAGGAAAAAAGTAACGATTTACTCCGTCTGCGGATGGAGCGAAAACAAAGGCGATCACGTAGTACCAATGAAATACGCATTTAATCTTTTTCAATTTACCATCATTTGCGTTCGCCGCGTTTCATCGAAGCGTGCATGCGTTGCTGCGGGTGTTCTGATTGGGCTGCTCTATTCGGCTATTCCTTTGCACGCCCAGTGGATCAAGAAGGAAGATCTTAAGGGGGATTATGTCGATGGGGAGCCATTCGACTTGGTATTTCTAAACGAAGCAGGTGAGTTCGCCATACTGAAGACCAAGCCGATTAAAGGGGAGCTGCCTCCCAATCCCTTGCCCGAACGTGGTGAATTAGTTTTTGAATATTTCCAAGATGTAGATGAGCGACTCGAGGTTCCGTATTCGAGTATTGCCCGGATCCTGACATTTAATGAGATTCTTGTCGAAGAAGCCAATCAGTGGATTGCAACCCGGGAATATTCAAAAGCATTCCGAAATCTTTTTCGTGTTTATAACCTTGGAGGAAAAGACGATCCCGCGATGGTAGCATCGATGATGAATTGTCTTTTCCTCGACGGTAAAAAGAATTTTGATTTAGGTGAATACGAACTCGCGCTGTCTATTTTTGAAGACCTTTACGAAAAGGACAGTAGTTTCAATGTGCCGGGATTTGATGTTCCATTGATCAATATCGTCATGAGCTGTCATAACGGAATGATTGATCGTCGTTTTCAAGTCGAAGATTACATTGGAGTTCGGCAACAACTTGCTTCGTTGGTAGACAAATACGGTGAAAAAGCGAACCAGTTAAAAACGGAATGGAATGCGAAATTTCTTCAGCGCAGTAATGATCTGGTCGTTTTGGCAGAGAAGTACGCAGATGAAGGCAAGGGAAGAGAAGCGCACCTCTCCGCTAAAAAGGCCGAGCAGATGTTCCCCGGTCGTCCTGAAGTTTTAGAGCTACAGAAATCACTGCTGCTCAGGTTTCCACTGATCGTTGTTGGCGTCACTCAGGATGGAGCGGATGCAAATCCCAACCGAATTGAACATTGGGGGTCGCGTCGGGTGGGGCGATTGACGCAACGCACGTTGATAGAGAATACAGGTTTGACGGATGAAGGCGGTAAGTTTGAATTCCTAAACGGACGGATTTTTCCTTTGGATGAAATCGGTTTGAAATATGCAATGGAAATTGACGAGAATCCAACTGGGTTTGCTGTCCCTGAAATTGATGCGTTTGGACTTGCTTTGCGACTGACTTCCGCGGCAGTGGAGACATCTCCTAATCACAACGTTGCCTGGGCGAAAATTTTGAAATCAGTTGAAATCGAAGGGGAAAATCGAGTTGTATTCACCCTGCGGACGCCGTTTGTGCGACCCGAAGCTCTTTTGAAGCTGAAGTATTCCGATGGAGATGAAAACGGGGAGACCGTGCGGAATGGTTTCTATGTGCAAACGGGTGAGGATAACGGGGCGAATGTTTATGAACTAAACGAAATGTATCCCCGTCATTCCGATCACCAGCATCCGGTGATTGTCGAGGAAGTTTTTGAGAATGGCTCGGATGCGGTAGACCAATTGCTTGCCGGTAATATTGATGTGCTCGATCGGGTTCCCAATGCGGATCTTTTGAAGATTCGAGAGAATGAACGGGTTCAAGCCCGCCCCTATATTTTACCGACTGTACACATGTTGATTCCGAAGATACGTGCGGAAGCGGGCAAAGATCCGAGTTTTAAGAATGGTCTGTCCCACGCCATTGATCGCAACTTACTTGTGAATGACGTGATCAGTGGAGGGCAGCCGGTTGATGGTTGCGAGGTGATCAGTGGCCCCTTTCCAATTGGATCTGAGGATAACGATCAAATTGCTTATGCTTATGATCTCAAGGTGCGTCCGTTAGCTTTCAATTCGGAAATGGGAATGGTGATGGTGGATTTAGCCCTGAGAGCCAGACCGCCTGTTCGCCCGGAACCGTTGCCAAGTCCTAAATTGGTCATTGCCTACCCGAGCGGTTCGGTCGCGGCAAATTCTGCAGCCGCGATTGCGAGAATGTGGACGGAAATAGGCGTCGAAACGACCACCCGAGAGCTGAAGCGTGGTGAGACGATTCCGCCGGATGACAACTGGGATTTTCTTTATCTAGAGGTCACGATGGAAGAACCTTTAGTCGACGCGAGTAATGTCATTGGTCCCGAAGGCATCGCGACGATGGTTAGTGCGCCCATCGAGCAAACGTTACGTAATTTAAGTTACGCAAGGAGTTGGCAAAGAGCTTGTGCTGACCTTCGACGTTTGCATCGGCAAACTGCGGTAGATCTTTCAGTCGTGCCGCTTTATCAAGTCAGAGAATATTTTGCTTATCGCGATACAGTCCGTGCGATAGGGCGGGATTTAATTCATCTTTATCAAAACGTCGATCGCTGGAAAATTGATTTGACGGCTGAAAAAGAAGAGCAAGAAAAATGAAAATTCTCCAAATGATAACTACCCCCAAGTATCTCAACTGGCGAGCCTGCCTGCTGGTTTTGTCTGTCTCTGTAATGGGGCTGGTCGCAGCGTCGGATGTAACGCGAGCTCAGGAGATTTCACCTGATGATTCGGTTGAGCAAGCTAAGGTGTCTGAGTCAGAAGTTGAGCCTGCAGTTTCGGAAGCCGATTTATTTGTGCCTGATTTCGACGATCAGGATCTCGTTGAGACCAGCAAAAGGGCTTGGGAATTTCGGCCTTATCAGGTCGCGGTTTGGTTTTGTCTCGATGGTTCACCGTTGATCGATGCGATTTATCGCAATATTGCGAAAGATGTTACTCGACGTTCAGAGTTGCTGGATCCCAGTGGATGGGATTTGACCACGGGGCTGGCGCCAGTACGCTGGCGAAATCGTTTTATCGAGAGTTTGGGGGCTCCTGAAAAATTTGAAGCGTTGGAATCAGTTCCCGCGTTGTTGCCGTACGACAAATTGATGGTTGTTTGCTTGGAAGAAGCGCATGGGGTAGTGGATGTGCGCGTGCGTGAGTTTGATATTCAGACCCAGTTATGGGGCCCTTTAGTGGTTCGCAAAGTGATTCAGCGAAATGAGCTCGGGCGTTATATCATGGACGCGATTAACGTGGCCTTTATGCCGTTGGCAAAGATTGATCGAGTCCAAGAGATAGAGGTGGAAAATAGTGAAGGGAAGACTGTAAAAAAAGACGAAGTGATCATGCAGATTCGGGGGGTGCAAAGTTGCATCCGTACGACGCTTCAGCCGAATACACGAAGTCTGGGAGATGAGGCGGTAGCTGAGATTGACGATGAAGCATTCGAGTGGGTAGCTGCTCCCATTGTTGGATCGCCGATTTATATCCGGGATGATGATCGATTTCTACCAGTGATTCGATTGACGGATCGTAAGGGTGAGTTGGTTAAACTTCAACCAATTGAGTTTACGTACCTAACAAGTAAACGAAAGGATGGAGCCGATTTGCGGGCTTCCATTGAATCCAACCGGCGGGCGCCTCTTTCTCAACGGAAGAGCAAGCGTTCGCAAAAATTGGCGCTTGTTATTCGCCCCCCGGAACGATCCACTCGGTTGTTTTTAGTCTCTGATGATAAAGCTCGAACACCAATGGAAGGGTTTGAGGTATGGGCGCGTTCGCCCGAAGCACCAATTGAGGATAAGATTTTACTTGGAAAAACAGACTGGCGCGGATCGATAGAGATTCCCCCAGATTCCGAAGGACTGCGTTTGATTCTCATCAAGCGGGGAGAACGTGGGTTGCGACGATTACCGATTATGCCTGGACTTTATGATTCTGTTGAATCGACTCTGCCCAATGATGAAACGAGACTTTATGCACAGGGGGTTGTGCGTGGTTTGGAGAACGAGATTTTGAGCATGGTTATTCAGCGAACGGTTTTTGAGGCCGAGGCCAAGCAAGCCATTGAAGACGAAAAGATGGAAGCTATCAAAGAAAGCTTGAGCAATCTGGATGAGTTGTCAATAAGTGATATGTTGACGGAACTGACTGATCAGGAATTGAAGCTGAAAGCAAGAACGAGTAATGCAAGTGAGTTGGCTTACATCACTCGTAGGTTTGGCGCTTTGAGAACGATACTAGATGAGCGAATCCGGGCTACTGAGGAAAAAGTCCTGCAAGAAAAGTATCAAGCACTGCGCAAGGCGAAGTTGGATCAGTAACGCTTGAGCTAGTTAATTTTCTGTTCGTAAAATCTGATCTCAGTTTGTTATTATTCCTTGGAATGAAGGCTTTCCGTAGCTGGATACTTGAAAAGGTATGGGAGTCCGGAGGTCCGAGAGGTTGGAGCCCAAAACGCTATTTGAATTCTGCCCAATTGCGGCCTCGAATTAGGGTGTGCCCTTCATTTTTCTGTATTACCTCAAGCTGCTTAGGAGCGATTTGGAATTCTCTGGGGTAGCGTAATTGGTGAAACTCACTTAATCGTTATCACCCTAATTGGTAAGAACAGGTTTTTGGTTAGTAAGCTCTCTTTTTCGCTTCTGAAACCTATAGTTTGACATTAGAAGTCCGTTTAACTGATCCTAAAAGTTCAGAAATGATTCGAAAAATAGTCATCTCACTTAGCGGTTGCTGTTTGATCCTGTGTGGATTCGTTGGTTACCTTAGTTACGCAGAAACCTTGAATTCTGAAAAGTCTTCGGGGGTTGCTGTTTCGCTAACATGCGCTGATGTTTTAGAGAAACGGCCTGATGATATGTCCCGCGTGCGGTTGACCAAGTTTGTGCCAGGGAAGTTCACGGCTTTCGTAGATCGCGAGCAAGATGGGGATTGGGAGCTTGTTTGCGTTCCATTTTTTCCACCCACTTCAGGCAAGGTTGGCCACGGTTATTCCGCTGTCTTGATTTGTTTTAAAAATGTACATTCGCAAGCGGATTTTAAGCGGCTGATAAAAACAGGAGAGTTGGACACAAACTATTGGGAAAGACGTCAGGAACTCGATCAAGCACTTCATTCACAACTTTCGCGGGATTATAAAAATCTAGATATTGCCAACTCTACTGTTTTGCATTCTGGATTTGAATTGCAGAATCCTGTACTCGGCGAAACGACCCTGAAAGGGAGTATCGTTGCCGGTGGCCTTGCGATTTTTGCAGCGATGATTGCACTTATATCGGGTTTGTTCGTTCGGAAAACGCCCAAGGAGACTTTTGACTGGGACGATCCGGCTTCTTTGAACCGAGCGGGTCTACCTCCCTCCGCAGGAACTTCTGTTTTGGATTCTGTTTCCTCGTCTCGTTCAATGGATATCCATTAACGTCAGTTCGAATGTTTCATGGCATGTGAGACGAGCATTGTCGTAAGAAAGCCAGCGCTCTAACCGATCAAAAACTAGTTCTCTTTCTTACTCTTGAATTCAGTCTTGCAAGAGAGCTGGAGATCACAGCGTCGGCGCTCTTTCTACATTCTCATGGGCCTTGAGAACTATTTTGCATGGGAGGCGTCATTGCCGTTCGCCAATCTCAAATAGTCTGTTTTAAACTAATGGGGCAGAAAATAATTTTGCTTTCGTTTCCTCCACGCTAGTGAGGTTTCTCTTCGCCGCTCGGGGAAAGTTCGTGATTAATTTCACAAGCGTTGCTGGCAAGAATGATGGCTCGTAATTGAGGGGAAATTAGCTGGATTAGTGCATTGAGTTCGCTAAAGTGAAATTGACCATTCCGTATCTTCAACCAAGGAGTCGATTCATGTTGAAAAGTGAAAAGAATTTCTCTGCGTCTGATATCATGGTGAGGCGGCTAATAACTCTTGACGCCGAAATGGATGTCTTCAAAGCGATCGAACTGTTGTCGCGTAATAAAATTTCCGGCGCTCCGGTTATTGATTCGAGTAAGCGACTTCTTGGAATGTTTACGGAGAAGTCATGTTTAGAAGTGATGGTGGATGCTGCCTATGAAGGATTACCTGCAAACGAGGTTGGTGCCTTCATGAGTGAGCCTGCGGATACGATTACGGAGGAAACCGGGTTTTTAAGCATGGCTCAAATATTTCTCAATAAGCGGACTCGCCGCTTGCCCGTGCTACGCGCCGGCGTTTTGGTGGGGCAGGTATCGAGACGAGATTTGATTAACGCAACGATCAAGATAATCCGCCGAACACCGGATCGGCAGCGGAGTTTGCTTTATCTCTCTGCGTTGTGTGAAATGCAAGATTCACCGATGTCCTAAAGCTCAGATAAAATTGGAATTATAAAATACCACTCGTTTTAGGTGAGTTGTACTTTAGGTAAGATACCATCAGGAATTTGAGGGTAACGAATTATTTCTGGGGTTGTTTTGAATCCTTTAAAAGCGTGCCACTGCTGTGGCTTAATTCAGCAGGTGCCGAGCATTGGTGAAAACCAGCGTGCGTGTTGTCGTCGCTGTGGTACGGCATTCTCTAAAGCTGGTAATCGCGAAAAGTCTGCCAATCGTACTGCTGCCGCGGCAGTTGGAGCGTTTGTTTTGTTTTGGCCTGCGATATTGCTGCCGATTTTAGAAGTCGAGCAACTTGGATTTAAAAGCCAGTCGAGTATTTTGAGTGGCATCATCGAGTTGTTCAGGCATGGTAGCTATTTTGTTGCGATTGTCGTTTTACTTTTTTCCATCATTTTTCCATTAACAAAAATTGTGCTTTTGCTGGAGCTTAGTTTATTGGAATTGTTTGAGAAAAAACAAAAGGCATTCACACTTCGTTTAATGGAAACGCTCGGGAAATGGAGCATGATGGATGTGATGTTATTAGCATTCCTAGTCATGCTTGTTAAACTTGGTGACATGGTTGAATTCCAGTTTGGTCCCGCGATTATCGCGTTTGTTTTATGTGTGGCGATGAGCATGGTTGCGTCGCTTACCTTCGATCCACATGCTATTTGGGAAAAATCAATTGAGTGAATCTGATACTGAGTCTCAATCATCGCTTTCCAATAATGAATCGGTTGATAATGAATCGGTTG
>WTFU01000146.1:3466-34315 GCA_011523945.1 Mariniblastus sp. | reverse complement strand
ATAATGAATCGGTTGATAATGAATCGGTTGTAACCGAGGCTGTCGAGTTCCCGAGTGCGGTCGTGGAGGAGGTTGGTCATTCCTTTTGGGGTCGGTTGGCTAGTTCCTACATGTGGGTTGTCGCCTTGTTTTGCTTATTGATTTCGATTGGTGTTGTCTGGTGGTCGCTACCTCATTCAGGGTTGCAGATGACCGTTCATTTTCCAGATGGTCACGGGCTTGCCGTGGAGGATAATGTCCGTTTCCGAGGTATTGATGTCGGTGTCGTAGAGGATGTGAAATTAAATCAAGAGTTATCTGGAGTCGATGTCACCATTAACTTGTTCTCATTCGCTGAACACCTGGCTCGAGAAGGTACACGATTTTGGATTGTCCGTCCTCAACTTGGATTCAGTGGAGTTTCCGGATTGGAAACTGCGGTTGGCAGTAAGTACATCACCCTGTTGCCGGGTCCAGAGGAGGGGGCTTTTCAAGCCGATTTTCAAGGGCTTCCCGACGCTCCTCCGGACTCGCTTGAGACATCGGGAGTCGAAATTTTACTGCGTGGTGAAGATCGAAATAGCGTTACGGAGGGGTCCCCCGTGAGTTTTCGTGGCGTAGATATTGGGCGAGTTTTGTCGGTAGGTTTGTCGGCAGATGGTCTCAAAGTCGATGTTAGAGTTCGAATTTTGGAGCGTTATACGAAGTTTGTAACGAGCGAATCTAAATTTTGGGCCAGTAGCGGGGTTGATGCTTCTTTTTCGGCGCTCAGTGGTGGACTGGATTTCGAAATGGAATCACTTGAGACCTTGATGAAGGGCGGTGTTTCAGTTTTAACGGTCGCGGATGGCGGTCGTCCAATCCAGCCGGGGGACGATTTCGAACTTTACCGTGCCGTTGATGAACAGTGGCGGGAGCAGGCGAAACAAGTTCGAGCCACCGATGTTGTTTGTCGAGGTGCCATTCCACTTGAAATTAGTTGGAAACAAAAAGGCTTTCTGGGGCGAACCTCGGATAAGTCAAAAACGATCATTGGAACGTTTGTGGTAATGGCGGGGGAGAGTTTCATATGCGTACCTTCGGATGTGCTAACGGCATCTGAAAAAGTCCTTCCTGAGTCTCTGGAAATCGCGATCTCTGGCATTCCAGAATCGCGTCAGAAAATAACGTCCGACTTGAAATCGGATGGGGCGTTAACTTATCTTGATTCACTCGGAAAATTTGCGAGCGCAAGTGAAACGCGCTCATTTCCAAAGCCAATTGATGAGGCGGGGATTCGACAGCCATCGAGTGCAGAACCTTGCCTTCTTGTTCGCGCAAGTGGTGATCTAGAGGATTTGCGTTATTTTTCGATCTCGGTTCAACCCGATCAGATTGAGAATCAATGGGAGTTGCGTAGTTTTGATGGAGACCGTTCGGTGTGGCATGGAGCCCCGGTCTTGTCGGAAATAGATGGAGATTTAATTGGGGTCATGCTGGTGGGCGAGAGTGGAGCTCGAATCGAACCGGTTTTAAAGACGACTCAGAATAAGCCCTAGTTGCATTACGACGATTGTGGACAGTGATCGCGTATCCGGTTTAACTTAATCCTCGTCTTCGTCGTTGTATTCGACCTCAACTTCTACTTCGGTCTTTGTTTTACCAATTTTATCGAGGAGGTGTTCGTAATTCTGCTGGGTTGCGATAGCAGCTTCTTTCAGTCCTTCTGCTTCGGGGAAGGCATCTGATAATCTTAGGATCGGCTCCATCCAGGTCTGAAGAACACGGAATTGATTCCGAATAATGTCGAGAAAGATGTTAGGAACTTTATTAACGACTTGAATTCTTTGAGGCGTTGAGACCGAGGGTGATTCGGTTGCAGTTGATTTCGTTTGAATACCATCGTTCATGATTGTTTTCATGTCGGACAGAGTTTTATTAAAGTTGATGAGCTCACTCACAGCATTGGTGATTTGGCTCATTGTTTCTAATTCGGTAGAACTCGGTTCATTGTTTTGAGAAGTTAATAACTTAACTCCATCATCCAGTGATGAACGAATCTCATGCAATCCTTCACTGAAGGTAGTCAATTGAGCAATTACCAGTCCCAACTGTCCCTCATTGCTTGCTGACCCGAGTAGAAGATTTCGTTTGAATGTTCTCTTGATGTCCTCCCATCGCTCCAGATCTTCTCCTGTGAGTGTCCCGATGAGTTCCTTCAGCTTCAGTAAGTTTGCTTGTGCTCCGGACGTTAGTGTTTGTGCCTGGTTTTGATAATGAGCATCAATCAAGGTTGCTAACTCTTCATCGTTCATGATGGGCGCTATTTGCTCAGCGATCTTATTCATGTCGCGATAAGAACCTTGTAACTTAAACGCGGGTTCCGTGCGGAATTCATCTGACTGCGCTGCAGAATCAATATATTCACGATTTACATCGAGCACCACATTTCTGGCGACTAGCAGTTTTTGCATTACCAAAATTAATTCGTTGACTTCTTCAATCGAATAATTTCCATCCAGTGTTTCTGTCTGTTCGCCGCCTTGCTCTGCCATTTTGATGATTGAAAAAACATCTTTTCGAGAACGCGAGTTGAGGCGCGATAAGGTCGAATTAGATGTGAGGCAGTTCTCGAGGTAGCTCAGTTCGAACGAATGAGCATTGTCGCCGATGACGTCGCCAAGGTTGTAGGTGTCGGCCCTTGAGGCAAGCATGTCGGGGATTTGGAATTTCTCGCCACTTTCGGTGTACGGGTTACCCGCCATGACGACGGCTACTTTTCTGCCGCGAAGGTCATAGGTGCGTGTGCGGCCGTTGAATACACCTTCGATTCTCCGGGTGGCATCGCAAAGTGAGATGAATTTTTGCAAAAATTCCGGATTACAATGCTGAATGTCATCGACATAGATCATTACATTATCACCCATTTCTAAGGCGAGATTTAGTTTTTCGATCTCTTCCCGTGCGCTCGCGTTGGGTGCTTCATTGGGATCGAGCGATGTTACTTGATGGCCAATCGCGGGACCGTTTATTTTCATAAACGTAATTCCGAGGCGATTTGCAATGTATTCCATCAGTGTTGTTTTTCCGTATCCCGGCGGAGAAACCAAGAGCAGCAGACCCATCAAATCCGTTCGTTTGTTTTCTCCAACAACACCAATCTGTTTCGCAAGATTTGCGCCGACCATTGGCAGGTAGGTGTCGTTAATCAGCTTATTACGAACGAATGAAGTTAAAACACGCGGCTTGAATTCTTCTAACCGCAGTTGCATTCGACGTTCGTCAATAATTTCTTTTTTAAGGTGGATGTACGCTTCAAACGCAGGGACCGTCTGGGTTTGAAAACGACTTAGTCGATTTACAAAATCGTTATAATCGAGGTGGTAGATTTTTTTCTCGACGCGGCGATGGTCGCCGAGGATCCCCTCAATCTCTCGAACGGTATCAATTTTCAAAATTTTGCGACTGGAAAAGGTGCCGTCGACTAATGTAGATGCAACCTCATCAACGTATTTCTCATCCCAATTTGATTTAGCAGAGTCAGTTGCATTGGTGTTTAGATGCATTCCGTAGGAACCCAGCCAATCTTTGGCTAAAAGGAACTGATCGATGACGGCCAGTCCAGAGTCTGAAACCACACCTTCAAATTGTTCACGGGCCTTTTTCTTTTCTAAGAAATCAATGAATTCCGAGCCGAGTTCGCTTGCGGTCCCGCTGCAGACTAATTTGGTATGGGATGTGAGTTGATCGAAAAGATAATTCGCCGCCTCAAAAAGATCTGCCTCGTCGCCGACACCACGTTGCAAGACAGTGGTGTCCATTAGAGTGGCGATTTGATTAATGTATTTTTGTCGATCTGAAATTTTGCCGAAAAGCCGTCTGGCGGAGCCAAGACTGGATAATTTTTCATTTAGTGTCGAGTGTTCAGCTGGGTTTTCATTTTCAAGAGAAAACCAAAAAATATTGGCCAATGCTCTCGAAGGACTCGAGTATTTCAGCAGTTCAAGTTGTGAATCAAGATCCAGCAGTTGCTTCAATATCAGGGCTGCGTCATGATCGTGGACACCTTTGATATAGCCTTCAGCATATCGGGGCGCCATAAATTCCTGAACTGAATTTAATAGTTCTTCATCCGATTGCTGGAATAAGGAGGTGGTTTGTTGATCCGACGATGTTAATGTTGCTGTTTTTGCATCGCAAAGCATCAAGTAGGCAAGATATTCTGCTCGATAGACATCTTGGTTCTCTGATACCACTGGTTGGTCCCAGACAGCTTGTGTCGCCATGAGGCGTTCGTCGTTGATTTTCTCAAAAAAGTTAGTTCCGCTGAGATGGAAGTACATTTCACCGTCCTTGATGACGGTCGTGAGGTCGAGCGGTTGGGTGTTGACAGAGAAATTGTGCTTGCCGAATTGAATGATGTTCTCGCCGTCAACGAATAGTTCATTCTTGTCTCGGAGTTGTCGGACGGTATCTTCGCGGACGGTTTTGAGGCGGCTTTGGATGTCGTCAACTTTGACTGATTCATCCAGTAAGTCGAGTTTTTCTACGATGTCCCTGACTTTGTCAATCATCAGGTCCGAAGCGAAATAACTGTTGATTTCCTCAACGGTTTCAAAGTTGGAAACGCGGGATCGAATTCCTTTGAGAATGCGATCGGCAGCGTTCATGAGTGCGGTGGCACGCTTGTTTCTTGCTTCAACAATTTGCAACTTTTTTGTATCGAAAGCCGCATAAATTTCCTCGCGTTTTTCGGCGAGTTGTACGATAAATTCATCAAATTCAGCGAACTTCCCTTCGAGCTCTTCAATCTGAACCATCATTTTGGTCAGGTACTCGTCACACCGTATCGGTGAGTCACAAACATCAAGATAATTAACCACTGCCTGGCTGATTAACTTGAGTTGTGAATTGAATTCGGCCGCACCCTCGACCGACATCAATTCCTGGGACTTTTTCTTCAAACCTGCACGGGTCTGATTCAAATTGGAGTAGATGGCTGAGATGCTGTCTATGATTCGTGTTCGTTGAGTGGCATCATCAATTTTTAGATTGCTGACAATCTCAATGAGCATTTCAAGCTCTTTTGCACCTTCGGCAATTTCTTCGTCGAGTGCTTTGGCGGCCACGCCGGATTTGAGTTTTCCAATTTCAGCTTGTTGTTTAGCGACACGCTCTGAATAGGGTGCAAGTGAATCTTCTTTCAGAAGGAATTCAACGCACCGCAGGGAAAGTCTCTCTGAGTTTTCAGCGACCTTTGTTTCGAGTTCCTCGACGGCTGCGAGGTCGACGTATTTCAACTCTTTTAAGGTGATCACTTGCCCGCGGACGGTCCGAAGGTCAGCAAGTGCTTGTACAAACACATCGATGTTTTGGAAGTGCTTGCTCGTCGCCTGAATTAAAGCGCTTTTTGCGGCCTTCGAAGTGGTAGCGAATTGCTCAGCCGTATTTTTACGCACTCGGACTACCTTGTCGAACTCATCGACAGCAGCTGTTGCTGCATCCCGAATGTTACCGAGTGGTTCAGCAAGTTCAAAGGTTTGTTTTTGGTTAAGCCAGAAATAGGAGTCGATGATGTCGCTGGATTTTTTTACCAGATCAACGTAGAGATTAGAGTAGGAATCGTCCTGAGAAATCAGATTCATTACTTCATGGCATTCGGACATCGCCCGGACGATATCTTTATTGCCGATTTTATAAATGTACGATTCCTGCTGCTCGCCCACCTGAAACTCTTCGCCGACGTAAGGCGTTTGCCAGATCTGCATGGCGTGGTGTTTTTGAGCGGTGGCATCGGTTTTAAAATAGATCAGTTGTCCATTTTCAAAGATCGAGAAGCCGTTGCAGATAATCGGCGTCGCGACTTCCTGCTCAATCATATTGTAGGACAAGAGGACGTATTGCCCGCATGTTGGATTGTAGAACGCGTAGAGATAATCCTCGCCGTTACTCGATGCAAGTCGACGCTCAAACTTTAGATCTGAGATGTCATTTTCAAAGGTTTTATGCAACCCGGTTTGCAGGTAATATCCATTAGAGAATATTAAACCGTGATCTTCAGGAAGCGAGACGCACGCATCTTTAATCGAGTCGAGCCGCCGCGCGGTTTGAGTTTTTTCGTTGAATACGAGATAGCGGAATTTCTCTTCTTTAAACGGTCGGACTTTCAGCAAGATGATGTTACCGACAATGGAATAAAAGACCTCGGCGTCATCGAGGGACTGATCTGGATCGTCAACCGGTTCCGCGTAAATCCCGGAACCATCTTCGGTATTATCCTCGATCTTGATGGTTAGGTCGCCACCCACGGTTTCCACGAAAACTCTGTCTTCGATTGAAATGTGAGGGTGGTCACCGTCGCGGTGAAGATCACGGTGCGTCCGCACCCATTTAAAATCGTGTTGGGGCGGAAACTGGACTTCGTGATCGCTGCGATTGTCAATATACCGAAGTTCACCGTCGGCGATTAGAAATTTGAACGACTTCGTATCGGTGATGGTTTTTCCGACTTGAAAAACCATATATAGATGTGGGCCTGATAGGTGGAATTTCTGAAAGCTGGTGTCTTTGTAGTATTTATAAAGCGAAAAGAATTCTTGTTCAAATTTTCCGTTTCGAATGAAGTCGAGAGATTTCTCGTGCATCGCTCCATCGGAAAATTCGTAAACAGCAAAGACGTCTTCAATCTTTGTTACGGCCTTCAAGCCCATATGAACGTTGAAGCCGAAGATGAATTGATTGCCGACGGGAACAATGTCCCTGGCGGTACAGTTGTGTGCCGTCGTAATCCGCTGCGTAGAAATCAGTTCGGTGGGAATGGAGCCAAAAACTTTCCGACGTTCGGCATTGAGTGAATTGAGCCGCTCCCGCAGTTCATCACTGTAATTGTGAAGCCGGTTTTGGATAATCTCATACGTTCCCCGCTCCAATTGCGGTTCGTTCGCTGAGGAATCCGTGGTTGGCTCCGCGGTTTCATTATTTTGTGGCGCGTTTGACATCTAGTTTCGGGCTAAAAGAATTTGAATGGCTCACTGCTCCTCTGTTTTGCTCCGCCGTCAATGAATTTGGCGAGCCAGGTTCCTGACTCCGAATTGCCAAATCCGGAGTCGGAAACGGGAAGCGGTCGACCAATTAAAATTCGTGTACCGCTACGGAATTAAATCCCGATCTAAGCTTTATTCAGCGTCTTAATGACTTTGCCGGCATTCTGGTTGGCGAGGCCTGTACGATTGGCTGCGCCCATCATTTCCTGGAGTCGATCGAGAACCTCTTTATCATTCGTCAATCCCATCATCTGGCCAATCAAAGCAGCAACGGAAAGGTTCTTGACGTCTTCCGATGTTACTCCAAACATATCGATGTAACGGTTGATTTCAGTTTTGAATTGTGCCGGATCGCCACTGAAAAAAGTTTCCTTGACGTCAGTCAGAACTTCACTGTTGTCAACGATTCTATCGACTTGCTTACCGGCTGTGATGGAGTTTACGATGCTATCGAAGAATTTGGAGTCACCACCGACAATGTCAATATTGGCTGATCTAAGTGATTCAGCAACCATCTGAGCCTGAGCTTCTGCGATTTGTCGCTGGGCATCGATTCCCGCAATTTCCACGTCTTTTTCTTTGTGGAGCTGTAATTTGAATTCTTCGTGTTCTTTTCCGACGCCGTCGAACAACTTCATTGCCTCGGCTTTCTGGGTAATTCCTTTTGCGTCAGCTTCGAACTTCAATTCGATCACTTTCGCTTCGGCAGTCCCTTCCTTTTCGAGGGCGACAGCTTTTTCCAGGGTTACCTGAGCTTCGGCAAGACCGGTTGCCGCGACTTCGGCTTGTATTGCTTCGGCGAGCATTTTCTTGGCATCAGTTTGCTTCTCAGCCGATACGCGGTTGGCTTCGGCTGTCACCACAATGGTTTGAGCTTGAAGGTCAGCAGCTTGCTTTTCAGCTTCTGCTTGTTTGACTTCTTTTACCAACTGTTGTTGAGCAATTTCTTCTGCAGCCGTAACTGCAACTTGTTTCTTTCGCTCGGCCGCTGCGAATTCACGGGTGTCTTTGATTTTTTCTTCTTCTTCAACAACGGTTCGTTCGACCATGACGCGTTCTTTAATCACGTCCTGGATATTCTTCTTTTCGACCTCGATTGCTTTTTCTTTTTCAATATCGGCCAAAGTGACGACTCGTTCGCGTTCTGCGACCTCGAGGCCACGCTCACGTTCGACGCGCTCCGTTTCGACGGCGTCTGTTCGTTCTTTACTTTTCGCTGCGACAATCACGGCACGTAATCTATTCTCCTCCGCAATCGCAATTTCTTCGTCAGCGCTAATTCGCGCCAATTCGGCGCGTTGTCGTTCTTGTTCTTTCACAACCGCCGCCTCAGCTTCTTGGCGTGCGGTGATTTCTGCAATTTCTCTCTCTTGTTTCTCTTCTGCGTCTACCTGTTGACGTTCAAGGGCGAGGATCGCTTCGCGAGCTTCAACGTCCTGCTTCTTAAGGGTCATTTCTTTCTCGCGGGTAATTTGGTTGGCGAGAGTGACTTCCTTGGCAGTCAAGTCGGTAATCTTTTTAATTCCTTCCGCATCAAGAACGTTATTTGGGTTTAACTTTTCCAAGTCAGTTTGTTCAAGGTAGTCGATGGCTGCATCATCAAGGACGTAACCATTTAGATCGGTACCGATAATTCGAAGGATTTGTTCACGGAATTCTTCACGTGAATTGTAGAGCTCTACAAAATCAAACTGCTTACCGACTGTTTTGAGTGCTTCGGAGAATTTTGGTTCAAAAACGGTTCTCAAGGCAACTTCATCTGAGGCACGTGCGCAACCGAGGAATTGAGCAACTCGTTTCACATCTTCCGTTTCTTTGTTGACGCGAACAAAGAATGCAACCTTAATGTCGGCGCGGATATTGTCCTTACAGATCAACCCGTCTTCACCGCTTCGGTCAATTTCGATTCGTTTAACCGAAATGTCCATTGATTCAACGATGTGCAGGATCGGGATGACGACGTTTCGGTCAAAGCTGACCTTGGTTCCGCCCATTCCATTGCGAATGATCGCTGATCCTTGCTCTACTTTTCTCAGGCACTTAATCATTAAGGCTGCAATTCCACCGCCGATGATGAAGATGCCAAAGATGACAAAGAAAATTAGCCAGTAAAGTGAATCAGATTGTGCCAGAAAGATGTTATCCATCTACGCTCTTCTCCCATTTGGTGAGTTCAACCAAAAATGTTCCGTTTGAATTATTGAAAGAGATGATTTTTGCTGCGTCACCTCGGGCAAGTGTTTCCCCAGGGTTTGTGCGAACATTGATTCTCATCTCGGGTTCGTTTTCTAATTTGATTTCCATTTGGCCAAACGTCTCGGTCACCTCACTTGTGGTGATCAATCCGATCAGTCCGTACATTTCTTCCCGTCGAATATTCTCCGGTGGTGGTTTTTTAAACAGCATCGCGAATGGAATCATACTTATTCGGGTACAAACCAGACTAATTGCGAGGTTGGGTAAAAGCCACAACATTGATCTCAAAAAGGACTGTTCCACATTGAAATAGTGGTTCGACACGAAGGTCGAAATCCAAAAAAACAACATGAAAAACGTGCCAATAATCACGATCGGTACTTCTCCTAAGTAGAAGAATTCAAATACCGCGCGAAAGAATCCATCATTTCCGGTTGTACTACTTCCCCCGCCCAGTGAGGTTGCGGGGGCTGCATCCAACCCAGTGTTTGCGTCGATGCCGAATCCTGCATCGATATCGACATCCGGACTTGCATCAAAATCAAAATCGAACGAGTCAAATCCAAACACACCGATCATGACCATCACCCAGTAAAGGAGCGTCATGATCATTAGGGTGGTGACCGGTAAATTGACGTAGTTTACGCTTTCTTGAAAAAATTGGATCATCGCTATATTTATCCGTTTGTAATCTTTTGGATTACGGTCCCGGGTGGGTAACCCGAGTGCCGCGCAAGCCTATAGCGTACCTTCGGCACCAAAATTTGCCCAACGAGAGACATGTAAAAGTAGGTCACATTGATCGAGGGAAAGCTAAAACGGGGGAAATCTAAAATTTCTTTGACAACTCGGCTTTGGAAATGACGGTATTACCACCGGTTTTTCCGGTTAAGCGGATTTGTTGGTTATGTTTGATTTCGATTCTAGTTTCGCCCTCTATTCGACAGGTCTTTTCGTTTATTGGCTAATAAAAAGAAGATTTCCCAAAAACCGCCGAGAGGAGATTCAGATCGATTAACTTCAGAAATGATTCGATGATTCTTTGAGAACTAATAACTCAGGTTCACCGATACGCTGAAATCGCTCGGGTGGTAGACCGAGCGGCAGACAAAACATTTTCTCCAATGACAAACGCGTTTTCGGGGGTTTAAGGCCACGAATGCGTGAGAGAGCCTTGCCGAATAGCGGTGATTAACAAGAACGCACAGCAGCGTCTATTTGGTCCAGACAGACTTCATACTGGATTTCAAAGCGGGCACAGGTGTTCCGCTCTCATTGGTTTGTACGTTAGGAGTTTCAATCAATGGTTTAGAAATCTTAGAGTTTTCTGGAGTGGTTTCTTTAAAGTTAGACTCAACGATCTCATTCGTGACAGGTGATTGAGATTTTGTAACCGGTTTTAATACGCCGGTGAAACCGTCAGTCGTACTCGAAGGTGTCTTTGGTTTTAAAACACTGGTGTACGGTTTTAATTTTTTGTTCGCTCGAAAAGTGACTTCATCTATCGGAGAATCTAGGGCAGGTACAGTGTCCATTGGAACGGCTTCCTCTTGGACCACAATTCGTTCGGTGGGGCCGGTTGGTTGTCCAATCGAATTGATAGGTGTTTTGTATCTGACTCTGACTGGAACAAGCTTTTCAACGGTGTCATTAATAACTTCCGGTTCAAGCGGAATCCGCTGTGTTACGACTTCGTCAACATAGCGCGTCACCGTGACGGGGGTCCTTGTTTCAACTAACTCCGGTTGGTACGCGTAAACCGGCACGTTGATTTGAGTGTTTGGGTAAGCCGGTTGAAAAGTTGGATTTGTATTCCAGCGGAGTGCTCCCCTTTGGAAGGTTGTTTGGCCACTGATCGGATCAACGACGTACGTTCCAGGAGTCCATTGCAGTCGACGCTGCGGAAACGATAGCCTTGGGGCAGGGATAGCCGCCGTAGTTTGAAATGAGTTGGTAACGAGCACTGGCTTGTAAACTATGTTTTGTTCGACACGTACAAGCTCTTCAGTGACCGGCTTTCTGACAGTGACTCGCTTTTCCTGGTAACGTATCCCATTCAGAGAATTGTCTTTCGATTCATTCATTTCTCTGGGAACGATCACGGTTTGCCAATTCCATTCAGTTACCTCGTCGATTCGGTAGTCTTGTTCTTGTTGAGCACGTCCTATTGAGCAGAATTGGAGCAAGGTCAAAATGAATATCGTCGGCTTGATAAAGTGGAGCATAAAACGATCTCGTTCGTGATTGAAATCTGTTTGAATAGAATAGGCTGTGACCGCGGTTGTTAAATGTAAAGGAGTCAGCCAAAACACTCCGTTGAAAAACTGACGGTAGCGAAGGCAAGTTGAAGTTTGACGGATTTATTGGATTTATGCAAACGGCGAATTGTCTACGTTGCCCGTTGCTGAACCAGAGTTTGCCAAGTTCGCGGAAACCCTGATAAACCTTGTCGATTAGTTAATTTCCCGGTTGGGGTTTTAGTCTGGGTTGTCTAAGACGAATCAAATATTTGATAAAAAAAGAAACTCTCCCAAGAAAATTTCCGGGCTTCTCGGTTGGGAACTTGCTGCCAATTATAATCAATTCATTGGGTATGGGTGGGGGTAAGAATACGATTGGCGGGAATCCGCATCGGCTTGCAAAATCATGGTCGGGACGAGCTCTCGTCGAACGCGTTGAAAGCCTCTCCGTTGAAAACCGTACCAGCATTAGTCGGCGGTCGTTCAAACGTCGACAATCTGTTAATCTGGCGATGTTTCAATTCTACGCAAGAGAAATGTATTGCCATGAAATTCGCGATTTGTAACGAACTTTACCAAGACTGGCCCCATGAGCAGGCTTTTTCCCATGCAGTGCAATTAGGTTACCGTGGTATTGAGATTGCTCCATTTACGCTTGCGGAGAGCGTTTACGATGTTTCTCAATCGCAACGACAAAAGTTGTGCGAGCTGGCAGATTCTCTTGAGATTGAAATCATTGGCTTGCATTGGCTGCTGGCAAAAACGAACGGTTTGCATCTGACAACACCCGACCGGCAAGTCAGGAATAAAACGGCAGATTATTTAAGTGAGCTTGCTCGCTTGTGTGGTGACCTTGGAGGGCAAGTCATGGTGTTCGGTTCACCACCGCAGCGGAATCTTCTTCCGGGCGTCACGCCAGAGCAAGGGTTTGATTATGCTGTCGAAGTTTTTTCCGAAGTAGCACCGGTGTTGGAGGAATGTGACGTGACATTAGCACTCGAGCCGCTTGGGCCGGAAGAAGGCAATTTCATGTTGACAGCCGAATCCGCAATTGAAATTGCGAAGGCTGTCGATTCATCGCATGTAAAACTGCACCTGGATGTAAAAGCAATGTCGACCGAAGTGAAAACGATTCCATCCATTATCGAGGATAGTCAAGATTGGCTGGTGCATTTCCACGCGAACGACCCTAACCGTCGCGGCCCGGGAATGGGGGAGGTAGATTTTGAACCGATCTTTGCGGCACTTAAGGGAGTTGATTACGAGGGGTGGGTCAGTGTTGAGGTGTTCGATTATGAACCGGGCATTGATGCCTTAGCTGAGCAAAGTATTCGTTACATGCAGGAGCTTGTTTAAACGACCGGAATGTCCTTTGAAGCATTTCGTCTTTAAAGAAAAAAGATCAGGTACCTTCGATGGCAAGAAATGTTGAAATAAAAGCAGGCATTCCAAGTTCGGCATTTGCTAAATTAAAAGAACGAGTGGCAGGATTAGCGGATGGCGAGCCAGTTCTTTTAAAACAGATCGATAGTTTTTTTGTTTCCCAAAAAGGCAGGCTGAAGCTTCGTGAGTTTTCCGACGGCAAAGCAGAATTGCTTTACTACGAGCGGCAGGATTTATTGGGACCCAAAACTTCAAATTATACGCGAATTGAAATAGATTCTGCCGCTGAATTGAAATCGCTATTAATGGCGAGCAATGGGCTTTTGGGCGTCGTGGCTAAGAGGCGCGAGTTGTCGTTCATCGGACAAACAAGAATTCATCTGGATGAAGTCGAGGGGTTGGGGACATTTCTCGAGTTAGAGGTGGTGCTTGATGAGAATGAAACCTCTTCGGTTGGAATGGCAATTGCGGAAGAGCTAATGAATCTCCTGCGGATTCAGCCTAGTCAACTTATTTCGAATTCATATTTCGATTTATTGGGTGGGAATATAGAGCGATAAAAGCAGTTTGCCAGTCTGAATCACGCTCGGCGATTGTGAGGGGTTGTTTTTTATTAGATATTTCATGTGAGATTTTTCTTGTCCTTGATAACGAAGGCCGAGGCAGTTACCTTGTGGCCAATCTCTTTTTTCGTAGCGAAGATATTCAATCATTTTCAAGGAACAGCAACGTGTCATTTGAAGAAGAAAAACAGCGAAAAGGTTTGTTTATTGCAATCGATGCGAATATTGGGGCTGGAAAAACAAATGCCTGCCATGCCATTGCATCGGCGGCGATGGCTGCCGGGCATCCGACACGGGTGATGGAAGAACCAACGCATCACCCAAAATTCAATCATTTCCTGCAGCGTTATTACGAGGATCTGCAAAGTGGGAAAAACACGGGTGGCGGCTTCGCCATGCAGATGTTCATGCTTTGTCAACGCTATGAGCAACACCGCTTGGCGGTAGAAATGGCCTGGGGTGATCGCGGCATTGTAGTTGTTCAAGATCGACCCATTTATGGTGACACCGTCTTTGCGACCACTGCGATGGAGCGAGGTTTTATGACGCCCGAAGAATATCAGCTTTACGTTGATGTTTATCGCAACATGAGTAGAGATGTGATGCCTCCGGATATTTTCGTATACCTCGATGTTTCTCCGGAGGAGTGTTTTGAGCGAATGCATTCACGAGGACGCGAGGAAGAGGATGGGGTTCCATTGGATTACCTTCAGGAGCTCTATGCGAATTACCAAAAATTGCTCGGTGAGATGAGACGCCGCGGCGTTCGCGTTCTTAAAGTTGATTGGAGTGGTTTTGGGCCACCTGTCGAGATTTGGAAAAAGATCAAAAGTCTCGTCCATCAGAATGATCAATGGTATGAGCAGCTCGCGTTTTCACTGGCGAAAGAGCCGCGCGTTCCAATAACTCCCGGGACAAATCCGACCAAAGACTTTTAGTCTAGGTGGCGGCGTTGGCTTGTTCGGTTACTGTGAAAGCTACTTGAATGTCAAGTTTGAGTTCCCACGAGTATCGGTTTCAGATGCTGCCCCTGCTCCAGCGTCTGCTGAATGTTGCATCTCAACTACTGGCTGTCGTCAGTTTATGTTCAGTGCGATCGTTTTGATGACGTTTGCATCGTTGTTGGAATGTATTTTTAAGCAGGCAGATAGCTGGAAATCCCTGTTTTTACCGCGCTTCCGAGAATTGAAATCCAACGCTGCTGTTTGGCACGGCGAATGCGTAAATGATCTTTTGTCCGCAGGACGCTATTGTTAACGCCTCAATGGGAGAAGGAAATGGCCAGCACCGCACGAGTAATGAGTTTACTAATTGCAAGTTTCGTTTGGGGATTAGGAAGTAATCAGGCGAAAGCTGACGAGTTCCGTCATATCGATCAATTAGCGGTTAAAATTCAACGGACCACAAAACGACTTATTAATGAAGTTAGGCATTACCGACATACGTCCGCTTACGGTTACCTTCTGGCTGATTCGCGGGAAATCCATCGCTTGGCAACCCATATTCATGACATAAGTCAATTTGATGGGAGGCTGGTTCATATGGAAAGAGATTTGCGAGATTTGGATCATAAGTTTCATCATCTTCAGTCAGTATTCCATCAGGTAGAACACGACGCTGAGTTCTTGGGTTACGGACATATCCAAGGGAATACGGCCCATGTAAAACGGTTGCTGGATACGATTGAGGATTCGATTCATCAGATGAGGTTAGATATTGCCGTGATTCGTCGAAGAATGTCTTTTCATCGTGGAGACGATTCTTGCCGCAACTCCCGACCGTTCTACCGTTCTAGCTACGGAGTGTACGGCAGTCGTGGCAATATTTACGGGGGTATTGGTTTCACGATCGGTGGAGGGAGTTCACGAATCTATATTGGTTTTTAAATTTGAACCTTCCTCGTTCGGTTTTGTTCTACGAGCACCTCGGTATTTCGAGGTGCTTTTTTATGGGGAAGTGTTGGGTGGGGAAATAATTACTTACTGAATCGTACTTCACTTGAGAGATCCATTACAATCACAGTGAGTGCTGATGAGCCGTAGTCGTCTTTATGTTACGCATGGTAAATTATTTTTGTTTTAGGTTGGGCCTGATGTCTATAAAGATCAAGTTGCTACGTTTATTTCCAGACGCGCTGATTCTAATTGTTCTAGTGAGTGCTGGTTTTCAAACGCCCACAATTCTCGCTGAGGAACCGAAGCGGTCAGCGAACCGTGCGCCTAACGTGATTGTGTTCTTTATTGATGATCTCGGATACACAGATCTTGGTTGTTATGGTTCGACGTATCATGAAACTCCCCAAATTGATCAATTGGCGCGCCAGAGCGTTCGGTTTAGTGATTTTTATTCTGCAAATCCAGTTTGCTCACCAACGCGAGCCGCTTTAATGACCGGGAAGGCTCCGAATAGACTGGGGATTACTCAATGGTTGAATCAGCCAAACGAATTACATCTCCCGCTTGAGGAAGTCACGATTGGTGAAGCCTTATCGGAAGCGGGGTATAAAACAGGTTACATTGGCAAATGGCATTTAGGTGACAAAGACAAGCACCTGCCGCAATTCCAAGGTTTTGATTGGGTTCGATGCGTTAATCGAGGGGGAAGTCCTGGAAGTTATTTTTATCCATACAAGCGAAGAGGTAATAAAAATAAGCCGAATGGTATTCTTTTTTGGGATGTTCCCGACTTAGACGATGGTAACGAAGGGGATTATCTAAACGATGCAATGACAGATCAAGCGTTATCATTCATCAAAGAAAATCAGAAGTCACCGTTCTTTTTATGCTTCGCCCATTATGCGGTGCACACACCGATCCAAGCTCCTGATGCTTTAGTGGATAAGTATAACGCAAAACTGGATAGCAGCGGTGAGCAACCCAGGGATGTGATTGCTGAGCGAAATGGCGCTCGAACGCGGTCGTCCCAAAATAATCCAACCTATGCTGCGATGTTAGAAAATCTGGATACCAATGTCGGACGGGTACTTCAAGAAATTGAAAATTTATCCTTACGTGAAAACACGATTATTGTATTCACTTCGGACAATGGAGGTTTGTCAACTCTTGCGTCACACCGCAGGTCTGGTGGGCCAACGTGCTGTCTTCCATTGAGAGCTGGGAAAGGGTGGACTTATGAGGGCGGGATTCGAATTCCGACGATGATTAGTTGGCCGGGGCAGCTTGAGCCAGCGGATTCTTCGGTTCTTGGGATTACGATGGATCTGTATCCGACTATTCTTGATTTAGCGGGCGTTGCTCCAAAGCCTAGTCAACATCTTGATGGAATATCCTTGGTGCCCGTACTCAAAAATAATGCCGAGGAAGATCTAAACAGTCGGTCGCTGGCATGGACTTATCCGCATGAGCATGGGTCGGGGCATTCCCCATCCAATGCAATTCGAGTGGGAAAGTGGAAGCTAATCCAGTTAACTGACGAGAAAACATCACCAAAGGATCGCTACGAACTCTATGATCTTCAGGCTGATATTGGTGAGTCTAAAAACCTTGCGATCGAACACCATGACAAGACCCACCAATTAGCAAAGCGTTTGTCGGAGTGGTTGGAGTCGACCCGAGGTGGGAATTAATTTGGAGAATCAGGAGATTGGCAACGCAGAGGTTCCAATACCAGTTTGACCAATTCTGTCCCGATGCTGTTGGAGGTGAGAGCAGTTCGCCGATTTGAATGGGCGATCGCAAAGCCTGTTCACAAGAACAGGGATCATCAATTTAAGTAAGAGTTGATTTCGCCACCAGCGCGTGTGACCAATTCACTGTATTGCTGCATCGAAATTGACTCATGCACGCCGCTTACACTTCCATCGCAATATAGACCAATTACCATTCCGGGGTGAAAACTGAACGCCTCGTTGTTGTTGGTGGCGTTGACGGGTACAGGTCCGGGGCAAGTCAATCCATCAGCGGAAAATCCATGGACCGGAATTGTATTCGCATTATCTGCCCAACCCGCTCCACGGACTCGAGCATTGAAGACGCTAAGATTGCCGCCTCCGACTTGCAGATTATCCGGTCCAAACCCTGTACTGACATGATGGATTGGCCGGCCTGCATCTTCGGTAATCATAAGCGTATTTGAAAGTCCGTCCCTGATGTCGCGAATTTGTGTCCCCTTACCACCTGCTAGGCCCCCTAGGGTTGAGCTTACTGGTCGGGCATAGCCTGAGTTATAAACGACAGGTGCTACGCCAGTAATTGCCGCATAGTCCATTACTGCTGAGATTTTTCCATTGCCAAGTTGATCGTGATAAAATGGCCTTCCATTTGGATTGGATGGGCAAAGAAACGTGGGAACCACTGTCGATATTGCGTCTTGATTTTTTTCGTGATTCCACGGGTAATTTCGATCGTAAAGATCGGCAACATTCGTTTGCTCAATATAGTCGAGCACGATACCAGTCCAACTGTGTCCGTCGGTAAAAGCAGGTGGGAACGTCTTGAAGGCCGATTCAAAATTATGCAATGCAATGCCCAGTTGACGGACATTATTCATACACTTGGTTCGGCGAGCAGCTTCTCGGACGCTTTGTGCTGCCGGCAATAGCATGGAAAGTAAAATTCCAATAATTGCGATGACCACAAGAAGCTCGACTAAGGTGAAAGCTGAACGCCGCCGCGGCAATGCCCGCAACGACAGGCACTTTTGCAATAGATTCATTTCTCGTTTCCCAACCGATCCTAAATGAACTGACCTACTGGGGACAGTTTGATAACAGGTGGCTATCGATTCAACTGTTTTGTAGGAAAAAGATTAAGAAAACGAGGCTGTTGAGCCTTTAATGGTACTTAGTACGCTGTTATTTACGCAGGATGCAAGAGTACTCTCGGCGCAAGGTAAATGATTGTTCCAATAAATTCCTCAGCTATTTATTTGAGGGAGCGTACGGTCCAATCAGATTCCCTTTTCTATATTACCCAAACCAATTGCAGTGGCATTCAGTCGTCCAGGCCTATTAGCCTCGGTAATTCAGGTTGAATTTAGATTCGCAATTTTTTTAGCATCATCAGAACGGTTGGGTCTTCTGATTCTTTCTGATGGATCGTTGACTCCAGTCGCATTCGAATTTCGCGAGCCCGATGGAATCGGCGAAATAAAAATCATAATTAGAGGGTTCCTTTCGTGAATCCGTCGACTCATAATGAGTGTTCCCCATCAGGCTTGTGGTTTTTCTCTTTCCTTGGGAGTGTCGAAAATTGACAGCACGTTCTTCAAAGAAAGCTAAAGCGGACGCCGGCGATGCTGCTGCGAGCGAACAGGGTGACGTAGCCTCAGAGTCCTACGATTTTTCCGGTTTGCTCGAAACGATGCCTTCGTGGCTGGTCAGTACCTTAGTCCATATCACTCTCATTCTATTTTTGGCAATTTTCACCTTCGCTCGAACTTCTGAAAAAAGTCTGATCTTAAACGTCGACCCAACTGATCATGCAGAAGTGTTCACTGAGATGGAGGTAGTCGATTACGAAGAAATAGAATTTGAAGAAGATTCTTCGATGGAGGAAATGGTGTTATCGGAGAACGAACTCTCGCTTCCCGCGGTAAATGCCACCGTTGCCAATACGCTCGCTGACTCTTTTGAGAGCATGGATCTAGATGTTGGGCTAGGGGAATTGATAGAGGGGCTTGAGGAGGTAGGGGAAGAGGTAGGGACGACAACGTTTTTTGGAGCCAAGCAAACTGCTCAAAAAGTTGTTTTCGTCGTCGATAATTCGAACAGCATGACCAATGGGAAATTTGAAACAGCGCTGAACGAATTAAGTAAGACGGTTGGCAATTTGACGCCCCAGCAAAAATTTCATGTGATCTTCTTTAGCGACACGGCTTATATGATGTTTCATCCCAAGCCAGTTACCAAGTTGCTCCCTGCAACGGAAGAGAATAAAGACCGTTTACGGCAATGGCTATACACCGTTGAGATGTGCCTGAAAACAAAAGGCGCAGAGGCGATGAACGCCGCATTAATGCTCAAGCCGGATGTGATTTACGTGTTAGGCGATGGTGCTTTCACTGATAATACGACGGATCTACTAACCGCACCTCACCGCCGTAAAATTGTGGTTAATACTCTCGGTATGCAGGTTTCCGGAAAAGGCAGTGATCAACTAAAGGCCATAGCTCGTGCCAACAAGGGGAAATATCGCGATGTTTCGGCGGCAGCAGGGGCTGCTAAGATGGCGCGACAAAACCCGATTCGCCGCAACCGAAGCCGTGGGAAAGTGTGGGGGATTACGCTCCCCGTGGTTGCGAAGAAATGATTTGAAATCTTGTTGAAGATCTTTCATCGGATTTGTTGATCGGGCTCAAAATTAGCCGGAAACGGGTTTTTCTTGGGCTATACTTAATCATTGCGATCCCACGTAATTCTTAGCAGAGTGTTCTGGCTCTGTTTCCATGAGGTTTCGGAGTTCATTCATGCGTCAGTTTATTCGATTGTCTTCGTATTCGATCGTTGTTTTGATATCTCAAATTTGTATCGGGCATGGTTTTGCGAATGCAAATTTCAAGGGACACCCACCAGTCGCTATTCTTAGTTCTAGTTCAATCAATACCGTCCTTGCCCACTCTGCCTCCGATGATCTACCCACAGCGATGTGGCCTGAAGGAGTGGAGGTTAATCCGGCTATTACGACACCTCGTGAGTTTTTTGGGTTTGATATAGGTGAACGTCACCTTTCGCATGCTCAGTTGGCATCCTACGTTCGTTTACTGGCTCAGGAATCCCCGCGGATTTCCGTTGAGCAATATGCGACGACTCATGGCGGTCGCCCTCTTTTATTATTGACGATTACTTCTGAGGGTAATCGTCGGCGGTTGGAAGAGATTCAGAAGGCACACCGGCAGTTAACCAAGGCAAATTCGGATCGAGTTGATCTCGGTGAATTGCCGGCGGTAATCAATATGGGGTACGGAGTTCATGGTGACGAAGCGAGTGCGACGAATTGTGCACCGTTAGTAGCCTTTTATTTGGCAGCAGCGAAAGGTGATGAGATCAACCAATGGTTGGAGCGGTGTGTGATCTTACTGGATCCGAGTTTAAATCCGGACGGGTTTAATCGGTTCGCAAACTGGGTCAATCGTTACCGAGGCCGAGTAGCCAACCCTGACTCGCAGGACGCGGAGCATAATCAGATGTGGCCCGCCGGGCGCGTCAATTATTATTGGTTTGATCTAAATCGCGATTGGTTGCCATTAGTTCATCCAGAAAGCCGCGGGCGAATGAACTGGTACCACAAGTGGAAGCCGAACGTTGTCCTTGACTTTCATGAGATGGGTACCAACTCGACTTTCTTTTTCCAGCCCGGCATTCCGCAGAGAACGAATCCGCTGACGCCCGCAAGAAATCAGCAACTGACCCGTGAATTCGGCGGCTTTCATGCTAAAGCCTTAGATCAACGGGGCAGTTTGTATTTTACCCAAGAGCGATTTGATGATTTCTATATGGGAAAAGGGTCAACCTATCCAGATTTGCATGGAAGCGTCGGGATTTTATTTGAACAGGCAAGTTCCCGAGGCGTGATACAAAGCAATCAGGATGGTTTGTTGAGGTTTCACGAAACAGTGGCGAATCAGTTCACGGCGTCGCTTTCGAGTTTAAGGGCGACGACTGCAATGAAAGATAAATTAAATAATTACAAACGATTATTTTATCTTAATGCACTGAAACACGCGAAGTCGCAACCAGTAAAAGCATACGTATTTCAAAGCGAAGGGAACCGGTCACGGCTACTCGAATTCGCGTCCGTATTAAAGCGGCATGATATTGAATCCTATTTTCCGTCCGCCGATTTCACTTATGGCGAGGAAGTGTTTTCGAAAGACTTTACTCTCGTCGTCCCCGCTGCTCAGTCAGAATTTCGTTTCCTTCAATCGCTATTAATGAGGCGTACTGATTTTAAAGAAAACGTTTTCTATGACGTGTCCAGTTGGACATTACCTTTAGCCTATGGCTTAACTCAACGTGTGCTAAAGCAAGATTTCGATTTGGATGCGCTCGTCCCATTCAAAATTCAGAAACGCTTCAGTTCCAAAAAATTCGAGATGTCTAAAGATCACCTCGGTTATCTTGTTGATTTTAACGATGACATTGGTCCATGGGTTTTGAATAAATTGCTGTTGGCGAATGTCAAAGTTCGTGTCGCTAAAAAACCGTTTACCGTTCGGAACGGTGACGGTGGATTGGATGTTTATAGTTATGGGACACTTGCTGTGATTTCTAAAAATCAACAGTCGCGCCACGAGGCAATCGAACGGGTTTTGAAAGAGGCCGTCAAACGTGGAGCAAAAGTGTCTCCCGTCACAACAGGGCTAAGCGTGAAGGGGCCTGATTTAGGAAGTGCCAATTTTAAAGTTCTGAAAGCGCCCAAAGTTGCGATGCTTGTTGGAAAAGGTACATCTTATTATTCTTCAGGATCTGTTTGGCATTTGCTGGACACTCAAATTGGTATGCCGGTGACGCTATTGAAGACCGGGGATTTTTCCGGTTCGCGACTCGATGGTTACACAGCGCTTGTACTGGCGGGTGGAAGCCTAAACAGTGAGCACTGGTCAAAAATTGAATCGTTTGTCGAAAATGGCGGAACTGTTCTGGCTTTGGGCAGTCTGGCGGTTACGGTGCAAAGTAAACTTGGAACGAACGCCGCCCTGCCCCTTCCACCGAGCGTAACGCCGGTAATTCAAAAGCAATTCGATTCCGCTGCCACAGAAAGAGCATTGAAATTAATCAGCGGTGCGATATTTAAAACGACGATTGATCCCTCGCATCCTTTGCTTTACGGATTTAATGACCAATCCTTGGCTGTGTTCCGGAATCACGCCAGGTTTCTGGAGCCGTCAAGTAATCCTTATTGTAACCCCGTGATTTACGATTCTGAATCGCCGCTGATGGCGGGTTATTGTTCAGCAGACAATGTCGAACGGTTTAAGAAGGCTGCCAGTGTTGTGGTGCAGCCCAAAGGAAAGGGCCGATTCATTCTGATGGCTGATGATCCCAATTTTCGTGGGTTTTGGAAAGCCACGAGTCGGGTGTTTCTAAACGGGCTGTTTTTCGGAGAGCTGGTCGATCCATAATTCAGTATCGTGATTGAGTTTGTTTTCTAGTGAGCGTCTGATGTTGACGGCTCTTCGGAATCGATACCAATCAGAGATTTAGCAATTTTTCCGACGCTCAAACCTTGAGCAATGATTGAGAAAATGACGACCCCGTAGGTTACCGTCAAGAACAGGTCTCTGTTCATTTCGGCGGTTAGTGATAACGCGAGTGCGATCGAAATCCCACCGCGTAATCCGCCCCAGGTCATGATGATTGTCGTGTGCGGTACAAACTCCAATTTTTTCGCGAAGCATTGAACTGGAATTATTAGCGACAGAAATCTTGACAAAAGCACGATGACGATTGCCATGGCTGCGGCATAGATAAATGTAAGTGTGATGCTGTCGCTGAGAATGAGAAGTTCGAGTCCGATCAGAACAAACAGAATTGCATTCAGTAGAATGTCCATCAATTCCCAGAATCGGTTGACATACATTTCAGTTTGTTGAGACATCGCGGTGCCACGAACGGTGTCATTGCCAACGATCAATCCGGCAACAACCATGGCGAGGGGCGCAGAGAGATGTAGGGATGTCGCAAGAGCGTAGCCGCCAGTTACACATGCCAACGTAATCAAGACTTCGATTTCATAGTCGTCAATTGAGCGCAGTAACAGGAACGTAAAGTAGCCGAGGATTAAACCGAGGGTGATTCCTCCGAGGACTTCCCATGAGAATAACTTGATGACACCTTTGATTTGTGCCATGACGCCCGATGACCGGTGACCAACATGCGGGGTGACGGTGAAATCGGTTGTTTTGTCCGCGGATTTCGAATCGTTTTGATGCTCCTCTTGAACGCCGACCGTCTCGTTTGGCGAGGTTTGTTGCAAGGCAACCGCGGAGTAAGAACTCACGGTAGGGTGAAATTGGGTTTGCGTGCCGGCGTCGTTAACGGAAGAACCACTCGCGATATGGAAGATCGTCAGAAAGACAACAACGCCTACACCGTCATTAAATAAGGATTCACCAACGATTTTTGTCTCGAGTTTTTTAGGAACACGAGCTTGTTTAAGGATCCCTAAAACGGCAATTGGGTCCGTTGGAGAAATGAGGGCACCAAATAAAAGGCAGTGAATAAACTTGGGCTCGATGCTTAGGAGGCGAAATCCAAAATAGGTCAAGACGCCGCAGATCAGCGTGGATGCGAGAACGCCGAGCGTTGAAAAGACCAAAACAGGCCACCTTTGGACGCGTAGTTGGTCAAAGTTAGTATGCATCGCACCGGCGAATAGTAAGAAACCGAGCATGACATCGAGGAGGATTTCCTGAAAGTCAATTTGATTAATAAATAGATGTGCGGTGTCAAAGAAGAAATCAGTGAAGATTGTGCTTATGAATAGAAAACCCGTAAAGCAAATGGACACGACCATCAATCCAATCGTGTTCGGAAGTTTTAGAAATCTTGCATTCAGATATCCAAACAGCGCAGACAATACGATGACAATCGCACAGATTTCAAAAATTTGGAGATGCATAATGACGTTCTTGGTCGTAAGGGAAAGACGAAATGATTGTCAGGTAACGGTGAGAATCGAACAAGGTGATTATTGAAATTTGCCATCGTTTGACGATTTATGTTGGTTTTTTGATCGAATGGCGAATTCGTGATATCGCTGACCTTGACCTTAATTCGTAGTTTTCGATTTAATGACCAGTCGTTTGACGATTGGTTTTCTGCAAGTGCTGGTTAGGTGGAACAACGATGGGGCGGAATTCAAAGAAATCCAAAAGAAAATCAGCGGTGGTATCAGACGTACCAAAAGACTCGGAAGGTGGAGGCTGGGGATTTCAGCAGATTGGTTTAGAGAGCTACTGTTTCCTCGCGGTTTGTGTGCTTTCACAAGCCATAACGATCTTGATTACCTGGCCTGCGTGGCAAGTAAGGGAGTTGCCCCCCAACCTGCCTTGGATTGCAATGACTCCTCAGGTCTCAACTGGCTTCCTTCTCCTGGTCACCTTGGCTTTTGTTTTAGTCAGCCCGCGAAAGTACGGAATGGTCGGATTTTTAATTGCCCTGACGTTGGCGATTGGGATGGATCAGTTTCGATGTCAGCCGCAGGTGATTGCGATTTCATTTATGATGGCAGCGTGTGTTTGGTTACCAGCCCGTCGTTTATGCCTCTGGTTTTTAATTTCGATGTGGCTATGGGCGGGTATTCACAAGCTGATTTCGGCAGAGTGGTTTACTCACATTAGCTACCAGCTTCTCTCGCAGACACCTGTAAACCCGAAGGGTGTGTATCGAGGTTTCGCTTTATTGGTCGGAATGGGAGAAATTATTTTGGCGATATCCGCGTGGTGTCGACCAAGGCAAGTAATGTTAGGTTGTATCGGTCTTCATTGCGGTATTGTTGTTTTTCTATTGTCGATAGGCTGGAACGTCAGTGTTGTTCCGTGGAATCTTTGCACTGCCATTGTGGGGGCGTGGCTGTTGCGTCAGGCGAATACAAAAGGGCCTGATCAGTTGCAGTCATCATTGGTTTTTCCGACTTCACCTGTGCTACGTGGTTTGGTGGTGGCAATGTTGATTTTGCCAGTCGGTATGTACTGGGGATTGATTCGGCACTGCTTTGCCCACGCACTTTATTCGGGCAATTTGCCGTTGGCGTTGGCATCCAATGCCGAAGGCGTTGAAACACTTGAAGTGTGGGATGATATCCAATTTCCGTTCCCGAATGTCCAAAACTCGTACCGAGACTATTTCCTTCTTACGGGGAGCGTGGGTGATAAATTACATATTCGAGATCCACGCTGGGGTGTTTCAAGTCATTACTACCAAATCAATTCTCAAAAAAAATTAGAAGAATTGACTCCTGATCAGTTCTTTAAAGTCAATTCCTCAGGCATCATCGGATGTGCGTTGGACGATCCGGTTTCAATTTTCCATTTAGTCCACCAGAACACTCAATTGTTGAAGCGATCAGAGGAGAGCGGCGTTTACGCAATTGAATTTTCTCCCGAACACTTTTCAATCGATCTGCTGAGACATCTAGTCGGGTTGCCTAATTTGGAAGAGATTCAATTAGCCGGTTGTGCAATCGGCGATGATGATTTACACCATCTCGCGGGTCTCTCGCGTCTAATCGGACTGGGCTTGAACCGCACCCAAGTGTCGAAAGAAGGGTTGAAGCAATTAGCTGACCTGCCAAGACTCGAATTGATTTACCACGATGACACCGCAGTCAAGAAAACTGAATTAAGTACATTGAGAACTGAGTTAAGTCCATTGAAAACTGAGGTGTGGGATTAAAGAAGCCAGTGCAAGCGGCTACTTCTGTGTAGGTCGGCGCACGTTGAAAATTCTTTTCTTTTGGTGATCAATTTGCCTTATCCGCGACGAATGGATGACCCTTCGAAGTGAATTTGAATACGGAATACTATTTTTTGACGGCATGAGATTCGACCGGAATTCAGGTCTACACTTTCCGGTACTTCCTGGATTCGTTTGTCGACCATGGCATGAAAACCTCGTTCCGAAAAAATATCGATTAGCATCGAAATGGCCATTGGATTTTCGAAGATGCGATCTTCCGAATTGACATTTGCCCGACCGGACAGTGCATGTCGGGTCACGATAGGCATGAACTTAGTGTCAATGATTTCAATGATTTCCGTGAACATCTCGGTATGTGAGAGGACGTAACTGTCGAGACGCTTTACCAATTCCTGTCTTGCGTGAATGGTGATTTCTTCTGCAAGCGGAAGGGGGCTTAGGTGGTCAAAGGTCTTTGGGTCAAGTTCCAGTGAACTTTGGTATTGGAGTTCCTTCAAAATATTTGATTCGACTTCATCGATGGGACCTTCCGCATTGATGAAGTGATAATGATAAATCTCCTTCAAAGAACGCAACGCATCCCAGGTTTTTTCTTTAAAGACTCGGTATCTTTGTGCGGCTTTTACGTGTTCGAGGTCGGTGCTCCGAAGTTCCAGCAGTTCTCCGACGCCAGTCTCTTCTACTTTGCGGTTGTGTTCGGCAATTTGTTTTCCACGAAACAACTGCCTTTCAATACTGGTTTGCTCGCTGGCAAACAAAACCATGGCGTGGATAATGGGGCGGCGAAAATGGATTGCCCATTCCGTATCGGCATATTCATTGTTCAGTTGGTTGATTTGATCCACCAGCATTTTGAGGCATTCCACTTGGACTCGCGTTCGAGGAAAGCCGTCGAGCAATGCGCCGTCTCGATATTTTTCTTTCAAGAGTTCGCGAAATAGAATTCCAATGACTTCGGTATCGCCTACCATCTGCCCCATGTCTTTGATGCGGGTTGCTTCAGGAGTCGTTAAGAGTTGGCTGATGATGATGGGTGGACAGGTAAGGCCTCGCGCTCGCATGATAAATCGGGTATGAGTGCCTTTGCCGGAACCCGGCGCTCCGCCAAGTAAAATTAACTCTTTGGGAAAGCGGAGATTTTCGTGCCCAACTTCTTCTTCAAGTGCTTCCCAGACGGTGTCGAAAATCACATGGGCATCTTTGATCTCAAGTTCAAAGGTCTTGGGCGTATTTGAGTTTTCAGCAGATTGATTCATCGGGCTCGACTCGACTAAAGGAATTAAGATCGATTTATTGTAATTGAATCTTCGTTCAATTTTTAGCCAGTCGATGGCTGCGACGAGTTGTCGCGTTTTGTTAGGGGCGAACTTTAAAGCCCATTGTTTTTAAAATGGAGCGAAGACGCTCTTGGTGATTTCCTTGAATTTCAATCTTGCTTGCCTGAATAGAGCCACCAGCACCAACCTGATTTTTGAGTTGTACCAAGAGATTTTTGAAATGATCTCCAGGGTGTCCCTCAAATAATCCGTTGATAACCGTAACCCATTTCCCTTTTTTACGCTTTTCTAGGCTTATTATTGCCGTCTGATCTTCTGGAGGAGTTGCGGGCGCTGGAGCAATCACGCATTCGCAGTCTGCCTCAAGCTGTTCGCATTTCTCACAACGTGGAGGTCGGTCAAATTCTGTACCCTCAAACAGCCGCATTATGGATTTCTCCCATTAGAAAAACCTCAATCTAACACGTTTAATGGGAGGTTCACTATGGGTAACCGAGGAAGAATTTGCGTTATTCCCCTTTCTATACTTTTTCAAAAAATTCAGATTGGACCCAGCCCCGAATTCCAGAACTGGATTCAATTTTTGACCAATTCCCCCGCTCTTGCAGAATGCGAACCGCTTCGCCTTCGGCAATCGCGGAATTCATAACTGGCGGTGTCGCTTCATTACTGCCTTGGAAAACTGTAATTTCACTAGCCACAGCAACAGCTGTTTCTCTCGGTGTTTGGAAAGCAGTTGACCATCGTGTCAGTCCCATTCCAAGCAGTAAGCACAAGACAGCGGCAACGAAAAGACGACGAAGAGGTAGGGATGGAGTCGAAAGCTTAATTGCGGTTGCAATACAAATGACTGTCCAGCTTACCAGTAGAATTGAGATTCCAACGGTAGAGGGTAGTCTAGAGATCCAGTTAAATGCCGACGACAGACTGTAGCTTCCTAATCCTTGGGGATTAGATGCTTCCATGGCAAGCTCCATGTTTTGAATTGCCTGTTGATTCCATGGGGAGCAACGAAGGGATTTTTGATAATTCGCAATGGCATAGCCAATCTTATTGTTTTGGAGATGGGCATTCCCCAGGTTAAGGAACAAATCGGTGTTTCGAATCCCATCATCAACCAGTAGTTGATACTTCTCGATCGCACTTGAAAATAAAGCGGCGGCCTCAGCGGTGTCTTGTTCCTTGATTTCATTGCCGCGATCGTAGTCACGATTTGCTGTCTCAAAAATTTTAATTCTCTGTGACGAGTTCAATTTTTCAAAAGCAATACTGTCATTCGACGCTGAATTCCGAGGATTGGAGGAAAGTTGAGGTGCTTGAGTTGGGGTGATTAGTTTGGCTAACAGGACGGTCGCCAAAAAGAAACCCAGGGTCAACGGTACGACGCTTGCAAATTGTCGTAGCCGCTGCCCCCTAGGCTCCAGAGAGAAACACGATAGCTGCGCGTTGATTTTTTTCATGATCAACACAGCAATTTGCTTTTTTGACGATAGAGAAATCGATTGGTTGCCATTAAAGGCTGCTTGTTCACAGTCTACTAATAGTTTGTTCAGATCCTCACATGTCGATTGTTCAATTTTTGAATCGAGTAAGGCAATCGCTTCTGAACGCGTTAACGTGTTGTTTTGGCGATTCAGTTCCTTTTCAAGCCAATTCAAGATTTGTTTTGAAACTTCGTGTGGAGTTTTTGCATGGGCTATTTTTCTGGTGTAAAAGCGAGTCTTAAAGAATGAGCCTTGTGATCGGCTTTTTAAACAACTAATGAAGATGCCGAGTGCAAGCGGCGGGGCAATTAAAAACAGCCAGGTCATTGAAAAATTGTCAGATTCTGATTGTGGTGAGTCGAGGTTGATATCGCGAACATTATTGAGATCTATACTCGGCTGCGCTGGCTGAAGCTTATTGCTCGTGTCATTTCCCCGCAACCCAACGATTGCATCGAGGGCGAGTTCGTCTGCTTTTTCCACGATGATTGGAATGGGATTGCTTTGGATTGAGATGAACTCTGCGCTGTCTGGATTGAAAAAGCTTAGGGGAATCGCCGGTATTTCTGAGATGCCGGCAGTTCTGGGACGAATCGTGGTTGTGAAAACTTTTATGTCGCCGTCGACGACCCCAGCAAGAGGCTCATCCGAAACTTTAAAATCTCGGGTTAAATCTGTTAGTGTGTTGAGAGGGGGAGCCTGTACCAGTTCCATTGGGCCGGTACCTTGAATCCCAATTTTCAAGGTAATTGGATCCCCGGACTTTACTTTCGTAGGACTGGCTTGTGTGACCATCCGGTAATTGCCAACCGCTCCACGATAATCGATCGGTCGTCCTTGTGACGGAATAGGCAGGACGTCGATGGAGGCAATGTCTGGGGCGGCAGAAATGGGACGCGTCCCGGAAATCGAAAGTGAATTTCCAAATGGCGAAGAGCCAAATGAATCGAAAAAGTTATTTTGAAAGGGGCTTTGGCCAAAAGGGGAGTTTTGAAAGAATTGGTCAAATGGATCACGGGAGCGTGATAATGCGGTGGGATAATTGAACTCGATAATTATATCGGCGAGGCTAATTTTTCCAGCGCTGGTCGGGTAATGTTGCGCGTCAATTTCAAATAAATAGTAATTCTGTTCTTTGCCATCTGAGGATTCGCGAGTGACCTTCCGGCTGCGCAGGGCTAATTCCGATTTTGAAATCTTTTCGATCGAATCTTGAAACGGTCCCCAGTTTGTCGTCTCTTTTACAAGTCGGAACATGTCTTCGGCGGATACAGTTAGATCGTATTTCTTGCTATGGAATGGCTTTAGCCATATCTTCAGCGTCAAGTCCATCGCTTGGCCTACAAATACAGATGTGTCTTCGGTTTGGATTTCCGCAAACAATAAATCTCCCGTAACACTCGATTCAGCCGAGATTGTGAATGGCTTGGTTTTAAATACGCCCGTTGTTGTTTCAACTGGAATGGCAGGGACGAGGAATTCTCCGGCGGCAGTGGGAGTTATTTGATAGCGGTAAGTGAAAGTGCTCCTTTCGCTTCGGCGGCCATTAATAATCGTTGTCATGATTTGTTGTTGTGGCACTCCGGCGGGGGTAATTGTTAGGCCATCTACCTCAGGGAATTCGGGTGCATCTTTTGTTTTGGCATTTTCAACCTGAAGGTTAAGAATGACGGACTCCCCGACGAAGGTGTTCTGTGAAGAGATCTGCATTCGTGGGGCGGTTTGGGCGTTCACTGGAATGGAGGTTGCGCAGATCGCCATTGCCATGCTGAACAACAAGCTCGGTTTTATGAATCGTTTCATTTCAATGCCTTTTCGTAATAGATTACCAATCGCGATCAGCAGGTCGGTAGCGTCTGCGGGTTTCGTTTTGTTTTTGAATTCTCCTCGAGAGGTCCCGGTCTCGAATTGCCTGAAGCATCTTCATTGCTTCTTCCTTGTTGATGTTTTTCAGGTCGTCTGTCGTGGGGACACTGCTGGGGAGTGACGGACCTTCCTTCGGAAGTGGAAGTGTTTCGTCGGGTGAAATAGGTGGAGCAGTTTCTTGATTAGCTGAATCCACGGGTGTTTCAGGTTCCTCCTGGTCAGGTTGAGTGCTGTTGGGTTGCTGTTTCCCTGATTCACTCTTGTTCTCCAGACTCTCTTCTGTTTGGTTGCCTTGTTGTTGATCTTGTTGTTGATCTTGTTGTTGATTTTGTTGTTGATTTTGTTGTTGATTTTGTTGTTGATCTTGTTGTTGATCTTGTTGTTGATCTTGTGGTTGATCTTGTTGTTGATCTTGTTGTTGATCTTGTTGTTGATCTTGTTGTTGATCTTGTTGTTGATC
>WTFU01000146.1:0-3366 GCA_011523945.1 Mariniblastus sp. | reverse complement strand
TTGTTGTTGTTCTTGCTCTAGTTTTTTCTTTAGCTGGTAGGCAAGTTCAATGTTTGCCCTAGCATCTGTTGCGTTTTTATCGATGGAGAGTGCTTCGCGGTAAAAGCTGATGGCAGAAGTGAGTGAGTCGATCGCTGCGGCTTTTTCTGTTTCAGCTTGTTGCAATCCGCCGGCAAACAGACAGTTGCCGACGTTATAAGCCGCTTTGCAGGCGATCTCCGAGTTGTCAGAGGCTAAAGATTCGATGAATGATTCTTTTGCCAATTCCATTTTACCTTGTCGGTACAATGCGACACCGCGGTTATAGGCCAATGTATATTGGTTCTCTCCCGCAGTCGGTTTAATCGAATCGTAGAGTTCTACCGCTTCATTGACTTCCCCGGAGAGGAGAGTTTGATTAGCCGCATTGATCCTCTCAACCTGTGCGGAAGCGGGCAGCTCCATCAGTGGGATCAAAGCGATGCTGATCAACGCGAAAAAACACGTTTGGGTGATTTTTGTAATCATGCTCTGACTCCAGGTGTTTCGTTGGAAGGGGTTGTTTTGTCGTTGACGTTCATAGGTTGACTGATGGAGAGGTTCGTAAGAAAACTGCTCCGATTAGGTGATTTGTTAGTCGCGATTGAGTTTGGGTAGAAGATTTCAAGTAGAACGAGAGCCAGGGCGGCGCCCAGAAAGATCTGAAACCGTGGAGTAAATCTGCGTATTCGCGCTGTTTCGAAGTCGGTTTGTTCAATGTTTTGAATGTAGGCGCGGTAAACGCCTGCCATGTCCACAGATTTGGTTTCTGCAGGAATGTAGGCGCCCTGAGTTGCCAGTGCGACGTTTTCCAATATCGAATTATTAAGTTTTGACCAAACTTGCCTTCCTTCGTATTCCATGAACTGTGCGTTGTTCGAAGCACTAATTCCAGGTGTATTAACGGGTATTCTTGAGCCTTGTAAACGGTCGCCCAAACCAACGGTAAAGATGCGAATTCCAAGTTCGTTATAGGCTTGTTTAGCAACGGAAACTGGATCGCTCTCTTGGTCTTCTCCATCGGTGAAAATTACAATCGCTTTGTGATCGTTGGTTTTGTCGAGGAATGAGTCAGCGGCAAGTTCAATTGCATTTCCCAGACGAGAGCCTCCGCGCTCGATATCAAAAGGGCCGACACTATCGAGCATGTTTTTGAAATCCTGATAGTGTTTAGTCAGTGGGATTTGTTGTTTAGCCGACCCAGCAAATACCACCAGGCCAACGCGATCGCCTGTCATTTCATCTACTATATCCTTGATTTGTTGTTTGGCACGCTCGAGACGGTTGGGGGCAACGTCATCGGCCAACATACTTCTTGAAACATCAACTGCGAAAACGACGTCGATTCCTTTTTGAGGGACATCTTGCCAGGTTTTGCCCCACCGAATATCAACTAACGCCACGGTGAGGAGGATGAGTGCAAGAATCGTCAATGCCGAGCGGATGCGGCCATGAATGCGATTCGCGGTTGGGAACACCTTAGGTAAGAGGTTTGCGGTGGCGAACTTTTTAAGTGATCTTCGGTGTTTGTATCCTGTGAATAGGGTCACACCAAAAACAATGGCTACCAACCAAAGCCAGTTGAGTTGTTCGAGATTACCAAATTGAACATTCATGATTGAACCTGATTTCTGATTAGGCAGTGGCTGTTCTAAAAACTGTTTTGGAGAGAAGAGTTGCAATAGCAAGAGATAGGAAAGCGAGGAGAGCAATTGGAGGTATTGGGAATGCCCCAAAGTGAACCGTCTCGGTGGCCATTTCTTGATAATCGACGTAATGGCTTGCTTCTACATTTGTCTTTTCGAGCGTGTCAATTTCCTCGTAGATTTTTTCGAGGGATTCAGAACTGGTTGCTCGGAAATATTTTCCGCCAGTTTTTTCCGCAACTTGAGTGAGTGTTTCTTCATCAATATTCACTGGCATCATTTGAAGGATCCGGCGATTTGAAAACGGATCAAGCACCGGAACGGGAGCGTTTCCTTTGGTTCCAACACCAATGGTGTAGATTTTGATACCGAGTGTGTTAGCGAGATCGGCAGCGTCGAGTGGATCTAAGGCGCCCGCGGTATTCTCACCATCCGTAAGTAGGATGACGACTTTACTTTCAATTTCCGGATTTGATTCGCCAGTAGTTTCTTTCTTGGGTTTTAGATTTAAATTTGTTAGTTTTTCAATAGCGAGTCCAATTGCATCGCCAATTGCGGTGCCATCTTCACTGGGAGAATCTACAATTTCGGCGGTTTGAAGTTGAGACGTAAGGTAATTGTGGTCAAGCGTTGGGGGAGCGAGGCTGTCGACGTAACCGGCAAAAGTCAGTAGGCCAACCAGATCGCTAAACCGCCCGTCTAAGTCATCGTTTCCAAGTACAAATTTCTCGGCGACACTCTTTATTGCGGTTAAACGATCTACGGCGCGACCTTCGAGTTCGAAATCAAGCGCTTGCATACTACTGCTGCGGTCGACAATCATTTCAATGGCAATGCCTTCGGTGTTGGTGATCGTCTGTTTTCGTCCTTGTTGAGGTCGTGCGAGCGCGACGATGATGAAAGCGACGGCAAGCAGTTTTAATGCGTGGGGAACCCATCTCAGGCGTTGGCGCCAGGTTGGTGAGATCGAGGTTGCATTTCTTATGGAACTGAAAGAAATAAAACCTGCTTGCTTGGTCCGGTAAAGTCTCCAGATGGCCAAAGGGATCAAAAAGAGCAAGAGTAGGAACCAGATTGAATTTGTATAAAACATCAGTTGGTCTCCCCGTTTCTTGATTGGCTGCTTGATCTCTGTTGCGTGTGTTGAGGTATTGGCTTAGCTTTCCTGGAATTTGAGTTTGCTAGTTTTACGATTGAAATCAAGCTTCCGAGCGATTGCTCGATGTCTGTCTTAATCCCACATGCCCCGGCAAACTTAATTAAGTCCGCCTGGTGCAAGAGATTGGATAGAAGTTGTTTCAATTCAGACGTCAATTGTGGGTTTGAGCTGGCGCGAGCGAGGAACTCATTGGTTGTTAATTCAGGTGCTGATATCTGGTACTCAATTTTTGAGAAATCTCGCGCAATATTTGATAAGCAAACCAAGGCTTCGTCTTGGTCGATTGAGGCTTGAGCTAATTGGTTGTGAAGTTCGCTGAGGCGATTAAGGATCTGTTGCCTTGAGTTAATTTGCTTATTTCGTTTAACGAATATGACAGCGGTAAACCCGAGGACAAGCAGCAGTGCGGCTGCTAATGTGACAGCAGCGGGCAGGAGTTTGCCTGCAGGTTTAGTTTCCGGGATGAATACGACGGATTGAATGTCTCGTAATTGCTGTGGGCTAATCGGTGTTTCAGAATTGCTGATAACGTAGACTAAGTTG
>WTFU01000062.1 GCA_011523945.1 Mariniblastus sp. | reverse complement strand
CGTTCCTTATTTTTCGGTCAATGGTAGTGAATTTATTCAGATGTTCGTCGGCGTGGGCGCCAGCCGAGTCCGTGATTTATTCTCGACCGCAAAAGCTCAGTCTCCTGCCATCATCTTCATCGACGAGATTGATGCAGTCGGTCGACAAAGAGGCGCTGGACTCGGCGGGGGTCACGATGAGCGCGAACAAACACTCAATCAAATCCTGGGCGAAATGGATGGATTCCAGGCGAATGACTCGGTTATTATCATCGCAGCGACCAACCGACCGGACGTTCTCGACCCGGCTTTATTGCGTCCTGGCAGATTCGACCGCCACGTGACCGTCAATCGCCCGACGAAATCAGGAAGACTGGCGATCTTTAAAGTTCACGTTAGAAACGTACCGCTCTCCGCGGATGTAGACCTCGAAGTCTTGGCACAGGCAACCGCGGGTATGACAGGAGCGGATATACAAAACTTGGTGAATGAAGCTGCGTTGTGGGCAGCCCGCAAGAATAAAACCAAAGTCGAAATGGAAGATTTTTACTTCGCACACGACAAGGTTTTGATGGGCGCGAAGCGCGAAGAAGTCCTTACGGACAAAGAAAAAGAAAGAACCGCCTACCACGAGGCTGGGCACACCCTCGCCGCGTGGAATCTGAAGGGCGCCAATCCGGTTCACAAAGTCACCATCATTCCGCGTGGTCGGGCGCTGGGCGTAACCCAAATGGTGCCCGACGAAGACCGGATGAATATGTCAGAGCAAGAGATCCATGATCATCTCGTTGTCTTACTGGCCGGCAGGGCCGCCGAAACCTTGGTTTACAGCGAGCTAACCGTTGGGGCTGAGAACGATCTTGAACGGGCAACCTCCATGGCTAGGCGAATGGTGACTCACTGGGGTATGAGCAAGAAACTCGGTCCGGTCAGCTATAAAATGAGCGACGAAGACCCGTTTTTGGGTGGGCAAATGCACAAAAGCCGACAATTCAGTGAGCATACGATGGAGGTGATTGATGAAGAAGTTCATCAAATTCTCGACAGCGCCGCAAAAGCCGCCCTCGAATTACTGACAAAACATCGGGATGGCTTGCAAGCGGTTACGGATGGACTGCTAGAGAGTGAAGAGCTCGACCGACATCAGATTGCTGATTTACTCGGCCCTTCCGTCCACAAGGAAAAAGAGGCTGATCTTCCCGATCGCCCTCCAGTGTTAAATAAGGAAAGCGAGCCGATCGCGGAAGCATCTGATTCCGAAACAGTGGAGCCAACGGATTCTAACGATGGTGAAACGACTGAAACTGATGGCGACGATTCGGAAGCAGACACCGAAAAACCAGACTGACCCTTTCCACAGAAACGCAAGGCGAGCATTTTTATTTGCGTCAAAGCCGAGGCGGGCACTCTGTCTGTGAATAATGTCAGAAGTGTTTGATCAATGATAAAAAGTCGCCAAAATATCGACAGTTGGCTGGAGTGTAACGATCCTGCTCGTCTCACGTTGAGGTTTTCCATTTGATGACCGGCGATAATGAAACTGACCCCAAACTCCATATCTGGATCGACGCCGACGCTTGCCCGCGCACTATCAAAGAAATTGTTTTCAAAACATCGAAACGACTGAAACTGAGAGTCACTTTGGTAGCCAATCAGGGAATGTATTCACCCAGTTCTGAATTAATCGAGGTCATTACTGTTCCTCACGGCGCGGACGTTGCCGACGACAAAATTGTTTCGCTGGTTCGGAAAAACGACCTGGTAATTACCGGAGATATCCCGCTCGCGGCTCGCGTGGTTGAAAAAGGAGCTATCGCAATTGGCACAAGGGGTGAGCTATTTGACGCAGACTCTGTTCAAAGCCGGTTGGCGACTCGCAATCTAATGGAACAATTTCGCTCCTCTGGCATGGAAACGTCCGGGCCCAAACCAATTAATTCCAAAGATACGCAGGCGTTTGCCAACCAGTTAGACCGGATCGTTACACGAATCATCAAATCGAGAAAGTAAGAGGGCGTGAGATTCTGACTCGCGATGAAGTTCTCAGCCAGATAAATCCAGCGTATCATTTGACGCCAAAAAACAACCAGTCGGTTTGTTCCTCGCGAATCAATTCATTCATCACCGTGACTTTCTCAACGGTCACCGTTTCAAACACTTCCTGCATATTCGCCAGCAGCGGACTGCTTTCGTCGTAGGACCAAACGCCCAGCACTCCGCCTTGTATCAGATGGGACTTCGCCCGCTCTAAACCTTGACACGAGTAAAAACCTTGACTCTGTTCACCTAACACATCCTCTGGAGAATGATCGACATCGATCGCGATCAAATCGAATTCTTGAGCGCCAGGTCGAGAAAGACGCTCATAGATATCTCCCTCGGTAACACTCAATCGATCGTCGGAATTTAATTGCCCGGCGAGTGGCACTAAACCGGCCTCCAGCCACCCAATTACCTGCGGTAGAAATTCGACCACCTCGACATGATTGACAACAAAAGAATCCAAAGCAGACGCTGCGGTATAGCCTAAACCGAGTCCGCCAACCAAAACTCGCAGTTTTCTATCGGTTCCTACCGACTGCACCCGCTCCAGCCCAAGCTCCGAAAGTGCTTTTTCCGACGCGGTAAGTAAACTACTCATGAGGAACTCATGATTCAAAGTCACCTCGGTGACCATGGTCCCCGGTTGCGACAAAATCTCTCTCCGGCGGAGACAAAGTAAGCCTAACGGGGTATCCTCGTAGGCGAGTATTTCAAAGTTCAAAGCAGCACCCTAAAAACGTTGCGGCACCATACCAAGGTTGGCTCATTTTGCTGGAAACCAAATCCGAGATCGAGACTCTCCTTGCTCAATTAAGACAAGCATGAGCGATTGATTGGAACTCGTGCCGTGGATTTACGCAATCCAATGGGTACGCTTCGATTTACAAATCCAACAATCTATCTCACTCCACCCATCTATCGTTCACTTTGCCTAGCAGAAGGAAAAGTTTTTATTCCGGACTCAAAGTACTTAGCCGAATGAAAAAAGGCAGGTTTTCACCTGCCCAAATTCACTTATTCCGCAACCTCACCAACAAATCCCGAGGCTAGTCTTTGAGCCTATGAAAGGCCGAGATTCTTTCGTTCGGTATCGAAAAACTTGTCCTGAGCCGGTTTTCCATCCACCTCCGGAATCTCATTCGAGGCCACATCAAACCAGCCAGGTTGGAATTGCATAAACCCGCTCTTGCCGGAAATCTTCGCATTGGCCATCGCCTGCTTAGCTGTTAACGCGATCACAGCGTCGGCTAACGCCACCGAGCCGTTGCAACGCGGTTGATTTCTCAAGTCACCCGTGCTGATACACCAAGCCCAATGCTCAATCTCTTCTCGATAGCCTCGACTGACCGGACCACTACCTTCGGCCGTTTTGGCCGGCGCTGCATCACCGCTGGCCGAGGTATCGAGTACCGCCGCAGCGCCTTTCTTTTTAACCCGAGCCTTGTAGCTTGTCCCAGCCAATGGATAGAGCATGACCTCTTTCTCACGATCAAGAACCAGCGTCCCTTTCGTTCCAAGAACAACTTCACCGTAGCCACCGAATCCGTTTCCATTGATCGATGAGTAAGTCACAACAATTTTCTTGTTGTCGTTTTGCTCGAAACTAGGAACTCCATTGGACGACGGATAATTATTGACGGTATCTTTGTAGCCTACGTCAAAGCTATAGTCATACCCCTGACCCGGGAATTCAAAACTGCAGTAGACGTGATCGTCCGCATCGCGGTCTCGCGGGAACACGTGTCGACCGCCTACCGCATGCACCGTCAATGGATGAACGTGATGACCAGTCTTTCGAGATAACGCGGAGATGAAGATGCTGGCAGCATCGAGTTGATGACTACCGAGTTCTGCCATCAATCCGCCACCGGTTCGGTCCCACAAACGCCATCGAACCATCTCTTCCAAAGCGGTGCGTGTACGTCCGTCTGTGTAAACATCATCGCGGTTGATGTAGCCAAACTTTTCGGCGTCTACCGTTTTATCGAGGTCTAACTTTTGCCACTGGGCAATTTGCCGTGCCAGTTTCAAACGCTCTTTTGGCGAAGTACCGGGGTCATCGTAATACTTCATGAACGCTTGCAGTTGTTCCTGAATTTTGTCCTTCCACTTTCCACCGTCGGTCATTTCGCCGCCAGGAACAGCAAGAGCCCAGCTATCTTTACCCGGCACGTTGTTGCGGTGCCACTGAGCGCGGATGTGGTGAATCTCACCCAGTAATCCCCAACGGATTAAGTTGACAGCATTATCATAAAGAATGCTGTAGTGACGCTGGTGCCCTACGGAGAGGAATGTTTTTGTTTCGTCCGCCGTTCGAGCCATCAATTTGCACTGAGCAATGTTGTGAGCCATCAACTTCTCGCACAGCACGTGCTTGCCCGCCTTCATGGCACCAACTGCGATTTCCGCATGCAAAAACAGAGGCGTCGCAATGATGACACCGTCCACGTTTGGATCCGCAACCGCCTCTTTCCAATCGGAATAAACTTTGACGTTCCGCCGTGCTTCGTCTTCCGTTTTCCAGTTGTAAACGCTCATCAAGCCGGGGCGTACCTTGATCGTATTGTCCGTTGACCAGTCACCATGAAAGGCTCGATGCTGGCTGGAAGGGCGAATATCACAAATAGCTGTGACCTGAACGTAATCGGGGTTAATCGCTCCCATGAGGACACTGCCCTCATCCCCCGTTCCGATAACGCAGACTCTTACCGGCCGATTCGGTCGTTGATAGCCAAAATACATGGCACCAACTCCGGCGGCGGTAATACCACCAGCGGCAATCGACCGGACGAGGAAATCACGTCGGCTAACTTTATCGTGAGCGGTTACTGCGGAATAGTAGTTATCCCGTCCAACTTCTCGTTCTTCAGGGGTTAGATTAATCATGCCTGTCCTTCAGTTTCAAGTTGCGGCGATTTCGCTTTTAAAAGGCTTAGAAAATAGTCAAGCCCGCCAAAACGCCCAGCACTGGTTGTGGCGATCACCAACAGTGCCACCAATTCAATTACGTAAAAATAAGTCGGAGTGGTTCCCGGAATCCATGGCGGTTGCGTCATTACGACCGAAAAAAGGAAACTTGCCGCCGCTATCGATGCCAACCGCGAAAATAATCCGACAATCAACAGGCCACCGATGATCGTATCGAACCACGGAATCACAGCATCGACCCATTTACTAAAGCTATATTGTTGGTCGAACGGACGATGAATCTTTAAGGGGGCCTTTTCCGCCTGTTTATAGACGGCCAAACCGTTGACTTGGTTCTCGTAAGAATCCCAAATACCGGTCACCTCACTCGTCCAGCCCACCAATTTCTTGTAACGATCGCTCCGAATTGTATCAACCTGATCCCGAAGGGAGTCGACATAAATGGCTGCCAGCTGCCTGTTTTGACCATCCCGTTGGAAGCCGTCTAATCGCTCCGAAGTCGAAAAATGTGAAACCAATTCAATTTCGTTGGCTGCCACCCAATCTGCTAACTGGGCTTGGTGTTCCTCAAGAATATCCTCAAGGCGCTGCGGTTGCTCCCGGATCTTTAAAATGTCTTGCTCGTATTTAGCACGCGTCGCTTCCAATGCCCGAGTATCAACCGACTTGTCCTGCTTGGTTCGGGCATCGACGATCTTGTTCTTTAATTTTTCACGCTCTGCAGCCAATTCTTCCTGCAGAGCCTCGCTGCCAAAATCGTAGTGAAGCGTTGCCTCATTGGCGAACCCCTGATCCCAGATCAATTGAGTTAGTTCAGGGTCCACGGAATACGAAACGGTGCCATCTTCTCCGACTTTTTCGACGATACACAGTTTTTTCTTACCATCAGGATCGTCCAGCATTTGTTTAAAAAGAGGAGCCATTGGTCCCTTCGCGCTGCTCAAAAAGCCAGCCGAACTAAAAGTTCCCGACTTCAGCTTTGCCGTCCCTTCTTTATAGAAGTGGAAACCAATAACAATTCGGAGCAACATCAAACAGATGAAGGCGAGACAGAGTTGGAATTTGGAGGGTTGCGAAAACAGTGGAAAACTCCTCAGATTTCATCTTTAAAAAATTTTTAATATTATGGCTGAAAACGCATCGTTCGCCAAGGTTTCAAGCACAAAGTTCCGTCAAGAATCGTTCATATCGGTCTGAACCTAAATTACGCACCTAACTCGAATCACCGTCCACTCGATTAGACTATAGAGCGTTAGAATTGGCACGAAACCTTACAATAGGATTCAGGGACAGAGACGCTGAGACGACTGAATTAATTAAACTGGCACGCGAGTCCCTCGTCTGCCCTTTATTTAACTTCTTCCAGTCTTTTTATCGCCGCTTCGATGCGTTTTCGTTCGGCCTGAGTTAGCTGACTCAATTTTTCTTCCAAAATAATTTTTTGCTCGAGAACGTTTTTAGAATCCCCGGTCTGCTCATAACATTCAACCAAGTACTGATGAACCGGAATCATGCTGGGACTCTTTTCACATGTGTAAACTAAGTCTCTAATCGCGTTTTCCCATTTCTTTTCCGCCATGAAAAAGACGCCGCGAGTTCTATAAAACATTGCCTCATCGGGAAAAAGTTGAATCCCAACAGTAATCATCTCAAGAATGTTTTTGAATTCAGCCCCGTAATCCTTAGCCGCGATATCAATCAGGTTATTGATGATGATTTGGGAACGACCAAATTGCCTCTCAGCGATTTTCCAATGCCGCCTTCCCGCAGGAACATCCCCCGCTGAAATCGCTTGCAAACCCAAGAGAGCGTGGATAACAGCTGGTTCCGGACCGCCAACGACCGCTTCTTTTAGCCACGTTTCTCGATTGCTCGATTCCTGGCTTCCCCTCTCCGGATTTTCAGAATTTTCCAACGAATTCAGTTCGCTTGGTTCCGGCACCTCAATCATCTTTAGAAGTTGAACATAAACCTCGCGATTCGATTGGTTCATTTGGAGCGCCTTACAAAGTGAAAACAAACGCATCCGATAATCAGCCCGATCATTCATGTTCTCAAAATCGTTCGCCCGCTTAGCATAAACCTGCGACGCAAGTTGATTAATCTTCTGTCTCACCGTCGAATCACTTACTGATCGACTCGCCTCTTGGGCAATTTCAATCGCTCCCAAATAGTCACCAAGGGAAATCTTACAGCGTATCGCCGTCAACCAAACCTCGTAGACGTTCGGATACTTCCTTGCAAAATCCAAAAGCGTCGTAACTTCGGAGCGAATTCGTGCCTCAGCCTTTTCGCGGTTGCCTAGTTCGCATTCCAGCTCAAATAACTGTGGAATCGCCATTAAGCGTAGGCCAGTCAATTCTCCATTGGTAATCGTGCGTAAATTGCCGGCCACCGATTCAATCAACCGGTCATACTCCGGATCTGTTTTTTTGATCTGCTCAGCTTGTTTAAGACGCAATGCCGCCAAATCAAAATTCGCCGCTTGACTGTTCGGCGCGACTTCGATGGCGTATTCCAACTGCTTCATCGCGAGAGCCTCACGATTCGCGTCGGTCATAGGAGCCAGAAACTTTGAAGTCAAATAAAATTGAGACATCCACAGATGGGCTGGAGCATAAAGGGCCCTATCCTCGGGAGCAACAGCTTGCATCACATCAAAGGCAGCCGCTTCCTGCCCCGCTCGGTCTCGGGCAAGCCCAAGTTGGTAGAGGTGTTCTGGGACATCCGGTTTCAACTCAACTAACTTTTCGGCAAATAACAGCGCGCGGGTAGGAAACTCAGGTGACTGTGAAAAATGATATTCGATCCTTGCCGCTGCATCACCGATTCGACGAGCTTCAGAAAACAAATAATCTGCGGCTAGGAATGCGAGCAGAAATCCTCCGGCAGCCATCACTGCAGGCAGCCCCTTAAAAAAAGCCGTTCCTTGTCGAGACGGCGGCCACGCCTGAATCATAAACAGGAGAAAGCCACCGAAATATCGCAGGGGCAAAAAGACAGCAGACAAAATCTTTGCACTGAAAGATATCTCAACCCCAATTTTATCATCTCGAGAGACGAATTTCCGCAAGCCCCCCGCAATCCAGCGATAGGGCGCAGCCAACAATCGCCGCATCTTCGATTCGCCGAATCCGCCATCGTCATTTTTTCGAAAGATCATTGCGTCAAATACTACCAATCAATTCGCTCGATAATGAATCGCTGGGACTTGGCCCCAAGCGATGAGACACCCTGGCCCGCCGACAGCCTACTGCTCTGGACGTTCTTCCTTTACAACTCTTAAACGCTCTTCGTATGGACTCGCATCAAGCCCCGCCTGTTGATAGCATTCGATTAACGACTGAAGAATCTTTTGATTCTTGGGCCGTGAATTGAGAGCCGTTTCTAAATCGGCCGCAGCATCCGTCCAGCGTTTCATTTTTATTAACGCTTGGGCACGCGTGTCAAAAAAGTATGAAATGTATTTTTCCTTTTGAGCAGTGCTCGATATTCGCTGGATCGCCCGATCAACCAATGAAAGCGCCAATTGAGGATTGGGGCGGTCTCCAACGATGTAAATGTAAGCCAGATTATTTAAAATCTCGGGGTTGTTGGGAGCCTTTTTATTGGCCAAATCAAAATAGGTGAGCGCTTTCGCATAATCTCCATTCCCCAACGCCTGTGAGCCAATTTCGTTTAAAACATTCGCAGGTGGATCGACATCGTTTGCAGGATCATAAATTTCGAGGGCTTTTTTTGCGAGCTCAGCATTCGCATTACCCGCCACACGCGTCAATTGCATCTTTGCATCTGAATTATTGGGATTGTATTTCATAGCTCGGGAAAGCAACCCAAGCCTTTCATTGTTTGCTTCGACTTCTGTCTGACTTAAACCTAGCGTCCGAGCGATCATCACCGACGACAACATCCTCTCAGCCCAGACGATATCTGTCTCCCCGGCAGCACCACGCTTTTCAATTTCGGCTAATAACTTCTGCTCCGCCGTAGCCAGATCTTTCTTTTCAATGTAACAAGAAATTAACTCGGCCCAATATTGCAGTTCCTTGCCAATGTCCATTCCGCCAAGCGTAATTTCTTTATTGAGACGATCGATTGCTTTTTCAAGGACAACTTCATTTCTCTCCGTGCGGCCCAATAAATTATTTACCCTGAGCAGCGCTTTATAATTGAGCGGATCTTTTTCAAATAATTCGAGGTAAAGCTCATAAGCAGAAGGCAGGTTTTTTTGCTGGGCAAGTAATAACGTCGCCTTGATCTGTTTAGCTCTTAAATTATCGAGTTCGACCTTCAAACACTGATCAGCATGTGCTGCGGCAAGTTGCAAGTTTTTAACCGCGTCAGAGCGAGTTTTTACCTTTGCAGCCATATAATAATTAGCAAGCCAGAGATGACCTTTTACATACCCGGGCTTATCCAGCGGGGAAGCCAGATTTAACAATGCCAAACAACGGCCAAGGCCAGGCCGTTCTCCACTGCTGTTAACCTTTTCGAATGACAACATGCCAAAACGAAATAAGTAATCGGGTTCATCAGGATTCAATTCGATTAGTTTCTGCAATACGATCCCTTGCCCATTTCGGATGGATTCTAATTCCAAACTGCGCGGATCGTCGCTCGCCAACAAATTGGTTGCCGCAGAATTCTTTGAACCAATTTGTTGAGACGCTTGCAACATTTGAATTTCACGTCGCAACTCATCCACTAGGATTGCTTTACGCTCATCGCGCCTCTTCAATTCGTTTAGATAACGATCTTCCAGCGAGTCTTCGACTCCAATTCGAGCCCACAACAACGCACTGAGACCGAATAGCGCTAATAGAAAAGCCGGCATTCCCATCAGAAATGCTCGGTTTCCAATGGATGCCCCCAGCGAGCCTTTGAGCCAGTCCAAGACACCCAAGATCGCAGCAATGGGAGCCCAAAGAAGGCGTTTGAGATGAAACGATAAGAAATTCATAACGACAAGTTGTTTTGAGGAGCCATTAAACCAACGCCCCTTTCACCGTAGGAAGTTCAGCCGACAGGCCAAACTTCAAGATCACCTTCCGCGTTGCGAACGCGGTATTTAAACCCTGAAAATAAAGTCTTTGAATAATTAGCGATAAAATCAAAGGCACCCGCCTATCGTAGTCTAATGTCCCGCAATCATGACACCATTTTATTTACGATTATCACCAATTTCGAATCAAGGTAATCACCCTAGATTGCCCCGAATCGCTCCAATGAACCGCCTAGGAAGCGCTCCTCTAAAACAAAAACAAAGACTTATGCTAGCGATAAAACTTAGAAGTTCAGTCAATTTGGTGCGAAAGCAAGTAGTTTTGGACCTAAAGCAACTACCCATTGCCCCTTTTTAACACTGGTTCTGAATACAATCCAGAAATCGCTACTTTCGTTATATGTAGAAAAATCCTCAAAATCGGCAAAGGTTACCAAACCGGCAAGCCGAAAACATGATTGGGCATGAATGTTTAATGTCCAATCATGACTCTATGGGTGTCGATTGACAGATGAATCACAACTTCAAGATTAAAATGCTTGCCATTTTGGCAACAATTTCAGGTCCAGCCATCGCGCCGTGTTTCGCATTGCAAGATACTGAACAAGTTGACGAACCAAAATCGAATGAGATCAAAGTCGTTCGCCCCATCGACCTTGCGCCGACCAATGCATTCGGCGCAATCCGTGCTGCTGCCCCGGTTCCCAAACAGAGCGACAAATCGCTCCTACCACCGATAGTCACCAGCGAACCATCGATTACTCCCGACTCTGTCCCTCCCATCTTCGTCGCGCCACCGATTGTGCGTGGGGACTCGGCCTATCCTAAACCTGTCCCCGCTCCTCAAGTAGCGCCGCAAGTACTCCCGATGCCACCGATTGTTGTTGCCGGAGCGAACGATGCGTTCACCGTACCGGATAACACCCCGAACTCAGCACTCCCTATTCCCAACGCGATGCCGCTCTCGCCTCTCGCCCCCCTCTCGCCTACGGCGGAGCTGGCTGGAGAAACTCCAAACGAGAGTCCCGCAACCACAGTGGGCGTGCCCCGAGTTCCATCTGATTTGATCTTGATGGAAATTCCTACTTCTCAACCGGCTTTAACTGACACCGAAATGGAAAGCGCTGTCGATTCCACAACGGAAGCTGCAGCGACCGGAACTTCACCAGAAGAAATAACAGAAGAGAGCGTGGCGACGACTCCTCAGGTCGCTCCACCCACGATCGATTTGCCAATTAAAGATGAAGCTGAGGTAACGACCGCTCCTGAAGTCGCCGAGTCTACGGAACAAAAAAAGCAACCATTACCGAGAGCATTTGAAGAGCCAGTTATCAGCTCGGAATTATCCGCTGACGATTCCAACGCGAAACCCGCTTTGTTGCCACCTGTCGATACCAATCTAAAGAAGATCGAAAAGATTGAGCCCAATACAGCTAGTCAAATTGCTGACAACTCTACCGCCGGTGATTCAACCGAACAAAAGGACGCTCCGCCTCGCGAAGAGATTTCACAAGCTGCCAAATGGAATCAGGGACAGGCTTCGACTCAACTTTCAACCGCTGGAGTTCCTCTTTACCCCGCTACGAAACAAGAAGCCGCCCCCGAAGTCAAAAACACTCTCCCTCCAATTGTGAGGGGCGAAAGTCTCACTGAACCTGAGAATGCCCCGAAAGCTTTTGTTCCAGAAATTGTTCAGGGCGAAGCGCAAGACGTTACAGCGATGGTTTCTCCCAGCGAAGACGTAACTGCTCCGGTTAAGAACGCGCCAACCGTTGACCTGGAATCTTCAAGCCCGGAATTACCAGCCATCGTACAGGGCAGTGCACTCCCACCAATCGCCCCCGTAATCTCACCCACGAGCATTCCTGTCCCCCCGTCGAAAGAACTAATTGCCGTAGCAGCACCTGCTCCGGTTGCTGCTCCAGTTGCTGCTCCAAAGGCATTGGCAATCAAAGAAGAACCGACCACTCCAACGGAATCGTTGCCAAAAACTCTGCCGACTATCCCAACGAGCTCTCCAGCGCTTTTACAAGAGAATTACCAGGCTATCACTGCAAATCCACCGGCCGCCACCCCCGCATCAACGCGTGTTGCACAACAAACGGCCTCGACACCGACCTACTTCAACACGCTTCCGGGGAAACAGTCCTCAATTGAAAGCGTTGTTGACGAATGCTTGGGTTGCAGTGGCTCAGGCTGCCCTGAGTGCGGTGTAATGATGACAGCCGAAGCGGACTATGCCGGTTGCCAATCATGTGGATCTGGCGGGTGCTTCGATAGCGGCACCGTCGCTGCGAGATTCGGAAACTGCGGTTCGGTTTCTTCTGCACGCAAGTACTTCATTTTCGATGCAATCTATCTTGATCGATACGACGGTACGATTGCGATATCCAATTTCGGTGGTTTGAACAATTTCGAAAACAACCTCTTTGGTGCACGGGTGACCATCGGTCGCCGACAAGATGCGGCTAATGGCGATGAACTATCGTATTTCGGCTCTGCCAATTTGTCTGAGTCCGCCTCTCACACGGATCCCTTGGGACGCATCACCGTTGGTTTCCCAAGCACGGGCCCGTTTGCGGTAGAAACAACCGCCTTCCGCAACGCAACCGAGCAGTCACAAAGTAAATCAACCATGTTCCAATCCCTCGAATACAATCGCAACGATTGGGGCTGGGATGTTGTTCGAACCTTTGTCGGCCTTCGATACATCTACATTCAAGACGAATACCAGATCTCAAGTAGAAATCTCGCGAATGAGACCGGAGATTTTGAACTGTCGACACGAAACAATTTACTCGGCGGCCATCTGGGTTACGAATTGTTCTACGACGTTGGCTATCGACTCTCCTGGTCTACAATCGGTAAATTCGGCGTTTACGCTAATCCGAACCGAGTAAAAACACGGCTTAATAATGCTGGAGCTCAGTTCCTGGACTTGAAGGACACGAACACTGCGTTCTCCGGCACAATTGAACTGGGCTTGAATGGACACTACAAACTTGGCAAACGATCAAGACTTCGTTTTGGCTACAACGCGTTTTGGCTTGGCGAAGTTGCATCGACTGCGGATAATATTCCCGTAACCATCAACCCGACAACCGGGTCAGACACCAGTGATTCAGATGACATGTTCTTCCACGGCCTGTCACTCGGTTTGGAAATATTCAGATAAGAAACTAAGTTCGAACAACTTAATAAATCAACATACGCACGCTTTGAGGGATACTCTCAAGGCGTGTTTTTAATTCGAAGTTGGTTAATGACAATTGGCACTACGCGACTAAACTGCTAAAGTCGAACTAACTTTCCTACTGAGGTGCCCAGCGATGCAGACAAAACAATCACTCGCCGTAACCAGTTTCGACCACATCACGTTAATCGTAGACGACCTCGCGGCAACTCGTAAATTTTACGTCGACTTCTTAGGAATGACGGAATCCCAACGGCCAGCATTCGACTTTCCGGGCGCATGGTTTCAAATCGGCGCGGTGCAAATTCACGCAACTTGCGCCGGTGACTTGGCTGGCCTCGCGGGATGGGGCGATCGCCAAGTCAGAAGTATTTCGAGGGGACACCACTTCGCATTCACGGTCGACCATTTCGAAGATGCTTTGACCGCAATCAATAACCTTGGAATAGAAATTGGAGACGGCCCAAAATCCCGTCCGGATGGTGCGAAACAAGTCTACATCTACGACCCTGACGGGCACCTTGTTGAAATCTGCTCTTCTGTGATCTAACCAGCGTCTGTTGTCGAATGCGGTTACCGCGTCATTTGACCGGAGCAAAACGGTTGACTTCGGCAATTGTAGCGTCGTCAAAACAAGCGCATCACGAAAAGTTACAAGTGACGTACTCACTCACAAACAAAATTCAGCTCCCTAAATATTGCGTGTAGAGTTTTCTCGCTAACGACAGATCTTCTGTCCCTGAAACAATAGCTCTTCCGTCGGGAAAAACGGTAATCACATATTGCTCCACGTGGAATCGCAATAGAAATTCATTAGCGTCTACCCGCCCAAGCGATTCCAATCTTACTGCCAGTTGATCCAATCGAATTTGATCACGTCCGGGAAAACTGACCTGTACAGCATCCCTTCCGCATAGCACTACAGAATGACTCTCTCTGTCTCCGGAAAGCCAATGGAGTTCACCTCGCCGGCAAGTTGGACAATCAACTTTATCTCGCAAGCCCGACATATCCATCTGGCGGATTTCACTTTCCCACAACGCGGCCACGGTCAAATAGGGGCTGATCGATTTACGATTTCCCGAGAGAACTTTCATCGCTTCCATGCTCTGGAGAGATGCAATCAAATTAATCACGGGGGATAAAATACCGAACGAATCACATGTCGGAGAGGTCCCCGGGGGCGGAGGGCCATCCAGCATTAGACAATTCAGACACGCAGTCTCACCAGGTAATATTGCCATCGTCTGGCCGTCCGCACCGAGACATCCGCCATAGATCCAGGGTATGGAGTGCTTGACGGCAACGTCATTAAGTAGAAACCGGATTTCGAAATTATCGGAACCGTCCAAAATCACATCGACGCCCTCACATAAAGACTCAACGTTCGATGCATCCACATCCACAACGAAAGGTTTAACCTCAATCGCTGAATTTACTTTGGAGAGTTTATTCGCTGCGGCGATCGCTTTGGGCAAGCCGTCCTTTACATCTTGTTCATCGTACAACACCTGGCGCTGGAGATTGCTGTATTCGAGAAAATCACGATCAACAATCTTGAGACATCCCACACCCGCGCGCGCAAGGGTATTTGCAATGACTGACCCAAGTGCACCACACCCAACAATTAGCGCGGTCGAGGCACTCAACGCAACCTGCCCCGATTCGCCGATCGAAGGGAAGCGAATTTGCCTCGCATAGCGATCCACGTGCGATATTTTGTCTTGACCTTGATTCAATGGGAAAACCTCTCGTTTCCTTCGCTTTTATGCTTTTATTAATCGCATACGCTCGTAGTAAACATGGCATACTCCCCGTTTGGAGATACCTAGGAAATTCACGACCGAGATTATAGCCATCCGATTATAGCCAACCTTCAAGTTAACCACGAGCCAGCTCATCCTGAAGATAGATACCAGTTTTCGAGAGCGCAACCTTGGCTACCATCTCTGGAGTCCCTTCCGCCACAACCTGCCCGCCGTCATCACCCGCTCCCGGGCCGAGATCAATAATCCAATCAGCATTTTTAATGAGGCTAAGATTATGCTCGACCACGATCATCGAGTGTCCCACGGAAAGCAACGCATCAAAACAATCCAGCAATCGATTGATATCACTCATATGCAAACCCGTTGTGGGTTCTTCCATGAGAAACAAGACACGTTTCGATTTGGAAGCGTTCAAATAATGCCCCAGCTTAAGCCGCTGTGCTTCCCCGGATGATAGCGAAGGCGCAGGTTGACCAAGGCAAATATAATCGAGACCAACATCAATCAAAGATTTTAGCTTGGCTTGAACTTTCGGCTGCCCGCGAAAAAATGAAAATGCTTCACGCACAGTCATGTCCAGCACGTCAGCAATACTTTTCCCTCGATATTTCACGGACAGAACTTCATCACGATAGCGAAGTCCAGCACACTGATCACAAACGACAGACAAGTCACCTAAAAACTGCATGTCGATAACCAGCTCTCCGGCTCCTTCACACTTATCACAACGACCACCGCTGACATTAAAACTAAACTGCCCCATTTTTATATTTCGAGTTTTTGCATCGACCGTCTCTGCAAATGTACGTCGAATATCATCAAATGCCTTTACGTAAGTGACGGGATTGCTCCGTGCCGTTCGCCCAATTGGCGAAGAGTCTACTAGTACAACCTCATCAACATGGCCATCCCCGAAGATTTCGCTATAAGGCAATCTATCTTCTGCGGATCTCTCTTTTCGGTCACAGAGAGCAGCGTAAAGCGTTTGCCGTACGAGACTGCTTTTTCCGGCCCCGCTCACCCCCGTGACGACACATAGACAACCCAAAGGAAATTCAACATGAATGTTTTTTAAATTATTACCGCAGGCCCCCACCAATTTGATTCGCCCGCGTGGTGATCGCCGATTCTCAGCACCGCTGGAAACACCTCGAATTCCCGACAAAAACTGACCGGTCAAGCTTGTGTCCGACTGAAGTAACGCCTCACTGGTTCCGTCAAATACAATCTCCCCACCAGCGTGGCCCGCTCCCGGCCCAATTTCGATGATCCGCTCAGCCGCCTCAATTATTCGTGGCTGGTGATCGACAACAACGACGGTGTTATTTCTTTGGTGTAGTCGCCCAATCGCCTCCACTAGTTTTTCGATGTCAAAGGCGTGCAGTCCCAGAGACGGCTCATCGAGAACATAGAGAAGATCAACTAGCGTTGAACTTAATGCAGCAGTCAGCGAAACACGCTGAACTTCCCCGGAACTCATCGAACGAAGTGAACGATCCAAATTCAGATAACCCAAGCCTACCTGGGACAAATAGTTTAATCTCGCGGAAATCTGAACAATTAGGCTCCCCATGGATTTCTGTTCAAAATCTGTAAACGACAATTGCTCCAACCATTCAAGGGTCTGATCCACCGTCAGCTTTCCCAGTTGGCCAAGATTCTTATCTCCAACATAAAAGGCCAGCGCATCTCCGTTGAGCCGCAATCCATCACATTGTTCACACGCTTGATTGGGGAAATCCTTTACCGTTCCAACACCCTGACATTCCGGACATGCGCCCACAGAATTCTGAAAACTAAAGAGCCGCGGCTCGGGGCGCTGAAACTCCCGAGAGCACGTCCCACAAACAGAATCTCGAGAATAAAACTGGCTGTACCAATTTCGCCCGCCAACCGAACGTTCCTTTAAGTTTGGATTCCACTGATTTTCAAACCAAATTTCACAGGTTCCGTCGCCACAATAAAACGCCAACTCAATAGACTCCCGAAGGCGAGACGTATCTGAATCGCCGGTCTTCAATCGATCGACAACAATTCTGACCGTATTAAAATCCTCAGTTTGTTCCACCTCTTGATCAGCTCGAGCCAACTCGACTACCGCATCACCGACGATGGCTCGAGAAAAACCGGCTCTCATCGCTTCTCCTAGAGCCTCCAGGACTTCAACATCCGGACCTATCGGATAAACGATCTGAAAACGAACACCACTTTCAAGCGACGCGATGGAATGTGCAACAGATTGCGGATTGTCGCTTGTCACTTGAATGCGACAGGCCGGGCAGATCAACTGACCAACTCTTGAATAGGCGATTCGAAAATATTCAGTAATCTCGGAGGCGGTTCCCAGTGTAGTTTTTTTTCCAAACTTCCCTTGAGACGGACGAACAGCAATCGCCGCGGGGATCCCATCAATTCCATCCGCAGCGGGGCGGTCCAATTGGAACATAAACTGACGAGTATGCGGTGACAAACTCTCGATGTAGCGACGCTGACCTTCGGCGTAAAGCGTATCGAAAGCAAGGCTCGACTTTCCACTACCGCTTAATCCACAAACGGAAAGCCATTGCCCATGAGGGATTCCAACACTCACCTCTTTAAGGTTGTTGACTCTCACGTTCCGAAGTTGGATTTGTTTTGCCACGTCGAGTTCAACAGTTTCGTTTACAATGTATTCAAATTAATGAGTCGCAGTCAGGTCAGCGAACTCAGGTTTTACCATAGCCGACAACGCCAACAACTCACACAGGCATTCGCACAACAATTCTTCCGCAAACTGAACCTCGAAAGATCTGCTCGACCTGATCGGGCAGCTGCTGCAACGATGTT
>WTFU01000162.1 GCA_011523945.1 Mariniblastus sp. | reverse complement strand
CAGGAGCTATGACGGCTACTTGATACTGGCCTGATTTGGCTGACGGGTTTCGCACTTCCGCTTCCGACATCGACGATAGTACGACCTGAGCGCCGAGACTGAAACCACCCAGCAGCATCTTTCTATCATCGAAACGATCCAGAAGCTCACAAAATGCTTTACCAATGGTGACAGAGCGGCTTGATTTGATTTTGTAGTCCGGAATAACACGCGCCTTTTCAGCCTCGGACTTCCAAGCAAATACAACAAACCGAAGTGGAGGACGTTCACAACTTTGCAAAGAGTTGCCATAAAATTGTATCGCTCGCGACTTCGCCCATTTTAAATCAGTTCGATTACCATGAACATAAATCATGGTGACTTTAGTTTTGTCATTAGCATGATCGTCTGTCAGTTCGGCAAGTTCTTCACTTTGCCAACATCCGTTGACCAGTCGAGAGCATTCCAGCAAGGACACATCGCTCGGATGGCAGTGAGAGTCCCGGGCGGAAACTAGCCAAACATCGTCTTTCGAACAGATCTCGATCATACGCGTTCGACCGAGAGTGTCGATTGTTTCGATCCACTGTCCCACTCGGTCTGCATTTTGGATCAAATCAGAAGGGAAACCGGTCTCCTTCTTCAAATCCCCAGCTTTCGTTTCCAACATAACTCTAGATTTGACGTTTGCTATCTCGCTATCTTTCGATAAGTAGTCTTCAGCCAACACGAAAGAGCTAGTCAGGTACAGCATGCTCGCTATTACTGAACAAAGAATCCATGTCCGATTTTTCAGAGAAGTAATATTCATTGGAAATACAACTTTTCGAATTAATCCGCATGTTAGCTACAAACGGAAATGTTGATGTGGGGGTGACAATGTGTTTCGAAGTACTGTAGGTCGGTTTTAAGCCGGCCTTCCCGTTTTTTTAAAAAGATGATGTAAAAAATACACGTGATGCACTTGCACATCATTTATTGTGTTGTACGTTTCTACACCCGAAATCAGTTCCTTGATTTCGACTGTATCCATATAATTGGCACGGGAAGACATGGCGATGAAACGATTTTTACAATTTGCGGCTTGCATGTGTTTGGCTGGATTAATGAGTGGATGCGCATGCAACGATTGCTCGTTTGCTCACCCGTTTAAAAACAAACCAATCCGATCGAAACTTCGGTCATTGTGTAAGGGAGATGCTTGCAGCACCTGTAATTTACCGGCAGGCCAAATGATGAACTGCGACTCCAACGTTGCCCCACTTTGCGACGATTGCGGTACAATTGGCCCCGCAATGCAGCCAACCATCAATGCACCAGTTGAAAATGGACAGGTTCCTTCGCCAGCGCCGGCGACAGAAGAAACCAGCTTTCTCAACTCCAAAAATTCATTTAATACCGGTTTGGTCAGCGACATTGTTTCACCCCCTGATTTTTAAACATCGCAAACCGACCCAATCTGCAACACAATGACTATGGTTGCAGGCGTGAAAAACCTCCTGATCCAAAAAGAGCGGAAAGCTAAATGCTTGCCGCTCTTTTTTTGTTGACAAATTTTTATGGTCGCTGGCCGCAAACGCCCTCAACCTCAGTCCGGCGAGCAAGCACTTTGATGTCACCCCATCTCAAACACGATCTGACCTATCTAATCCATAAAATCCTGACTTTTGAAAAAGATCCGCGCAAGCACCCCGCCAACCCAGCAAAATAATAAGGACTTCCAGGCATTTCATACGATGTATCATGTATTGGATCGGTTTTAATCAGTGGGTATTACCATGCGTCGATGTAAAAAACTCTTCGTTTCTTCTATCGCTACTGCCATATTTGCATTGTTGCTCTGGCTTCCTTCAATCCAGGCCGCGGCAGCGTTTCATTCCCCTGTAAAATCTCAAAACAGCTTAGAATTCAATCCTCCTCAAGAAACTGAGATCGAAGGAGTTACCTTTTCCAACCCGGTAACAACAAAATGGAAGGTGACCGCCAAAATCCGCGGTGGATCAGGCCCAGCCATGAATATGCTTTTGACGATCCCGGTTCCCACGGAGTGGCCTGAACAATCCGTTGCCGTGGCCGAGGATGATATTCCTGCCAACATTGCAAACGTTGGTTACCGGGATCTCGACGGGGGCGTTAAGCAAATCATTGCCAAAATACCTCAAATTAGGCCGCGTGAAGAAATCACGATCTCAATGACCTTCCTGGTTTCTACCAACCAAATCAATGCTCCCCGGGATCCAGGTCTTTTCGTTCGCCCTAAGACAAGCCAGCGCGATGGCAAGCCATACCTTGGAATTGGCCCTCAAATAAATTTCCGCGACTCAAAACTAAAGAAAGAAGTCAAATCAATTGTCGCCGAACGCGAGGGTATCTGGTCGGAAATCGAGGCGATTTACGATTGGGTACGCGACAATATTGAGGACACATCCGATCCACCTCGTGACACAATCAAGGTCTTTCGTGATCGCCTGGGATGTAACGAAGATAAAGTCGGACTCTTCGTTGCCATGTGTCGTGCCCATAAAATTCCAGCAAGAATGGTATGGGTACAAGGCACTCAATACGCCGAATTCATGCTAGTTGATTCCGAGGGAAAGGCTCACTGGTTCCCCTGCAGTGTAGGCGGTGTGAGAGAGTTTGGATCGTACTCAGAACCTCGGATCGTGCTGCAAAAAGGCGACAGCATCAAAGTTCCGGAGAAAGAAAGCCGCCAAAAATTTGTGGGAGAATTTGCTACTTGCCAAGGAAAATCGAAGCCTTCGGTCACGTTTCAGCGAGCCCTTCTTGAAGATTAAACAGTGCGCATCACCATGAACAGAATACAACTCATTAAAAAATTCAACTACGCTCTGTTAGTCACTCTACTCATTCAAACCTCGGCAACAGGCCAGTCCCAATCTACCAATGAAAACGGATTGCTTTCGTCATCCCTTTCAAAAACGATGAGTGAAAAACCCGTTGTTAGCGTCTGGGAATTTGGATTGAAATTAACCTCACCTACCAATGCGCGGGGCATTACAGCGACCGTCCCAATCCCAATGTCATGGCCTGAACAGGAAATCGAAATCCTTTCCCAAGAGAAATCACAGGGCGTGGGAGCAATCCGTATTAAGAACCCAACCAAACACACTCAACAGTTTTCTTTTTCAGTCAATCAAATGACAGCAGGCACACCGGAAACAGCAGTCATTCGATTCAAAATCAAAAAGAGCTTTATCACGAGTCCTGAAGACACTTCGAAACTTACACGTGGCGGCAAAATACCGAGCAACGTCAAGCAATTCCTCAAACCCAGCCCTTACATTGAATGCAACTCAAAAGAAATTCGGACAATTGCCAGTGAACTTGAGGATGAATCGCTAGACGCATGGGCTCAAGTAGAAAAAAATTACGTCTGGGTTCGGGACAACATTGAATATAAATTTGACAAACAAATCCACAGCTGCCTACATGCCTTAGAGGTCAAACATGGAGACTGTGAAGAACTGTCCTCATTATTTATCGCCATCTGCCGGGCTCAGGGAATCCCCGCCCGAGCCGTATGGATTCCTGGCCATACTTATCCTGAGTTTTACCTAACGGGTGCTAATCAAGAAGGGATTTGGTTTCCCTGCCAAGCCGCTGGAACGTATGCCTTCGGTGAAATGCCTGAACCGCGCCCAATTCTTCAAAAAGGTGATCGGTTTCGCGTTGCGGGTCAGCGACAGGAAGTCCGCTACCTTCGACCGACGTTAATTGCGAAACAAGCACCTCAGGGCGTAGCAATCGAGTGGATTTCGCGACAAATCGAAACAGGTTCGTCTAAATAAGCGAGCATCCAATCGCAGCCCCTAACAGGCACGGAAAATTTAGCCCGTTTAGCCCGTAATAGCCCATTTGAGGATTTCACCCAGTTTGGGAGTCTTCCCCTGCCAGAGAATTCCAACTCGAAAAATTCGTGCGGCCACAATGACAATCAAGATGGTCGACAACGTCATGATAAGAATGGATGTCACTGGCTGCCACCATGGAATTGCCTGCCCCGTTGCCAAGCGAAGCATCATGACTGTCGGCGTTGCCGGAGGGAAGAAAGAAAAGTAAGTCGGCATGACACCAAGTGGATCGCGGACAACCATCAACCACACAAACATCGGACTCATCATCAACATCCAGACGGGCAACAACATCGACTGCGCCTCTTTCAGTTGCGAAACCGAAGCACCTATCGCCATAAAGATCGCGGAATAAAAAAGTACGCCCGTAATTTGAAAGACGATAAACCAAGGAGCCAAGTGGAAGGGAACCTGATCCAAGTAACCTTGCCAACAAGCCAAGCCAAAAGCACCAATCATATAGATTACAAACACCGTTAGGGATCCACCCACCGTCCCCAAAAGTTTCCCGCACATCAATTGAAACGGGTTAGCGCTCCCAAGTAGCACTTCAGCAATCCGTTGGGATTTTTCCTCGAGCACGCTCTCCAACATGGGTTGTGCGGCCATAAAGATCACCATAAACATCATCATCATGACGCTCATCGGAAGAAAAATGGCATTCATAGGATCATTTTCTTCTTCAGCAATTACTCCACCATCCAAACTGCGATCCACCAATCCCATCCCCACAATTTCGATTGGAATACTGGCGGCTTCCACCGCGTCAGGATCGATTCCGGCGGTCGCAAATCGCTCCTCACGGATCGAAGTATTGATAATGTTCGAAACCCAGCTGCGAGCGACGGAAAGACTAGAATCCTGTGAATAAAAACGAATTTTCTCGGAGCTCTGAACGTTGCCCACCTCCGCAGGAATTTCTACAAATGCGTATAGATCTTGCTCTCGGATCCGTTCGGACAGTTCCAATTTCAGTTCATCGGTCGCCTCATGGGAATCGATTCTCTCGAAGAAGTATCGATCAAAATCCCCCCCTAATAGATCCCCCTGCTTTTCCTCCGATTCACCTGATTCTTCCGTGCTTTGCTCCAGACCTTGATCGATAGATAAGTTCTTTCGATTTGCTTCCAAAATCAAAAGCTCGGCGAATTTACCCGAGTGATCAATAACGGCAATTTTTCGATCATGAACCTCAATTGCGTTTCGCATTAATTCGATTGCAAACAAACTGCCCATCATCAAAACCGGCATCATGATGATTGAGAATAAGAACGCTTTCGTGCCTACCATCGCTCGATATTCACGAGCGGAAATCGTAATTATTTTTCTCATAACATTTTGCCGGCCGAACAGAGGCATCAATGGTTATTCAGATTGTCTTAAACGACAGATCATTTTTGTAGTTGAGGCAATTACAAGTGTAAGTTCACAACTCAATTCGAAAACTGCTTCCCGTTAGTTTGTGTGAAAAAGCAAAACAACTCAACCTTTGATACGCGCTGCAATACAGGTTTTTCTGAGCTCTGCAACGAGAAATGCTGAGCCGGCAATACAAATAAGCTCTTTGGCTCTCTCTTCGTCTGATTTCTCACTAGTCGTTACCAAACCGGTTTCCTGATTTACAAAAGCCCAAGCCGATTCAGGCGTTGACTCTACAAAAAAATCAGCAACCAACAGCCCTAACGACTTTCTTTCGTCAGCAATTTCTTCCGCCAACTTCAATAACTCGTGTTCGCATCTCCCTCGCGGATTATCTTGGTAACGTGTCAATACGACGCGGTCAAAATGCTCCAACACCTCCTCTAACATTCCTTTCGCATCTTTATCGCGACTGGTTGCGAAAATCAACGAACGAATCGAAGCATTGCTCCACTGGGGCAAGTCAGACTGCAGGGCACTTACCAGAGCCTTAACCGAGGCGACGTTATGAGCGATATCGAGAATTACCGTCGCTGAGGTTGGAATGATTTCAGTGCGTCCCGGCAAACCGGCAACTGACAAACCGGACTGGATGCTCGCATCCTCAATTTCCCATCCAAAAGCGTTTAATGTTTCGATAACAGCAACCGCAACCGAAGCATTTTGGCGCTGATGTGCCCCCAACAATTGCAGTCGCAACCCGGATACACTGAAAGGTAGAGCGGTTGGCAGAAAGGAAGGTTTCGTTTCACCGAGCTTAATTTCACCGTAGACTCGAAACCCCGGTCCTTCAACACAACAATCTTTGAAATCACGATCGTAGACGATTAAAGGAGATTGCCTTTCCTGGGCGATTTCTTCTATCACTTTCGCTGCGTCAGGTTCAACCGTTCCACTGACCACAGGCACACCTGGTTTAATAATCCCCGCCTTCTCGGCAGCAATTTCTCCCACGGTATCCCCCAGTTGCTTGGTATGATCGAGGCTAATGCTGGTAATGACGCTCGCCACGGGCATGCAAACGTTGGTCGAATCGAGGCGTCCGCCTAATCCGACTTCAAGTACAACGGCATCGCAATTCTGATTCGCGAAAAATTCGATCGCCGCCGCCGTCGTGATTTCAAAAAAAGTCAACTTCTTAGACCCAGTCGCCTCGGCTTGTTGATCCATTTCCTGAATTACGGGTTCCAAACGCTGAAAAACTCCCAGCAACTGCTCATCGGTGATGTACTCCCCATCGATTTCAATTCTTTGGTGGATCGATTCGAGATGTGGCGAGGTGTAGACCCCCGTCCGTTTTCCCGCTGCACTCAAAATTCTCGCAATCATGTTGGACACCGATCCCTTCCCTTTGGTACCGGCCACATGAATGATGGGGTATTTCGAATGTGGTTCGCCTAGACGACTGAGAATTTCTCGCATTTGATTAAGCTTGAAATGCTCGTTATCTACTGAATCCTGCCTTTCGTAGTTGATTCGTTCGTAGAGGCGTGAAAGATGTTCGTCCAACAAATTCGGAAGTTCCCTTTTGATAGGATTCGTGGTGATAGGATCAACGTTGATATGGTGCATAACGATCGCGTCAAACAATGCCTATTTTTTCGGTTAAAACGTCGATTTGATACGAGTGCCGCCTTCAGAAACCAATCACTGCAACTCTCGAATCCTCTTGATAACGGTTTGTATGAATTATGAGAAGGACATACGCCCACTAACTTGATTTTTTCCATATAAGTCATGGTGAATCAAATCACAGGCACTTAAAATGGGGATTGCGTAAGATGACGGTTCAGGTCCGATTTTTCACCTGATTGATCCATAGTCGCCTCGAAATCCGACCAAAATTGTCCGACGCAGAGGTTTTCTTAGGTCATAATCTAGCTGATTGGGGGAGAAACCGAGTCGATTGGTTGACTTGCGCGTTCCCTGAACCTTCGATTCCGTAGCGGCGTATATCGAATCGTAGCAATAGATTCCGATTCAATCTGTTGTTTGAGAACGGCTCGCTCCGCAAATCAAACAAATAAACGTCCATTTTTCCGGGAGACATGCGTTCCCGGCCACAATACAGCCTCATTTAACCAAATTCTTACCGGAGAAACCGTTCACAATGTCTGCCGACACTTCCACGGAAACAGCCCCACAAGCAACCGGAAAACTAGAACAAACCAACCCCGATTACGATCCCAATATCGTCATCGAAACTCAGAACTTGACTAAGATCTACCGCGACTTCTGGGGGCGTCAAAAAGTTCGTGCCCTGAACGCACTTGACCTTGAAGTTCGTAAGGGGGAGATCTTTGGGCTCCTCGGGCCTAACGGCTCGGGCAAATCTACGACAATTAAACTGCTCCTCGGTTTGTTGTTCCCGACAAGTGGGCGGGCGTTAGTCTTCGGTCAGAATTCAACCGAAGTCACAAAAAATGAGCGAATCGGTTACCTACCTGAAGAATCATATCTTTACAAATTCCTCACCGCCGAGGAAACACTCGATTTCTACGGTCGTCTTTTTGACATGCCTGCCAAGATTCGGAAAGAAAGAACAGCCGAACTAATTGAGCAAGTTGGCCTGACCTACGCCAAACGTCGACAACTGAAGGAGTACTCGAAAGGAATGACCCGCCGGATCGGCCTTGCTCAGGCATTAATCAACGATCCTGATCTGATTCTTCTCGACGAACCCACATCGGGACTCGATCCACTCGGTACACGCGACATGAAGGACATGATCCTCAAGCTGCGGGATCAGGGCAAGACAATTGTCATGTGCTCTCACCTGCTTGCCGATGTCCAGGACGTTTGCGACAGAATCGCAATTCTCTACCAGGGCGACCTCAAAGAACTTGGCCGAGTCGACAGCCTCCTTAAGGTCAGCGAAGAAACACAGATCAAAGTGAAGGGCTTGCCTCAAAGTGCCCACACAGAAATCCTTGAAGTCATCAAAAAACATGGTGGCGACCTTGTCTCGGTCGAGAACCCGACCAGCACACTCGAAGACTTGTTCCTTGGAATTGTCCGTGAGAGTCAACAGCGTCCGGGACACCGCTCGGCTGGTGTCGACCAGAAAGAATAGGTTTTAGTTGATCCGCATTGAATATCGCTCGTATTAACTTGGTATTTTATCTGGACAACTTCCTCGGATCTTTTTCAAAGTAGTTCCCACTCCCAAATCAAACAGACGACGGATTAAAATCAAACATGGTTGTCGAAGATTTTGTAATTTACTCACAATGGCTCTCAAGCGGCATCGTCCAATTTGGATTTATCGTGCTGACAGCTATCCTTCTGGGCGTGTTTGCAGGCTACCTCATTGCTGCATTTCGACATGGCCCCTTCGAGGCGTTTTACGTCGTTGCTCAGGTTATTGGACAAGCGGTTCCAGACTTCTTGTTTACTTCACCGCGGCGAACAGTCGCCATCGCGAGACTGGCCGTTAAGGAGTCACTGCGTCGAAAAGTGATTTTAGTGACATTCGGTATCTTTGCCGCTTCATTGCTGTTTGGTGGCTGGTTCATGAACACTGGCGGTGAACATCCGGATCAAATCTATATCAACTTCGTTCTATGGGGAACGCAGATGCTGGTGCTCTTAATGGGCATGTTGATTAGCTCGTTTAGCCTTCCCGAAGATATCAAAAATCGCACAATCTACACGGTTGTAACCAAACCGGTTCGGTCAACCGAGATTGTCCTTGGGCGAATTATTGGATTCGGTGCTCTTTGTACTGCCTTGTTGGCAGTAATGGGCATTATTAGTTTCTTCTTTGTCTGGCGAGGCCTGTCTCACGATCACCAGATTGTGGGAGAAACTCAAACCATTGCTTCATTCGCAACGATCCCTGACGACAAAATATCCCGAATTACCGGACGGCGGGTATCTGACAATGCGATCATGGAAGCCGTTACGAATAAGGTTTCAGGGCACGACCATCGAATTGAGTTGATCGAAGACATCCGCGAAAAAAACTCTCCGCCTCCGAGAATCACATCCAATATTCTTGAACAAGAGGAACTTCCCAACGGATCGATTAAATACCTACGTGTTGTCTGTATCCCGTTTGGTGGCCATACACATGAAGTCAGTATCAGCAATGGTGTCATTTCACTGGGACCGGCCGTTGGCTACTTCCGCGCGAGAGTCCCCATTTATGGAGAGTCACTCGCATTCTATGACCGCCAAGGTAACCTCAAGGAAAAGGGGCTAAATGTCGGAAAAGAGTGGGAGTACCGTGGTTACGTGGACGGAGGGAATGCGATGGCTCGCTTCTCTCTTTCAAAAGCGACGTTCGATTTCGAAGATTTCAGAGAGAGCAAATTCCCGGTTAACGATGTCATTCCGATCGAGATGACACTGGGGGTGTTTCGAACTTACAAGGCAGACGTTGAAAAACGAGTCACCGGAGGTATTCAGTTCGAAAGCGTTCCCAACGAGTTAGATCCAAAATTTGTTTCGGAAGTAATCGACTTTGAGACAAATGAATATTCCGTTCAGACGCTGCCCATTTCGCGTAAGATTCTCGGCAAGAAAATTGCTCCCGATGGAAAACTTTTAGAACAAGGTGAGTATGATCTGTTTGATGACTTCGCAGGTGAGAATGGAAAACTGAAGCTGAATTTGACTTGTCGTGATTACAATCAGTATCTCGGCGTTGCCAAAGCCGACCTTTATTTCCGGGCCCAGGACGAAGTTTACTGGGTGAACTTTTTTAAAGGCTATATCGGGATTTGGTGTCAGATGATGATCATCATCTCGATGGGAGTTGCGTTCAGCACCTTCGTCAGTGCCCCGATTGCGATGCTGGGCACCTCCGTGATGATTATCATTGGTTTCTTTACTGCTTTCATTCGGGAAATGACACTCGCGTCGCACGAGGGTGGCGGGCCAATCGAATCTCTGATCCGAGTGGTAACCCAGAAAAACATGATCCTCGATCTCGACACCGGCGTTACTCAGACCGTTGTTGAGCAATTAGATAAATTGATCGTACAACTATTAAATGCCATGACCTATTTGGCGCCGAACTTCAATCAATTAAATTTTTCAGAGTTTCTAACTTACGGCTACGCGATTGACAGTGACCGAATTCTGGTCGCACTTACAATCACCCTAGGCTTTTGTGCCGGATTAACCATCCTCGGTTACTTTGCACTCAAAACACGAGAAATCGCCAAATGAATAATTCCAATCCATTCATTCGTAAAATCGTTTACATCGCCTGCATTGGCGCTTTGTTGATTCCGCTTTCGTTAGTTTCGCGTCCAGAAACACGAACTGCAGAAGGTGAAATCAATGACGCAGGGGGCGTGCTATCCATGCTCCGAGAAAAGAATAATCTCTCTCAGGCGAAGATGTCCGAAATCGACCCGGCCAGCGAAACGATGAAACTCGCATCGCTGGGACTTCGTGGCGTCGCCGTTAATATGCTTTGGATGCAGGCGATGGATCACAAGAAGAAGGAGAACTATGACAAACTCGCTTCGACTCTTCAGGCACTTACCAAAATCCAACCGAACTTTGTCAAAGTATGGGAATACCAAGCACACAATCTAGCCTACAACGTGTCGATGGAGTTCGACGATTACGAATACCGATACAGCTGGGTCAAAAAAGGTCTCGCATTTCTCAAACAGGGAATGCCCTTTAACAAACGCGACCATCGAATGCCAAGCAAATTAGGCTTCTTCACTGGCAACAAAATGGGAAAGTCGGACGAGAAACTCTCTTTTCGTCGGATGTTCCGCAAAGACACTGAATTCCATCAAGAGATGTCGACTCACATTGCGCCTGATCTCTACGACCAACTTAGTTATGGCCCTGACAGCTGGAAAATGGCTTATCAGTGGTACGCCTACTCGCGGGACATGGTCGAAAAAGATAGCTGCCCGCAGCGTGAACCAGACATGATGTTTTACATGTATCGCCCCGCCCAATTACGTAATCAGGGTCTCGCACTCCAGGAAGAATTTCGTTCGGACGAGATCATTCAGGAAGTTTGGCGTGAGGCCAGCGATGAGTGGACGGGCTATGGTAACGAGGAAATCTCTAACACCCAGGGAATTACCATTTCGCTCGAAAAGATCGCTGACTACGAAAGCGATATTGAAGCAGAACGAAGAATTATTGATGAACTCGTTCCCCCCGGAACTCGTGCGGAAATCATGAAAGACCTCATGGACGAAGCCAAACTCACCGATTCTCAGAAAGCCGTAATGGCGATGGATCCAGCGGAAAGGAACGATGAGGAAAATGCACTCGCAAGAGGTATTGCGAGGTTCCTGAATGACAATGCCATGGGTCTCGATTTAACGATCGCCCGTGAGGCAAAAGAAGAAGACAGAACAAAAGCGGATCGGGCGGCACTCGAAATCCAAAGACTTCTGGAGCAAATCCGCACCTCGGATAAGAGTGCGAATACCATCAATTATCGATACTGGAAAGCTCGCAACCGATCCGAGTCAACCCAGATGACCATCGCCGCTCGGCAGTCGCTTTTTGACGCGAGAGAAATGTGGCGTAAATCAATCTACGACGATGAATACGACTTTGACTACAAAACGAAAACAAAGTCGATCACGAATCAGGGAGCCATTTCGTTATACTTGACCGCCTTTAGCAAATGGTCGGAGGTTCTTGACGATTATCCGGAACTCAAAGATGGGGCCTTTGCAGATCAACTGATCGATGCCGTCAAAGAATATCAGGATATGCTAAACGTCACCAATCGCGAATGGCCGGATGATTTCCCGCTGCAGTCATTTGTCGATTACCGAGCCGAGAACGGTTTTGCAGATGACATGATCCCCACAACCGACGACATCGAAGAACGTCGATCCGGACGTCAGGGAAATGGGGACTCAGAATCGGGAGGAGATATCGGCGACGACATGCCGGCAAAACAAGATCTGGACATTGGAGATGAGCCCACCGACCAGACCGCGCCGAAACCTCCCGCTACCGAAAATCCCCAAACAAACGCGTCTGAGAAAGCCGCTGAACAACCGCCAAAGGCGACGCTCGAATTGACGGGGCCTGACAAAAATTCCCCCGAAAAGAAGGAAACGACGGAAAGCAAATCCGAGGAAACAGAAAAAAAGAAATAACCGCGGCGGCATCAGAACCACCAGCCAAATTCTCTTTAATTTTCCTCGTTTTCCGTGCGGTAATTCGCTGACCCGCATTCACAGGCGGCCTCGCCTAGGAAGTTTTAGCCACATAGGCCTTGAGACCTGCCTCGAGGCAGGCCATTGCGGAACTCAGATCGTCCTCATTGAGCACGTACGCGATTCTTACCTCATTGTGGCCTAGCTCCGGGCTTGCATAAAAACCGGAGCCTGGGGCCATCATGACGGTTGCACCTTCGTGTGAGAACTCTTCCAGCATCCAGCGACAAAAATCTTCGGAGTCAGTCACGGGCAGCCGGACCATTGCGTAGAACGCTCCGTTGATCTCCGGGCAAACCACCCCTTCGATTCGATCCAAAGATGCCTTTAGCAAATCCCGACGCTTAGCGTACTCGCCCACCACACTCTCATAATATTCGGAGGGAAGCTGGTAAACCGCGGCGGCGCCTAATTGCCCGAGTGTTGGGGGAGATAACCTCGCCTGAGCCATCTTGAGCATGGCATCCATTAGTTCTGTATTTCTGGAAATAACGCAGCCAATTCTAGCTCCGCAAGCTGAGAATCGTTTCGAAATCGAGTCGACAACGATCACGTTTTCTTCCAAACCCTCGAGGCCCAGCGTCGAATGATGGACATTGGAGTCGTACGCGAATTCTCGATAAACCTCATCAGCGATCAAAAATAAATCATTTCGCTTGGCAAATGCCCGCAACTCTTCCAGTGCTTCGCGAGGGTAGAGTATTCCTGTCGGATTCCCCGGATTACAAATCAGAATCGCGCGTGTTCGCGCCGTAAGTTTCTTTTCAAAATCCTCGATTGAGGGCAGGGAGAAATTGCTTTCAATCGAAGTCGTCACCGGTACCACGGCACCGTCATTGCCTAACGAAAACGATACATAATTTGCGTAAAATGGCTCGGGGACAATGACTTCGTCGCCCGGATTAATGATCGCTGTAAAAATGAAATTCAGAGCCTCTGAGGCACCCGTGGTTACGATTACTTGATCCTCAGCCAACTCGTGCCCTAATTTCCCATAATAAGCTCTGATCTGATCTCTGAGCGTCTCAATTCCGGCGGAATGGCTATAGGCTAGAACCTTCAAGTCGGCTCGCTGTATGGCTTCAAAAAACTGCGGCGGGGTTTCCACATCCGGTTGCCCAATATTGAGGTGAAATACCTTGATTCCTTTTGATTTCGCTTTTTCAGCGTAAGGAACAAGTTTTCGAATGGGTGAAGCGGGCAGGGTTTGCGCACGATCAGAAAATTTCGGCATGGAATACAAATCCGGGATAATGGAATGCGAATGAACAATCACACCCGAGTAACCTAAACCTTAACAAAAGACGCCAAAACGACTTCGCACTTCAGAGGAATACTCGTAGCGGTGGTCTTATAATGGAACGAAAACGCCTTGATTTCCAGAGGATGGAAAAGGAAATCTCAACGTTTGCGTTAAATTGCTCGGAAAATTGGCTTACGAATCACAGTCGACCGTCCCAACAAATACTAGGGAATTTCAATAAAAAAAACCGCCGGAATTTCCGACGGTTTTCAATGCATTGAGTTTAGAGCCTGAAATTCGAATAACTGAGGTCTTTTCGATTCCCATTCTCTCAGAGCTTTATGGTTCTAGCTAACCATGTCTTTAAGACCTTTGAGCGCCCGAACCTTGATGACCTGTCGAGCTGGTCGCGGCTTGGCCCAAACCATTTCGCCTGTTCCAGGGTTTCTTACTTCACGCTTAGGCATTGCAGGTTTGTCTTGAACGACAATTTTGCAAAGACCGGGAATCGTGAACTGACCAGGCCCACCAGCCTGGCAATTCTTTGCGATTTCAGATGTTAAAGCTTCAAAAAAAGCTGCGACTTCTTTTTTCGTGTGACCTGTTGCTTCAGCCATGTTGTTCATGATTTCTGATTTGGTCGGGGCTTTTGGGCCAGTCTTTTTCGCCATAAGACGATGCCTCCAATGAGTGTAGGTTTTGGATTTAAAAACTCGGAAACTCGGGGAAAACAAGTTCTTCCGAATTACGCGACGCGGAAATTAGACTTAGTTAGCCCAATAATTCAATACAGCATTACCCAAAAACACGGGCAAAACCCCGATTTTTGCCCAAAAAATGCGTTTTAGGCGGTTTTTTTTGCAAATACCCCCTCATTTCGCCGGACATTTGTGACATTCCAACGGTTAAACTTTGTGGGTTATCGTTGGCTTTAAGGATTCAAAGGTGCCCAATACGGGGCTAAATTGCTAGACTTGTGAGCTGGCGGGAACCCTTCCACACGGACAAACTTTCCTTGAACCGTTCATGAAAAACAAACTAAAAATTTTCGCCTGCCTCATTTTTATTGCTAATTCAAGTTGGATTTTATTGGCCAATACGGGGTCCGTCTCAACGCTCAGCCGTCCAGATGAATCTTCGGAATGGAATGCAAGTCTTTTTGAGTTTCCGGACAACAAGGATGACTTGCGAGCCATCCAGAGACAATACACGCAGCAAATACTGCCCACGCTTAAGCAATATTGTGGAGATTGCCACTGGGGGGACGGTGCGGAAGCAGACTTTAATCTCGAGGGATTCGCCACCCTGGACCAGCTTCTCAATGGACGTAAAAAATGGCAAAAGGTCGTTGTTCGCGTAGCCGCCAAAGAGATGCCACCAATAGACGATCCTCCGCTACCGGACGATAAACATCGAGTTTTACTCGATTGGATCGATAACCTATTGAACAGTGTCGATTGCACCGAGATTAACCCGGGGCGTGTCACCATTCGCCGATTGAATCGGACGGAATACAAAAATACCATTCGTGACTTAATTGGAATTAATTACGATCCCGCCGAGCAATTTCCTGGGGACGATGTGGGATATGGCTTCGACAACATTGCCGACGTTTTGTCGCTCCCCCCGATCTTAATGGAGAAATACCTCCAAGCCGCTGAGGAAATCACAAATTCTGCAATCGTCGACCCTTCCGTTCCGCGATTTAAAGCAACGATCTCTGGAAGCGATTTCAAAAAAACAAACGGTTCTCGCCCCTTCCAATCTCAGCATGTACTTTCAACTAACGGCACGATTTCATACCCGCTCGAAATCACGGAATCTGGCAAATATGAATTAACAATAGTCGCCTATGGCAATCAGTGGGGCGACGAATCAGTCAAGATGGGCATTGCGGTCAATGGAAAAGGCTCGAGTACAAAAACCGTCAGAGCGACTCGAGAGGAACCGGATACGTTTACGGTCGCGGTGCGATTAAAAAAAGGGGAGAATCAGCTTGGAATTTCCTTTCTCAATGATTTCTATGAACCTAACAAAGGCGATCGCAATCTTTATGTTGTAAGCGCTGAAGTGACTGGGCCAAACGGTGCTCTTCCAAAAACACACCTGAAGTTAATTCCCACTTCACCCAGTGATTCGGCAACACAACGCGTCGAGGCTGAAAAAGTACTCAATCTTTTTATGTCACGTGCCTATCGCCGTCGCGCGACTCAAGGCGAATTAAATCGGATTATGAAACTCTATGATCAGTCCCGCAAAGAAGGACAGGGGTTCGAAGTCTCACTTAGATTTACTTTTCAAGCGGTTCTTGTTTCACCTTATTTTCTGTACAAGGTCGAGGCTCCGACTTCGATTGGGGAAACAAGGAACTTAAACGATTTCGAGCTTGCCACGAGCCTTTCCTATTTCCTTTGGAGTTCAATGCCCGACAATGAACTGTTTCGGCTGGCCGCGCGCGGCGAACTTTCCAACCCTGCCGAATACCAACGCCAAATTGTCCGCATGCTAAAAGACCCCAAGGCAAATGCACTCGTCGAAAACTTCGTAGAGCAATGGCTCCAACTCGGTCATTTGGAACATTTCAAACCCGATCCCGATTTATTTCCGGGCTTCAACCTTGAAATGCAACAGGACATGGCAACCGAAACCAAGCTTCTATTTGCCGATCTAATCAAACGCAATGCAAGCATTCTCGACGCCCTCGATTCAGAAAGTTCTTTCATTAACCAACGTCTCGCCGAACATTATGGGGTACCTGGCGTTCGCGGAGAAAATTTTCGCAAGGTATCGATGTCGAAATACGGTCGCCGCGGATTACTGACGCAGGCAAGCGTGCTAACACTCACTTCCAACCCGACCCGCACTTCGCCGGTAAAACGTGGCAAGTGGATTCTTGAAAATCTCCTTGGCGAAGAACCGCCCCCTCCCGATCCTTCGGCCATGCAGTTAGAAGATCAAGCGGAACTGAAGGGAACGCTTCGACAGCGAATGGAACAGCACCGCGCCAACCCTGCTTGTGCCGTCTGTCACAAAGTAATGGATCAACTCGGATTTGCTTTGGAAAATTACGACGCCGTTGGAAAATGGCGAGACGTCGATGAAACCAGTACGATCGACCCCTCAGGTGAACTGCCGGACGGGACGCTTTTCACGGGGGCAATCGAGCTCCAAAGAACCGTAAAAACGAATATGAGGGATAAGTTCGTAAGATGCATGACTGAAAAAATGCTAATTTATGCGCTCGGCCGAGGTTTAGAGTATTTTGACGATTGTTCAGTCGATAAAATAATTGAGGAGATCGAAACAGAGGGCTACCGTTTTTCTGATTTGATAATCGCAATTGCAACGAGTGACCCGTTTATTAAACGAACAGGTCCGCCAGCTCTCGCTACCGAAGAGTAATCTTCTATAGGATTCAAAAAATGGGCAAACAGATTTCGCGTCGCACCGTGCTCCGTGGCCTAGGGACTTCCCTTGCGTTACCTTGGCTGGAAGCCATGACACACCCGGCACCTTTGCTCGCCCACACAACCAATCGCGTAGCGTCCACGAAACCGCCAGTGCGGATGGCATTCCTTTACGTTCCCAACGGCATGCATATGCCGGACTGGATCCCTCAGGGACGTGGGGATCGTGATTTCAAACTTCAGTCGATCATGGAACCCGTCGCCGCTCACCGAGAGAAAATGAATATCTTTTCAGGACTTTCATTACGCGGCGCCCAGGCACTGGGTGACGGAGGAGGGGATCATGCCAGGTCCGTCGCTTCATTTTTAACAGGTGCGCATCCCAAAAAGACACATGGCAATGACATTAAAAATGGAACCTCAGTCGACCAGATCGCGGCTGAAAAAATTGGACATCTCACAAAATTAAAATCTCTTGAACTGGGAACTGAAGGAAGTTCGACCGGGGGAAGATGCGATTCGGGCTACAGTTGCCTTTACACTTCAAATATTTCCTGGCGAACCGAGACCTCGCCGTTACCAAAAGAAATCAATCCGGCAGCGGTGTTTTCCAGAATGTTTGGTTCAGCTGATGAAATTGAAAATATGCGAGCACAAGCCAAACAAGCCTCAGGTCGCAAAAGTATTTTGGATTTTGTTCGTGGTGAAGCAAAATCCCTCAGTAATTATCTGGGCCAACAGGATCGCCGAAAACTCGATGAGTATTTGTATGCGGTTCGGGATATCGAACGGCGTCTCGCCACCACCGACAAGCTAGAGTCCTCCGGAGACGACCACTCCGATTTCCCTCGCCCCGTTGGAGTTCCCGCTGAGTATTCACAGCATGTTAAAATTTTGCTCGACATGATGGTACTTGCCTTTCAGTCCGATACGACACGAATCTCGACCTTCATGTATACCAATGCGGGGGGGAATCGCGCCTACCGAAACCTTTCAATTCGCGAAGGTCACCACACCATCTCCCATCACGGCAATTCGCGTGAAAAGCAACAGAAGATAAGCAAGATCAATCAATACCATATGAGCCTGGCCAATCATTTCATCTCAAAACTTGACTCCATCGAAGAGGGAGACGGCACTTTACTGGACAATTGCATGGTCATGTACGGTAGCGGAATTGCTGATGGCAACTCACACGCCCACGACAATCTTCCGATCATGATGTTTGGTGGAGGAGGGGGAACCATTGAAACGGGACGTTTCATACGATTTAGGAATCGCACGCCCTTGACCAACCTCTATGTCTCCATGCTCGATAAGATGGGAGCTCCCGTCGATTCTTTCTCTGATTCCAGCGGAAAACTAACTGAGCTCGACAGTTGATTCATCAGAGTGATCCGTGCGTTCTGTCCACTACCCGTGTGTCGTTAGAAGGGCGCTGCACGCAAACAACAAGCACAAGCCATGCCCAGTGAAGACCAACATTTCATGCAGCTTGCCATTAATGAAGCCTTCAAAGGGCAGGGCAGGGTGGAGCCCAACCCGATGGTTGGGTGCATCGTCGTTGCTCAGAATGAAATAATTGGCAAGGGTTACCACGAGTCTTTTGGTGGTCCCCATGCTGAAGTCAATGCCATCGCATCGGTCGACCAATCGAATTCGCATCGCGTAAACGGTGCAACGGCTTACGTCACTCTCGAACCATGCTCGCACACAGGCAAAACAGGACCTTGCACTGAGGCACTCATCAGTGCAGGAATTTCGCGAGTGGTGGTAGCCCACCAGGATCCCAATCCCCTCGTCGCTGGAAAGGGCATCCGACAGTTGCAAGAAGCTGGAATAGAAGTAACGATCGACGTGCTTTCCGAATCTGCCCGAGAGATACTTGCTCCCTATTTGAAATGGACTCAAAAACACAAACCATGGATCATCGCAAAGTGGGCGATGACGCTTGATGGAAAAATAGCTACTTCCACGGGAGATAGTCAGTGGATCTCAAATTCAACCTCACGCGAGATTGTTCATCAAATTCGGGGACGTGTGGATGGCGTTATGGTTGGCATCGGCACTGCAATCGCTGATGACCCAATGCTCAACGCCCGTCCAAAGGGCTGTCGTGATGCAGCACGAATTGTAATTGATTCCCGAGCCCGGCTATCTCCAAAATCACAACTGGCATTATCAGCTAAATCCTATCCAACGATCATTGCAGTCGGGCCTGAAGCCGACCCTCAGAATTGCAAGCACCTCAAAGCCGCTGGTTGTGAAGTTCTTAATTCTAAATTTGAGTCGGCTGACGATCGGCTCAAAGAATTCTTGTTGCATTTTGCCAAAATTGGCATGACCAATATCCTAGTCGAGGGCGGAGGGAAACTCCTTGGCTCTCTTCACACCATGCGAGAAATCGATGAAGTGCATATTTTCATCGGCCCAAAAATCGTCGGAGGGAGTAAAGCACTGTCTCCCGTTGAAGGCCTCGGAATAGACAATCTGAATAGTGCGACAGAACTGTCGAAGATGAGTATCGAGAAAATTGACAACGACATCTATGTCTCGGGCCATGTAAAACGCACTTCGTTTGACATCGGCTAACCGCACTTTTGTTTCATAATCACGTGCAAGAAAAAGCCTTTGAGGCTGGCATCAATTTAAATCCAGCTCAATTTCCTGACTGATGTTTGTCCCCGCTGAGGATGTGATAGCGAACAAGCTTTTATTGCTCTGCGGTTGTTTAAATGGATCCACGGCGTAGGCGATAGTAATGGCGTACGATTGCCCCGCCGGAATCCGAGGAATCGAATAAAAGAACTCTTTATTTGCATTTACCTGATCAATTCGCAGTGCCTGTTGTGGTTTCAGCATTTCAGCACTCACATCTGCTGAAAATCGATTCGTCAAGGTAAAGTTGTCTGCGTCCGCATTCGACGTGTTGGTAATGGTAGCCGTTACAAGACATTTTTTTGCTTGAACTTTATCGCCTAATTCGAGTCTCAATTGCAATTGATTATTCGCATTGTCCTGCGGGGGAGTTAAACCGTTTGACAAGCCACCCGCCTTCGGTTTAACAGTCAAGCAATAAGACTTTTTAATTGTCTGTACTCCGTCGGCAGTAACCTCAACTTCGAAGCAGTGCTTACCTGCAGCTCGCGTCTGAAACGTTAGCGTTGGTAAATTGTCCTTTTGAGCAGCGGGCATAAATGAATTCTCAAACTCTGCCACCCCCTGGGCGTTAGCAGTATTTAGTCGGGCAAACGAATTCGGCCACTTGATCGCAACCTTCACATTAGCCAGTCCTTCACCGCAACGATTCTCAAGGCCTAAATTTAATGAAATACTCTCACCTTCAACCGCCTCAACTGGCCCGTTTATACTCACGTTAAGGCATGGCTGGATGATCTCAGTTTGAACGGGCGCCTCTGTTTTTAGCCGATCAGTTTCACTGGAAACCTCAAAGAAGGCTCCCACACTCCCGAGCTTATTTGATTTCAATTGAACCTTAATTTGCTTTGGTTTTTCACCAGGAGCGACATCTCCCAGATTCCATTGATAAGTATTTGCATACTGCTGAGGAGTTGGCGAGCTCGAGATGTAATTCACTCCGGAGTCTAAGTTCTTCATTTTTAGAACTACATCACGAGCGACTAGATCACCGGGATTCGTGATTTCTACGGTGTATTCAAACGGCAAATCACTTTCAGCTCTCTCGGGTCCGAATGCCCGTATCGTAAGTGCCGGGGCTCTCCAATTAACGGTCGTAATTCCGCTTTCAACGACCAATTCAGATTCACCGAAAATAGGCGGGCGAACAATATCCACCCTAACCTGGGTGGTTCCCGGCTCCAGCTGTCCTGCGGGCTGACGGATTTGAACAATGGCTTTTCCATTCGCGTCAGTGGTCGCCGTGGCTGCCCGAGATCCGGCAGGGGCAAATTCTGCGGGGGCGCCGCCGACAATACTGTACCGTGCCTCCCAACCTTTCACTCCACCTCCATCTGCACTACTCACCACCGTCGCAAGCGACTGGACGGTTCCCGCAGTTGCCTGAACCGGAGCAGGAACAGCCCACTGGCCGTCTACCCAATGGACGACCGTTGAAGCCCTTCGTTTGTCCCACCCCTCCGATTTTGGAGCCACCACCGTTACATAACTAGTCCCCGGTGACGAAGATGATAAACTTACAAAGGTTTGCCCCTTCGCTAAGCTAATATCATCCGCAGGCGTAGGGGTACCTCGCGTTAAGACCATTCGTTTCAGACTGGTCCGGCCTTTTGCATACTGGCCACTAATCTTTTTGGAAGCCGGAGGAATCAATTTATTAAACTTGGGATGATGATTCCCGCCAACCTCTATCATTTCTCCTACGCTGTTGTTGGATAGCATCCACTCGAGCGGTTGATTTTTGACGAAAAACCCATCGTCTCCACACAAACCTGCCAGGACAACTATTTCGCTTCCCACAGGCGCGACAATTCGCGAGGGCGTAATCACAATTTTCCCCGATTGCCCGGGGGTTTTCCAGCCGCTGACATCCGGAACGTTTCGCTGTTTTTTTACTTTTACTGCCCCCGTCCCGTCGCAACGCGGCGGAGTAGCTGGTTGACGAAATGCTGGGCCGACTGTCGGCTGGCTTAATCCCATCTGCGGCTGGGTAACTACTGTTGGCGTCGTAAACGGCCGCGGTTGATACGCCGGAACACCCCCAACTGGCTGACCTATCTGGCTAAAACTTCCTGCATTGTTTTGAGCAGAACGTGGGGTAAGTAATGGAGTTCCACCCTGTTTGAAAATCCGAGTCCCCGACGGATCAATGGCAGGTACTCTTAAAGATGAACAACCATTCTGAAAGCAAACTAGCAATAAGAGAATTCCGACGACCGAGAACGTGCGTCTTAGACGAAGGTAAGTTTTTTTCGATTGTAATCTCATGACTAACCGATCCGTCACTAGTTTGAGCGCAGCGAATAGAAACACGCGGATTCCCCGCTGATATAAGCTGGCAAAACGTACCACACCCAATGGTAATATGATGCGTTTTTCCTACATGAAATGATGAGAAAAGGCATCAACACCATACCGGTTGCGACAAACATCAGGGTATTACCGGCAAACGGGCGACACCGCCCCAGTTTCCAGACTGATCAAGTTAAAAGGAGCAACGGGGAACTCACGCGAACATTTCAGCAAAGAGTTTCACCGATCAGTCAATCGCGGCAGCAAACCCACTCGCGATACCTCGCCCCGTTTCTTGATTTTCAAAATCCGAGGCTTGTCCTTTTATTAGCTAAGAGGAACCGTGTTTACTGAGAACGAGTTTAACGTTGGCTCTAACGCTGACCATTAATATTGAAAATTGCCCGACTAAAAAACAGAATGAAAGCCAGATCGGATCGCGCTGACATTCTAATCGTCTGCATGGAAACCACTTTTCAGATCCATCTGAAAATCTGCAGGAATGACAACCGGCACATACTCGCTAATTTTCGGTCCTACGTTTAAAGGATCTTTATTAAACGCCCACAAGACGATTGCGTAAGCGATTGGAATTGCCAACAAACCGCCAGCAACCACCTTAACGAACTCAATGGCAGGATTTTTTGCCGTCCTCGAGGTTCTTGTTTGCCCTCGTAAACTGTGTTGTGAATTTCGTTCTGAACGTGACCTTTTGCGCGATCTTTTATCTTCTCGTGACGCTCCCCGCCCACCTTTTTGACGTCTCGAATCGGAACTGCCGTCTGAATGCTCACTGCCCGAGCGGCGTTTCCGCCTACGTCTCGCCCCTTCAGCTAACTGAGAGGGGACTACAAAAACATCTTGCTGGATGACGGTTGGTTCTTCCAATTCAAGCGGTGCGTCAAAAGGCTCAGAGGTTTCTTCAACGATTTCGAGAATAGGAACCGATTCGTCCAAAATCTCGTTAAGCCGATATTCCTTACTGCAATGGGGACAACGCACTTTGGAATCAGCAGCGGAGGTTACGGGAACACGAACCAACCCCTCACAACTCGGACAATTTCCGAGAATCGATGAATCCGGAGATGCTTGGTTGGGGGTATCCATACTTCATTCACAAAATAAAAAACGGTCTTAAGCAATCCTAATTCAACTTCAGTTAATCAGCGCCCCTAATCGGCACCCCAGAAAATTCGCCCACGTTTGTCAAGTGCGACGACTCTCCAACTCTAACTGTAATTCAGACGGCTTTCAATTAGAACCGACACGTTTTCGGTATCCTCTGTCCTAATCGCTATAAGCCGTAAATCGGAACGAGTTTTTCTTTGAGATGATTCATCAGCGCTTCATGGGAAAGCTGCTTTCCGGTCACCCGCTCTCCTAAGTCCGGGCCCGACAAACACTGACCATACCGATGCACCTCCACGTTCAACCAGTTCTTAAGAGGGGAGAAATCCCCCTCTTGGAACAGGGTGTCAAGACTTCCCAATTGCTCGGAAGCTGCATCAAAAATTTGACTCGCGTAGAGATTGCCAAGCGAATAGGTCGGGAAATAGCCGACCAACCCGGCACTCCAGTGAACATCTTGAAGAACCCCGTTCGCAACTTCAGGTGATTCAATTCCCAGATAAAGCCTATATTTTTCATTCCACGCTTCCGGAAGATCATCCGTATCGAGTTCACCATTGATAATTGCCTGCTCTAACTCAAACCGAATGATGATGTGTAGGTTATAGGTCGCCTCATCCGCTTCAACTCGAACCAGCGATGGTTCCACATGATTGATCGCGCGATAAAAATCATCGAGAGACACATCCCCCAATGCATCCTTAAATAAACGTTGAGCTTGCGGATAGAAATATTGCCAAAAACTGAATCGTCTACCGACTAGGTTTTCCCACAAACGCGATTGAGACTCGTGGATACCAAGGCTGCAAAACTTACCGGGCGGCAAACCATAGTACTCCGCTCTCAGTCCTTGCTCATATATCCCATGCCCCGCTTCATGGAGCGTTCCAAAAAATGAACCGCTAAAAAAGTTTTCGTCGTACCGCGTTGTAATTCGGCAATCACTCGGTCCCAATTCAGTACAAAACGGATGATGCGTTACATCCAACCGGCCTTGTTGATAATCGAACCCAATCTTTTCGGATGCGATTCGCCCTAATTTACGCTGATGATCAATTGGATATTTTCGGCTGAGAATATCAACAGGCGCCCGATAGCTGGATGCTTGAATCTCAGCAACCAGCGGAACCAACTCTTGCCGCAACGCCTCGAGAATCCCAGCAACGTCAGATGTCCTTGCACCTGACTCGTATTCGTCAAGCAACGCATCGTACGGCACCTCCGGGTAGCCAATTGCCTCTGCTTCGGATTTCTTTAATTCAAAAATTTTCTTTAGCTGCGGCGCAAACGCATCAAAATCATTGTCTCTCCGAGCCGCCACCCACTGGGTCTGCCCAACTGATGCGGCACGCGCTAACTCCATCACTAGCGTTGCAGGAAGCTTAATCCTCTTTTCATATTCTCTTTTTAAGATTCGAATCGTCGCCCCCGAGTCACTCTCAGGATCTTTCGCCAGCGGTGAGTGCGCAAGTTGATCAAGCCATTCACCGATACGGGGATCGGTCTTTCGTTCGTGGATGAGTCCTGCGAGATGTGTTATTTGCTCGGAGCGATACTCACTGGCCAATGCAGGCATTTTAGTCTGTTGGTCCCACTCCAAAAGCGCCGCGGTTGAAATCAAATACCCCGTTTCCCGATTGTGCTCGCAGAGCGCCACGTAATTAGGATCTTCTAATTCAACTTTTGACATTATTGCAACACTCAATGGGGGCGTGAGAACCGAAACAACAAATACCCAATCACTTAACAATCATTTTGCTGGGATTGCCCAACAGCCTACAAAATCTAGTCGAAGGCACAATAGCCGCTTATTATCAATCCAAAAGCGTTTGCCCGATCTGAAACCAATCGCTACTTCGTGACTGACGGATACCATTTTTATCAACCATAAAATATAACTCAGTGAACGTTTTCTCGGTTGCCTCGATAAAAATCTTGCGGGAAGGGCGTCGGTGTGTGGGAATCACTGATTCCACGCCAGTTTTTTAGGGAAACGGCACTGAATCCCTCCAACCAAAGTCTCTGCCAAACAAACTTATTTTCACCCCAATATCTGCCTTGGACTTAATTCAATTATCTCTGATTGGGCTCGCAATTCCCATCATTCTGTTCACCGTTTACTGGCTGATTCAGTTCAAGATCAATGACTCTGGAGTGGTCGATGTATTCTGGGGCGCAACAGTCGCGATCGTCGCTGTCTTCTTCTCTATTTTCACCTCTGGAGATCCGACTCGGCGCTGGATAGGAGGATTACTGATCTCCCTATGGGCTCTCCGATTAAGCTATTACCTTTTCATCCGCTGGCGATCCCATGACGAGGACGCTAGATACGTCGCATTGAAAATGAAGTGGGGATCGCAGGCTCAGATTCGCATGTTCAAGTTCTATCAAATGCAGGGACTCGGTTGTTTCCTATTTGCGTTGCCCTTGCTCGCAGCGGGCGTTAACGCATCTCCATTTTCATGGGTCGACGGAATTGGCATTGCGGTTTGGATCGTTGCGATCTGTGGGGAAGCAATCGCAGATCAACAGTTGGCTAATTTCCGGAATCGCCCCGAAAATCGAGGTGAAGTTTGCGATCTTGGATTGTGGCGTTACTCACGCCACCCGAACTATTTCTTTGAATGGTTTCATTGGTGGTCTTACGTGATGTTTGCGATCACCGCTCCATTCGGCTGGCTGACAATTTTTGCTCCGGTTGCAATGTGGTTCTTCCTCAATCGAGTCACAGGCATTCCGTTGACCGAGATTCAAGCAATTAAATCGAGGGGCGACAAATACCGACAATATCAACAATCAACCAACGCTTTTTTCCCATGGTTTCCAAAAACCAACTCACAACAATGAATTATTGAAACTCTGTTTTCCATTTCACATCCCCCGGATGATCAATCCTAAAGTCATCAAATCTAATTAGCACTCTGGAAACGACATGATTAATAAATTCATTGACTGGACCGAACGTGGATACGTGCCGGATGGATTACTGAGAATCGGTATTCGCCGTTTATTAAAAAAAAGATTGGCTCAGGCCGACGCCGGGTCATCGCAGGCAAACTCATCCCAAACCGACTCACTCGTCGCTGAGTTTGACCAAGGACCCATCGCCTTAGTTCCGGAGCTAGCCAACGAACAGCACTACGAAGTACCAGCTGATTTATTCAGATTGACGCTCGGACCACACCGCAAATACTCAAGTTGCTACTGGCCTGAGGAGGTTACGAATTTAGCAGATTCTGAAGCGGCAGCTTTGACCGAGACGTGCTCCCGCGCCGAGTTAAAAGACGGCATGAACATTCTTGAATTAGGCTGTGGCTGGGGCTCACTTTCGCTTTGGATGGCCGAGCATTACCCCAATGCGAAAATCACAGTCGTTTCAAATTCTAATTCACAGCGGGAATATATTGAAAGCACTGCCCGCAGTCGCGGAATCGATAAGAACTTAAAGGTCATCACTTGTGACATTAATGAATTTGAAACCGATCAGAGATTTGATCGTGCTGTTTCTGTTGAAATGTTTGAACACGTTCGAAATCACCGCAAATTAATGAATCGCATTTCAAATTGGCTGAAACCTGAGGGGAAATTATTCGTTCATATTTTTTGCCACCGCGAATTGACCTACAAGTTCCAGGACGACGGTGAATCAGACTGGATGAGCCGTTACTTTTTTTCCGGCGGCATTATGCCGGGCGAGGATCTATTAGCTCGCTACGACGATGATCTGGAACTCGCCGAAAAATGGATCTGGAACGGACAGCACTATCAAAAAACATGTGAAGCGTGGCATGCTAACATGCTTAAAAACCGTGACCAAATCATGCCCATTCTCGAAGCCACTTACGGAAAAAAAGAAGGGGTTCGATGGTTTAATCGCTGGCGAATGTTTTATCTTGCCTGCAGTGAATTGTTTGGATACAAGGCAGGCAACGAGTGGTATGTTGCGCACTACCTCTTCAAGAAAAAAGCTGCGGCATAAACAAATTTCGCCAATTGTTGTATTTTCCCAAACGACAGTATTTGGCTGAAACGCGTTAGTCACCACGATTACTGTACCGCTGATTGAATCCCGACCCGTTTGCTCTAAAATGCTCAATGCATTCGCCGTCAGGGTTGCACCGATGAGGTACGTTCAAGAGTACTGCATTAAGGTTATTTGATCTGATCTAAGATATTGCATGAGCTACTCTCGAAAAAATCGTCTTGTAAGACAAGTTTCTCGGAACCGATCACAAGTCAACGCACAGCGGTTCCGCCTTCGCATGCTAATTTGTTGTGTGGTATTGATCCTGTCTGCTATTTCATTTTACGGAAAAGGGCAGATCAACCCAGTGACGGGAAAAACACAGCGCGTCGACATGACAATCGATGAAGAAATCAAACTCGGCTTACAATCAGCGAGTTCGATGGGGCAACTTTCCAACAACCGGCAGGCAACTTCTCACATCAGGCGCATCGGAAACCAACTGGTCGCCAAACTGAATGAAGCCAGTCAATTCGGCAACCGCACCGTCCCCTACCCTTTCCAATTTCACCTGCTCGATGCCCCTCAGACGATTAATGCGTTTGCCCTTCCCGGTGGTCAAATCTTTGTCACCACCGGACTGTATAGACAGCTCGAACACAATCGCTATATGAGCAATACCCAAAAAGACTTTGATGGGAGACTTGCGGGGGTCCTCGGGCACGAGATTGGTCACGTGATCGAACGCCATGCCGCCCAACGTCTCGCGAAAAGTAAGTTTATCCGGGGTATTTTTTCTGGACTTGAAGTTTTCGATGAAACGAGAACCTCTAATCGATTAAACTCCCGAACCGCGGGCCCCCAAATGGCGGCCAATGTTACTGATTGGTTCATCGGTCTCCAATACAGCCGTGCAGATGAACTCGCTTCCGATGGATGGGGAGTTAAATTAATGCTGCTGGCCGGATATGATCCAACCCATATGATCGAAGTCATCGACATCCTCGAAGCATCAGCCACCGGAAGCCAACCCGTTGAGTTTCTGAGCACGCACCCGCGGCCACTCAATCGGCGACAGTACATTGAAAACATCATCCTGGAAAACTCCCAAACAGAGCCACTTCCCGAACTCCGATAGTATATTTTCGCCTGCCACATTCGACTTGCTTTTCAGAAAGCCAATCATATGACATTTATCAACGAAGACTTTTTACTGGCTACTAAAGCGAGTCGCCGACTCTACCACGAACACGCTCGCGACCAACCCATTATTGATTACCACAACCACCTCTCGCCACGCGACATTGCCGAAAATCGACAATTTGAAAACCTCTTCGAAATGTGGATTAATCACGATCACTACAAATGGCGAGCAATGCGAGCTAATGGAATCCCCGAAAATTTCATCACTGGAGGAGCATCTCCCAAAGACAAATTCCTGGCGTTCGCAAAAACGGTCCCCCACACACTTCGAAATCCGCTCTACCACTGGACACACCTCGAATTAAAACGTTTTTTTAATATCGATGAATTGCTCTGCGAAGAAAATGCAGAGAAAATTTGGAACCAATGTAATGACCAAATAGCAGAGCGGGAAGAGTTGACGACTCAGGGCATTCTCCGGCGATTTAATGTTACGGCTTTGTGCACCACGGATGATCCGACCCACTCACTGGAATTTCACCAACAGATAGCAGCATCTGAATTCGAGACGAAGGTTTACCCCTGCTTTCGTCCCGATTGGGCATTGTTCGTGCATCGCCCTGACGAATTTAAACCGTGGATTAAAAAACTAGAATCTGCTTCCGGCATCGCCATTAATTCAATTGACGACTTACTTTCCGCATTGAGAATTCGCCATGATTTTTTCCACGCCATGGGGTCACGCCTCTCCGACCATGGTTGCGAGTTTGTCCCAGCAGCATTTTGTGGCAAATCAACAGCGTCGACTATATTCGACAGTGCCATAAGCGGAGTAAAGGCCAACTCTCAACAGCATGAGGCATTCTCTACATTCATGCTTATCGAGTTAGCTCGCATGGACGCAGAAAAAGACTGGACCAATCAGTTTCACACCGGTGTTTGGCGCAACAACAACACACGACTCTTCAACGCGATTGGTCGAGATATCGGTTGCGATTCGATGGGTGACGTATCTCAAGGACGCTCGCTCGGCGCATTCTTGAATCACCTCGATCAACAGAACGCCCTTCCTCAAACCATCGTTTACAATCTAAACCCCTCAGACAATTATCTCATTAGCACGATGCTGGGTAACTTCCAAAGCGATTCAGGCCCAGGAAAGATGCAGTTTGGTTCCGGTTGGTGGTACCTTGATCAAAAAGAGGGAATTGAAATGCAGCTCAATACACTTTCCAATACAGGCCTATTATCCAGGTTTGTGGGCATGCTTACCGACTCAAGAAGTTTCATGTCTTTCACGCGACATGAATATTTTCGTCGCATTCTCTGCAACATGCTGGGAAATGATATAGAGGCAGGCATCCTCCCCAATGATTTTCAATTTATTGGCACCTTGGTTGAGAATATCTGCTATTCGAATGCAAAAAACTACCTTCGATTAAAAGACTCATAGCCTGCAGCGACGCCGTCTCTCCTTCCATTTCTGAAATAAGCTCATGAACAAAAACAATGAACCACCAGAATTCCCTGTGGGCGAATACGTCGAATCAGACGTCGAGGAAGCTTTAATTCCTCAACTCGAAGAACTGAAACGTTGCCCCGCGGAGATCCGCAATTCAATTAACTCCCTGAACTCTGAGCAATTAACGGTTCGTTATCGCAACTGGTCCATTCGCCAAATAGTACACCACCTCGCTGACAGTCAATTGAACACTTACATTCGGTTTAAGTGGGCGTTAACGGAAGCCTCGCCGTTGATCAAAACTTTTAATGAAACGAAATGGTCAGAAACATTCGATGCGAGAGAATCCGAACTTGAACCGTCGTTGCAACTGATGGATGGCCTTCATGCAAGGTGGTCCGTTTTAATTGAAAACCTGGACGCTGAAGATCTCGAACGCACTTTTTTTCACCCAGAAATTGGAGAGATCCTTACTCTCCGCCAAACTCTCTCGCGCACGCTTTGGCACATCCGCCACCACCTGGGGCAGATTGAATGGCTAAGAAACCAGCACGACTGGTAACTGGCGACGCCCCCTATCGGATCGTTCCATAAAAGGATTCAAACCAACACCTTTTTGATTCTACATCGGTGCAGGAATATCCCGCTTTTGAAAAATCATCAAACCAGCCCAGTAAAAACCAATCCCGATCAAAATTAATAGCAAACAATTTGGAAACAATGCCAAACCGGCCAAGGTTCCATCTGGCTCATATCGAAGGATTGCGTAATAGTTTGCGACGTTGGCGTCCGTCTGCTTGATTACGGCTGCCGGATGATAGAGTCCAAACAATCCGCAATGCTTTGCCCACCAATATTTCTCAGATCCCATTCCGAGCATTCGAATTCCGGCATTGCAAAAATAGAATGCTGCGACACCCCCTAACGTTCGCCAGCGATAGCGATCTAACGAAGAACAAAACGCAGCGAATCCACTCATGCAAACACCAAGACAAAACAAATTCAAGAGCCCTGGCAAAAAGAGAAACGGATTCACTTCGGAACTCATGGCAACCACCGAAGTTTTCGGCGGCAAAAAACTAAGTGGAATGGCGTAGTCGATTAATTGAATTTGAATCGAAGGATAAGTTGTTTCCTCGACACTCGTTGTCCAAATCCCTAATGCCATGCCCAACCAGCATACCAAAACTAACAAAAACATCATCGCAAGGGTCATCGCAGCATGTTGAAGATATATCTTTCTCCTACTAACCGGTTGAGCCAGTAACATTTCCATTGTTCCGCGACTCAACTCGCCACTGACAACATCCGACCCCCTTACCAAGCCCCATGCACAGATCAATGAAATCAACATTGGCTCGTTAAGTGTTAACGAAGTTCTGCCTAGATACGAGACTAACCAATCAAAATCGACGGTCGCAAACTTTCTCCAATCCTTCGGCAGAAGATCTATGATCTGCCGAAATTGAGCCGTATCCAACTCCCCTACAACCCAAACGCGAAACCAGCAAAATGCGAATACACCAAGGGCTAACCCCGCAAACAACAACCAACCTTCCGCAAGGTATTTTTTCATCAGAGGACGGTTCATACAGTTGACTCCGTCTGCATCGAAATCGACGACTTGTGATGAAAACGATCATAGACAGCCCGCAGCCCTACGGGCTGAATGTAGACATCAGAGATAGGCGCGTCAGAAAGCCATCGCAAAACTGCGGAAAGCTCGCCAGGCGTTTCGATCTGTACGCCCCCCCCATTTTGCTTGACCACGATAGAATCGCGTAATCCTTCAGGTAGCTCTGGTAAATCTCCGTTAAGGTTCGCAAGAATCCGGTGCTGTTTTTTTAAACAACTGATTGACTCCAAGTGGACCAGTTCGCCGGCGCGTAGGATACCAACCCGGTCGCACGTATCCTCGATTTCCGGCAGAACATGCGACGAAAAAATTACGGTACGGCCAGCTGCCTTCGCCTCATTTACTAATTCCATCACACGACCACGAACGGTCGGATCAAGATTCGCGGTGGGTTCATCTAAAATCACTAACGGTGTCTCGCTACAAAGCGTTATCGCGAGGGCTAGTTTTTGCCGCATCCCTGTCGACATCAATCCCACCCAACGAGACAAATCCAACTCCAGCCGATCGGAAATTGCCACCGCTTTCTCAAAACTCGCGTCGTCACGAAAACCGCAAAATATTTCAAGCATCTTTCGTGCACGCATCATCCGGAACAGACGCGCATCGCCTGGCAAGTAGGCCACCATTTTGTGAACATCGACGCGACGATGGAGACAATCCAACCCGCCAATTTCAGCCGTTCCTGCTGTCGGCTTGAGATACCCTAACAATAAACGAAGAAAAGTAGATTTACCGGCCCCGTTTGGGCCAAGCAAACCAAACACTTCACCTTCATGAATCTCCAGGGAACATCGATCCAAAGCCGTAAAGTCGCCAAACTTTTTCGTGAGTGATTTTGCTTGAACCAATTTTGTTGACATGTTCACGCCTGTGACTATCGAATCGGGTCTTTTCCCATCAATCGGCGAAGCATCCCTATCTGTCCCGAATGGATCATTTCGTGATCACCCGCAAACAAAAGCGCACCGTAACGAGTCGCATAAGCAGCATGCGGTGGATCCAGCGGTTCGTCTAATTGAGGACCATCAAATCCGACAATCTCGATCCGCATCCGCGCATGAACTCGATCCAGAACCTCGACAATCTCACTCGGCTCCGGGTAGGCACTGCGATCCGCTACCGGTTGCGTACCACGCATAAACAGCTTGCGAAATTTACTCGACATTAATTGTGAATCGATGCCCAGATCTCGCCCACGCTGCCTAAATAAAGTAAGCCCATATTCAGACATCGCAAGATGGCCAACCTGCCAAGCAATATGTGTCGTGAATTGATCCGGGCTCCAGAACCAATCCTCGTCTTCAAGCCCATCCAGTAGTGACCGGCTGTAGTTTCTTGCGAATTCGATATGGCGAATGGCGATCGCTAACTTTTCAGAAACGCCGTCCGCAATTGTATACTGATGTTCAAACATAATAAAGAAATTTCAATGGATCGATCTTTGATCAACAATAATGGCCACATCAACAATTAAGTATAAAGTTCGAAGATACCTTCGATTTCAACCGTAACCCCAAGTGGCAGTGCATTAACCCCCACAGCACTTCGCGTACCAACTCCAGCGTCCTCCCCAAATACAGCCGACATCAACTCACTACAGCCATTGATAACCGCAGGCTGCTGAGTAAATTCATCCGTACAGCAAACCATGCCAAACAATTTGACAACTCGCTTGATCCTATCGAGTGACCCGAGCTCTGTTCTCAGCGTGGATAACATCGTCAACCCAGATTGGCGCGCAGCCAAATAAGCGCTCTGCTGGTCAACATCGCGTCCCGCACAACCAACCATCAAAGAGCCATCCGTTTGCACCGGAAGGTGACCCGACGTGTAACACAGATTGTCAACGATCATCGCTGGCTTATAAACGCCAACTGCCGAGGGAGCCGGTGGCAATTCAAATCCTAATTCCTCGAGTCTTGTATCTGCACTCATGCTATTTCCAATTTTTTTAAACGAAAGGCAAGTTATCGATTTAGTAGCCAGTGATTATTGAAAGGATTACCGTGTTTGCCTAGGTCCTATGTAACTCAAAAGAACTCCTCCATCCGCCTCGGGGCCATTTGTTTTCTTCTCGTGTTTCGCAACGATTACTGCAAATTGACTCGCCCTGCCAAAGCAAAATGATCTGATAGAAAAAAGCGGGCGCCGTTTACATTCCACGCCTGATTGAAAACCCTGACATCTTTGACCTCAAATCCGCCACGGTGGAAATAGCGCGTAAAATAAGCCGTAAATCTTTTTCCATCCTCCCGAAAACGATTACGACGGCTATCCCAAGTGGGTGTAGGGGGAAGCTCTCCTCGAATGCCCAATGCTTCAATCGCTGACGTTTCGCTAATCCGTGTGTTTGTGTCACCCACCACCAATAAGTTAGGCGTCGGACAGATAGAGACAATGCTTTCAATCGCATTTAAACGCTTCACTTCCCCCTGACCTCCAGGTGGTAAATGAACATTAGCAATGCTAAACCCAACAGATTCCATCGCTGATAAAACCGCATTTCGACCTATGGCTCGGCTTTCCACTTGATCCAGTAACCCGCGTCGAACCAAAGTCGCCAAATTTCCGCAATGGCTGACTGTGTTCGCCGGAATCAGCTCATGCGTTTCCACATAGGGCACCAAACCCGGCAATTCTTGAAAACAGACAAAGTCTGGAGCGACCGATAGCACCCGTTCGCGAATGAGCGATTCAGCTTGATCCATGCGCCACCCGAATGGGGCTTGGTGAGAGTTCTCCATCAAATTCAAATTCCAACTTAGAAAACTAATCGACTTCATCGTTTTCACGCCAAGTTGCTTGATGGTCTAGCGACTGCCTCGGTCACACCCGCAAAATAAATCCCACTGCGTTTTTTTACTCACCGGCCGCACTGCCAGTTGTACGCGGGTCGAACGCGCCGGTAAAAAGTCCGGTGTCTGCATCAAATGAAATCCCCTGACAGATCCCCATTGATGAAGAGCGCTTCATTAGATGTTGCTTTGCCGTTAATTGCTCGGCAATCCTATTGTCGAAACTCGTCTCCAGCAATAATTGTTTTGGAGCCCATTGATGATGTAAACGCGGGGCTGCGATTGCCTTCCCGATTGGCATTTCCAAATCAAGATGGTTAATAATGGCCCACAGAACTTCGGTGATGATTTTTGGCCCTCCCGCAGCTCCGACTGTCAAAATTGGCTTGCCGTCTTTCAAAACAATCGTCGGACTCATACTCGAAAGCGGTCGCTTGCCAGACGCAACCGCATTATTTTCACCACCGATCAAACCAAAGGCATTCGGTTTTCCAGGAAACGCAACAAAGTCATCCATCTGGTTATTCATAATCACTCCGGTTCCCGGAATGACATATTTTGCGCCAAAAGTTGTGTTAACTGTGGTGGTCAGGGCCACCCAATTACCTTCACTATCTGCGGCAGCTACATGGGTTGTATGTCGTTCAAAAAAATCGGTTGCAGCATCCGGGGGCATACCATGATCTGTTGTTAACACCGAATTCATCTTTATCTTACCCGCCAGCTCCTTGGCATAACTTTTCTCAATCAAACCACGCGGAACATCTACATAATCTGGATCCCCCAACCAAAATGCTCGATCTGCAAAAGCAAGCTTCATCGCTTCCGCCACCACATGGTAGAACCCTGCACGGTCCCTTTGATACATTTCAGCCAAATCAAACTGCTCAAGAATATTGAGCACTTGAGCAACATGTACTCCACCCGAACTCGGGGGCGGAAATCCAAAGACTTCAAAATCACGATACGTCGATCGAACCGGTCTCCGGTTTACAGTTCGGTATTTGGTAAAATCATTAGCCGTCATAATTCCGTCATTGGCTTTCATCCATTCTTCAGTCAACTCAGAAAAGCGACCACGATAAAACCAATCCGTCCCCTCCTGGGATATCTTGCGATACGTTTTTGCCAAATCAGCCTGCTTTAAAACTTCGCCCGCTCGATAGGGCTCTAGCTGACCTGTTTTTGGATCGGGCCGAAAAAAAACGTCAACAGCACTGGGAAACTGCAACATTGCTTTCTTTGCAATCCGCAGTTTTGCAGCGTACGCTTCCGTCACCTGAAACCCATTTTCTGCCGCTTCCATTCCTTTAATTAATGAAGCCTGAAGATCTAATCGCCCGTGCTGAGCGACTGCTTGAGCGTAAGCCTTCAACGCGCCCGGCACACCGCTTGCCAAAGCGCCCGTTTGACTTGGATTTACAAAACGAGATTTTGCATTTCGAAAGAGGTCTTGCGTCGCCGCAGCTGGCGCCATCTCTCGCCCGTCAATCGCAAACACTTCCCCGTTTGCTGTCCGAATCAAGATGAAACATCCGCCTCCAATCCCAGAATTGAAGTTATCAACAACCCCAAGTGTTAAAGCCGTGGCTATTGCAGCATCAATTGCATTGCCACCCTTGGCAAACGCTTCTACCCCCGCCTGCGTCGCTAGAGGATGAACCGATGCAACCATATTTTTGCGGGATGTCGATTCAGAGTTGTCAATTTGTACTCCCGCCGAACGGGGCAGGGGAGTCACGTTCACCAAGCTTGACTGAAGCCCCCAAACAGAAGTCGGCACCGCACAAAACAGCACACTAACCACCCACCTGATCCCAGCAAATTTCAACACAATCAATCCCCAAAAGAAAGCGAACTGCGACAATGCCCCTACCTCTAATTCTAAAAGCAATCGACCAGTAAAAATAGGTAACCACGCTAAGTAATTTGATTCATCCTTGAAAACTTTCGACCCAAATATCGCCGCTTTTAGCTAGTACCAGTAACTCCGACTTGCGAGACAACCAACGTCTCCCTTAAGCTTACGCTATGACTGACACGCCTGAAGACGATTCCGATATTGAGTTCTCAGATCCAGAAGATTTGGAAGCCTTGACTGATTCGGAAATGCATGACTCGGTCGAAGAAGACGACGCTTACGATTCAGAAGGCGAAGAAGAGGAAGAGGACGAGGAAGAGTTTTCTCTGGATCAACTAAGTCAAGCTTACGCAGATGCGTTAAAAACGCGTGGAGACACTTCTGAAGAGTTTCCAGAGTCAACCCAATCGTCAATTACCGAACCGGACGAACTAGATGGCACGCCAATTGAGGAAGTGGAGGAATCCCCCGAAATTGATGATGATGCTTGCTGTTCCATTTCACCTGAGTCGATTATTGAATCCATCTTATTTGTTGGTGCTCCCAAAGGCGTAACGCTTAACAGTCGAAAAATTGCCGCAGTCCTCCGCGACGTGAGTCCAAAAGAAGTCACCCAAACTGTCCGCGCCCTCAATGCCAAATACGAAAAAGAAAATGCCGCCTTCCGGATCGATTCGGAAGGAGGGATATTCAAAATGAAGCTCGACCCTGAACTTGTTGAATTTCAACAAGACTTCTTCGGTCGCAATCGGCAAGTCCGCCTCAGTCAATCTGCAATCGATGTCATGGCGATCGTTGCCTACAACCAACCGGCCACGAAGGAATTGGTCGAAAAAATTCGGCTCAAACCAAGCGGTGGTGTCTTGGCCCAGCTAGTTAAACGACAGCTTTTGACCGTAGAGGCGGGCGAATCCAACCCCAAAATAAAATACTACTCAACTACGAACCGCTTTCTCGATCTGTTCCAACTCGAAGAACTTGCCGATTTGCCCCAAAGCCATGATGTATCTGACATGGACGAATTGGCTGACTAAAGGTTACGACTGGGTTACGACTGCCAATTTTTTCTTTTCCCCCCGCCGATTCGCCGCTTTAGCTCTCCGCCGACTGCTATTGCAAGGTAATTTTATGCTTTATGCACTAGATGCAGAGCGTTGAACCTGGACCGACGCTTCGGCTTCGAGGCGGTATAAAGGAAGGGCGATGGGCAAGCGTCCCATGGGATCAACGTTACCCTTCCATTGTGAAGAGGCCTTCATCCGATTGGAATACTCAACCAATTCTAATGCAAAATCAAAACTGAAGTATCGAAACGTCCTCAGCCAAGGAATGAAGCCACCCCTACTGGAAGAGTCAGGGATTCGATACCTTGTGATTTCTTGGTCTAGTGGTTAACTTTTCAGTTGATGGAACAAGACCTAAAAAATACTGTCCAAAAAATACGCAGGATTAAGAAATGCGAAATGCGGTTGCTTTAGTACTCGGTGGCGGACGTGGTTCAAGATTAGCTCCGCTCACAACAATCCGCAGTAAACCTGCAGTTCCGCTTGCAGGCATGTACCGCTTGATCGACATTCCTATCTCGAATTGTCTCAATAGTGGAATCAATCGAGTCTTTGTTTTGACTCAGTTCATGTCAGTAAGCCTCCACGGACACATTCGTCGAGCGTATTCGTTCGACAATTTCAGTGGCGGTTTTGTCGAATTGCTTGCTGCTCAGGAAACATTGAGCGGTGAAAGTGACTGGTATCAAGGCACCGCTGACGCCGTTCGAAAAAACCTCGTCTACTTTAACCAACCGGGAATCGATTATGTTGTCATTCTATCGGGTGACCAGCTGTACCGAATGGATTACGGTGAATTAATCGATACGCATATCAAAAGCGGCGCCGACGTCACCATCTCATGCATGCCTGTTTCCCGAGAAGATGCCAAAGGTTTTGGAGTCGTCAAAGTTGATGACGATGGTAGGGTCAACGACTTCGTTGAAAAACCGCAAACTGACGAGGAGATAGAGGCAGTCAGCACCGATACCGACTGGATCGACAGTTATGGTGTCGAATCAAAGGGACGCGATTGCATTGCCAGCATGGGAATATATGTATTCGATCGCAAGCTGTTAACCCAAGTACTATCGGGAACCGAACACACTGACTTTGGAAAAGAAGTTTTCCCGGCAACCATTCACAGCCACCACGTTCAGATGCATTTGTTTGATGGATACTGGGAAGACATCGGTACCATCCGCTCGTTTTACGAATCCAACTTACACCTCACCACCCCAGACCCCGAATTCGAGCTAATGGAAGCCGGCTCACCAATCTACACGCGTGCTCGATTCCTGCCTCCAACGCGAATGAGCGGAGCAACCGTTTCGGATAGTTTAATTTCAAATGGATGCAAGATTGGTGCTGGTTCCATTATCGAAAACAGCGTAATTGGACTAAGAACTGTGATTGCACCGAACGTTACTATCCGGAATTCAATTGTGATGGGGAATGATTACTACGATAACGAAGAAAGAGCGGCTGAACGCCAGGGTCCGCCTTTAGAGATTGGTGAAGGTACGGTGATCGATGGGGCCATCATCGATAAGAATGTGTGCATTGGTAAAAACGTAAAGATTATTAATCAGTCCCAACGCGACCAAACGGACCTGGAGCATGATACCTGTGTTATCCGAGATGGCATTCCAATTCTGATTAAGAAAGCAGTCATTCCCGACGACTGGGATCTCGAAGAAAATCTCAGCTAACGCGACAGATCGATTAGTGGTTTATCCACCGTGGAATGTCGCTTCTGAGTCGCAATTCTTTAGTCCCAGAGCGTCCTTTGCCGGTCCCCGGCAGGCGGATCATTGCCGTCTTCAGCGATGGGCTGGGGCGGCTTCTTCTCGGGTGGAGTTGACTTGGGCATCTCCGACGGTGCCACCCTTGCTTCACATTTCTCAGGCATCGGGGAGTAGCCGACTCTCGATTCAATCAATTCCAAATTGATTACTTGCCTAGAATCGCTGAATACCAATCTGGCGGCAATTCTCTCCATTGGAATTTTTGCAAATTGGCTGACCGCCCGACGATAGACTTCCATTTGAGGTTGATAATACTCAATCTGACTTTGCAAATTATCAGCGTCGACAGCATTCGATTTAAAGTCAACGATATCCGCAGCGATTAACTGGCTACCTTGATACACCCAAACAACCCGATCCATTGTGCCTTGCACAAGGTTTCCGTCGAGCGTAACTGCGAACGGCCGCTCGCACTCTACCTCGAGACGGTTTGCTTCCAAAATTATTTCGCCCGCTCCCGCAAACTCCATCAAGTAAGACTCCTGATAGGTTCTACGAGACAGCAAGTTTGAAATATTATCACTTTTTAATACTTCAAAAAACTCGTCAATCACCCCATCTATGTCTACCAACTCTGCGTTCAAAGCCTTGAGATGGTTTTCCAGCTTTTCACGCGTAGGAACTTTTTCATCGAGCCAACCAACCTGCTCAAAGCAAGCATGCAACAGCGACCCTCGTTGCATCGATTTTTCATTCAAAATTGAGTTAAAAAAAGAACTCGCATTTATCTTTGAGCCATTCTCGACTTGAGAGGGCAATACACGCCGCTGCCCACGTCCGGATCGCTGCCCAGAACTGACGACTCCCTTTTGAGCAATCCAATTCTCCGGAGGATAGAAGTCCGCTAATTGATATGCATCGACTTCAACCACCTCACTTGAGGATGAATACCAATCCGCCTCACCGTGCTGATACAGAACGCCTTCAGCCCGCTCAACCGCCGGACACAGCGTCGATAACAAAATTCCAGCGGAAGATTTGTGCTCCGGCTTAGCACCGTGGGAGAGAATGATATGCGTTGCATGCACTCCGCGGGTCAACGCGACATAAAGCACGCACAGCGACTCACGAATCGTCTGTCGGCGATCATTATCAAACAACTCTTGTATAGCCTCGGGAAGAAGCTTCCGTAACTCTGACCCCATATAACGCGTCGCCACGCTGATCGGTGCAGTCGGTTCATCACGACCAGCCACTACCGTTGGTGTTTGTCCGGCCCATCCCCGCGAAGAACAACTAATTGGTAACACCACCGCATCAAACTCGAGCCCCTTGGCTTTGTGAACCGTCATCACACGCACACGGGCTGAACTTTGATCACTCACCTTTACTTCGTCGCGTACAAAAGCAACAAATCTGGTGGGCCGGAGCAACCATTGAGGATCATCCGAAGGACAATCATAAGCCACACGAACCAATTGCTGCAGTCGGAATATTTCACGGCGTGTACAGTATTCAGCGAGACGTTTTGCAATTATCTCGACGGTAGGCCCATAACCTAAATTGACCAACTCTTCGCGAACCATTACAGCCGCCTCTCTTGCCGCAATGATATTCTCCCGTCGGTTTTCTCTCGTTTCTGGTGCCAAACCCAAGTAGTCCGCAAGCGGCGAGTGCGATAAGTGAAAACGTGCGACGCTATCATCGGGATGATCCGCTAATTTCATCACAGCTAACACAGCTTCGACCGCAGCCGAATCTGTCAAACGCCCCCCTCCCTCCTCACTGGCGGGAACCCCGGCCTGCTGAAGCTCAAAAATCAAATCAGATACTTGATCATTGGTTCGTGCAATCACACCGATACTGTGATGCGCAGGCAGGTCATTATCCAATTGCTGTATTCGCTCAACGGTTCGATGGATCATATTTTGATTACGAATTTTGTCTTTGCTGTCAACAAAACGTTTCGCGCTCTCAGCGCAATCTGCAGCCATTTCAACGGTAACGTATCCACGCAACTCGTCCCGCGCAGTCGTGTGTTCTTCAAACTTACTGGACCAACGGCAGATTTCCTTTTTAATTAACTCATCGCCGCATGAATACTGTTTCACATTCCTAAAAACCTGATTGACCATATCGATCAGCGGTTGAGAACTTCTCCAGCTTTTAGAAAGGCTATCTGATTTTAGATTGGGCAGTTGCTGATCCACTAAATCAAAGATCTCGGCAATTCCTCCACGCCAACCAAAAATAGCTTGCTTGAGATCACCGACACAAAAGAATGATTTGAGCGAATCGGAATCTTCGGTAACTTTTTTGGCAAACGGCCGAATGACATTCCACTGCCCGAGTGAAGTATCTTGAAACTCATCGAGCAGCAAATGATGCACCTGACTGTCGAGGCGAAATGACAATCTGTCCGCATCCCAGGCCGCGACAAACTCCTGCAACCTCTCGGTAACATCCTGAAATCTCAAGTTGCCAGTGCGATTTTTTTCGGCCTCGATCAATTGGCCATAGGCTGCAAGCAACTTACAAATCGCCTCATTTTGCATCCTCAAACGCTGACAAACGAAGGCTCGACAGTGAGGGATCAGTAAACTATAAACCTCCACGATTTCACTTGGCAATTTCGTCCGAGAATACTTTGGTTCGCCTTTGAGCATATTCTGAAAAGAAGTATTCGCGATAAATTTGTCCCACTCTTCCGATTTCACGAATTCAGTAACCACCCCCCAGTGTTTAGTAAGTTGTTTTCCACCCGCATCGAGCGACTCCATCTTGAGAATCAATGCGTCCAATTCTTCGCGACTTAACAACTTTCCTGAAGCTGGAATTTTCGACCAGGGTTCAGGGCCCGTCTCCCGATAAATTTCGTAAATCTGATCCACGGTTTCTCGAACCATGGATGCTACTCGACGAGTTGCTTCACCTTTGTTCAGCATATGGAGTAAATCGACGACCGAATCATTTCGCAAAACTGCCTGAATCGCCCGATCCTTCATACGATTTATTTCCTGCTCCTCCACAATTTCCCAATTGGGTGGCAAACGCAATTCAAGGGAAAACGCTTTGGCCACGCGATTGAAAAAACTATCGAGCGTGCTGATCTCTAATCGATGAAGATTTTTAAGCAACTCATGCAATATATTTTTGGCTCTCGCCTGACTAATTTCCCAGTCAAGTTCTGATGTCAATTTCGCAGCAGCAGAATCGTCGAGCGCTGCATCAGAAAGACGTCCGATAATTCGATCGAGGATTTCCCCCGCGCCTTTCTTGGTAAACGTGGTCGCCAGAATTGACTGACAATCAACCCCCGAAGCCAATAGTTTTAGATATCGATTGGAAAGCGCAAATGTTTTCCCTGTCCCCGCCGACGCGCGAATGACTTCGTTGGGAAATTGCCCTTCTAATTCACGTAAGATGGTGTCACCTACCATGGCATTTCTCCCGTATCGATCTGCTCTCCAGGCGAATCAGCTTTTTCAAACACAAAATCCTGACAGATACCGGCAAAATCTTCGGAATACAATGGTGGTTTTTCACTCATTTCATATTCACCCAATCGAATCTTGCGGATAATTTCACGGGCCTTCTCATCGGCTGTCGCTAAAATCTCCGGCTCCCACTCTGCTGAATGGAATCCCACCTCGTCCAAATTCTTGGCCAGCAACACGTATCCCATCGCCACATTGGAAAAATCAGCTCCCGCCACTGCAGCCACTTCCTTGACGAGGTGCCGGTAAAGGGGCAATTGCAGATCTTTCCATTCCTGTTTGCGTTTTGCGTAGTGAACTTTTTCAGGAGGATCCCCGCGATCGGACGTCTTGTAATCCCAAACAGCAATCTGACCGGAGATTTCATGCTGATCCACGCGATCTATTTTTCCATTGATTACGAAGGGTGTACCATCGACTTCAAATTCGTGGAAAAGATGTTCTTCCGTGCTGACAATCCGCCAGCCATCACGTCGCACTTCCGCTTGCTTCTGAGCGAATCGCTCAAACCTAAGTCGTAACTGCTCGACTTGAATACGAACCGCCGGTAACCGGGAACCAGCAAATTGAAACGCCACCATTTCATTTAGCTTATCAAAGAGGAAATCTCGAATCCGTGATTCATCGGTTGTATCTCGAACATCGCTCTTCCCGAATGCTTCGAGAACATTGTGAGCCAAATCCCCGAATGTACCGCCGCTAAGCTCGCGCCACTCATCATCCGTGGCTTGCAACCGCATGATGTGTTTAAGGTAGAAACGATAGGGACACTGAATGAAGTCCTTAAACTTCGTCACTGATATATTTTTGGGCACTGCAGCGTCAGGCACAGGAATAGCTATCTGTTGCCCGCTTGGAAAATCACTTTGCGAAGTAATCCAAAGCTTGGATTCTGGATTTCCACCATAATCAAAAAACGCTTTCGCACGCCGCGCAGATGTCAACGAATCCGTAAATAACAACCGACTCGGCCGCCTCGGCTCGCCACTGCTGGACCGACGTCCGGCAATCAATAAGAGGTTTTCTCGTACAGATGAAATAACCGTCAATGCATAAGCGTCGCGTGCGTAGCGTCGGTCATTATCGAGGATTTTCAATTCTTTACACAATTCATTCGGCAGGAACTGATGTCCAACTTCCGAGGTGGGCACGAATTCATCATTCACGCTAGTGATTACCATGACCGGCGCATCATCCAATGCCAGATCCAGCCACCCCGCAAGTTCAATCGATTCAGGATCAGGCGACTCGACCACACGATGTTCAGCAGCAGACTCCAAAGCCCAGGTAAGAGATTCATTCGCAGAAACTTGAATTCCAAATTGCACAGGTACTGCCTTTTGCCCCGCGAGTGCAACACACACGGCTTCGCAAGCCCGTAATGTTTTCAACCCAACCACATCTTGTCGATCAGATTCGAATTCACCGTAAATCTGCTGAAGAAACCTAATCCAAGGTTCCCCCCACTCAGCAATAGGACGCACTTTGGCATCTTCACCGCCGGCCAGGGAACCTAGTATTTCCGATAATGCTTGGTGAACTTTATTTAGAATTCGTGTTGAATCAGAGAGTCGAACCGCTCGCTTTTCGGCTCCATCATCCGCTGGATCAAAGGTTGTGGCAATCAACTCCGGAATGCCGAATGCATCGACTTCAAGTAAACCCAACATACTGGGAAGATTATTATTTTGATAGTCATTAAGCGATTGAAGCCATCCATCATCCTCTACCCGGCTACAAAGCCAGCGGTACAAATCTGGATGTCGAACCAAAGCAGCAAAATTTGTATAACTTTGATTTTCGAGATAATCTCGACATGCCAACAATAAACGAACGGGACTCGTATGGGTCAATTCAACGCCTGCAAGATTCCGATGCTTGAGTTCGACTGAATTTAAAGCTCTCTCTAACTGAGGAATAATTGTTGGATCGGGTACGCCAATCGAAATCTCGTCGGCAGACACCTCAAATGATAGATTCGTGATGAAACTTGCGGCTCCTTCCGCCTGATCAGCAGGCTGATCAGCAACAAGAATCTTCTCATCAGAAAAATCGACGACATGGTCAACCCAATAGCCAGTTTCCAGCGAACCGATTTCATCAAACGCATCGGCCATTGAAGTTGGAGCAGCCACTAAGACTGAAACCTGTTTTGAATTCAATGTTTGAATCTGCTTAAGCATCTCCGCGACGGAACGATTAATATCTGCCGTTCCCACAAGAACGATGTCAAAATCCGTTTGGCAGCGGAGCTCATTCGCCTTCATCAAACCTGCGGCTGCAAAATTGCGAGCAGCCTGTTTATCCCACAAATCAACTTCACCGAGGATCTTGTAATAGCGTGTTTGCAAATCGCTAAGAACTTCCCAGCGTGCAGCCTCTTCCTTCAGAAAGCCTTTATGATTCTTAACTTCTCGTGAGACACTGCTAAAGCTCCAAATATCATTGGCCAACCTCGCGTGCAGGCTGGAGACAAGAGTAGCCATTGGCCTCCAGTCATAGCCTTCCTCGATGTCGTCTCGACCTGTTAAACACTCAATCTGAGCTTCCGATGACTGTTCTAAAACTTTCGTCCAAGCGATTTGCTGGGTCAAATCAGAAGCCAATGGCTTCGCCGCGGTGTACAAAAACTCGGGCAACTGTCCGAGCGTTGTGATTCGCGGGGGTGTAAACAACCCGCCGCGTCTTTCGACCTGCGTTACCAACAATTGGAGCAATCGATTCTGTGCTCGCATTGTGGGAACAACCACAATTACATTCGACAAATCGAACCGATCTTCCCCCGGCAATTCCAACTGGAAACGATTCAGCAACCACTCCGCCGCGCTCACTAGCGGGGGCCTCTCAAAACCCAAAAACACCCGGGCATCGCTGGAATTTACATCAATATCAGAGCTTGTTTCTTGGTTCGGCACGTCTGTCCAATCCCTCGGAGGCTTCCTATTTTTTCAGTTCATTTAAGCTACTCGCGCCAAGTGACACGTTTGGTCACGCCCACAAAATGCTTCGCCCTTTTTTTAAAATTCTCAACTGTCACGGGGCAAAGTAATGCGGAAATCAACGATTCCTTTTTCGATTTTTTGCTTTATTCTTTTCTTTAAACGCAACTTTCCTTTTCTTTGCGTTTGCGGCTTTTTCCTTTTCTTTCGCGGCAATACGTTCGACAGTTGCCGCTTTTTCCAACACCATCATTTCCGGCGTTTCGAGCGTCAATGCGCCTAACTTCCCTGCCCTCAACTCCGTCACAAAAATCTTTGAAGCGCGGTCGATATCAACAATTCCAGCTTTTCGCAAACAACCGCGTTTCCTACCCAATTCCTCGATGAACTCCATCGCGGTGTTCGGGACAGTGTCCATCCCGTACCGTTCTACCAATCGTGCATGATAGTGCTTGAGCATGAATTCAGCGGAAAAGAAGGCGGCATCCGCATAATCCATCGCCGTTTCTTTGATCGAGCCAATCGTCGCCAATCGATAACCGCTGTAAATATTCTCTACGTTTGGCCAAAGAACACCGGGAGTATCCAGCAGAGTCACGCCATCACCAATGTTAATACGTTGCTGCCCTTTGGTAACCGCCGGCTCATTCCCCGTCTTTGCAACTTTCTTATTTGCCAAAATGTTAATGATAGTAGATTTCCCAACATTGGGGATTCCAGCAATCATCGTCGTGATCGTCTTCCCTTCTCCTTTTTCAGGAAGCATCTGAGACATTAACGGAGTCAACTGCCGAATCGACCCCCGATCTTCGGTGCTTGTTGGCCGAGCTTTGATTCCCTTTTGTTGTTCAAAAAACGTTAACCAGACCTTCACCAAATCAGGATCCGCCAAATCAGCTTTGTTTAGTATTTTTAAGCAAGGTGTATCCCCTCTCAATTCGGCCAGCATGGGGTTTTCACTGCTGTACGGAATTCGGGCATCCAATACTTCGATGACAAGATCAACTTTGGGAAGGGTTTCCTTTATTTGAACCCGCGCCTTGTGCATATGCCCGGGGAACCACTGAATTTGCATCCGATCAACTTTCCGTAAAGATTTTATTTCATTATATCGCAAATCTAATTTCTCGCAGGACTCCTAACGCCGACAGCACAATTCGGTTTTCATACGTGAAACCCGCGGTTATATTAAGGGAGCGCTGTAATTCGAACCAATCCAGCCGAAACCGATTCAACCCTGGGGCACGCTTAATGAAGATCGTTTTCACTATGAACTTAATTCAAGGTTTTTGCCCGATCCTATCTGTCTTACTTCTTCTCGCCTGCGGCAATAGCCGCAGCACCGAAGCAAAGCCAATCCCCGCCCCTTTGCTGTTTCAAACACAGCAAGGCTCAACTCAAATACAGGTTACCCAAGAGGAAGAGGAAGAACCGGAACCCAAATGGACCTCCAAACCGACGTCTCTTTTTGATGGAAATTCGCTCGACGATTGGGAAACTATTGAATTCGGCGGGCAGGGAGATTGCGAAGTCAAAGAAGGCCGAATTGAACTTCAAGCGGGAGATCCTTTCACGGGAATTAGTTCGACACGGAATGACCTTCCAAAAACCAATTACGAAATTTCGTTAGAAGCAAGGAAGACAGACGGAATCGATTTTTTTTGCGGCCTGACTTTCCCTGTCGATAAATCGCACTGCACTTTGATAGTAGGTGGATGGGGCGGTTCGACGGTCGGTTTATCTTGCATCGACGATCAAGATGCGTCTCGAAACGACACCTGCTCGTTTTTAAAATTTGAAAAGAACCAGTGGTATAAAATCAAAGTTCGAGTACAACCTGAGACAATCCAAGTCTGGATCGACGACGAGAAAGTGGTCGATAAAAACATCAAAGGAAAAAAAATATCACTCCGCGGTGATACTACTCTTTGCAAACCGATGGGGCTTTGTAGTTTCATGACGGTCGCGGAATACAAAAACATCCAACTCCGAAAATTTTCTTCGATTCCCAAAAAATAGCACTCCAACAAAACAGACGTTCGTTTTAGCCCAATCTGCATTCGCTCAATTATCGAAGAACATTTATGAACCTTGAGATATTTCCTCACGAGCATTTCATGAAGCTCGCGTTCGACCAGGCAATTGCAGCGAGTCAAATGGATGAAGTACCAGTTGGTGCTGTGATTGTAAAAGGTCAGCGAATTATTGGTGCCGCACATAATTTATGCGAACAATTGCGAGATCCGACTGCCCACGCTGAAATGCTGGCAATCACACAGGCAGCCGAGGCAGTCGGTGATTGGCGATTGGAGGATTGCGTGCTCTACGCAACTCTTGAACCCTGCCCGATGTGCGCGGGCGCTATTATTCAGGCACGGATCCCCACCGTTGTCTTTGGAGCATCTGACCCGAAAGGCGGAGCCGTCCACTCACTGTACGAACTATTGACGGATCCGCGCACGAATCATCAGGCCCAGATTATTCCAGGAGTCCTTGGCCCCCAGTGCGGTATGATCCTCACGAATTTCTTTCAATCGAAACGTCAACTTGGAAAAAAATAAAGCGTGCCCACCGCTCCAACCACGCCTGAAAATCACAGCCCTGTCTCGTGGCCACTAATCACAACCTTGTTGATTTGGAGCGCGATCGCCTTTGCCAGCGTGATGGCCTATCGGCCACCAACACCTTTGCCCAGCTCTATTTCCGAGGACAGTTTCTCCGCGGAGCGCGCCGATCGCATCCTTCAAACGATTATAGATGACACTCTCCCCCATCCTCCAGGGAGCCTTGCTCACCAAGAATTAAGGACGAAAATCAAATCCCAATTCGAAGCTCTGGGATATGCTGTCGAACTCCAGCATGGCACTGTATCCGTCCCCCGTCTGAACCAACGCGTTTTGCCTAACCAATTGGATATTGAACTGACCAATATCATCGCGAGACGCAAGCGTTCTACACCACCACCTAAATCAAAAAAACCACTGCTTTTAGTAGCACACTACGACTCAGTCACCAGCGGCCCGGGGGTTAGCGACGACGGAGTGGCAGTCGCTTCGCTGCTGGAAATTGCGAGAATACTTGCCGGTGAAACGGCCTCCGAACGCGAGGTAATTTTTTTAATTACTGATGGAGAAGAACGGAATCCCAACGCCCAATTTGGCCTACTGGGCGCCAGACTGTTTGTTGCCGAACATCCGCTCGCCCAGCAAATCGGAGTTGCGATTAACCTTGAGGCTCGCGGAACCAGCGGGCCGAGCTGTATGTTTGAAACCAGCCTCCAGAGCTACGACTTACTAACGGTTTTCAACAGGATCAGCGGCCCAAAATTTGCGTCGTCACTTTTTTTCGAAGTCTACAAGCGACTCCCTAGAGATACGGACTTTTCAATTCTCAAGCGTGCCGGTATACATGGGTACAACTTTGCATACATTGGTAAAGTCAAGTACTACCATACCGCTGACGATAATTTTAAGAATCGTGACCTCGGTAGTATGCAGCACCATGGAAACAACGCCTTGGAGCTAACGCGTGCACTCCTAAATTCTTCACAAATTGAGCAATTTGACTCTCCTCCTCCGGCGAACACTAGCGAAGCGGTCTATTTCGATCTTTTCGGGAAATTGATTCTTCGCTGGCCGGCAAACTGGTCTATCTACATTTCAGGGCTGGCACTGTTTTTATTCCTGTTTGCAATCGTGATACGAATCAAAAAGTCAATGCAAACCCGAGACGCTGTTTCACGTCTTGGGTTTCGAGCAATTCTAATTCCAACCGCGAATCTGGCGATCCCTGCCCTAACAATTTGTTTGATATACATTATTACTTTTGAGTTACAAACACTGGTTCGCTTAGAAGATCATTTGCAACTGGATTGGCCTCAAAATCCAACAGCCCTTCTGCTGGGATACTGGGCGGCAGGCTTTGCTATCGCTGGAGCTACGTCAACTATCGCAGCAAAATTCATGAAACCGGAGCTTCTGCTGATCGGAATCCTTGCACTTTGGATCAGCCTCTGCTTTCTTACCTCGATTTACGTCAACGGGGCCAGCTACCTATTCATTCTTCCAGCAGTCCTTACAGCATCCACCTATTCCAAGGCTACAAATGCCGGTAAACTTGGCCTAACGATAACTCTTGTCGTTGGCGGCGCCGCGCTAGGGCTAGTCTGGCTCCCCTTGGAACGCCTATTTTACGACGCAGTTGGTTTCCGAATGCCGATGATTATGATGGGGCGAATCGCTTTTGTGTCGACGACTCTACTTCCTGCTTTAGCCCTAACCTCACCCTGGGTGCGATTTTCATTTTCAATCCTCTCCACCTGCGCTTCAGCGTTGTTATTCTCCCTCGCGATTCTGCTAATCTAAACCCCCTCTAACTTTTTGATTCTCTCCCCGAGAAGTCAGCATCATTACGCGAATTTAATTCGATCCACTCTTTGGCCGAGTCTGCATCATGATCGAATTGAAAGCTCGCTTGCATCCGCTGGAGTACTTTTTTCAAACGCCGAGTCAACATCGTACTTGTGATTAGTTCATGCTCGTTCATTCCCAATTGCTGCAGAATCTTTACTGTTGATTCGTTCACTACCATTTGAACCACCGAATCGTTGAGCGCGAGATAATGACCATACTCAACCCGAATTGGAAAGCACCTTGCAATTCTCTCAATTCGAAGGTCATGCTCAAGCAACGGATGACGCTCAAGTACGATTATCGCCAATGATCTCTCTAAATCCACATTCGGGCGCGACATCTCATTTACGGTTTGGAGCGTCTCGGCCAGCACCAGCCGGACCCCTTTTTGAGTAATCAGAGAATCATAGCCTAATCGTTTGGCATCTACTTCCGACATCTCAATCTCATAGGCGATGCCACTTTCTTCGAGCCGATCCTGCAGCCAGGTAAACGTGTCAAAAAAATGAACAACCAGCCAAACCGGCTTATCGGTATAGCGTTCCGACTTCAGCGTATCCTGAAGTGAACTCCAGAGAGATTCGCGAGTAAAAGCATAGGCATCATCAAAGTACGTAAATTGACGCCTACCGAATAAGAACTTCCAGAACCCCATACTACGGACCTTCAAGGAACCACTGGTTTATTTAAGAAATGTCAAGTTCTTACAAACCTCAACGTAAAACTGGCTTGGCACCTTGACTCATATTCTTTGGGTGTCGATAAATCGGAATCTCAAAAGCGCGAGTCTTGTTACTCACTTGTGAGTTACGACTCTCCATCGGAGCGGCAGTCTTTTCAGAAAAACTATTTTCAGCTCTCCCCATATTAAGTGTTGCAACTTTTTCGGATGGCTGGGTATTAATTGCATAGGTAGAGTCCGAGCCGTTTTCGAAAGCCATTTTTGAATACGGATTTCCAGCAGTCTTTAAAACGAATTCGTCACTCCCATCACCAACCCACTTAATCCATGACGTCTGCAGTTCTGATAGATCTTTATATCCGTAGAATTCCGCAGTTACCGCACTCCACCCAGCAGAACCACGATTCATTTCATCCTGCTTCAGCCCCTCCCCGATGTATTCAACAAATCTTTGCTTCCCGCCCTGATAGATCAGAAATTTGGCGACGCTATAGCCCTGAGCGTAAAGCGGAAGAATTTGACGAGGATAAGATCGCATTACGAACATGCGATTAAATGGAATTCCCATCGATGGCTTGGAATGTAAGAATTCCATTAGCAATTGGTGATTTTTATTCTTTTCCAGCTCATGTTCGACCATCGTACACGCGCCTTCATCAGCCCACCTCGGCAACGGCTGCCCAAAATGAGTCGCAAAGATCGTATGGGTAATTTCATGCGGTAGAACCGAATCTAACACTCGCTCATACGGTCCCCGAATCTTCATCTGCCATTCAATGGGATAACCACGACCATTGGGTTGATCAACAAATGCGAAACTGGTTTCGCCACTCGAGGCGCCTCCTAATTCCACTTCTATTGGGCACTTCTGGCTCCAGGGAGCCAATTCTTGACCAGTCCATTCAATTGCCAAAGACTTGCGATATGCCTCTGCTCGCTGACTGATTTGTGTCGCCAAACGATAATCCGCAGCATAAACAACAAAATTCGCACTCTCGACTTTACCTCGCGGCAGCCCTCGTCCATCAAAACCGCTGGTCACTTCAGAATTGGCAAATCCAAGCAGCAAACTGCAAAGACAACAAACTTGAATCAGTCGCACGCTCATGCGTACTCCCTTCCATGGGGGTAAGGCTAATATCTTCCAGCGTTCCATTCCTTCGGAAATCACTTCTCATACCCGCTAGAACTCTCTCCAAACAAGTCGTTTATCTTGTTGGTCGAATCTTTAAAACAGGTCACCGAGTTGTCTATAAACTAAATCAAGTGCCTTCGATAACCTACCCTAATTTATTTGTCGCAAGCACCGCATACGGAAAGTGAGGGTAAACACATTACCAGACTCTTCTTCTGACGCTAGCAACTACGAGATACGGCAAGGCCAACATTGCAACCAGGCTCATCCACAAGGCAATTTTTGTGACGGAATGAAAGACGAAAATCCAGGCATGAAGAAAGCCGATGATTTCCAAGAAACCATCGGCTTTTCAAAATTGAATATATCACGCCACGCAAGAATCATTGCATGAACTCTTCGTCAATCACTCATCAAATATATTCGACGCACTTCCGTCATCACGTTGAATCGCGTTTTTATAAACATCGAGATCAACATTCCGTTGAATAAAGTGAACGGAGCCATCAACAAAAACCATATTGACTCCACCGGAGTGTGCGGAACCGAACCGATAGTCAGCAGAATTTGCCTCTCGATCGGAACACGGCAACAAATCTCCCCAGCGGATAATGTCCCAGTCCCATCCGCTGGTGTACCCTTCATTATCGGCGGTACTGAAGCGATCGTAATCTCTTGGGTTTAATGCTTTTTCGCCAGCGAGAATCGTATTGGAAGAACCGTCTGTAATGGAACCAAAGTTGACCTCGGGGGCAAACCCTCCTCTTACAATCACGCCGCCATTTTTACCATCGCCCCAGTTACCAAGTCCTCCTCCGTTGAGTCTTAAACCGCCATTCCCCGCGTAATCATTCACTGCCCGCGTTCCTCCAAGTACCGTTGGTGGACGGCGGGAAGCACAAAAATAGGCGGGGACCGGTGTCCGTCTTACGATCGCATCGTTGGGTTCGTCATAGAGATTATTTTGCTCGATAAAGGGTAGAATCTGGTAGAGCCAACCCCAATTTTGATCAGGTGCCATCCTGGGAACACTACCCTGTTTCCTTCTACCGGCCCACCAGTTCTTACCTCCATCAGGAAATAACTGCAACGAGCTTTCGTAATCATGGATCGCAATTCCAATTTGCTTTAAATTGTTGGAGCACGCAGTCCGTCGCGCAGCCTCACGGACCTGCTGCACCGCCGGCAACAACATTCCAATCAAAATTCCAATGATGGCAATCACCACTAACAACTCGACTAGGGTGAACCCCTTATTTCGTGAACCGTTCATAAACTAACTCGCTGCTAAATAAAAAATTAATGAAGTCAGATCTCTTGAATCAACGATCACTCCGAATCAGTTAATCCAGCTGGAGCGGAATGTCCCTTGGGAAACTCGGCCTCTCGAAATTCTGCCGCCGACATCGCGACGACTCCCATCGATGTCATGACAACCCATTGGTCATCCACACCGGAAGCCTCATGACCAAGCACAATATTTCCGCCCCCCTGAAGATTGGGCTTTACTCCCCAGAATATGACAAAATCTGCGCCATCTCTTGAAGAACGGAAAACATCCGGCCCCGTTAAACCCGCCTGCTCAAGGAGTGGAGCCAAATCGTCGGCTGATGCCGGTGCCTTGTTGTACTGCATTAAATACTGCAAATAGCAGGATTGAATCGAGTTCAATTGCCCGTAGACATCCCCCTGTTCCTGGTCAGAAACGGGTGGGCCTTCGCAACCGATCGCCATCAAAAAGAAGCAAACAGCAAAAAAGCACAGGACTGCGCCTGAGCAACTAGGGAAACGTCGATTTTTCATTTGAGATTCGAGGCTAAACAGCATTTTTGGAAGTGAAGGGAGTATCACCCAAAACGTTCAAAAACGCAAATTTTCATTTCCCGCCCAGCACTGACATAACGCACCGACTGGCTTCCATCCTTCCCGTAGCATTTGAATCCAAATGCTAGTGGTCGGAAAACTACCACAACCTAATATTTCAACATTTCAACATTTCAACATTTCAACTGAGAGCTGCGCGAAACGCCTGTGAAATTACAGCCAACTTGCCCAACAACTAATACTTTTTCCAAAGTCGGTCAAAATGAATGCCAAACCGTTTCACCAGCTTAGCGTCGTTCGTGACGATAAAATTCTCTTCGTTCCGAAAAGCCGCACTGCGCGTCCAGTTGTAGCTTCCCGTTAAAAGTCGCTCACGATCAAATAACGCATATTTGTGATGCATGTGATCTGGGTTTTTATCGGTACGCACCGGAACCCCCACGTCCCGAAGATGAAAAACATCGGAACCGAGATCTTCCGCCTTTTCATCGTCCGTGATTATTCGGATGGCAACTTTCCGTCGATGCGCATCAAGAATCGCCGAAGCAATTCGATCGTCCGTGATTGTAAATACGCAAATATCAATTGACTTGCGCGCGAGCATTAATAAAGAAACTAATTTCGCGACACAGTTATCCTCTGGGCTGAAGAAGGCCTCCGACTGAAGATCGGACGAAACTGGCTCTAATACCAGAAGCTTTACAACCGACTCCAGCCATTTCGTAATTTCAACTGCCTGCGGGCTAGACAACTCCCCTCGTGCCAACTCAAACGCCTCATGGCGCAAACTGTCCCTCTCGGATCGAGAACGCCCTTCCATTCGTTCCTTTAATGCTCGCTTCTCACCTCGAGTCATTCGATAGTCTTCCAGGGTGGCTCTCAAATTGGCTATGAGTTGCTGTTTGTCCATCACTAATTTTCCTGAAAGGATCGTATCGATCAGCTAATGCATTGATTATTTTTTTTGATACCAGGTCGGAGTTCCAAACCAGTCATGCATTTCTTTTTCGAACGGAGCAACAACCTCGGGGGGCTCTGGAAAATTGCCACGATCATTCGTTTCAATAATCCACAAATCCAATGCCTGTCGCATGCGCAATAATATGGCCTGATGTTCAGGTGAGTCAGATTCCGCCAAATTATTGATCTCGTGGGGATCCTCCCAGGTATCGAACAACTGTTCCGGAGCAACCGTGGGGGACATTAAATCAGCCGCTGCGCCTGACAATTTACCTTCTGACATTAGCTTTCTCATCAACGGTTTGATCGGAAAACATTTTTCCTTGTAGCGGTTGAGGGAAGTAAAATGTCGATCAGGATAGTAGTTTTTAATGTAGTGATATCGTTTTCCGCGGACGCTCCGTATGCGATTTACGGTCTCATCGATCCGATCTCTCGCTGAGAATGCATATTTCCTAGGCGGTGGTAACTCTGCCCCCATGAATTTACGCCCCTGCATTCCAAAGGGCGGATCAATTCCTGCAAACCCAAGCGTCGTGGGGGTCAAATCGATCAAACTAATCACCTGTTCATTAACCGTCCCTGCTCGATAGCCGTTCGGTTCGGGAAAATTTGCCGGCCAGTGAATAATCATTGGAACATGTAATCCGGTATCGTAGCACCAATGGATCCCTCGAGGCTCGATTCTGCCGTTGTCACCAAAAAACATGATGATTGTGTTATCCGCGAGCCCATCTTCTTTTAGCTGGTTAAGTATCTTCCCAACCGAGCGATCCATTCCAGAAATTGAGTTGAGATAGCGAGCCCATTCCTTTTTTACAACGGGATGATCTGGATAGTAGGGCGGGGGAGTGACGTTTTCTTCAGTTGCGATTTTCTCATGCGTCTTCTCTCCCTTCCATTCAACGCGTGGCTGTCGCCATGTTTGTCGATCGTAAATATCATACTCGGCTTCCAACGTATTCACTTGTGCGAAAAATGGCTGATTTGATTTCAAATCTTCCCAACGATTCGAATCGTACAACTTCCCTTCTTCAACAAAATTTAAATCCAGCTTCCCCGAACCGACGACTTCCTCTCCGATCGTTTTGATATTCGCTGTATAATATCCAACATCCTTCAAACGGTGCGATAAGGGCCTTACCCCATCAGGTAGACGGTAACCATCGCTTCGATGGGATCGCATATTGTGCATATCCGTCGTCGTCTGATACATCCCTACAAAAAAGGCACTTCGACTAGGAGCGCATACCGGGGAAGTTGAAAAAACACGGGTGTACATCACACCACCGCTAGCCAATTTATCGAGATTGGGAGTACGCACGTTCTTGGCTCCATAGCACCCTAAATCGAGTTTTAAATTCTCACCTACGATCCATAGAATGTTTGGCTGATCTCCTGCTTTTCCAGGTTCACCCGCCATAAGACTCAAATTAACATCAGCCACGATTAAATAAGCGACCAAAACGCAAAGACAAAAACGGTTCATAAAATTCAATCCTTCATCCTAAATCGGCAATCCGACCCAAAGATTGCTGCCCCCCTACATACGCATCATGACTGGGAATCATCACCAGGCCCAGGTAACGCACAATACAACTCACCAGCAAATCTGAAGTTACTATAACGGTTGGCGCAACAACAAACAGCAAACTTCTAGTATTCTGATGCAACCTATTTCTGGAAGTTAATCAGAAAACACCAAGTGAAAAGACCGAAGCTTCTTTGCCACCCAAAAGCTCACCAAAAATTCAGCCGCTAATTTGCTACATTTTATGCTCGTGAGCCAATATCTGTGCCAATCTGTTGCTGTACCCCATAAACATTGGCCGTCAAGCTTCCAACCGAGACAACTCGCCCCACGGTTTGACAACCGTTAAGACTCCATCCAATATAGCTCTCTAGCTCACCTTAAAAACCTGCCCAAGAACCTGTAATGACCGACGAAGCTAAAGCAAATCAATTTGTTGACGAGGTATTTCCAGCAGAACTTGAGGAAATAAAACGTCGACGTTCCACCGTTGGTGACCCGCGAGAATTTCCAATCAATGCTGCTGGCACCGGGCCCAATGTTGACAACGAATTAATTGGACTCGCTCTTTCAGGCGGCGGCATCAGGTCGGCTTCGTTTAGCCTTGGAGTTGTCCAGGGGCTCATCAAAGCTGGATTGTTTAACTCGATCGACTATTTATCTACCGTTTCAGGAGGCGGCTACACCGGTGCTTGCCTATCTTCGCTAACGCACCGCTGCCAAAGCGGAGAGCGGCTGATCGTTGACCACGCGGCTGAGGCTGAGCCCGCGGCTCTTAATCACTTAAGAAATGGCAGCAATTTTTTAGTCTCGGGGGGAGTGCTAGATCAACTCCGCATGCCAGCGTTATTTATTATCGGCGTAATTCAAACTTTACTCCTGTTCGTACCGATCATCATTTTTTTAGTTTTCCTTACCGAAATATTTTTTGAACTATCTAGCCTGTCCAGTTTAGGTGTGCCCAGATACCTGTTAGCAATCCTTGGAATTTTGCCATTAATCGGGACTGTTTTCTTACGCCCAATTACGCACTCACGACGTCTGACCTGGCAGCAACGCAATCGAGCCGAAAAACGAGCTGGGGTGTTTCTTGTTCTCGCGATCATTTCGCTGTTGACGATCCCGCTACTTGCAGGGTTGGAGTTCTTGGTTGATAGTGATGCCGAGAACGTCATTCGAAATATTAGCGAATCGATTCAATACCATTTTCAACTTGGTTTTCGCAGCACGGTTCTCTGGGGTTTCTTTGCCCTCGTCACCTTGTTGATTATCGGACTCATTCGGTTTCGCACCACAATCATTTATTGGAGCGTTGGAGCCATTGCTCCTGTTCTCTTGATTGGCTTTTACCTAATCTGCTGCATTTACGTGATTAATTCACCTGACGTTAACTCAGCAACGAGTCGTACTTACATCGCCGCCCTCAATGATTATGCGAGAGTGATTGATAACCCCGAGTCGACCATCGACATGATCATTGAGAAAAAAACGCGTTTGCGGGACGTCGTCGATAGCATCCTCAAAGAGAAACAATTCGACCCATCGCATTACGATATCGACTTCAACTCCGTAAACCTTACCAACGTTGAAGATTCCGTTCTAAAAATTTCCCATAAACATGATGCGGAGATCCCCAGTCAACATCTCCTGCCGGTTTATCGAGCATTTTCAACTCGCCACCAAAGCGACCTCACGCTGGACATCACGTCTTTTGTGGATGACGTAGTGTCCATTCCTCAATTATCAATTTTAAGTCTTAGGACCGAATGGGATATCTATTTGATTGCAGCGCTCCTCGCACTCTTCAACTACCTATTTGCCAACATCAATCACATTTCACTTCACCCAGTTTACAGAGATCGACTTAGCAAAACCTTTTTAATCCAACCCGATCCGAAAAACCAAACAACCGAGGAAAACGAAAAACTAATTTCTGCCGACGCTTTACGTCTAAGCGAACTTTCCCGGGATGGCAGCGCTGCGCCTTACCATTTAATTAACACAGCATTGAACCTTCAAGGGAGTTCTGACCCACAATTGAGGCAGCGAAAAACCGTTCCGTTTTTACTTTCCAAACGATTCTGTGGAAGTAATTACACAGGATTTTGCGATACAAAATCGATGGAAGAGTTTGATCGCAACCTTGACCTTGGAACCGCCATGGCAATTTCCGCTGCAGCAGCGGGACCGATGATGGGGGCAAAAACAGTTCGTTCACTCTCGTTCATCATGGCGCTTTTGAACTTCCGTCTAAATTACTGGCTACCTCACCCCGGCAGAACACACCGTAAAACAATCACGCAATGGCTATTCCGGCGCAACCCGGGCTTGCTGTCTCTGATGGCCGAAGCGTGTGGCGTCGTCAGCGATCGAGGAAAGTTTGTCAATTGCTCGGACGGTGGCCACATCGAAAATCTTGGGGTTTACGAATTGCTTCAACGCCGCTGCAAAACAATCATATGCGTCGATGGCGGTGCCGATCCGAATTTTAATTTCTTCGACCTGACCACCATTCAAAGATACGCACAGATCGATATGGACACCAAAATCAAAATCGACGTAACGGACCTATTGCCCAACCAAGAGGGTGTTTCAAAACAACACTTTGCAGTCGGTGAAATCAAATACCACGACGGCACAACGGGAGTCTTTATCTACATCAAGTTGTCGTACTCAGGGGATGAATCCGAATATGTAAAGTTTTACAAACGGAAGGTCAGCAGCTTCCCTCACGAATCGACGAGCGATCAGTTTTTCAATGAAACAAAGTTTGAAGTCTACCGCTCTCTTGGAGAACACATCACCGAAGATCTGTTTCAACAGTCAGAAATCCTCGACCGATTTCCTGCGTGAACAACTTTCAATTATCCGGTCAATACACAGCTAACATCTTCACCCTCGTTATCGATCGGCCACCACCGTGACTGATTTCTCGGGAATAGTTTGTTGATATTAAGATCTTCCAGTTGGTCATCCGAAATAGATTTGAAATTCGGGGACTACCCAAAAAAGTTAACCCCAAAAGAGCCATTCACTCCTCGCCTGATTGTGGTAAACTAGTTCTCCGGAAGCGACCTCAGCAGTAAACGAGCGGCCAAGAGGCCAAGCCTTACAATTTAGGTCGTCACGTTTTTAGTTTTCGCAAATGTCAAAGCTTGGATTATCTCTAAAACGATCCGGTCGCATTGGTGAAGACTAACAACTGGGAGGATAAGCGAATGGCTAGCAGGTTGATTCGAAATCAATTGCCCGAAAGGGTTGCGGGTTCGACCCCCGTGTCCTCCGCTTGAGGCAGCGCCGTGGCTGGCGGTGCCTTTTTTTGCAGAACAGGATAACCAAGGAAAGAGTCAGGAATTACTTCGCAACGTAACCTGATTTACTTTTTAAACGAAAGCGTCATTCGCTCGACAATCGGTTTCGATTTATTCTCGGTGGAATCAGTCAGACGCATTTGGATTTGGAATCCGTGGCCCGCAGGCAGTTTCGAAAGATCTAACTCAGCAGGTGTTCTCGCAATTTGCTTAGAAAAACCGCGAATATAGTCGTAGCGCTCTTTCATTTGCGTCCATTCAGTCCATTGGTCGATTTTCTGGTCATTATCGAGATCAACTCCGACACGAGCCTCGACAGTTTCCACCCAAGGGCCCGGACTGACATAATCAGTCGACTGCTGGGTCGCGAGGTAAAATTGCCCTTCGGCAAAAGCAATGTCTGGGTCTGGGTGGCCACTGCCGATGTTATCACACCAAGTGAATTGCTGATCAATCGAGGGCGAAGTAAACCAACCCACGCTCATCTGGTGACCGCCGACTGGATCGTAGTCGCTGAAAAGGTAGTACTGACCACCGATGCAAATGGCTGCCCAGTCACCGTAGGCTTCCTGTTCGGGCTGGTGAATATTGTATTGGGCAACATTGGTTTTGTAGTTTTTTGGATCCTCTTTTGCCCAGTGAGGATGCTTGTAAGTTCCGATCTCACCGGTTGGCTGGGTTCGATTGTCAACGGCAGGTTGACGAAATTTAAATCCGCTAATCCCATTTGGACTAACCGCATGTCCGGCCAGCGGCGAATCCCATGAGCGTTTGTTCGCACTAATCGGACTCCAATCTTCAATGATGACATGCATGTTGCCATTGAGATCGCGAATGAAACCAGCGTCAGATCCGTGGGAAGGATCTTTGACAGCGATCCCCATATTCTTTCCCGGTTCACCGTCAAATAGATCCTCATCAACGTAGACATGTGGATCCTGATCGTTGGGAAAATCGTAATAGATCAACGCCTTACCGTCGACCCACTCCGCGCTCGTGACCCACTTCGAAAAACCTTCCGTGACCGGACCATGATGAACCCAGTTTTTCATATCACGACTTTGCCATGCATGATAGCCTCCTTTCCCCGGCTTCAGCCCACCGGGGGCATCGTACTGATTCGAATAAGGTGTTGTTCGCAACGGCATGTCGAATCCTTCAAGGGTTGCCGTTTGCGGTTTAAAAGGCGGCGCGGCCGGCGCCTTCTTTCCCTTCTTTCGAGCCGGACCCTTTCGGTAACGTCCGAACATCCAATAATTTTTTGGCCCCACCGTCAGCAGAACCGGCGCATCGGCGAGATTAAGCGGGCCAAGATTTTCAATTGGATTCCAGTTTTGCCAAACAGCCGACTGAGTCACGATGAGCGATTCAGCAGACCGTTTTACAGGCGAAGTATGTATCTTTGTTGTGACCAACGCTGTCTTCGCTGAAGGTGTCACAGTGCCATTGGTAACCGTGACTCCCTCAGCGGTTTGAATGCACTGCTTCCAGTCGACGGCGGTATCGATCGTCCATGGATCTGTTTGAACCGGTGCCCCACCCTGTAGTAAGGCCGCAATTAAAAGTACCAACATGTTCACGGGATTGATCTCTCTAATTATCACTGGTTGTTTTTGATGAGTTCCATCCTACCACCTCGTTTGAAAGTCAGCCAATCCCGATGAGTCGCGGCTAGTGATCTGTTACTCTACTGAACGAACAACTTTCCATGGAGGAAAACACAATTCTGTGTTGCCCGTAATAAATCGCAGACGACCGAAAAAACTCGATAATTTCACACGATGACAATTCCGCTACAATGGATTTGAGATCCAGCCATTTTGAAAAGGGTGACCTGCCCGTATTTAACCTTTCATTGCGTTCGACAAAAGCTTTGAGAATATCCATGCATTCAAATACAATTCCGCTCACTTTGCTCATCATACTTAGCTGCCTCTTCCTTTCTGATTCAGCAACAGCAAAACAAGTTTCAACCGCGAAACGCCCGAACATCATCTTGATCATGGCTGATGATATGGGCTATTCAGATATCGGATGCTATGGGAGCGAGATCAAAACCCCGGTACTCGATCAATTAGCTGATTCCGGATTGCGGCTGACCCAGTTTTACAATACCTCTCGCTGCTGCCCGACTCGAGCAGCCCTGCTCACCGGACTCTACTCTCACCAAGCTGGTATTGGATTAATGACCGGTGACCGAGGCTACGATGCCTACCGCGGCGACCTGAACCGTGAGTGCGTCACCCTTGCCGAGGCACTCGGCTCCGGCTACCAGAATTACATGTCTGGAAAATGGCACGTGACTAAACACGTAAGCCCGGAGGGTCCTAATTTCAACTGGCCTCTTCAGCGTGGATTCGATCGGTTTTATGGAACAATTATTGGCGCCGGCAGTTTCTATGATCCGGCAACACTGTGTCGAGGCAACCAATTCATTACACCTGAAAATGACCCTGAATATCAAGTCGAAAATTACTACTACACCGATGCAATTAACGACAATGCTATTCAATTTTTAAAGGACCACGAGGCTTCTTCCAAAGACGAGCCATTTTTCATGTATGTGTCGTACACTTCCGCACACTGGCCCATGCATGCTCCCGAGGAAGACATCAAAAAATACGACGGATTTTACGACCAAGGATTCGATGCTATCCGCTTGAAAAGATATCAAAAAGCGATTGAGCTTGGAGTTCTCGACTCATCCTGGCCAATGTCACCAGTCGCACGCGACTGGAGCAAGAATAAGAATCAGGAATGGGACATTCGCTGCATGGAAGTCTATGCAGCAATGGTAGATCGAATGGATCAGGGAATTGGACGAATTGTCAATCAACTAAAAATCCAGCAAGACTATGACAACACGTTGATCATCTACCTTCAGGACAATGGAGGTTGTGCTGAAGGATTTGGACGCGCATCCAACGCGGAAAAAATCGCCGGCAAATCATTTCCTCCATTGGGGAAAAATGGACTTCAAACAAAGATCTGGCCTCCCATGCAAACCCGAGACGGTCGCCCTGTTAGAACTGGGCCCGAAACGATGCCGGGCGCCGAAGATACGTTTGTGGGATACGGACAAGGTTGGGCAAACGTCTCCAACACACCTTTTCGCGGTTACAAACACGACGGCTTTGAGGGAGGGATCAGTTCTCCCTTAATCATCCACTGGCCGAACGGCATCGCCTCGTCTCAACAGGGAACCATCGTCAACACACCAGCTCATTTGATTGACATTATGCCAACTTTGCTCAACGTCGCCGGGATAGCCTACCCAGCGACTTATCACACCGAAGTAGAACCCCAAACGGAACATCAGATCAAACCCGTCGAAGGAATCAGCCTTGTTCCTCTATTTACCGGAAGGCCAATCAAACGAACAACTCCATTGGGATTTGAACACCACGGCAACCTGGCACTCCGAGACGGCCGCTGGAAAATCGTCTCAGCTTATCGAAAGGACCAACCTACGCGATGGCATCTTTACGATATGCAGGCCGACCGTACGGAACTCAATGATCTGGCGGAAGAGAACCCTGAAAAACTGGCGGAAATGGTCGCCAAGTGGCAAGTCTGGGCCGACCGAGTCGGTGTACAAAAGTGGCCATTCAAGAACAAAAAATAACCCCATTATCGTCTCGTCACGTTGCAATTTGGCAAGACAATTCTTAGGTTTCACTTCGAAATGAGATTCCTAATAACTTTAGAAACTCTCGCATCCATGCGGGGTGTGCAGGCCATGCTGGCGCCGTGACCAGGTTCCCTTCGACATGGGCATTATCAAACGTTTCATTCGGACCAACAAATGCCCCCGAGGCGGAAGTGACATCCGGCCCAACGGCTGGGTAGGCACAACACTCCCGCCCAGCCAACACATTTGCAGTCGCCAAAACTTGAGGGCCGTGACAGACCGCGGCAACCGGCAAATTTCGTTCGAAAAACTGCCCAACGATTTCAAGCACTCGGTCATTTAAACGCAAGTATTCTGGTGAGCGGCCGCCTGGAATTACCAATCCGTCATATTCATTGACGTCAACTTCTTCGAAATCAAAATTGATTCCGAAATTATGACCGCGCTTTTCACTGTAGGTCTGGTCGCCTTCAAAATCGTGAATTGCTGTCGCAACCGTTTCTCCAGATTTTTTCCCTGGACAGACAGTATCAACTCGGCATCCAACCATCAACAAAATTTGATAGGGCACCATGGCCTCGTAATCCTCAACATAATCTCCGACCAACATCATTACACGCTTGGGATTCATCCTCGATCTCTCTCTAAAGTTGTTAGCACGGGTGGCGTCGAATTAAATCACTACCTGCGGGGACCGTGACGTTCAGTTACCACATAAGTTCAACCTTGCCGATACTTGGAAAAAAGTTGCCGTATCCGCCTCGACTTCTATTGTGCCGTTTAAACCAAGTCTTCGAAACCGCTATTTGAACTACCCAATCAAAAACCGCGTCTTAATCTGAACTTAGCGTCCCATTCTGATTCAAATTCCCTACGATCCCATAAAAATCGGTAGCAGTCAGTTTACAATGATGCCAAAATTGTCGGCAGCGTAATTGCAACCTAATGAATACGCAATCTTAAACTCCGCAACACCTAACTTTTAACCGGGCCGTTTATGTCCACGCCAACCAGCAAAGCAAGCCATGCTCTGAAAATTCATTCGACTCTCGGTGAAGGACCGCTATGGGACTCGGAAAGAAACGCCTACTGGTGGATTGACATCATTGAAAAAAAACTTCATCTGTTCGAACCCGCTTCCCGCCAAAATCGCACGTGGCAACTCGACTACATGCCTGGAACTGTTGTGACCCGTCAGTCCGGCGGTTTAGTGCTGGCACTTGAAAATGGATTTGCCCAATTTGACCCCGCCACCGAGGAATTCTCGCTTCTCGCCGATCCAGAATCCGACCGCCCAGAAAACCGTTTCAATGACGGAAAATGCGACCCTCGAGGTCGATTCTGGGCGGGCACCATGCGCATCGAAAACCATATGGAACAATCTACAGGCTCTCTCTATTCGCTGGAAAAGAATGGAGAGACCGTTAAACGACTAGGATCCAATATCGGTGTCTCCAATGGAATTGTCTGGTCCTCGGATTCGCGTTTTATGTATTTCATCGATTCACCGACGCGCAATATCTTCAGGTTTGACTACGAACCGGAAACCGGAAAAATTGAGAATCGTCAAATTATTTTCGAATCCCCCGAAGGCCTGGGGTTTCCCGACGGAATGGCAATCGATACTGACGATCATCTGTGGGTAGCGTTTTGGGGTGGCAACTGTGTGGCCAAAATTGACCCGTCCAGGGGAATGATAACTGAACGAGTCGAGGTTCCAGTGAACGCTCCAACAGCCTGCGCCTTTGGAGGCCCAAAAATGAATGAACTATTGATTACCACGGCTTCACTTGGCCTTGATCAAGAGTCCAAAAATAAACAACCTCTTGCTGGCGACCTCTTTATTGCGGAAGTCTCTGCCACAGGCGTTATTCCTGCTCAATACGGTGGATAATCTAATTCTCAAAACTTAACGGTTTTGCGCTTACCGCGACCGCGCATATTTATTTAAACGATGAGCCTGAAAACCAGAAACGATCCCAGTCAGCACCACACAGACTGAAAAAATTAAATTATAGGAAGCAAAGCCCAGCGACTTATCAGGCTCGTAGATTTCCTCCTGCATGATGTTTAAAGGTTCAAAAACCACAATTAACCCAAAGCCAACCAAAGAAAAAAACGTCGCAACGGAAATCAAATCAACGCGTCGAAACAGACTTATTATCAAAATCAACAAAGGAAATGAGGACAATAAAAGTCCTCGAGGCGAATTGTTCAGGCACAATAGGCCAGCGAGAAAAATTGGATCTATTCCAGCCCAAATGACTGGAATAAAACTTTCCGATCGAAAACGGTTGTGTATCTTCTGAAGGATAATGGCAACCGCACCCCATGACAACAGAACGTAAATGTTAATCATGAATCGGGTAGACCATCCAAAACGATCGGATAAATCGTCTGCGGCACCGCCTCTTTCTGATAAAACCGTCGCAAAAAAGACGGCGACAGCCAGCGTTGGGACAAGTGCCAAATGAGTAGCCAACACTGGCTCTCGAGCGACCCATTTCTTTATCCGGCGTTTCCAATCATTCTTTGCATGGATCGGGCTTCCATTCAAAAACCGCTCCAAATCCAAAGCTAAATCATCTGCCGATGAATACCGGTCGACTGGATTCTTCTCCATGCATTTCGCACAGATTGCTTCGAGATCAACGGGAATGCCCTTTTTGAGATAGCGCGGGCGTAACGGGTCGTCCTGCAGAACTTGCATCAACGTCTCGGTTGAATTACCCGCAACAAACGGAGGCTGTCCCGTCAACAATGTATACAGGATCGCACCTAGTGAATAAACATCCGATGCACTGGTAACTTCTTTGTTATTGCCAGTAGCCTGCTCAGGTGGCATGTAATTTGGCGTCCCCATGACCGTCCCCGTTCGCGTCAAATCACTGTCGCCTTGGGAACTTTTTGCCAAACCAAAATCAACAATCCGCGGTTCATTGTTTCTGTCCAACAATATATTTGCAGGTTTTAAGTCGCGGTGAATGAACCCCGCCTCATGGGCAGCATGCACAGCACGCGCAGCCTTTAACAGGATTTCCGCTGACTCACGAGGCTCGACCGGCGACTCTTTGATTTGCGCCGCAAGGCTATTTCCTTCAACAAATGCCATCGAGTAATAATGCTGACCGTCACAACAGCCAACCTCATAGACCGGCACAATGCCGGGGTGATCGAGCTTCGCCGCAGCTTCTGCCTCTTGGTAAAAACGTTGAATTTCTTCATCGTCTGCAAAGGCACCCGTCAAAATCATTTTCAAAGCAACAACGCGGTTTAGCCCGTTTTGCCTTGCCTTGTATACCACTCCCATTCCGCCATGCGCGATCACTTCGATCAGCTCGTAATTTCCAAATTTACGAAACGGGATGTCAGCTCCCTCCCCCACATTGAAACCAGAAGACCTGGACCTTGGCCGCTTCGTTAAATCCGCAAAGGCATCGTAAATTGTAGGCGGATCAATTGGTAATGAATCGTTTAGATTAATATTTTCTAAAAAAGCATCGGCGCGGTCCACGGCATCAATGAGCCCTTGTACCTCTTTCGCCAAACTAAGATTTTGCTCGCACAATTCCTCCACTAGAACAGCGCGTTCCTGCGGACAGGAAACATCCATGGCGGCATTAAAAATACGCTGTATTTGCGGCTCTTCGGTTTCCAATCGTTCTCCAGCAATAAATTATTGGTCAATAGAATTAATACTCTAATTTACAGTGCGTTTTTAGAGTTCGTTTATGCCATCTGTTGCCAAATATTTTTTGAATTATTTCACTTCAGCTGCATCGGTTTCGCCGGAGAGTTCCTTGAAAAGCCAAGCTTTCGCGAATACCCAATGACGATTAACGGTGCGCACCGATACGTCCATTGCTTCCGCAACTTCGCGTATTGTCAGGCCGGTGAAATACCTGAGATTGACAACGCGGGCGGCTTCGGGACTGGTTTTCGCAAGGCGATCAAGTGATTCGTCGAGCCCCAACAGAAATTCGCTATCATTGGGATCAGCTAATTCCAATTTCTCAATATCAATTTTCCGCCGTCCCCCACCATGAACAATCCGCTGCTTTTTTCGAGCCGAATCGACTAAAATTCGTCGCATCGCCAACGCCGCAGCGCCGAAAAAGTGTCCCCGACTGTTCCAAACCTGAGGATCTTTGGTGTCAATCAAGCGAAGATAAGCTTCATGAACCAGAGCCGTGGGCTGCAGGGAATGGCCAACTGATTCCCTTGCCATGCGAGCGGCAGCAAGGCGTCGCAACTCAGCATAAACAAGCGGAAGCAAATCGCTCGCAGCCATTTGATCGCCTTGATTGATGGCTCTTAAAATTCGTGATACGTCATCCATAGAAACATCGTAACGGTGTTTCGAGAAACAATCCAACACGGAATAACAAATTTAACAGGTGAACATCAACCAAGGGTAACCTATGCACTCTAACTGATTAATTCATCAACTGGCCTGCCATGCACATCCGTCAAACGATAATCTCGTCCCTGGAATCGATAGGTTAATTTTTCATGATTAAATCCCATCAACTTCATAATTGTGGCCTGTAAATCATGAACGTGAACTTTATTCTCGGTGACACCAAAACCAAGTTCGTCCGTCTGACCGTAATTGAATCCCCCCTTAACTCCTCCCCCAGCCATCCACATCGTGAAACAATCTGGATAGTGATCCCTTCCGAGGACTTTGCCTTTGGCAGTCCGCCCCTCTCGAAAAGGAGTGCGTCCAAATTCACCGCCACACACAATAAGCGTATCCTCGAGTAGACCACGTTGTTTTAAATCACGGATCAGCGCGGCAATCGGTTTATCAGTCGCTCCCATCTTTTTGGTCAGACCATTTCTGAGCCCTTCACTTGCGCCCGTCCCATGGAAATCCCACCCCCAATCGAACAGCTGAACGAATCGAACCCCACCTTCTACCAATCGACGAGCAAGTAAACAGTTATTTGCAAAACTTGACTGCCCCGGCACAGCACCGTACGCCTCATGCGTTTCCTTGGTTTCCCGAGTGATATCCATCACATCCGGAACCGAATCTTGCATTCGGTAGGCCAGCTCGTATTGGGCAATCCGAGTTAGCGTTTCAGGATGCTTCATTTCAGCCGCTTGAATTTCATTGAGTTCCCGAAGAGCATCCAGCGATCGCCTCCGAAGTGATCGATCCATCCCCTTCGGATCAGAAGCATACAAAACAGGATCGCCTTTCGAGCGACACTGCACCCCCTGGAAAACCGAAGGTAGAAATCCACTCCCGAATGAATTAGCGCCTCCATTGGGTTGCACTCCGCTGCTAATAAGGACCACGAACCCCGGCAAATCTTGATTCTCCGTGCCGAGTCCATAGGTCGCCCAAGCTCCAAGTGACGGCCGCCCTGAGCGGGGCGATCCGGTGTAAATCAACAGCTCGGCGGGAGCATGGTTAAATTGATCGGTGTTCATCGAGTGAACAAAACACATCTCATCAACAATATCCGGAGCGTGAAAGTTCGGCACGGCATCAGAAAGCCAAGTTCCATTCTTGCCATATTGAGCAAATTTTCGGGGAGTGCCCAATAATTTTGGAACGCCCGAGGTAAACGCGAACGTTCGTCCTTTCAAGAACTCATCAGGGCAAGGCTCTCCCGTACGTTTTACCAGTTCTGGTTTATAGTCATATAAATCAAGATTGGGTGGGGACCCTGTCAAATGCAGATAGATTACCCGCTTGGCTTTCGCCTCAAAGTGCGGTTTCCGCTTGGCAAGCGGCTGTGTCGCATCAATGGGAATGTCTGCTGATGCCGTCGCTCCGGTCAATGAAGATAAAGCAATCGCTCCCACGCCCACGCCAGAGGCAGATAAAAAGTGCCGCCTCGTCCGCTCTCTTAATTGGTTTAGATAAAAATTCATTTACTACCGTTTCAAAAAGATTTCATCCAAATTCAGGATTACGTTACAGACCACCGTCATCGCCGCAGCCTCCACCGAATCCATCCCGTCAGGCAGCGGCCCAAGCGGATCTGACGAAAGTTTAGCGGCTTCGCCAGGCTGGTCGCCCAATCGCTTTACCGAATCGTTAAACAGCGACACCATCGCCGAAATTTCGCTCGCCGTTGGCGGGCGTAATAAGCACCGCCGAAACCCAAACTTTACTCGATCCTCAATTCCAGACTCTTCTTCCATCACCAATCGGGCGAGCGCCTGCGCTGCTTCGACGTAGACTGGATCATTAAGCGTGACCAATGACTGAAGTGGAGTATTCGTGCTATTTCGCCGGACCGTACAGACCTCTCGATTGGGTGCATCAAAAGTTGCCATTGAAGGATAAGGATTACTTCGACGCCAGGTTGTATAGATCCCTCTTCGATAACGATCCTCTCCAGCACTCGTTTTCCAGTCGGTCGAGCCTCCAAATGCAGCCTTCAAGCCAAGGTTGGGCTGTGGGGGTTTTACCGGAGCACCAAACATTTTCCGACTCAGCAATCCACTGACAAAGAGAGCCTGATCACGAACCATTTCTGCACTTAGTCGAACCCGTGGTGCCCGTGAAAGCCAGCGATTATCTGGATCCGCAGCAATCCGGTCCGGATCCGCCAACGCGCTTTGCTGATAGGTGGACGACATGACAAGTGTCTTCAAAAGATGGCGAACATCCCAGTCATTCTCCACCAACTCCGCCGCTAACCAATCGAGAAGTTCAGGATGCGTTGGCAGCTCTCCCTGCGATCCAAATTCTTCACTCGTTACTACGATTCCTCGCCCAAAAACCGTTTCCCAATATCGATTGGCCAACACACGGGCGGTCAGTGGATTGTCGGCATCGATTAACCAGTTGGCCAAAACCAATCGATCAGCTTGCCGTCCGGACTCGGGGTTATGAAAAACAGCCGGAAATCCCGGCTCAACCAATTGACCTTTATCGAGGTAATTTCCACGATACTGTAAATGAGTTTGCCGGCGGTTTTCCACTAACTCTCGGAGAACAGGAACGGACGTTGCGGGCTTGAGTGCTTCCAACTGAGCTTTAGCTTTCGCAAGCTCCCCTCGCTGGGGTTTTAAGGATGGAGCGACCTCGTAACGAAAATAGCTAGACAATGCCTGGCCGGACTCGTCCGTCCTCTCCGTCTTCTCCGTATCGAGAGCCTTGATGATATCTACAGGAATATTGGCACGTTCAATCGCTACCTCATCTTCTGTCACCTTAAATTTAAAATGACCGACAAGATGATTTTCGTACGGCGCATTCTGCTCCAATCGAATTCTCAAGATCGCAGGCTCATCGACCTTGACCGGCGTTTCGGGTATCAAAGTCAACTGATGCGGTTCGCCGGCAGAACCACCGACTGCCCAACCATCTCGCGGCCCATTTTTGCCCGCCAAAACATCAGCTGCTTCGAACTCAGGCTGATTAAAATCAGCAAACGCCGCTTTAAATTTTATCTTACGAATTCGATCGGTAGGAATATCCAATGAGGGCTTGGGAGGATTTTCGAATTCTCGAACCATGACTACTTCTCGATCTGAATTCAACAACTCAACCGTAAATCCAGCTAGCCGCTCCGAAGATTCCAAACGATTCCATAAGCTGACGCGTTCAATTCCAATAGACGAACCGAGATCCAGCTCCCACCACGGATTATCAACAGTCGCCGTGTGCGTTACCGAATGATTCGCAAAGGTTCCGTCTGTATTACCATCAATTGCTAATTCAGGCGGGCCATCATATGCGGTCGAATGCTGAGTTGCAGTCCCTTGAGTTGCAACGTTTTTCCCATCACTGAATACCTGTACTTCTGCAAGCGACAAGATCTGTTTGCTGCCCCGGTTGGTCACCCGAACAAATCTCGCGCTGGGAACTGAATTCTCGACCGGAATCAAATCCGCCTCGAGTCCAGTGATAACAAAATTCGCCCCAACACTCGACAAATTATTGAGACGCTCATGAGGTAGCGTGTCGAGCCGAATGGCTGACCAATTTAGTACGTTCCCTGAATCGACTTCGATTGGAAATTCAATCGTATACTCATCTTGAGCCGCCGCAGTGGTAACCAACAGACTGCCGTCTTTCAACAGTTCCCCTGATTTTTTGCTTTTGCGAACAATCGAATTTGGCACCAATGTGTCCCAGGACAACGCTGTTTTGAGACGCGTCTCCCACTGTCGCTGCGCATCGTCAAGTTCCGGTGTACTGCGATCTAGCACAGAAGTCAGTTCAGCTATTTGTTTATCTAATTGTCGTCGAGTCTCAATTTGTTGTTCTGTAAAAACATTTAGCAATGGCGCTTCATTGCGACGATCCGCATCCTCTGTGTTATTTAGAATCGCGAAAAACTGAAAATATTCCTCTTGCGTGATCGGGTCGTACTTGTGCGTATGACACTGCGCACAAGCCATCGTAGTGCCCATCCAAACCGCCATTGTCGTGTTGACCCGATCGACCACAGCCACATTGCGAAATTCCTCGTTCTGCGTGCCACCCTCATTATTCGTCAATGTATTACGGTGGAATGCTGTTGCAATTATTTGCTGATCACTTGGCGACGAGAGCAAATCACCCGCAATTTGCTCACGCGTGAATTGATCGAATGGGAGATTGCGATTGTATGCATTAATGACCCAATCCCGATAAGCCCAGATTGTTCGTGGAGGGTCATCGGCATACCCAGCGCTATCTGCATACCTCGCTAAGTCTAGCCATTTCCGCGCCCAGTGTTCTCCATAGGCTGGTCGTTGAAGTAAGTCATCCACTAGATTTTCGTACGCTTCAGGATCCGTCGAGGCTACAAACTGATCCGCCTCTTCGATCGTGGGTGGCAAACCGATTATATCCAAATAGAGACGCCGGGCTAACGCATACCGATCCGCAGGCTTCGACGGTGACAAGCCGTGTTCGGTCATTTTCCTTAAGGTAAAATGGTCGACCGGACTTTGAGGCCAATCTGCCCAATTGATATCAACGACAGGTAACCGAGGACGTTCAGGTTTAACGTAAGACCAATGCGTGGCATATTTTGCCCCTTCTTTTATCCAACGAGTCATCAATTTGATTTGTTCATCATTGAGCGCTTGACCGTGTTCCGGAGGAGGCATACGTATATCCTCATCGTCGGACATAATCCGTTCCACCAATTGACTTTCTTCGGGCGATCCTGGCACGATCGCGATAAGATCACTTTCAAGCACCGAGAGCGCTGCTTCTCGAAGATCTAAACGCAAACCGGCTTCCAACCCCTCTGGATCGGGCCCGTGACATAGCAAACACTTCTCCGACAAGATTGGACGGATATCACGATTGAAATCTACATCCTCAAACGCAACAAGTGATCCCTGCCCAAATGGAAAGCAAAAAACGAGCGTTAATAAAAAGTGCCGCATCTAAGTTGTCCACACGATTCCGCGAATGAAAAATACCCTCGTGATTATATCTCAGAACAGTTTGCTTGGCTTGCACAAGCTATTCATGTTTGTGTAAAAAAATGGGGATAAACCAACCCAATTGGCTCGTTTTCCTCGCAAGATAAAAAATGCAACGAGATTCGGTATTTATCAAAACTGTTTCATCGAACCCAAATTGCTGGGATTCAAATGACATTCCGCTTTTTCCCGTTTAAATTTTCACGATTCGCAGCAGTAGAGAAGTTAAAAATCGACTAGGATAGAGGGGTACTAAAAAATGTCCTTAGTTCCAGTCTCGCGCTGAGCGACGATCGCTTGGGCGCAAATCGTTCTTCTACCGACTGACTGTTTTTGATGCACTGTGGAAAACGGATCGCACCTTTGGAAAAAGTTTTATGAATCTAGAATTCACCGGTATTCCTTTGGCACACCCTGCTAAAACGCTGCTTGCACTAACCACCGTCTCAAGACAAATTTCAACGTTAGCCATCTTCCTGGGCATTTTATTTTCTGGACCACTTCGGGCTGACGAAAAACTCGATTTCAACCGCGATATCCGTCCAATCTTGTCGGATAACTGCTTTCTTTGCCATGGCCCGGCGGCTTCCACCCGCGCTGCAGAATTACGTCTCGACAAACGGGAACCAGCGATCGCCGCGGACGCAATTCGGCCTGGCAAGCCGGACGAGAGCGAACTCGTGAAGCGTATTTTTTCAGACGACGCGGACTCAATCATGCCTCCGCCTGATTCGAATAAAAAACTAACACCCCAACAGCAGGAAACCCTGAAACGGTGGATCGAGGAAGGAGCAGAATATCAACGACACTGGTCTTTCGTATCTCCTGCAAAAGCGCCTTGGGCAAAATCAATCGATCAGTTCATTGCGAACCAATTACTAGCGTCTCCACTGACTGCCACCCGGCCCGCCAATCCTGAAACCCTAATTCGCCGTGTGACATTCGATTTAAACGGAATCCCTCCCACACCATCTGAGGTCGAACAATTCAAAGAGGAAATAAGCGTCCGAGGAATCGACAATGCCTACCAAGATTTGGTCGATCGCCTACTTGCCAGAAATGCTTATGGTGAGCGAATGGCATTGGCTTGGCTCGACGCTGCTCGATACGGCGACAGCAGTGTAATGCATGCCGATGGTCCGCGAGATATGTGGCCCTGGCGCGACTGGGTCATCAAGGCCTACAACACCAACATGCCGTTTGATCAATTTACGATCGAACAGCTTGCCGGCGACCTGCTTCCTAATGCAACTGTAGAACAAAAAATTGCCTCGGGCTTTAATAGAAACCACGCGACAAGTGACGAAGGGGGAGCTTTTGCCGAAGAGTTGCGTGTGGAATATGTAGTCGACCGGGTTAAAACCACCTCCACGGTCTGGCTAGGTTTGACAATGGAATGCAGCCAATGCCACGACCATAAATACGATCCAATCTCTCAAGAGGAGTACTACCAATTTTTCGCGTATTTTAACAATACGACCGATCCCGGCATGCAAACGAGGAATGGCAATCAGAGTCCCACAGTTCGCGTCATTTCCGCTGAACTTCGCAGTCAGCTAGACAGTCTACAGTCGAGTATCGAAACAACAAAAAAGAAACTTGCTGAACGCAAAGTCGGCGCGGCACCAGAATTCGTTAAGTGGGTCGATCAGGCCACACAAAAGGCAACCGACAAGTCTAAGAATACGGAACCTCCGGGATTGACCCAATGGTACCCGTTGGACGAGACCCACGGAAACGAACTGGCCAACCGTGTCACCGGAGCGGTGGCAAAAAAGGAAAAAGGGAAACTGCAAACAGTTGACCGCAGCGGTTCCTCGGCATTGAACCTCAATGGCCAAACTCAATTTGTCTCCGACGAAAAGAAGATCGAAATCCGCAGTGACCAGCCATTCTCTTTCGCGGCCTGGATTAAGACGGATGGTAAATCTTCGGGTGCTGTTTTTTCCCGTATGGATGTTCCACAAGCGTTCCGTGGTTACGATTTATGGGTTCAAGGACGAAGCATCGGTACCCACATCATCAATACTTGGCCCTCCAATGCACTCAAAGTGGTATCAACAGACCAGTTAAAAATTAATACGTGGCAGCACATTGTTATTACCTACGACGGTTCGCAAAAACCTCAGGGAGTTAAAATCCATATAGACGGGACGTTGTCAGCCAACACCGTTGAAACGAACACACTAAAGGGTACGACCGAAACCGCCGCAGACTTTAAAATTGGAAGTCGGTCACAGGGGGCAAACTGGCGAGGCGGGGTTGATGATATCCGAATCTACAACCGAGCTCTTTCCGTCAAAGAAATCAACGCGTTTCCAGGAAATCCAATTGAGTACATTCTCTCGATCCCGCCAGAAGAACGTCAGGAAGTGCAATTAAACGCACTCAAGCAACATTTCTTTTCGACGATTGACCAAGAGTCAATGACAATCGCCGCGCAACTCGCGGACGCTGAATCAAAGCAAAAGGCGTTAAATGCAAAACCACTGACTTCGATGGTGATGCAAGATAACCCTGCTGATAAAATGAGAACGACCTACATTTTGGACCGCGGCCAATACGACTCCCCCCTAAAAGACCAACCAGTCAACGTGGGCGTTCCAGCAGTGTTGCCGCCACTTCCCAAGTCGGCTCCGGCTAATCGCCTCGGACTTGCCCAATGGCTTACCCAGCCAGAACATCCATTAACAGCCAGAGTCGCTGTCAATCGATACTGGATGATGCTATTCGGGCAAGGCCTTGTAAGAACGCCGGAAGATTTTGGCGCTCAAGGGATGCCCCCCACGCACCCCAAACTTCTTGACTGGCTGGCCGTCGAGTTTGTTGAATCCGGTTGGAACGTCAAACAGCTTTTAAAACGCATGGTCATGTCGCAAACTTATCGTCAAAGCTCACGACGTTCATCCCTGCAACAGCAACACGATCCGGAGAACCTACTTCTATCCTACAGCCCGCGTTTCCGCCTCCAGGGAGAATTTATTCGCGATCAGGCGCTGTTTGTGAGCGGCTTACTCACCGACGAGACCGGAGGAGCCAGTGTCAAACCCTACCAACCGCCAAATATTTGGAATGAAGTCAGCCTTAACGGTGGCCTTCGATACAAACAGGACAAAGGGAAAAAGCTGTATCGAAAATCAATGTATACCTATTGGAAAAGAAGCGCCCCAATGCCCAATATGATGATTTTTGACTCACCTTCAAGAGAGAAATGTGTAGTCCAACGCGCTCGCACCAACACGCCGCTCCAGGCACTGGTGACTCTCAACGACCCTCAGTTTGTCGAAGCCGCACGAAAAATGGCAGAGCGAGTTCTTACCGAATCAACTGATACCTCTAGCAGAATTGATCGGGCATACCAACTTTGCACTTCGCGCAAGGCAAGTCTACGCGAACACGCAGTGATTGAAAAACTACTCGAAGATCAACGTCAACGATTCCTTGAATCACCGGAAAACGCAAAACAATTATTGGCTGTTGGCGAATCCCCTAAATCAGAATCAATGACCGAACCCGACCTGGCCGCCTGGAGTATCGTTTGCCAAATGATTCTCAATCTAGATGAAACCCTGACACGAAACTAACCGAGTAAGGCAATGAATTTTGAAACGGAATCTCGTCGCCAATTTTTACTGCGCTCTGGAAATGGCGTAGGCGCGATGGCGCTCAGCACGCTGATTAACCCGAGTTTAGTCGGCAGTCTCTACGCTAATGAACAAAATCGATCGCACCCCGGATTGCCGCAATTCCCAAACTTCGCCCCGAAAGCAAAAAGGATTATTTATCTCTTTATGGCGGGTGGGCCGAGCCATATTGATACCTTTGACTACAAGCCGGCAATGCGAAAATTTCATGGAGAGGAACTACCGGACTCCATTCGACAGGGCCAGCGTCTGACTGGAATGACCAGCGGCCAAAAGTCATTCCCCTGCGTTGCCCCTATGTTTCAGTTTGAAAAATACGGCGAACATCAAACCTGGGTGAACAAAGATCTCCTTCCCAATACTGCTTCGATTGTAGACAAAATTTCAATTGTCAAATCCATGTATACCGAGGCGGTAAACCACGACCCTGCGATCACCTACATTAACACCGGCGTGCAACAGCAAGGAAAACCGACACTCGGCTCCTGGCTGAGCTACGGCCTTGGAAGTGAAAACGACAATATGCCGGCGTACATCGTAATGATCTCTCGAGGCAGGGGACAACTGCAAGCCTTATACGACCGCCTCTGGGGATCAGGATTCCTCCCGTCAAAACACCAGGGTGTAAAACTGCGAAGCAATGGTGAACCTGTACTTTACCTCAACAACCCCCCCGGAATTGACAGGGCGGGACGGCGACGAATGCTGGACAGCTTGAATGAACTAAATCAGGGTACATTTGATAAATTTTCGGATCCCGAAACCCAAGCGCGCATCTCACAATTTGAGATGGCATTTCGAATGCAAACCGAGGTGCCCGGCTTGATGGATATTTCGCAAGAGTCTCAACACGTCAAAGATCTTTACGGTCCGGATGTTGAAAAACCGGGTTCGTTTGCAAGGAACTGCCTCCTCGCGCGCCGTATGGTCGCCAAAGGTGTTCGCTATGTCCAGCTCTTTCATCGCGGCTGGGATCAACACGGCGCGCTGCCCTCAAAACTGAGACAGCAATGCCAGGATATTGATCGGCCAGCTGCAGCCCTGATTCGTGACTTAGAACAACAGGGCATGCTCGACGACACATTGGTCGTGTGGGGTGGCGAATTTGGAAGAACCATTTATTCGCAAGGGAAATTAACCAAAGATAATCACGGTCGGGATCACCATGGTCGATGCTTCTCGATGTGGATGGCCGGTGCCGGAATCAAACGCGGCTGTGAATACGGAGCAACTGACGATCACAGTTACAATATTACAGAAAACCCAACACACATTCGTGATTTGAATGCTACCATCCTGCATCAACTTGGCATCGACCACAAAAAGTTAACGTTTAAATTTCAGGGGTTAGACCAACGATTAACCGGAGTCGAAGAGGAAGCGCACGTAATTAAAGGCATTTTGTCCTGATAGTTGGTATGGTTTAAGATCCTGACGCCAAATCGAAGTGATTGGTGTTGAGTTGGATAACAATGTGCTATCCAATGGCGGCATCTTAGTGAATTACAGGAGCCGTCAATGCGATACTACCGATATTGGGCCAAAGCTAATTCGACCCGACTAGGCCCCAACAATTTCCCTGTTCGAGCCTGGGGATATTCAAACGAAAGTCAAGCTGACGCGGAACGATTGGCTTTAGAGCGAGCCGATATGAAAATATCGGAACTGGCCCAACGGCCTTCCGCTCAAGAAGCTTACGGTTATGGGCTAGATGCTCTTCCCGAGCAGCTGATTGAGGAGCTTTCCCTCAACGAACAAGTGGTTGCGATCATCACACGCAACAACTACGGTTCCCTTGTTCTCAATGCAGGCAATGTTCTTTTTGCAGATATTGACCGCCCCGAACCCTCGCTTGGTTTCTGGGGGAGTCTGAAAACAATGTTTGGCAGCAAACCAAACGACTCACCAAACATTCCTGCCGTTGATCCCGTCTTACTCGAGCAAATTCACAACCTATGCGAAGAAAATCCAGATTTTGGTTTACGTCTTTACAAAACCAAAGCCGGCTACCGGGCGGCGATAACGCACACTGAATTCGAACCCGGTTCGAATGAAGCCAACCAACTTCTCGAGCGACTTGGCAGCGATAAACTATATATTCAACTGTGCGAGCGTCAATCCTGCTTTCGTGCTCGGCTAACGCCGAAGCCATGGCGCATCCGGATGTCAGCCCCTCCCACGCGATTCCCATTTCAAACCCCGCGTCACCAACAGTGGTTCGAGGATTGGGTCGTTAAATATGAGAAAGCGTCGGAGGACTATTCCATCTGTATTGCGGTCGGTGAATTTGGAAACCCTCGAATCGCAGACAGCGTAGAATTAGTAATTAAAGTTCACGACCTGTATTGCTGTGGAGACTCAACTCAACTCGCCTAAAATCGAAATTACTTACGTCGATAAAGCCAGACAAAATCACCTGACTCAAACGGAGAGACTCTCAACCGCGAGGCTTCGCGACTGAGTTTAGAATACGAGCGTATCATTTTCTCATAATCTTCATTCTCCATTGGATTCTCACCCGACTTACCTATCTCTTCCGACATTTCCCTCAACTTCGGCATTATTGCTTCCATCTCCTTGGTGAGTTCTGCAAGCCGTGCCTTTTGCTCTTCGGTCTGTACGGGCACGTTTTCTTTTTCCCATGAACATCGCCCTCCAACGAGGAGATCGAGGTCTCCATCCTGATCATAGTCAACCGCGTCGATGTGAAATGACGAACCTGGCTGTGTCGGTTGTCCGTCGCGTGTGGGAACCCGTTTTATATAGGAAGAATCATCAATAGGCTCAATCAACACCTCTGCAGAGGCAAACTTAGGTTCCGCTTCCTCGCCAACATTTTTAAAATAGAAAACACCTCCTTTTGACCCACCGCAGAGCAAGTCAAATTTTCCGTCACCGTTCCAATCTACGACGCGAGGAGTCGACAAACCGCCTTCGATAATCATCGGCACGCCCCCTGCTTGAATCACAGTATTCTTCGGAGCGAACTTTGGCTCTGTTGCCGTCCCTTCATTGATCCTCAAAAATAGACCGCCTTTGTAATAGCCGCCGAGAACAAGATCCAGATCACCATCTCCCTCCCAATCAACCGCCGCGACGGAAGTGCAATGCCCTTCCGTGCCAGAGCGATCGGACTTATCCCACTTTTTATCGACCGTATTCCAAAATGCCGAAATCAGAACATCCTCTGCGTCGCGATCTTTTAGCGCCGCGGACGGCAAAAACCCGTTCTCACTTCCTTCGATCCAATGAGGTGATCCACTAAAGCTACCCACTAGCACATCTTGATTTCCGTCGCCATTGAAGTCCACCAACTGTGAACTCATACCGACGCATCACCAATTCGATACTTTAACATTAGCCCCGTCACTCAACTTTACTGGAATATGTGAACTCCATACCGGGTCTGATTTTTCGTCACTAAGATTTTCATAAACGTTAAGTCTTCCACTGATATCCCCCACAACCAATTCTAGTTGACCATCGCGATCAATATCAAACATGGCAGGTGAAGGATACATCTGACGGGCAGCGTTATTTAGAAACTGCTCCCCGACTTTTAAGCGAACGGGGGCTTCAAAAATGTCGCCTTCATCTATCAGCGATTCAACTTCACCGGTAACGGTGTCTGGTTCCATCAAAAATCGAACAGGTTTTAAGTTCTGAGAACTCAAATCAACCAATGCGGCAAACTCTGTTTTTGTCTTCTGATTACTCTGGATCACGTGAATGCTAAAACAAGCGATCACCCCTGCGGTGGCGGTAACCAGCACACCGTGCCTCTTTAAAAAGTTTCTCATCATCCATCTCCCCCAATCGACAGCGACCAAAAAACAAACCAGCCTGACCTGGACACTCTAACCAAAACCGTCGCTTGAGAACAGCTTTAAACGCCCCTTGTTAGCCCTCGAGAAAGCGCAACCTCATTATGACAAACGAATTTCCGAACGAATTCCCCAACGTCTATTTTTTAATTAATAACCATTAAGAATCTAAATATCAGGACACTTTTGCTGTCACTAAAAAGGATATTCCCCGCAAGAACTCATTTGTCAAACCTCACTCCACTGATGGTAACGGAGAATTCGGGGCGACGGCATTTGCAGGATACTTCCCATGAAAAGACATCATTTGCTTCTGTGTCTCAACGGTTATAAAACTCTCATCGACCTCTCCATCTTTCGTCACCCGATTCAAATCCAATGCTAAATGCTTTGCCATAAATGGATAAACTGCCATTCGCTTGGACGGTCCATAGTCGTGTTTCTCGTTGGGAAAATGTGCATTCTCAACGACGGCCTTCTCTCCATAGAGGCTGTAGACGTGGCGAACAAAGGGAAACTCAATCCGTGGCGTATTTTTAGTCCAATCGTCTCCATTGGATACCAGCAGTAAAGGACGTGGCGCAGCGAGGGCGGCAATTTCCGGGTTCGTTGTTTTATGATCTTTGCTCCAGTGAATTGGCATTCCACTTTCACATACGCACCCTCCAAAAAAATGGGCAGAAACCTGACAGACCGGGACAGAAACCGCTATCCGATCATCCACTGCAGTCAGTAAAAATGTCTGCGTAGCTCCACCAGAACACCCCGTTACTGCAAGTCGCTTGGGATCGACGTCTTTCATCGATTCCACAAAGTCCAATGCCCGAATGCTATTCCATGTTTGCAACCGCAACACTTCAGGAGTCTTCCGATGATCCCATCCCGCCGCCTTGGAATCACCATAGCCCATCATGTCATAGTGAAATACAACGGCTCCCATTTTTGCAAACACAGCACATCTCTTTTGCCGATTAGGATCGAACCGACCAGCATGACCATGGGCCGACAGAATACCGGCCAGTTTGCCAGAATAATTCGTGGGGCGGTAAACCGTACCTGTTACGTAGAACCCCGGAGAGCTTTCAATGGCTACATTTTCGGCGGTGTATCCTTCGTAAGTTCGGAGAGAACTGTAAATTGGATTTAAAGCCGTACGCTTCGGCAACTTCGTTAGTTTTGCACCTCTGAGAATGCCGTCGCGCACTTTCGCTGCCCTCGCCTCCCAGGCTTGCTGATCGGTCACCTCTGCCTTCAACGTCTCCAACTCAAGTCGAGCAGCATCCTCGGTATGTGCATACCCCACCCTCAGCTTCGGCTGAGATTCTTTACCAGCATCTTGCCCAGTCTGACCAAGTACCGGCTTTCCGCAGAAATTCAACGGTAAACATAAAACCACCCCAAAGAGTAAGCACATTTGCCCTGATCTAAGAACCATGAGTGAACCCCACTTGCTCAAAAAAAATCGAAGAACGCCAAAGTAACCGTGTTTAATTTCACCGCCGCTACTCCGGTAACGACGATGATTAAAACACGAACCTATACACCTGTCAAAAATTAAGGAATGCAGACCAAACGCTAAGCTAACTCCAACACTAACGGTTCAAAGCAGTAGATTAATTAAACGTCAAAGAAAATATTGATTTGATGCATTCACTCCAAGAAAAATCTCCCCCAACTTGTTAATCTAGGGTCGCCAGAGCGAGTCATCGTAAAGCTACTACCACCGCTCGTAGTTTCTCTCATCGGAGACCTTTGGCAAACGGTTTGCACCCCCAACTCAGGAACAAATGATGCCTCTGCATAACAAAGATTCCATCGGAAACACAATCAATGATGAACTCTACGCTTCATCAGACCTCTCTGGCCTACTACCCAAATTTAAATTCCCTCTATCGGAAGAAGATTCCGGGCACGTCTACTCAGTCATTCATGACGAATTGATGCTTGATGGAAACTCGCGGCAAAATCTCGCTACTTTTTGTCAAACCTGGTCAGAGCCAGAAATCCACAAACTGATGGACGAGTGCATGGACAAGAACATGATTGACAAAGACGAGTACCCGCAAACCGCCGAGATCGAGGGAAGATGCGTCCACATGCTTGCCGATCTTTGGAATTCTCCTTCCGCAGCAAACACCATTGGCTGCTCGACGACGGGTTCCAGTGAAGCTGCAATGCTTGGCGGAATGGCAATGAAGCGGCACTGGGAAGCAAAGCGTAAAGCTGCCGGCAAACCAATTGACAAACCAAACATCATTACTGGCCCCGTCCAGGTTTGCTGGCATAAATTTGCAAGATATTGGGATATCGAACTGAGAGAGATCCCAATGGATGAAGACCGAATGCTGATGACCCCCGAAGAGGTGATCAAAAGGTGTGATGAAAATACCATTGGAGTCGTCCCCACTCTCGGCGTGACGTTTACTTGCGGGTATGAGCCGATTGAGGAGGTCGCGGCAGCATTAGATCAACTGCAGAAAGATACCGGACTCGATATTCGAATGCACGTTGACGCAGCCAGCGGAGGCTTTCTGGCGCCTTTCTGCGCTCCCGATCTTGTTTGGGATTTCCGCATTCCCCGCGTGAAGTCGATCAATACATCGGGACATAAATTTGGTCTCTCGCCACTCGGTGTTGGCTGGGTTATCTGGCGAGACGAATCAGATCTTCCGCCCGAAGAAATTTTTTGGGTGAATTATCTCGGTGGCAACATGCGTGACATCGCACTCAATTTTTCAAGGCCCGGTGGCCCGGTAGTCTGCCAGTACTATAACTTCCTTAGACTTGGCAAAGAGGGTTATCGAAAAATCCACACCGCCTGTTATCAGACCGCACAGTACTTAGCAAAAAAGATTGGTAAGATTGGCCCATTTGAAATCATCTATGATGGTCAAATGGATTCCGGAATCCCTGCCGTTTGCTGGAAAATGAAAGAGGGTGTTTCGCCCGGTTACACACTCTACGACCTCGCCGACCGCCTCAGGACCCGTGGCTGGCAGGTTCCAGCCTATTCGCTGCCGGTCAATTGCGAGCACATTCCGGTACAGCGCATCCTCGTCCGTCACGGTGTCAGCCTCGACCTTGCATCCATCTTGTTGGATGACATCCAACGCGCGTTGGATTATTTTGAAAAACATCCAATTCAAACTCCCCTTTCGTCTGAAGAGGCATCCGGGTTTCATCACTGATTCTGGATTGGGCGATTTAGAGAATACTAGTTCGCCCATGCCTATCTCAATCTGTAAAAACAATAAACTTCTAGAGCTCCGCCCCAACGAAAGACTTGAACTCTAATACCAACAACGAAATTCCCCGGTGCATTGATGAATCCGGGCCATGGCCATTTGTAACCCGCCGGATTTTTGAAATGGGGAATGCGTCGACGTGGATTTGGAGTTCACGTCATCACAGAAAAAAACTGAATTATTCACGGAATGATGCAACCCAACTTCCCTCTCACGCGCTCCGTCAATCGATCTGGCTACCCCGGAAACTAAATTGGTTGATTGGTCTCATTTTTTCGATTGGTTCGCTCTTATTTTTGACTGCATGTATTTGCAGCCTCACTTTGATGAGTGGACTGGCTACGGCCCTTGATCTATCCAACACGAATCGAATGTTCTTTAGTGGCTCAATCTTCTTCACCATCGCGGCCTACTTACAATTGTATCAATCCGCTAACCCAGACTCGCTATTTCAGACTTCGATCACAAGACCACGGAACTATTTGGGATGGCGTCCAAATGATATTGGCTGGATCAGCAGTGCTCTTCAATTCCTCGGAACCCTTTTATTTAACGTTAACACCTATAACGCGATGTCCTCTGATTTAACATGGCTCCAACAGGATTTGCGAATATGGCTTCCCGATCTTGTTGGATCCATCCTTTTCCTCGCCTCCGGATATTTGGCATTTGCAGAGACCTGTCACAGCCACTGGAGTTGGCATATCGGCGACCTTTCCTGGCGCATCGTATTTTCTAACTTTATCGGCTGCCTAGCGTTTATGGCAGCGGCGGCAACTGCTTTTTCAACCCCCGACTCCAACCATCTGAGGCTCCAATTTTTTTCAATGGGAATGACGGCTATCGGAGCTGCAAGTTTTTTAATTGGCGCCCTTTTGATGTTGCCAGAGTCGACATCGAATTCCAATTTCAAACAGCCCAAAATAGTTGATAATTAGCAGGTTATGGTGGATTTGCCGTTACTTCAAGCTCTCGTTCGCGGGGATTCCGCAGGTTTTAAAGGCGACTATTTTAAAGGTTTGGATGTCCAATGAGGTCTTTGGTTTGGTTTAGGCGCGATTTGCGGATCGACGATAACACCGCGCTCTTCGAGGCAACTCGACACGCAGACGATGGGGTCGTTGGTTTGTTTTTGATTACTGCGACACAATGGCAAGAACATGATGACGCGAACGAGAAAGTAAGATTTTTAATCGAAAATGTTCGTGACCTTTCCGAACAACTCGCCAAGCTCAATATCCCGTTACTAGTGAAAGCCTGCGATGACTTTCAATCCGTTCCTTCTTGCGTTTCAAAATTGGCGTGTGAAACAGGGTGCGACACGGTGTTCATTAATCGCGAATATGAAGTTAACGAGTCCAACCGAGACGACCGTGTCTCGCTCGCCTGCGAACAGGCCGGCGTTGCCTTACGAAGATTCCATGACCGCACCATCGTGCCTCCTAAAGCAATCTCCACAAAAGAAGGAAAGTTTTACTCTGTCTTTACTCCCTACCGCCGGGTTTGGGATACCACTTCCCGCGAAACATTCCAGATCTCTCCACGCCCCTCACCCCAACCGGTCATTCCAATCGACCGTGATCCCGTTCCGGAATCGATTCCGGGGTTTGACTTCTCAAACACCCGCCCAGATTTGTGGCCTCCCGGTGAAGAGGAAGCTCAGCGAAGACTAGTGGCCTTCTCGAATATCATTTCGTCCTATGACGTCGAACGGGATATTCCCTCAATTCGGGGAACCAGCCTGCTTTCCCCTTACCTAAACATCGGGGCTATTTCAGCCCGCCAATGCTTCTCAAAAGCCGATCAAATCCTCGAAACCAGCGGGGGCCAAAACGAGGGAGCAAAAACATGGATTTCCGAATTGACTTGGAGAGATTTCTATAATCACGTCATGGTTGCGTGCCCACGCGTGTCTAGGCACCAACCCTTCAAACCAAAAACAAATCAAATTCCCTGGCGAACCGACGAAGGTGACTTTGATGCCTGGAAATCCGGCAGGACAGGGTATCCGATTGTTGATGCCGGCATGAGACAACTAAACCAGACAGGATGGATGCACAACCGCCTTCGCATGGTAACAGCGATGTTTCTAACCAAGAACTTACTTATCGATTGGCGATGGGGAGAAAGATACTTCATGAGCCGCTTGGTTGACGGTGATCTTTCCGCCAACAACGGAGGTTGGCAGTGGTCAGCTTCGACCGGTACTGACAGCGTTCCATATTTCCGAATCTTCAACCCATTCAGTCAAAGCAAACGATTTGATCCGGATGGATTGTTTATTAAAAAAATGTGCCCCGAACTAAAACAAGTCCCCGCCAAATCACTGCACGACCCCGTAAAACTTAGCCAATCGATTTCTACTCTTGAAATCGACTATCCAAACTTCATTGTCGACTACAAGGCGGGGCGGGAGAGAGCGTTGAGCGCGTTCAAGGCATTGAAGTAGGTCTTTGGACGGACAGCCGGTTTGCCACAGCAAAAAAAAAAAAACACCTGTTGCCGAAGCAAACAGGTGTTTCTCTTTTGTCTCGGCAAAGTGCTTAGAAGTTAATTTGGTACTTCTTAGTCAACGCTTTCTTGACTTCGCTCTCTTTGGCATCAATCTGTCGAAGCGTCGCACTCTTTTGATTCATACCCTTCTCAGTGCCGATCGCACCCGCGGCTCGTCGGCTATCACGAGTATAGTTTCGTCCGTTGATGGTTCCGTATCCGTAACCATAACCGTAGCCATAATTCCATCGACCACCGCCTGGACCAGAAAACCCTTGAGAGGCAACCGATTCATTCTTTGAGAGGTTGCTTGTGTTAAGGTCACCTGAAATGTCTCGAAATGCATTACCGACATAGGTTCCAAAATCGATCGCAATCGGATCAACGCCAAGAATAGAGATTCCATCAATCTGGCGTGCGTAACGATCGAACCACTTTGCATAGGTATCTAATTGCTCTTCCTTCTTCTTGCGCTGAATCTCAAGAATATGATCGATGTCGCCAAGATACTGTTTTGTGCGAGTCGCCATATTTTGCTTTGTCGGTTCAGCATTCGAAGTAACGCCGCCACTGGCTCCGTGCATGTCATCTTCGAGGGGCTGGTGAACAAGACTACCAATCTGCCGAAATCCTTCGCTGGTCATTGGCCCCGATAAACGAATCTGATTGCCACTTGAGCTTACGTTCCAAGAAGCAATATCGTCGATCATTAAACCATTCTTCTTTAAAGCAGCAATAAGAATCGACTTGGCAACCGGTGTGACGTTTGAGGGATCTGAACTAAAGTCGATTTTGATCGCACCCGAGATTTTATCGTTTACGGTCACACCCAAAGTCACGCCTCGCAACGTAGAAAGTGTTTTGGTGATTGCCGGGGCGGCAACTTCCAAAACGGCACCACTTTCAACCAAACGCTTCTCAACTTCAGATGGCTCAAGCACATTTTCAAGATCAAAAGCAACAATCACTTGAGCGTTCTGGTCGGCAAACTTTACTGCTTCTGCAAGATATGGAGAAACTCTCATTCTTCCGTTACTTGTTTTTGCCAACCAACGTGACGTCATCTGGCGATTCGAGGGAGTCATTGTCACAAGAGTCGTATTGTCAACCTTGATTAGGTACGAGTTGTTTGGCAACTCGAGCGCTTCTTTTCCACCGATCGTGGAAATATTTCCATTGACTCTTTTAGATACCTCAACCAGGTTGATCTCACTACCTTTTTTCTCAAACACGCCAACGTGATAAACCGAATCCAAAAATTCGTAATCAATCTGCGATCCCATCAGAATTCGCTTAGTGGTCGGCGGGAAGAAAGAGGCACCCGATCGGAAAGCAGCAGATCGGTCGGTCGCCCATTTCTCGCGACGGCCAATTGCACTGTTGAGAATATTCTCAGCCTGAACCATTACGAGACAGTTAGCGTTTTCGGGCACGAATTTCGCGGCGTTCTCAAACTGAGCATTCGCTGAGGTCACAGAAAGAAGGGTGACACAGAATGCCAGCAGAGTGAAAATTTGAATTTTTGTGTTCTTCATTGTTCTTGTTCCGGGGAAAATTTGACGGCGCAATCATAAAACGGAAGGGGGCGATTTTCAAGCGAAAAAGTCGGAAATTATTGGTGTTTTAACCGTTAAAGCTTACTTAAAGCTGCTTTCGTCGGGCACAATTGTTACAAGCGAACGCCCGACTCCGAGAATGCCTTAATTCACTATGATCGTTATAAACTTGCAATGGCGTTCGAGCCAACCTCACTCTCTGACTAAGTCCAATCCCGCATTACTGCAGGCCGCCCCGTCCGCCATTTTCAGATTGGTCGACTCAACATTAATTGACGCTCACCGACCATGACCATTTAGTTTTAACGGGTATGGCAAATACAGGTTTCACATTGGCGCAAACCCGCAACAAGCTATCATCGGGAGGCGCATTCCTGATTCAAACAGATCTACCGTCTGTTTCGAAATCCCTGTTATCGGCAAACCTCAATGCTCGAAAAGTATCTTCCGCAACTTCAAAATATCCCCTGGGGGAATTTCGTGCCTTGGTTGGTAACGTTTTCGGTGATCGCATTTTTATTTAGTGCATTCGGCGTTTCTATGGTCTTGCTCAGACTACCCGCCGACTATCTTTCCAATCCAACTCCCGTTGAATCTCCACCAAACACTTGGAAACATCTGCTCGCAAAACTTGGCCGCAACACACTAGGAACTGTCTTTCTGATCGTAGGCACTGTCATGCTGCTGACACCAGGTCAGGGTATCCTTTCGATCGTTGTCGGTTTGTTGCTTCTCGATTTCCCCGGCAAACAATCTTTTGTCCGAAAACTGCTCGCCAAGCCGCACATATTCCGCGCCATCAATCGATTGCGAACCACGGCCAAGCGACTCCCCCTCGAAACAGATATCGACGAATCAACTAAGACGTTCAATTGAGGCGATCGATTAAACTGCATCGAGGCGAACAGAGACTAGCCAAGCATTGTTTAACTAAGCCGCCCTTCGAATCCCACTGCCGCCCGGGTGCGTGTAAGCAGTAACCCGCGGTGATTGAAACTCTGCCAAGCTGATTTGGATCGGATCTTTTACGTCGAGATGAATATCTCTTTGCGGGAATGCCACGCAAATATCATGCGCCCGAAGCACCTCATCGATTTTTCTTCGCACATCGCTTTCGGCTTTTTTTCCTTCCATCAAACGCTGCATATGAACCCAAAAATGCAACTCAAACTGCAGGGCATCGGCACCGAAATCAGAAAACAGAACAATGGGCTCGGGGGTTGAATTAACCGCAGGGCATTCTTTTAACGCTGTCTGCAAAAGTATAATGACCTTATCGGTCGGCGAACCATAGGCAACGCCGATCTTAATTACCGTTCGGATTTCATTGCTTGACAAAGTCCAATTAATCAGTCGTTGTTCCATAAACTTTGAATTGGGAACAATTATCTCGAGGTTCTCGCCCGTCTGTAATTTAGTACTCCTAGCTCCAATGTGAGTAATGTTCCCTCGCACATCGTCAATTTCGATCAGGTCCCCCACCCGTACCGGCCGTTCACCTAAAATAATCAAGCCAGAGATAAAGTTATTGAGAAGCGTCTGACTGCCAAAACCGATCGCAATCGCCGCCGCTCCACCTAAGAAAGCAAAAACCGTGAACGGTATATTTAGCCACTCGAGCGTCAAAAAACAGAAACCAACACACAGCAGATAAAAGAGGATCGTCTGCAACGCAGGCATTCCGCCTTCGTGGACGCCGAAGCGCCGCAACAGACGGGGACCGATGACATGACTGGTGTGACGACTAACAAACAGGCCGATGAACAGCATTAGAACACCGGAAAGAATCTTCCCCGCCGTAATAGAGCGATCATCCACGCTGAAAAATTCAAAGTTCCACCACTGCATGGCTGTCGTCGACAAGAAACTCCAGCTCCAGGTTTCCGCTGCAGTCAAACCTTCTCGTTCGAGTTCTTCTGTGACGCGCTGCGACAACTGTTCGGCAATTTCAATTTGCAACAGTCGCTGGTTCCCATCTTTAAAAAACTCGCTGACTGCGTCGCGGCTTAATTCGCGCCAAGTTGAAAGTAATTGCGTTGTTTCTGCATCAGCAACCAATGCTAATCGGGGAGCCGAACTAAGCCCTCTTACCTGATCCAAATGCAACTCGACCAACGATTTAGAATTCGCTAAACGGCTATCGAGTTGCTCAACCCGCAAAACAGCATCCTCCACCAATTCTTCATTGAGTAGATCGTTTGCAATTTCAAAACGAACTCGCCACAAATATTGAAGAACAAAAATTTCCGAAATGGAGGCATTCAAATAGGAAGCCCGCAGACGGTAATTCTCTTGGAGCATTTCATGAATTGAAAAAACCTGAAGACGCGCTTTCGAGTCCAAATCTTCGTGTTTTAGCGTCTCGTCAAACTTGACCTGCAATTCATTCAACAAATCTTGCAGCGCGACTAACCCACCACGAAGTTCCTTCTCGCGCCCCGCTAATTGTGCTACTTGCTGTTTCAAATCAGCTTCTGAAATGATCGTTCTTTGTGGAGAAGCTTCCAAAATCTTACTCAACTGCTCCACTCGACTTCGGTGGACACGCAGTTGGTCTGAGAGAATCTGAAGTTCCAAGACCATCTTCCCGATCGATGATTTACTAATCTCGATCGACAGTGCAAGTGTATCCCGTTTCCTCTTTTGCTTCGTTGACTCGATTGACTCCACTTCATCTTCACTCGCTTCGTTTGCCTGGCGAAGCGTGCGTTCAAAAGCCTCCAATCGCATCCGAGCGCTTTCTTTCATCCCTTTGATTGAATCGATTTCCGCCTGTATCGTGGCGATTCGATTACCTTCGTTATCAAACACCGCTTTGAGTCGTTCCACCTCCCCGAAAGAAAGCATTTCGCTGACGGCAATCTGGCGATCGTTGAAACTCTCAAGCTCTTTTTCCAATTCGTCATTCGTAACGTCACTCGCGGCACTCGCATCCAGCAAGGACAGATGTTGTTGATACACGGTTTTAAGAAACTGACGCTGCGCGATTTGGGTTTTTATCGACTCGATCAGCCATGCTGTATCTTGCCCAAATTCGGTCGCGCGGAGCTGCACCTCGGATCGGCTCAGTTCAGATTCATTGAGTTCGAGTCGTCTGAGAATGTCGTCGCGAGTGGGCCAAAATTCATCGGACACCACCGGCTTATCAGCCACTGCCTTTTGGACCACCAAATCTACCGGCGTCTGCCCAAAGGATACTGTGCACCAATGGGTACTCGACGCCGTCAATGCTGTGAATGCCAAAATGACAGCGCGCCCGCTAAAGTATGATCGAATCATTCGAATGACTTTCGTACGCCAAGTCTCTGCTGAATTGCGTCGGGTTCGTCCATGAACACGACTCGATTTTCATAGTGGAATGAGAATGAAAACCAGTACTTCTGCAGAAAATTTACTCCATCCCTTATTGCTTCCAAATGCCAGAATACAACATGCTGACCAGTGCTAGCGAAACACATTTTCCGCTGGCATGTTTGATCGGCTCTCGCGTGAGTGACAAAACGAGTGTTTACCTATTGTGCCGCTACCTATGAACTTCAGGTCATTCCAGCTTTCCTGATCATGCACTACAATTCGTGGCAACCGATCGGAGCTCGATAAAACAAGGTAAAATCGAGCCAATCAATTAAGCGCGAGAACGCCATGCATCAATCTTTGTTGTTCCTTTTTGCCGGATTTCTAACCCTCGGACTGGTTCACCCCATTGTCTCTCAGGAAACGCCCCCTCAAAAACCAGCGGCTCAACCCACAGGGCTCGGCGAGCAGGATAAGCGTTCTATAGAAGCGGTAATTTCTTCGTATGAGTCTGCTTTTAATACAAAAAACATCGAGACATTAGTTTCGCATTGGTCTGCGGAAGGTGTTTACGCCAGCCCTGTAAGTGGTACCACAACAGGGCGTGCCGCAATGCGTCAGCAATTTGAAGTTCTCTTTGCCGGTTCCCCCTCGATAAACATTTCACTTGAAACTGATTCAATCAAATTTATTTCTCCCAATGTCGCGCTCGAGCAGGGCAGGGCAACAGTTTTCACCAAAGACGGCCAAACCAGTCAATCAGACTACGACGTCGTCTTTGTTAAGCAAAAGGATAAATGGCTGATTGATCGTGTCAGCGAGACTGAACCTGAGATAGTTAATTCTAGCTACGCTGAACTAAAGAGACTGGAATGGTTGATTGGTCAATGGACAGCGAAGGCTCCAGGGCATCGGATCGAATACACGTGTCAATGGACTGTCAACCAAAACTTCATCAGTAGAAAATTCACCGTGACAGACTCTTCTAATAAAACCATCGCCTCCGGCCTTCAAATGATTGGCTGGGATGCGAACGCTAAATTGATCCGCAGTTGGCTTTTTGATTCAGACGGCGGATTAATCAGAGGAACATGGCATCCCGGAGAAAACCAATGGACCGTTCAGTCTGTCGCGAGTTTCGCCGACGGTGGGTCCGGTTCATTCAGTGGTGTCTTTGATTTACATGAAAATGGTGAACACAGTTGGAAAAAAATAAACCGCGTAATCGACGGTCAACTGATGCCAAATATTGAAAGCATTCGCTCACGGCGAAAGTAACCATCTCTCTTCTTTTCTTTCCAATATTCGCAAGAGCTTTAGCGATGAATTTATCCACAACGCATACCCAGCTAGTCACCTTCCTGTTCTTCGGTTTAAGTCTGGTCGCCAGTGAGGCGCTGGCTCAACGAGGATCAGCGAAACACATCAAAAGTAAAAGCCGTGCAATGCCGTCTAAAAAAACGATGACACGCCCGTCGGCCAGCCACTCACCGTCGATGCACCGTCCATCGTCCAATAAATCAATTCCCAAAGTTAAACCGACCAAAAGACCAATCACTCGACCTTCGTCCAATTTTTCCAATAAAAAACAACCTAATATTAAATTTCCGACCAATCCCCGTCCGGCAACTGGCAAAAATAAAACGCGGCCTACGCCTTCGCAAATCGATCAATTCATGGATTTCCGGAAGCCGACGACAAAACCATCCCAACGTCCTCAGGGGGGTGCTGCAGGAAACTTTTTAAAGGATCGGCCAGCGACATTGCCTGCTAACCCGGTCGACAAACCGACCGTTCGACCAACACCTCGCCCTACTCCTCGACCGGAGACGCGACCGACGCCGAAACCTGCGATTAAGGTGCCACCAGTAAACACGGTTCGCCCCGTTCACTACCCCGCGAAAATCAAACCGGGAAATCGCCCCCCCGGCTACCGCCCCCCCGGATCACGCCCCATAGGATACCGCCCGCCCGGTTACCGTCCGCCCCGTCCAGTTTATCTTCCTGCTTATGGACCCGGTTACTGGGGACGATATCCAAACTACCGTTATCATTGGAATCGATACAACAACAACTGGTGGGCATTCGCCACCGCAGGCGCAATTACCAGTTGGTGGCTCAATGGAATCAATCGGCAGCCGGTTTACTATGACTACGGCACTAACATCTACTACGAAGGAGACCAGGTGTACTACCAGGGCAACCCTGTTGGCACTCCTGAAGAATACTCGCAGCAAGCACAGACGATTGCTGAAAGTGCACCGGAGGTTGATCCCAACAAGGTAGAATGGCTACCGCTGGGCGTTTTCGCACTCACTGAAAACGAAGGCTCCATTGAAAATGCGACTCTTTACGTTCAACTCGCGATTAGCAAAGAAGGATTAATCGGAGGCACCTTTCAAAACACTCTCTCTAAAAACTCTTTCGAAGTTGAAGGAACCGTCGACAAAGAAAGCCAACGGGCTGCTTGGGGACCAATTGGGAAACAATGGCCAATTATGGAAACCGGTCTTTACAACTTGACGGAAAACGAAGCTGGCGCTTTAATCCACTTCGATAACGGTCAAACTCAACAGTGGACAATGACGCGGATCGATGAGCCAAAGTCTACCCAAAACTAGCAAACTGCCACCGGCCAAGACCACTGGTTCCCAATCTGAGCAAACTCAAATCGCAACCGCCTCTTTAACGGCTTGCTTCATGAAGACACGCTATGCCTTTTGCGAAAACGCCCCTAAAAACGCGGCTGCGATTCGTCTTGACCTAATTTTGCCGGGTCGAATAGGCTGGTAACTTCTCGACCCGGCCGTTAGTCGATCTGAGATTCGATTTAGACAGGCTCGCCAGACAAGGAACAACAACATGAAACGAACAACTATCTTAGCTCAGGCTATCTGTATCGGCATTTTAATGAGCCAATGCTCTTTGGTTTCCGGGCAATATAAAGAGGAACAAACGGTGAATGAATCGATTGTTGTTCTGAAGGAGATCATGTCGATTCCTGCCGAAGGAATACCTCGGAGCATGTTGCACGATGCACAGGCGGTTGCGATATTTCCCAGTGTTGTCAAAGCCAGTTTCGTCGTAGGTGCACGGCATGGAAACGGGGTCATCATGATTCGAGACGACAAGGGAGGATGGCATGCACCCGTTTTCGCCAGTCTCACCGGCGGTAACATTGGTTGGCAGGCCGGTGTTCAATCGACGGATGTCGTTTTGGTTTTTAAGACACGGAAAAGCGTCAACGGGCTGTTATCGGGGAGGCTTACTCTCGGAGCAGATGCAGGAATCGCTGCTGGCCCAGTTGGGAGGCAAGCTACTGCGGCGACGGACACTCGACTCGGGGCCCAAATTTACTCTTACTCAAGAAGTCGTGGCCTGTTTCTTGGTGTATCTTTTGATGGATCTGTGGTTCGAATGGACTCCATCAGCAACGCCAACTACTACAAGCCAACCACGCCCGGTGGACCAGTTATTATTCCGCCTAGCGCCCAAAAACTAGGGCTTGAGGTAATGAAATATGCCGGAAACTCGACGGCAACCACTCCAAACAAAAATCAGGTTCCTACATTACAAGCATCGACTACCAACCAGCCTCAGCCGATCTTAGCTCAGCAGTATTCCCAAAAAGAGGTGGATCAATTGCGTGACCAACTTGCCAAGATTGCTCCTGAATTGTACGGAGTACTGGACTCAAGCTGGCAACGGTACCTCGGCTTGCCCGCTGAGGTTTTTCAAGCCAATGGACATCCCTCAGTTGAATCCTTGATCGCATGCAGGTCGAAATTTGAGTACGTTTGCAAGGATCCTAAATTAGAAAAACTCGCACGCTACCCCGAATTTCAATCAACTTATGGTCTGCTGTGTCATTACATTCACGAGCTATCGAACGTGAAAACAACCTTTGATCTTCCAGCACCTCCGACAAATTAGTCCAAATACTATCGTGTCAGGCCAGATCACAAAATCAAGTGCAGTGAGTTCACGTAGGGCTTACTGCACTTTTTTATCTATACGATTTCATCACTCTCGCCCCAAGATTTCTAGTGAATCGATATTTGGGAATTACCAGGTCAACTGCACCTGAATTTATTGTCAGTGACTCAAACAGCTTTTGTAACACCTAATTCAAAATCAACGATCAGAGGACGATGGTCGGAGGCCTGTCCCGCAAGTTTAGACTTTGAGGCAAATGCATGGCTGACAGCCAAATCTCCACGATAAAACAAATTATCAAGTGCGCGTGCGGGAAAAGCTGCAGGAAAAGTTCGAATCGCTTTCGCAGCAACCGAAAAACCAGCCGGTGTCATTAATTGCTTGCCAAGATTCTCCCAAACATCATTTAAATCTCCACCGATGACCACCGGTGTCTCTTTGTGGACGCGATGAACCGTCTTATGCTCCAACAGTTTTCGCAATTGCATCTTCCGCTCAAAACCCGCCAACCCCAAATGAACATTTACCAACAACATCGTCCTTTGATGACCATTAAATTTCACCCGACAGTGAGCAATCAAGCCTTGCCTGCGCTTCTTTAATGGAATCGTGAGATCGACATCCTCAACATCCAATAATGGGAAACGACTCAAAATTGCATTCCCGTAATACCCCTGTTTCAGATACACATTTCGCTGATAAGCAGAGTACTTCATTTCCAACGCCTCAGAAAATAGATCGACTTGGACATCCATGCGAGAACGAGGAACCTGATCGTCAACTTCCTGTAAAAAAATGATGTCGGCTGAGTACTGTTTGAGGGTTTCAATTATGCGTTCAGGACGATAACGACGATCGACTCCTCCAATCCCCTTGTGGATGTTGTAACTGATTATTCGAACTGTTTCTGTATTTGACACGGGTGCTTTACGGTTAGAGGTTGCTGGAAGTTCAGGTAATTAATTATCTGCTTCATTTGATCTTAACTCTTTACTTGCTTACCTGCACAGCACCAACTCGTTTAGCTGCCGCACAAAGGACTCAATGACCAAACGTCAGTTCGCAAAACTTTCTGGTTCCTGCCTTTACCTCCCCACCATCTCTTGAAATAATTTAAGGGAAGAAAAAAACATTCCTTAAAGGTAGAGCAAATGCGTTTTTACAAATTACTGATCGGTTTAGTCCTAACATTTGCCTGCACGGCTTCGAGCTACGGTTTTACAGAACTTCGCGAATGGACTGACGCGAACGGCCATTACAGCTTCAAAGCCGATTTAATCGCCTACGACAGCGAACACGTCGTTCTCCAAAAAGAAAATAAAGATCTTGTTTCTGTCGCAATCAAAGATCTATCTGACGCTGACCGTGCGTTTTTTAAATCTAGTGAAGCAACGGAACAC
>WTFU01000003.1 GCA_011523945.1 Mariniblastus sp. | reverse complement strand
CCGCTTCGATACGCGGGGATGCCATTCGCGGATCCTGATATTTGCGACCATACTCATTAAGTTTGATTGCCAGCTCACGAGCTGTATCACGGTAGCCGGGATTATCTAACATATTGACCATCTCGTCTGGATCACGTTTGAGGTCAAAAAGCCACGGTTGATCATTGGTGGCAATCACTAATTTGTGACGATCCGAGACCGCCATCAACCAGCCTTCCATGTTCCCGGTGCCTCTTGCGAATGCGATATCTTCCCAATTCTCCTCAGAAGTTTCTCGAGTAAGCAACGATGAGAAATCTCGACCGTGAAAGTCTACGTTTACGCTTGCTTCAAATAACGAAAATAATGTCGGGCAGAAATCAACGCTGGTGAGAGCCTGATTAACAACGGTTTTTGGTTTAATTTTGGACGGATAATAAACAAGAAATGGAATCCGGGCTGAGCCCTCCCACGGTACTCCTTTATTCTGGCGATGATGCTCGCCTCTCAAGTCACCGTGATCGGATGTAAATACGATCATCGTATTATCAAGAATACCATCGTCTTCCAACTTCTTAATCAAACGTCCAATATTGTCATCAATACACTTTACCATCCCATAATAACTACTCTGACCGAAACCCACTTTCTTCGCAGGCTCGCCCCATACAGGAATTGCTCGATCGTCGATATCAAACGTCGTCGGTTTTTCAAAAACCTGATCTGCATACATCGTATCGTACGGTGCCCGCACCGTATCTGGACCGTGCGGATCGGGAAGACTGAGCATGTAACAAAATGGAACTGCTTTATTGGCATCTACAAATTCAAGAGTCCGATCCATTAAAAAGTCCGTGGTGAATGTTTTTTCGTCAGCATCTCCTACCGCATAGGACGGCTTACTCTTAGAAAGAGACCCGACCTTGGGGCCATCGTCACCAATTTTAAGATTCTTCCAGTGTCCCCGATTGAACATAAATCGATTGTCGTGGAATCCAAACTTTCGCTCCGGTGCCCATTGAGGCTTACCGAACCCGTCGAGGTGCCACTTGCCAGCATAGCCCGTTTTGTAGCCAGCCTTTGCCAGAAGATGAGCGAACGTTTTAACCTCATCGTTCAAAGGGATATTATTGGTGACAACCGGTGTTGCCTGAGGATAAAGTCCGGAAATCAGTGATCCTCGCGATGGACTGCAAACCGGTGTCGTCGCGTAAAAACTAGTGCACATCGCGCCTTGGTTGGCGATCCAATCAATATTCGGTGTTTCAACAACTGCTGGGCCCCACATGTAGGCCTGCCGTTTTTCCATCATCTGGCGATAACAGCCTAGTGTCCGAAAGTTATGCTCATCGGTCATAATCACAATCAAATTGGGCGATGCCGATTCGGAATGCCCCAAGTCAGCTCTCCCAACGGAGACACAGCTTATCAACGAAAGAGAAAGGAATAGGTAAAAAGTAAATTGCCGCGATCTATCTCTCATCGGATACCTCTGTCGTTCGAAAATTAACTTGGCTTCATTCTTAACCGACTGACTCAAGCCGTCAATCAAATGCTGACCATTGAATTTATCTATTTATAAATTATGTCGATGACATCAGAAATAGACAGTTACAACGTCTAAAGGGAATGACCAGCGAACGAAATGCCTCGAATTACTGCAACAGATTCAATTGTCCAAGGTTGCCCACAAACGGATCGCCACCTAGTCCTCGACGACTAACAGTCATAAATCTTGCCGTTAAAGAACTGAGATCCGCAAGCAGGATTTCTTGCCGGAAGAGGCAATTGAAAAAAGGGCAGGGAGGCATCAGAAGACTAGCTGGAGAACGCCCCTCTCCTGGTAACAGTGAGAATCGAAGTCTCTTTAACCTTCTTTAAGAAGCCGTTCAAGGTGAGTGATCTGACTTCGAACGCCCTCAAGGTCGGGGTTGATCTGCAGAGCGACCCGAAAACCATCTAGAGCCTGAGAAGGATTGTCTAACTTTAAGAAACAGTGAGCCATGCCCATCGCCGCCGGAAAATGGAACCGATTGCAATTGAGTGTCTCCTGACAATCACTTACCGCAGAGTCCAGATACCCGAGTGCACAATAAGCAATAGCACGTTGATGCCACGCTTCTCCCAATGCAGGATTGGATTCAATGATTAATGTGGCAGCGTCAACCACCTCTTCCATTCGAACTTGCGTTACCAAGCGATAGAGCGCCTTGATGGAATTTTGCTCAGCGACGTTCCCTTGACGCCCCCAGATATCTCGAATGCTGTGATCCGCCAATAGCCTGACAGCACGATCCTCGTCGACAAGGGCGTTGCCCATGATCTCGTTTACGGAGAAGTCACCAAGAAAACCAAGTCCCAGTATTGCGGCTCGGCGTGTCGTGCGACCACCATAAACCGCCAATCGCTCCATTGTTCCAATGGAGTAAAGCTTGGAAATCGAATCAATAAACCTAGCCGAATTTTCGTCGGTCAAGTATTGCTGGTAGAATATATCCAGCAGCGGTAATCGGACATCAAATTCCGACATATTGACCTTACTCCAAAAAACTAAATAACTACTCTGTAAGCGGATTAAACCGATCGGGTAAACTAACCGGGTTGGATTCCCAACGGACTCGATGTACGAGTCTAGTTGGGGACCCTTCGATAAACAACAACAAGAATTCAATTACCTACCAAGATGGCGAGGAATCGGGTTCCAATAATGCCATCTATTTCAAACCTTAACGAATATGACGAATAGGTTATTTCATGAGGACTAATCCGACCGGCTTTGGCTCTCAAAGACCCCTTGTGCTAGCAATGCCTTGGTTAATGATCGTGACAGTTGTTTCGATTAGCTTGTCGGGTTTAATAACTAATGATTCAAGGATCGTTTTTGGGCAAGACCAAAGAAACGAAATCAACTGGCTTAGTAAAGAAGCACTTACAGAGCATAACTCCCTGCCAATTTCGGTTATGTGGCGAGATGCCGAACTTAAAGACCGGTTGATGCGGTTTTCCGCTAACCAGCGAGTCGCGATCTTTCTGGATCGTCGTATCGACCCGTCCACTATCATCAACCTCACGTTAAACAACGTTACCACTGAGCAGTTCCTGCTGGAAATCGCTAAGCAAGTCGAGATAGGTTTCTGTCAAATTGAAGATGTTTACTACCTCGGGCCAAAAGAAACCGCGAATTCACTGGCTTCGACTTCCGAATTGCTACTCAAAGCGGCCAAAGAGTTTGGAAAGCGAACACAGTTACGCTGGAACAGACTTGGAAACCTACGGACTGGAACGGTTGTCGAACCCAAACAATTATTGCTTGAGATAGCCAAATCAAACGAGATTGAAATAGACGGGATTAGCAGCCTGCCGCATGATTTATGGTCTGGCTTGGATTTACCCGCTTCGTCCTTGGCTTGCCGGATTTCATTGCTATTGGTTGGTTTTAATAAATCATTTCAATTTAGCAGGACCGGAAAGACCATTAAGATTATCGATTTCACAGCACCCGAAAAGGTAACTCAAACCTATCGAGATTTACCCGACGCCCCGTCAGTAAGCAAAACACTGAAAAAGGAATTTAAATCCTTGAAATTTTCGACACAGCGAGATTCAATTTCAATCACAGGTCCCCCTGACTCAGTCGGAAACGCAGGCATAAAAGCCATTGAAGCTCAAAAACCAGAAATGGTTACCGGATCCACTACCACATTCTCTCTCACAACCCGCGCAGCTCGCGGCACAATTTTTGCCACTGCGGCCCAACGAAGCCAGCTAAAATTCTCTTACGACAAAAACAACCCCGCCGTTTCAAAAGCTCTTAACGAGCCCGTTCCAATTCAAGCAGTCAACGTCACTTTAAATAAGCTACTCGAAATGACCATCGCGGACAGTCCACTTACTTTTGAAGTGACTGACTCAGAGATTATTGTCTCGCTGAAGTAGATTCCTTGACGGAGAATTCGATTCTCATCATCAATGCTTTTGAAACGACGTGATCGAAACACTGCACTTTGCAACCAGCCCCCTTATCTTAAGCCGTTGCGTCGAGCTAGAACTCTTCAACCAGCGAAACCGTAGCGTCGGGTTCTCTCTGCATCGTTTTAAATGACCTGCCAGCCACTTCCTTTTACCGCCGCCAGATTCGGGTGCGCGAATTACAAAATCGCAAGTCACTACAACCGGGATTCCACTAGTGCTCACACTTAATTAGTCGAATTCCCTCATTGCTTCAGATTTGGTGGTATATGGCACCCATAGAATTTTGACCGATAACGTGACGACCTCAGCAAGTTCACTTCAATGAGTAGCTACCATCCTCGCTACAACACTAACGCGGTTAGAATCCAATTGCTTGAACAGCGGTGCCGCATGCCCCCTAAGGAAAACTTTGATTAAATCCTCGCATCGATTCCGATCGAAATTTTCACGCCGAACAAAAGTTGCAACATCCCTTACAAAACGGTGGCCACCAATTGAGTGAGTAACCCGAAAACGTCAACTTTAACAAGAAATACGCAAAACGAAGTCATCACCGACCATTCCAAAACGTTTGCGACAACGGACATTTTTTTCATTTTCATTTTCTATTCCTTTTCGTGAAGAACTGCTTGAAATTGCTCCTTGTCTACTGCTGACTATTAGTGCGATTTTTTTCTCAGGATTGTGCCGAGAAATTTTATAAATCTGTTCTTGGCAACTGGGGACAAAACCAATCAACGTGTAGATGCCATTTTTGAATTAATTCGGTTTTGAAACCTCAATACCGTCAGCAAAGTAGGGAGAGGACCTAAGCAATCAGACGGCTTTTTACTATTAATAAGTTAAAACCATTGCAGAATCGCCTGCTTAGAGAACCTAATTTGGCTCAGAATGCCCTTAGAGACAATTCCGTGAACCAAAGGCACGATAGCAATGAAAAACCGATTCGTCCGCCGTCTTCCAAGCGTAAACATTAAACTTGGATTTCTTGGATGGCGTACAAGCAAGAAAGTCGTGGCTCGCCTAAATTTCCCACTGAGCACGTCGCCCTTTCGAGCGCATTACTGGTTCAATAATTTTGCCAAGCGCCACCCGGCTCGACTCGCCTGTTGTTCGGCAACTGTCCCAGCGCGATTTAGATAAAGATTGGACAGATCGACCGCGACAATTTTTGTTTCGCCATTCTCTTCCAATCGTTGCAAATGCGCTCGCACTTCGGTCGCATAGGCGAATTCTTTACAGCACACATTGGAATCTCGACAAACCGATTCGGCGTCAGTCACCCTTGCTCCACGTTTACCAAGAGAGGCAAGGTTTGCGTCATTTAGCATCCTAACGGCCTGATTATGACAGGCTTGATACTGGTTGTCCTTGCCTAGTAAGCCATCCCATAGTGAATGCAAATTACGACCTTGTTTCGTATAAACCGAGTTTCCACCGCGGCACCCTTTCCGCAGGAGCGTCTTAGAAAATAGCGCGGTCGTGTGCAACGGCTGGTGAATGTCAGAATAAACGTGTAGCAACCAACAGAGCATTAGCGCATCATCTTCTTTAGACGTGGAAGAATCTGCGATCTTTGCCTGCGCGTATTGGATGGCCTGGACCGCATTCATCTTGTACAAGTCATCGGGGTTGGATGGCGGTTGCATCTCAAGATTAACGCTGGATGTGTCGATTCCGTTCGATTCATTGGGGTTCAAATAGTCAATCAGATTGATGTAATGCCAAGTCGAATGGTTAAACCGCTTGTATTCGTCTCCCTTTAAACTTCGCGTAGTATCGGGCCAGCAAGCCGCCTGCTGGAAAATCCATTCCGCTTGAATCTGCTCATCTCCTGCCTGGACAACATCAGGCATCTTGGCCACAAAATCAGAATCCCAGCGTGGATGATTCTTGATGCGGTTCGCTATTTCCAAGCGACTTTCCGAAGAAAGTCTCAGGAATGCAATCGATGCGATTACTCGATGACCATGGCCATTCCACGCGAACAAGTTTTGGGAAGGAACTAGGAAGCACAAGCAAAGGATAACGAATAGCTTTGTTTTCATAGAAAAAATTCAGCGGCTTCCGCTAATCAGTTGCCGGGGAGATCACAAGGAGGGAATCAGACTTTAGAAATAATTGACTGATTCTTTTTTCGAGAGAATCCCCTCCGACAAACCAATCTTTATTCCGTTTTTTGTGAGAAATTTCTAACTAGACGATTAGGAAGGGCAGGGGAATCCTATTCTTTTTTCGAACACTGAAGATAGAGAATAGGCAGCCGGAGACAGAAATCTCTATCTCAGGGGCGGAACGTTTTGATACCTCTGCAAAACTGCTGACTAGATTACTCGGGAAAACGGTTCTGGTTTCGTATCAAACAAACCTAATCATCCGGACTCAGAAACCTAACTGCCTGCCAAATGGTGAAGGTGATTTTCAGACCGAGCAATCCTATTAGCAATTGCCGCAATAAACTGGTTGACCGTCCAGTTTGCTCTTGTTCAAAGCTCCATCCAAAACGACAAGAAAGAACATAGAATCGTGGTGCTTATTGGCCGTCAACTTCGGCAGGCTTCCCGTCTAACTCGGAAACTAGTCGACGGGCAACAGCGGTTGCTTCATCACAATCACCACCCCGGTAGCAAACTTTGAAATCCGCATCGAGAACCACGATTGTTGGCCACGTATACAATAACCAGTCCTCTGAAATAGAAGTCTTACTCTCTTTGCGCTGATTTTGAAAACTACGCCAATTAATTTTGTTCTTTCTTACCGCAGCTTGTGCACGATCGAGATCGTCCGAATTCACTCCGATCAAAGCGAAGGGACGGTTTTTCATTTCTTCGACGAGCGACCGCTCGTGTGGGTATAACAACCGACACGGGCCTCACCAATCGCCCCAAAAGTCAATAAATAAAACTTTCCCTTTGTAATCCGAAAGTGAGAACTCAACTCCATCCAGATCAACCCCGACAATATCCGGTGGGGACATACCTAATGAAAAATTCTCACGCATCTTGATTCTTGTTTTGACGGACGATGCGAGATCTTCAATCTGGACCCCTTCGAGCACTTTCAATATTTCCAATTTCGCTTTACGAAATTCGTCCGAATCGACCGGGGCTTTATTGATTGTTGCTCCGACGCGAGAGAATGTTGCGTAGGCGCGAACCTTCGGACTAGGAGATTCCTTTTCCAACTGCAAACCAACTTCCAATGCTTCTTTTTCGTCATAAAAGTAATCCAGCCGACCAACCATCCATTCCAGTTTTTCAAGACTGGGTGACTTGCGATGGGTCGTTACAAGCGTCCTCACCGCATCTTTGGCCGCTTTGCGCTGGTCGCCCACCATCGGAAGAGCATTTTGGGCCATCCATGTCAGAAATGGGATCGCATCGGACGTGCCCGCATAATCTTTCGCTGCAGCATCGAACTTTGCCACGAATGGAATTAAGGGAGACTGAAATGCGTCCGCCGGAATAGAAGGACCACCGTTCTTTTCAGCGTCACGAAGCTCCGCCAAGTGTGCCTTCCAGGCCTCATTGGCACCCGCTACCTCGGCAGTCAAATCCAGATACCTTTGTTCAGGTGACGCCTCCCCCTGCCCGTAAGATACTTGAGCAAACCCAAACGTTAAAAGAACTGCCGCTATCAATTTAGCTTTCATCTTGAATGCTTTACCAGTTTAATCTGAAAATTACGATTCACTAAAACAAGCTCTCACTATAAGCGATATTCGCTGGGAGCACACGTTAGCTGACTAGCTTATTCGTGATTTGGCAATCTGAGAATCTAAACGGTTTTAATTTGTCACCATCAGAAAAGATGCGATCCAACATGCCGGGTGAGCTATTGAGGCCAACGAAGTTAACCGAGACGTTTTGTACCCATTTTGAGCGGCTTAAAGAAAGATCTGTATTTCGGCTTAAAACCGTGAAGCGCACGGACTCAGTTGCATAAGAGGTCAACATGCTTCTTCTTGAGATGCCAGAAACGAGCTCGCTAAGCTCCAATCAAAAATTGAGAGACGGCCTCGCCCCCCTAATTGAGGGCCGCGACGAAAACAAAAAAAGGACACGGAAAAAATCCGTGCCCTTTAAGAGGCGTCGGCGGGAGTCGAACCCGCGATGGCGGATTTGCAATCCGCTGCCTTAGCCACTTGGCTACGACGCCGTATTTTTGCCGCAGAGTGCACAAATGCACTCAGAAACTTAATTCCTTACGCTATCGAATCAAAATATGACGGTCAAGTGGGTTAGGTAAGCCGGAAGTACAAAACTTGACGTCTCTTCCCGGCTGACATAAACGACATAACCCTTACTGAATATGGTTCGGAAGATTCGATCTCGAACTTTAATCTCTCCTAGAGACCCTTTGATTCTCCAAGAAGCTACAGTTTCACTGACTGACCCATCACCCGTTTTTCACCGACGCTAAGTTAATGACCGACCCGTTAAATAACACGTTTAATCAAATCTCAGATAATAATAAGTCCGTCGATCAGACCATCGAATCAATCGTCAACAACGCTTGTATTCAGGAAGATAAGGATCCGGATCGCGGCGACCGAAAAGAACTAGAGAAAACGACCAGTCTTATGTTCATCTCTAGTTTGATCCTCGGCGAGCGGGATGACCTCGAAATCGAACCGCTTGATTGATCCAAGTCATCCCGCTGCAACTCGGCTGTCGCAACCACGTGTAGAATTATGCACGAAAAAGGTCATTGAGTAGAGGGCGACGAAGGCTGACCCGATTCAACCAAGTTGCAGATAACTCTATTGATCGCTGGCCAAGAAACGTTGCCCTTGATAAGAATCGCGACGCTCGAATTCGTCCTTAACCGCTTGGAGTACAGCTGGTTTATCCAAACACCAACTCGGTCCAACGAAATAGTCGCCAGGCGCTTCACCGCTGATCCGCTCGACTACCATGGTTGGAGGAATTAATTCAAGGAAATCAACCAGGGTTGAAACATACTCATCCCTATCCATCAGCTTTACTTCACCTGAGCGAACTTGCTCAGCAAGCGGGGTCTTTTCAACGGCATACAAATTGTGAATTTTCACGGCATCTAATCCACAACTTGCAACTTCGCGAGCGGTCGCCATCATGTCGGCGTGCGACTCTCCAGGCAACCCCAGCATAATGTGCGCGCACAATTCAAACCCGCGTCCGATGCTGCGCTCCATTGCATCCAAAAACGAATCGTGATTGTCCCCCCGATTCATCCAGTCCAGAGATTTTTGATGAATGGTTTGCAATCCATACTCCACCGTGAGGGGGACTCTTTCTCCCATCTCCTGCAGTAGATCGAGCACCTCGTCTGGGACACAATCCTGCCGCGTCCCAATTGCCATTGCAACCACTTCGGGATGTGAAATGGCACGTTCGTAAAGGGGGCGCAGAACATCGACTGGAGCATAAGTATTTGTTGCCGGCTGAAAATAAGCCATAAAATGTTTGCACTTATAACGACGCTTTACCCTCGAAATTCCCTCATCTAGCTGGTCCAAGATATCTTGTCGAGGAAGCCGCCGGCTGGGGCTAAAACTACGATTGTCACAAAACGTACAACCGCCAATCGCGACGGTCCCGTCCACGTTGGGGCAAGTAAACCCAGCGTCGATGCTAACCCTTTGTACGCGATAGCCAAAAAGCTTCTTCAAATAATAGCTATAACCGAAATACCGCAAACCATCGGCTTTCCAGTCCATTAGTTGCGGATTATGCGGGGTGTTTTTAGTTGACGACAATGTAAGTACCGCTTAAATTTAATTTGTTCGAGCGACTGGGTTGCAAAACACGCACGGTGGTTCGATCATTCCCGTCCCAACAGTTTGGGGCTTTAACTTCCTTTTGTACAGCGTGAATTTCATTCACGTCACAAATATGTACGGCGAACTTGTACCAGTGGGCGGCGGCGACCCGATCCCAATGATGAAAAAACGGCTCCGCATTGGACGCCGTGAAGGTTGCGATATTGTGCTGAATTACGGCAATGTCTCATCACATCACTGCCTCCTGGAAATTGAAGAGGGCTATTGGTTTGTTCGCGATTTACGGTCACGAAATGGCATTAAAATCAATGGAAAAAGAATCATGCTCGGCTCTCGCCGCCGGCTAGACCCTGACGCTGAACTGACCATCGCGAAACATAAATTCGAAGTTCGTTACAATCCAACTGAGCTGGGGGCCTACGGGACTCCGCCTCAAGACGAGCAGTTAGATGACCTGTTCAAGGATTCCTTGCTTGACCGAGCTGGATTGAAGCGAAACGACGGCAAAAAAAAGAGGCGTTAAACTAGTTTTTGCTGACTTTGTCGTGCCGAGGGAGACTCCCCATTCTCGCGCCACACAAAGTCCCACTTGCCAACAAAAATGACAATATGTCAGATGGTTGTGATTTCACAGTGTTTCTCACTCTGGATTAGACGAGATACAGCCGATTTGGCTGATTTAAGCTCGCTTTCGAGCTAATTTCTCGGTTTTCTTTAATTGGCACAGGCTTTGCAAAATAGCGGTCTGTTACGCAGTTTATCTGTCCAGAGGGCAGGTAGAGACTGAATCAAAAAATAAGATCGCGGCGGCAACTGGCAAGGCCGTGATCGTTTCAATAATTACAGACAGGAGGCCCATCATGGCTCAAGGCGAAAAAATCATCGGCATCGATCTCGGTACGACTAACTCTGTTGTCGCCGTCATGGACGGCAACGAGCCAACGGTCATCGCAAACCAGGAAGGGGATCGAACCACCCCGAGTGTTATCGCGTTTACCGACGGCGACGAGACCATCGTAGGTGCACCGGCCAGAAACCAGCGAGTTACCAATCCAACACGGACGATTTACTCGGTTAAGCGTTTCATGGGACGCCGGCACAACGAAGTTAAATCAGAAGAAAAAATGATCCCTTACGAAGTAAAAGGGGCCGCCGATGAGTACGTAAAAATCGGAATTGGCGACAAAGAGTACACGCCTCAGGAAATTTCGGCTAAGACACTTCGCAAGCTCAAGGAAGCAGCGGAATCCTATCTTGGCCACAAGGTAAACAAAGCCGTAATCACTGTTCCCGCCTACTTCAATGACGCTCAGCGTCAAGCCACGAAAGACGCGGGACAAATTGCAGGCCTTGAGGTTGCAAGAATTATCAACGAACCAACTGCCGCAGCCATGGCCTACGGTTTAGACAAAGCGCAGAAAGAGCAAAAGATTGTCGTCTTCGATCTCGGCGGTGGTACATTCGATGTTTCCGTCCTCGAACTGAATGATGATGACGGCATGAAAGTGTTTGAAGTTATTAGCACCAGCGGTGACACACATCTCGGTGGTGATGACTTTGATGAAGTTCTAATCAACTATGTCGCTGATGAATTCCAAAAAAGCAACGGAGTTGATTTACGCAACGACACGATGGCGCTTCAACGACTTCAGGAAGCTTGTGAAAAAGCTAAGAAAGAGCTTAGCTCGGCTCAGGCATCTGATATCAATCTTCCGTTTATCACAGCGGATGCAAGCGGACCGAAACATCTTCAGATGAACATTTCGCGAGCGAAATTCGAAGAACTTGTCGATCCGTTGGTCGAGCGTTGTAAGACTCCCGTACAGCAAGCTCTCAAAGACGCAAAACTATCACCTTCCGACATCGATGAGATTGTTCTTGTCGGAGGCTCAACACGAGTCCCTAAGGTTCAGGCGATGGTAAAGTCTATTTTCGGGAAAGACCCACATCAGGGTGTTAACCCGGACGAAGTAGTCGCCGTGGGTGCTGCCATTCAAGGTGCCGTTCTTGCTGGAGATCGAAAAGACGTTCTCTTGCTGGACGTAACTCCGTTGACCCTTGGCATTGAAACCGAAGGGGGAATCCTGACAGCTTTGGTTGAACGAAACACAACCATTCCGACTGAAAAGAAGCAAACCTTCAGCACTGCCGCGGATAACCAAACAGCCGTCACCATCCAGGTGTTCCAGGGCGAACGAAAAATGGCCGCTAACAATCGACTCCTCGGAAAGTTCGATCTGACGGGTATTCCTCCCGCTCCTCGTGGCGTTCCTCAGGTCGAAGTAAAATTTGACATTGACCAAAATGGAATCCTCAATGTTTCCGCCAAGGATCTCGGCAGCGGCAAAGAAGCCAATGTCGAAATCAAAGAATCTTCGGGACTGTCCGAAGAGGAAATCAACAAGATGAAGGCCGATGCGGAAATGAACGCTGAGGACGACCGTAAGCAGTACGAACTGGTCACCGCTCGAAACGAAGGTGAAACCATGAGCTATCAGGTCGAAAAAATGATGAAAGAAAACGAGGACAAGCTGAAAGACAGCGATCGCGAACCACTCGAAGCAGCTATCGAGAAAGTACGCGAAGCCGCCAAAGGGGTTGATACTGACGCAATTAAATCAGCCGTCCAGGAGCTCGAGCAGGCTTCCCATGCAATGAGTGCTGCGATGTACGCCAACGCAGCCGAAAACGGGGAAGAGGAAACTGCCGGAGCCACCGCCGATGCCTCTGAAAGTCCGTCTTCGGAAGACGAAGCAATCGACGCTGAATTCGAAGTGAAAGATTAATTTGCTCCAGATGGTTCCTGAAGCAGGAATTGAGTGACAAATCGTTTAAACTAAAGGAGTGGCAATTCGCCACTCCTTTTTTTGTGGAGCCCCATCGTGAAACTTTTATTATTGCTTGCAACCTTCGTTTACTTCGGCCCACTCGCATTTACTTGTTGTCTTGCGCACCATGGCCACGACATCATGCAGGCTACATTTCGATTGACGGACGGTCGAACCTCAGGAACCGCCTGGCTGGTTTCAATTCCACTCGAAGAACGGAATCTGACGTCAACGGTCGTCGTTACCGCCGCTCATGTTTTTAATAATCTAAATGGCGAAACGGCGACCCTTATCCTAAGAAGAAAAAATAACGATGGCTCTTTCGAACGACTGGAGCACAAGTTTCCAATCCGCGAAAAGGCGCGTCCGCTCTGGAAACAACATTCCCGATATGACATTGCAGTCATCAAACTTGAACTTCCAAACAACGCGAATGTTACTCCAATCCCACTGGCTCAACTCACCACCGCAAAAACTGCGAACGACACATTGATGCCGGCTCGACCATGCCTAATTCCGACTTTCCCCGCACAAATGGAAGGGAATCGAGCCGGATGGCCAGTCCTTCGCAACGCAACGGTGGCCTCCTTTCCCAATGCCCCCGTAAGTCGTCACCCACAGTTCATTCTCGATTTCAACGCTTTCGGGGGCGATAGCGGCGCACCGGTAATCCTGAACTTCCAATCCTCCGAGTCGAAACAAAGCATAAAAGTAGTAGGAATGATTTTAGGACAACATCGGCAGACCGATCGAACGATTACCCCAAATGAAGAACGAACTGTCCATACCTCCTTGGGTCTCGGAATCGCAGTGCATACCGAATTCATCCGTGAAACCATTTCTGAATTGAAATGACCTGCGTCACTTTTGAAAATTTCATTTCAATGGATCAACTTCTACACAAAGGCGCGTGGATGCCTGGTTCACTAATCGATTCCGCAAGCGACAGTTTTAAAAATCGTCTAAAAACGTCTGCATTTTAAGCCGCTTGGCACGCTATTCGCTTTCTCTATAAAGGGTTTGACGACCCGTCTGCCAGAACGTCGTTACAAATATTTACGACCTGTTTTTGTTGGAGGATTGTAATGTCATTTCGCTTTGAAAAATTAACAACCAAATCCCAACAGGCAATTTCCTATGCCCAAAATAAGGCAAGTGTTTTGGGGAATCCTGAAATTACACCGGTTCACCTATTGGCCTCACTTCTAGAAGAGACCGATGGAATCGTTGCGCCGTTATTGGAAAAAATCGATGCGCCGATCCAGCAATTAACCAATATGGTCGAAACCGAACTTGAACGGATCCCTAGCTCCACAAGCACCAACAAACCAGACCTTAGTCGGGAATTACAAAAGGTTCTCGACTCCGCCTCTACGATCTCGGAAAACATGCAGGACGAATTTGTCTCCACCGAACACCTGCTTTTGGGACTGTTAAAAACGGATGGACAGGCAAAACGACTGCTCGATCTTAACGCTGTCGGTGAATCCGAAGTCCTCGACGGGCTAAAAGAAATCCGTGGCAACAATCGTGTCACCGATCAAAATCCCGAGGACAAATACCAATCACTCGAAAAATTTTGCATTGACCTCGTAGCGATGGCAACCTCAGGGAAGCTCGATCCCGTGATCGGCCGCGATGAGGAAATCCGACGTGTGATTCAAGTTCTTTCCCGTCGCACCAAGAATAACCCCGTCCTCATTGGAGCCCCGGGCGTCGGCAAAACAGCGATCGCTGAAGGCCTAGCGCTTCGAATTGTCCACAACGATGTCCCCCAAAGCCTGCGCAACAAACGAGTGATGGCGCTGGATATGGGCGCGTTGATTGCCGGAGCCAAATTCCGGGGCGAATTCGAAGACCGCTTAAAGGCTGTACTGAAGGAAGTGATGGATTCCGAAGGCCAAATCGTTCTCTTCATTGACGAACTGCACACGGTCGTAGGTGCGGGTGCGGCGGAAGGTGGGAATGATGCGGCCAATCTCTTGAAGCCAGCTCTCGCCCGTGGTGAACTCCACTGCATCGGAGCAACGACTCTCGATGAGTATCGAAAATACATTGAAAAAGATGCCGCTCTCGAGAGGCGATTTCAGCCGGTTTACGTAGGTGAGCCTTCGGTCGAAGATACCGTATCCATCTTGCGTGGCTTGAAACAGAGATACGAAACCCATCACGGTGTCCAAATAAAGGACTCGGCCCTGGTCGCAGCAGCACAATTATCCAATCGCTATATTGCCGACCGGTTCCTGCCCGACAAGGCCATCGATCTAGTTGACGAAGCTGCCTCCCGGCTTGCGATGGAACTCGACAGCGTTCCCGAGGAACTCGATACCGTCCAGCGTAGACTCACTCAGCTCGAATTAGCGGCCCGCCAATTAGCGGACGAAAAAGACGACGACGTAAAGTCACGTCTCGAGCTGGTTCAAGCTGAGATGGAAGAAAAACGGAGGGAATTGGCAAGCCTCCGAGAACAATGGGAATCTGAAAAGCTTGGTATGACCGGAGTTCAAAATGTTCGCGAAAGCTTGGCAACCGTCGAGCTGGAGTTCGATCAGCTTGACTCGAAAATCAAAACAGATCAATCCACCGGACTCCCGGTCAACGAAGACGACTATCGGCGGTTGTACGAATTGGATACTCAGCGCAAGCAGTTGCGAAAGCAAATTGAAGACGCAGAAGTTCGGCAAGCCGCTATGGAAGAGTCCCCCGCGAGCGATCAAAAGCGATTGCTGAGCGAAATGGTAACCGAAGACGAAATTGCGGAAGTCGTGAGCGCCTGGACTGGCGTCCCCGTCAACCGAATGCTTGAAACAGAGCGGGCAAAACTACTCGTCATGGAGGAACGTATCCACCAACGGGTCATCGGACAGCTTGAGGCCGTCGAAGCGGTATCCAATGCCGTGAGACGCAGTAGAAGTGGATTGCAAGATCCGAATCGCCCCATTGGCTCGTTCCTGTTCCTGGGTCCAACCGGAGTTGGTAAAACGGAAATCTGCAAAGCACTTGCCGAGATCATGTTCGACGATCAGGATGCCATGATTCGAATCGATATGAGCGAATACATGGAGAGACACAGCGTCAGCCGGCTCATTGGCGCTCCTCCCGGATACGTCGGTTTTGATGAAGGAGGCAAACTCACCGAGGCTGTGCGTCGCCGCCCGTATTCGGTGGTGTTACTGGATGAAATTGAAAAAGCGCATGATGATGTCTACAACATCCTCCTTCAACTTCTCGATGACGGCCGATTGACTGACAACAAAGGTAATACCGTTGACTTCACCAACACGATTGTTGTGATGACCAGCAACATTGGCAGCCAACTCATTCAAAAAATAACAGAATCGGGAGGCTCGCTTGAGGAAATGCAATCCGCGATGGAACAAGCCCTGAAGGCAAAATTCGCGCCCGAGCTACTCAATCGAATCGATGAGAAAATAATCTTTCGTACATTAGACGAAGTAGAAATCAGAAAAATTGTCGATCTACAACTCGACTCCCTTGAACGGCGTGTCGCAGATTTGGGCTGGTCACTCAAGGTCACTGAAGCAGCCAGAACAGCAATCGCCAACGAGGGCTACGACCCACAGTACGGGGCTCGCCCTCTAAAGCGAGTCATCCAACAGAAATGCGAAAACCCGTTAGCCACTGAAATCCTAAAAATGGATTCGCCGGAATCCGAGGGGTTCATAACGATCGACTTCGTTGATGATGAATATCTATTCCAACATTAAACCGATCGCTTAGCCGTCTAAAATGATCAGGTTCAAACACGTTTTTCGTCTAAGCGCAGGGCAATTCTCGCGGCCATTGAGATTCGTACCAAGCCAATCCCCGCTCGAAAGACAATAGCGGAAGGAAATGCCAGCGCCAGTGCCTCGATTACGTTACGGTTAATCGCGAGCATAAAATCTACCCCAATTAATCCAAGCCCGAGCAAAACGAACAACCAACCAACAAACTCTCTGATCCCGATTAGCATAAACTTCTCTTTCTCAATTCTCATCCAGACTAGCTGGAGCGACTTCTTCCATAACCATTTAAACTTCAACGCATTCCCACGTGAGATCTAACCGTTTCGTTTTCGACTGTAACGATAAGCTTCGAGGCGTTTTTGATCACGCCACAATATATTGGCGATATTGCTTCTTATGCTGACATCCGCCTGCGCAGAACTCATCTGCCACCTTGCCACAAACTTCATAATATTGACCGAGACAAACCAGCAGATAAAAATTCCCAACACAATTAACATCAAACGCGTTGCCCGCCGAGACGTTAAATCTCCCCTCACGTTTTGAATTTCGAGTGGGAAAAAAAGCAGCAGTGCCAATCCGACCAAAATCGCGATTGGAATAAAGTACCAACGTCCGCCAATTACTGTAGGGTTAGGGTAGGGGGAAACCAGTTTCGTCGCCTGCGAATTACGCGTCCTAGGTGAGTCACCTTGGTCCGGATAGATTGACTCAACCGCATTTGCCAAGTCGATATATCGGACGCTAAACCCATAAAATGCAAATACGAAAATTGCTAATAAAATCTCCCGAAGATTTAGCGTCGAATCTTCAATTTGAAACCCAGCAAGATAAATGTACCTAGCAAAAACCAACAGCAACAAGAACAAATAAATTACAAACATCTTGCGGAAGCCAATGGCCAGCGCAAACAGAACAAACAACAGCCCGGAAAGAAAAGATGGAATCAGACCAATTGAAATAATGGCCAAACAAGAAACTCCAGCACCGAACCCGAAAATGCCAAGCGCTTTATTCGATTCGCTAAAACCACCTTTTTCGTGCATATCCTCACTCTTATTTTTATTTTCCATTGTCTTATCGGAGACCGTCGTCAATCGCCCGTTGCAGTTAGCACCGCCGGCTTACCGATCGGCCCCTTCCCATCCCAGACCGAAGCAAGCCTACTTGCATCGCGACTTTTTGTATTAATCTAGAATCTCCAATCCGAGCATAGTTGGCTCCGACCGCGCTGATTTCAAACTGGAACAATGACTCCGCGGTCGCCCCGTCAAATTCAGGACGGGATTTTGAAATTCTCGCGGCAATAGGGTCATGAATTTCAACCTCTGGCGACGGTGAGAGCGGCCCAATAAAAATTACTCGGTGCCCATCAGCAATCGCCAATCTGATCCTCTTGATCGTTCGTTCTCTTGCCATTTTGCCAGCCGGCTCCGGAGCAACAATCACCAATAACTCGTTGTCTTTCGCCCTCAATCTGGCTTGGTCCAAGGCCCAGCAAATACGCTCATTCATATGATTGCACTCACTTTCCCATTTCGCAGCATTCATCCAAGGTAAATTATCCGTCCGATTAATTGACGATGGGTTGATCGTATATTTCTCGGAGTATTTTTCACACCATTTCTTCATTAGTTCATCGTCAAATTGCATCCGTACTGACAAGCCAGCATCAAGTTCAAAGAGATGCTCGAGACAAACAGCAACCGACCGCCGCTGGCAATCAATTTCCCGTTTCCCGATGAATACAGATCTATTTCTGGTAAACCCCGAATTAAATCGTTCGTCAAACAATAGAGGAAACCGACGACACGCATTCTCAAAAATAATCTTGACCAAGTGATCCGTATTTAGATGCGAAAGCGGCGGATTTGGATTCGAAGATTCAAGTAGCTGTTGCATCAACATCGTTAACTGACGCTCTCCGGCCCCATGCTGCAAATGTTTCATCGAATCAGATTTCAGGATAATCGTCGACACAGGGTCGCGATCGGCCAACAACAATTTCGCAATGGAAGCCGACGCCGAAATTGAATGATCCGCCGCCGCCGGGCCAGGACGTCCCCAAAATTGATAGGCTGCAAGATCAACCATAATCGTCGAACGAATCGGCACGAGATTTTCGTATTCGCTCGACATATATTTACCCAAACGGGCGGTAGGTTTCCATGCGATTGATCTCGGAGGATCTCCAACTCGATATTCTCGCACCCCCAGCAATTCGGCACCTCCACCGGGTGTCTTGTTTCGATGATGCCCCAGAATGCGCTGCAGATTATTTTTCTTTAAAACCGAAACGGTTGTCTGGGGACGAATAAGAAACGGCAGAATCAAAAGCTCCTGATTTACCGAGCAAAACTTTTCTGTCCGAAAAAACCCCCAATGATCTCCCAGTTCGATTTGCAAGCCCGGCATATCGTAGCGACCACAAACCTGAGGTTTCATACGATACCGAAGTACGAATTTAGAATTCGTGTGAACGTCACCTACCTCTTGATTCCGACCGCCGGACA
>WTFU01000138.1 GCA_011523945.1 Mariniblastus sp. | reverse complement strand
ATGTTTTCCTGAGGGTTGCCGGCAAACTCCATGATTTTGCGGGAACGACAACAGAGGACTTTCGGCGTTGGCTATTTCGTATCGCTACCAACCAGATAAATGCCCATTTGCGGCAGTCGATCCGTCGGCGTGAATTGCTGGAATCGGCGGTAGCGCTGGGTAGAATCAATTCATCCGCCATCGCGCCGCTAATTGATAGTAACCATCAGATTGACTGGCAAATGCTTTACAGTGCGCTCGACGAGCTATCTGAACGCGAGCAATCAATTATTTCTCTAAGGTTTTTTGCTGGCCTCAACCACAACCAGATCTCAAAAGTATTGGCCGGAAAAGCCGGTGCAATTCGAGTAACGCTCAGTCGCTCTTTAGAGAAAATTCGGTCGATCTTACGCGAAGACCAGATCAATCAGAGTGCTTTATCCGATCAGAAACGTGGAGACCATTGACATGTCAGAATCACATAAAACGTGGGAAAACTTATTTAAGGATTTGCCATTGGACGAAACGCCAAAGGATAGCCACCGCCTACCACTCAGAGACCAGGTTTTGGCCGAATTTGATAGCCAGCAGACGTCACGATCACCCGCTATACATTTCAATCAACTTGGCAAGTTACTGATTAAATACAACGTCCACTATTGGACCGCGGCCGCTCTGACGCTCTGCTTCTTTTGGATTGCGATTCCCAATTCAAAAAAAGCGGCCGCTCAGGATGTGGTGGCGCACATTTTGAAGGCTCGTACTGCCCAGTGGGATATGATTCTCAAGAGAGATAACAATCAGGATGAAGAAATTAAATGTTATTTCTCTTCTGGTAAAACGCGGATTGAATTCGATAGTTGGGTCGCCATCGCTGACCACACGCAAGGACAAAGCGTGGGTCTATTTATTAATGATAAAATTGCAATTCTCAATTCCGTTGCCAAAAGAACCAGCGACATCTTGGAACAGGATCACTTTGAGCAAATGCGAAAAGCACTGCGAATCGCGATTGCAGATCCGAACAATAACGTCGAAAAACTAGGTGAGCGGGTAAGCGACGCCCGAGAATTGACTGGCTTCCGATTCAAATCAAAATCGTTTCCAACGACGATTTGGGCAGATGCTGAGACCGCATTTCCCGTTTGGATTGAAGTTGATATTTCCCCAGAGTCCCGGATGGTGATGAAGAATCATAAGTTTGATATCAATTTGGATCCTTCACTCTTTAGCCTTGAAATCCCAACGGGGTATCGGGTGCTCGACGAGGATTCCCCAATCTCAGGCGGCGATGAACAGGATTTTATCCATGCGTTGAAGATGTTTGCGATTAGCTCAAATGACATGTTCCCTGATCGACTTGATGAAAAAAGCTTAGCTGAAGCATCCGCGCGTTATCTTACCTTCATTATCAAACGCGATACGTCCACTCAAAACCCGAGTCTCAAAAAGGAATACTACGTTACTGACTTTCAATTAGTGGTTGAGGGGGGCACGTTTGCAACCGCCCTTGCTTCCGATGAAAAGTGGGATGCACATTATTGCGGAGCGGGTGTTAAACTCGGCACACCGGATCGGCCGATCTTTTGGTACAAACCAGGCAAATCACAAACGTATCGCGTGATCTACGCCGATCTTACCGTTGGCGATGCAGCTACTGCGCCCAGGGGATTAGGCTTGGATGCCTCCTCCACCAAACTAGCATCGCCCAAAAAATAGGCCCGCTGATAAAGTATTTTCATTCTTTCGCAAATTCATTGGTGCTGTAAACTTTCCCTTCGAATTCCCGGTTCCATCTTCAGACCCTCACCCTCGGAAACAGATCGAAGAATTAAAGTAACCGAAACTAGTGTTACCGCGACTACAGTGAGCTTGCGAAAGATCGGCTACCCGAGTTCTTATCGCCCCTTTTCTCCCACCCGCAGCATTCTCCGTAAAAACCCAACTTCAAAAAAAGGCTTGTTTTTTTCTAAGATGTTCCTGGAAGTATCGTTCTTCCCACGTCGGCTTCGAAAAGCTAATTCCTCGAACTTAAGCAAAATTTCATCGCCCTCGGCGTAGTCAAGATCGGACATTTTTAAGATTGAAGGAAAACACAATGATAAATAAATTGCGCACACTGCACCTTTCGAACTACGAACCCCAACGAGAAGGAGGATTAGCAGATTCACTTCCATCTCTGATTGATTCTGCCAACTAACCTCCATCTTTTAATACTCTTTTACCACAGCAACCGCCGCCAATTCAAAATCCTATTTAGGAGTAAATAACTGTGAAATCATTCTGCAATACATCGTTCCTTCTTATTACGCTCATTTATTTAATTTGCGCACCAATTCTTCAAGGACAGGAACCAGTTGATGTACCGGCGGGTGCAAACAGTTCCGGACTTCAAGTAAGAATTCGTGAGTGCTCTGAGGCCGATCAAAAGGACGGAAAAACAATGATGATTTTTGAAGTTCAAAACACATCTGACCGCCCCGTTGATTTCTGCTGGTGGCAAAGCCCGCTGGAAAAAAGCTGGACGGCAAATCGGTTCAAAATCACTGGCTCAGAAGGAAAGGTGGATTATCTTGGAGCGATGGTGAAGAGACGGCCTCCAAGTAAAACAAAGGGCGACTACACGACACTCCGAGCAGGATGGACTTTAGGTGTAGAGTTTGATCTGAGGGAAGCTTACCAATTAAAACCCGGTTCCAAATATTCGATTCGCTACGAAGGAACGAGTTTGGGTTCGCTTCCGCCTTCCAACTTAATAGAAATCAGTGTGGACTAGCGGCGTACAGTTTTTGGCCGGAGATTAACGCAATCTCGTTAGCGAAAAAGGGAGCTCTGCACATATCAGGATCAGGAATTCCTTTAAGGTAAGCCCTTATTGCAAAAAGGGGTTGGTACGTCGCTCATCGCCAATCGTCGATGGCGGCGTATGTCCGCAGATAAATTGATAATCATCATCCAGCGTCAGGATTTTGTTTGAAATACTGTTGAGCAACGTCTGATGATCTCCACCCGGAAGATCGGTTCTGCCGATGGAACCCTTAAACAGGACATCGCCCATCAGGATTAATTTATTTGCATGATTGACAAAAACAACGTGTCCTGGCGCATGCCCTGGACAATGCAAGACTTGAAACTCATGTTCACCAATTTGCAACAAATCCCCATCTTCGAGCCAACGGTCAGGACTGGCGTTATACATGCCTGTTAAGCCATAACCGGCTGCGGTCGTCTCTATGTTGTCCAATAACATCTTGTCAGCAATATGGGAGCCGATAATTTCTACACCAAATTGCTTCTTCGCTGCTTCGGCTCCGCCTGCGTGGTCCAAGTGCCCGTGGGTGAGCCATATCGCTTCGACCGTAACACCTAGCTCGGTCACGGCAGCGGCAATTTTCTCAACTTCACCACCGGGATCAACGACAACCGCTAAACGAAGTTCGTCGTCATAAACAATGGAGCAATTCTGTTGATATTCGGTGACCGGCACGATGGTGATTTGTAACACGCGACGTTCTCTTTGGAGGGGCCATTAAAATTACGAATTTTTAAATTCTGAACCAAACCATCCCTTGGTTCAATGGGGCACAAAATTTTCATCGTTAAACACAAATATAAGAATGAGAGTGGGAGCTTTGAGGACGAAGTGGGACGGATGCTAACATCTTGCTACAACCAAAATTCGGTTGATGTTGTCGAAGCCGAGCCCTTACAGGACGGCGGTGATGAAAGACAAGTTAAAAATAGTTTCACTTTTCAGGCTCTACCCGCCAGACGCCAACACCATGAACAGGTCCGGCACCTTCAAAACCACCTGCGACCATTTTAGAGTTTTGCGAAAATGCAACTGACCATACGATTGGCTTGCTCTCGACGCTTGCGTTCAAAACTCTTTCCCCACTGTCGACATCCCAGACGATGACCTGACCATCGTGCCCACCGGAAGCCAAGAAACGCACGTCGGGGGAGAACGTAACTGAGAAAACCGCAGAGCCGAGAAAAATCGGACCCTTTCCGTGACCTTTTAGCACCTTAAGTTGCCGGCCGCTTTCGGCGTCATAGATTCTCACCTTATTATCGAATGAACCGGTTGCTACAAACCGGTCGTCCGAACTAAGGCAGAGCGACGCCACCACACTCTTCTGTTCGATAACCGCACCTTTCTGATTATCTTTGATGTCCCAAATCAGAACATGCTTATCGTTATCCGGCGAAACCGCAGCGAACAACTTGCCACTTCGGGAAATAAACACCTTTTTCATTCCATCGGGAATCGAAACATATCGGTCCCATTTTGGAGAGCGCACCGCACCTACGACGATAGCTGAGGGTTCGGTCAACCAACTAGCAAACCAATCTTCGCCTTTAAGCAATCGAATCGACCGAACGGTTCCGCGATCAGGTAACGGCCGAGTGCCAAGCGGTCTAACACCACCCCACGAAAGTATTCGTTCTCCCAACTCATCAACAAAGATCATTCGGCGACCCTGTGCGGCGGCATCGAAAATCTGCCATTTAGCTGTAGATTTGACTGGCGGCTTGTACGATTCCGAATATCCCTCGGGAACCTTCCAGCAATTCAACCGGCAATCCCATAGCTCTCGGCCATGATGAGCAAACGTTAGTCCACGAAATGAGCCCTCTTTCGATGTAACGCTCATTATAGGTTCAGGTTGAAAAGTCACTTGCTGCCCCAAAACGGAGGCTGGACATATAGTCAACGAAGAGACAATTAAACAAATTGCGAACGTCTGCCTAAATGCTGATTTCAAAACGACATTCGTCATATCTTTCATTCCTATGACACTAGATCACGGTTAAAGATTCATACGCAGAAAAAAAATAACAAGAAGCCAGCAGTTCTATCTTTTACTTTGCTGACGCTCCAAGAAATTTTATCGCTTTCCTCCGATGGATCCATCCTTTCCAACCATTTTTCACGAAGATCATCAGTAGACCAATGCCTAACTGAACGAGCGCAAGGACCGAAACCACAGCCAGAATAACCGGCTTGTCACGTATAGCAGACGATCGAGAGGTAGCCCCATCTGTAAACCGCATTAAACTAAAAAAAGGAATAGTGACGATCGCCAATACATTACCGACTTCACTCAGTGTAAAAATCGTATAAATGGGCAGGCGGAACAGCATTGTAAAACAAACTAGTAACAACGCCGCCGTCACAATTTCTTGATAGTTTTTGGTAGGATTGTCCCCCTATGACGCAGCAGCGACAGCTCGAAATTGGGTTAAATAAGTACAACCATAAGTACAACCTCCTAGGTGACTTGACCATAGCAGACGCTTTAGGGGATTTGTCTTTGCTTACTTGCGAGCTCACTGGAAATCAAAGACTTTCAGAAGTCACCGAACGCAGTTTTATATTCGTCTGTCAAACAATCGTCACACCTCACTAACAACGGAAAATCACTATAATGCAGGCGAAGTAGATTCAGATCTCAACCATATGATTTCAAACCGTTAACAATTAATTTAGAATAGCTTAACGAGCCGCAAACTGAGACAGTAAAAGGGGTCGTTTATCAATTGATAAGGGAATAAACAATGAAGCGTCGAGATTTTCTAAAAACCACTGCCGCAACGACAGCGTTAACTACGTTTGGCAGTGGCGTCCCATTACCCTCAACCTACTTCGGGCTAGACGATGAACTGGACGCTGCATGTTGTGATCGAACCTACGCCACGGTACAGGATGCCATGAATGCTCCTGCTGAAACAATCGCCTATGTTCCCGCAATTTATGCGGGTACAGGGATTCGAAAGCCAGACTACTTGGCCACGATTGATGTCGACCCCAAATCGGACCAGTACGGCAATGTAATCAGCCGGTTGGAAATGCCCAACATTGGGGACGAACTACATCATTTTGGATGGAATGCCTGCAGCAGTTGCCATGGAAATGAAGGCGGACATCGTCGGTTCATTGTGCTGCCTGGAATTGCATCTGGTCGAATTCATATCGTCGACACAGAGAATCCGCGGAACCCAAAATTACACAAAGTGATTGAACCCGAAGTGGTCAGGGCCAAGACTGGTTTATCAGCTCCGCATACGGTTCATTGTTTGGCAGACGGTACTGTGTTGATCTCGATGCTGGGTGATTCCAACGGCGATGCTCCCGGCGGTTTTATGGTCATGGACTCGGAATTTAATATCCTTGGACGCTGGGAGAAAGATTCGACGGGCATGAATTTTAATTACGATTACTGGTATCAACCCCGGCACAACGTGATGGTTTCGAGTGAGTGGGGAGCACCTAACACGGTTTCCCAGGGCTTTAAGCTTGAAGACGTGAAGGCGGGTAAATACGGCCGCCATCTCCATTTTTGGAACTGGAAAGATCGTAAAATTGAACAATCGATCGACCTGGGTGAAAACGGGCTAATTCCACTGGAAGTTCGGTTTCATCATAATCCCGACAGCACTCACGGTTTCGTAGGGGCTGCGCTCAGCAGCACGATTTGGCATTGGCAAAAACAAGATGAAGCGTGGGTGGCCAACAACGTGATCGGCGTCGAACCGGTTGAGACGGAAGGTTGGCCGTTTGCCGTTCCGGGATTAATCACTGATTTGGTACTCTCTCTAGACGACCGCTTCCTTTACTTTTCGAATTGGCTGCACGGCGATTTGAGACAATATGATGTCAGTGACCCTGCTAATCCGAAATTGACGGGGCAGGTTTGGTTAGGCGGCGTAATAGGTAAATCTGCATCGGTCAAAGGGCAGAAACTCGGTGGCGGCCCACAAATGCTGCAGCTAAGTCTGGACGGGAAACGATTATATGTTACCAACTCGCTGTACAGCCCCTGGGATAACCAGTTTTACCCAGCGATGGCCAAAGAAGGGTCTTATCTGCTGCAGTTGGATTGCAATACGGAAGCCGGTGGGCTTAGTTTGAATGAAGACTTCATGGTTGATTTTGGTAAGGAACCTAGCGGAGCCGCCCGTGCTCATGAAATCCGTTTCCCGGGTGGTGATTGCACTTCTGATATTTGGGTTTGATTCGAATGATAGTTTCCATCGCATAATTTTAGAATTCCGTTTTCACCGTGCCTCAGTTCTTGAAAGGAACTAGACATGCCTTACGACGACACACTGATCGTTGATCACATCAAACAAACCCACCGCTCGGAGCTGCTTAGCGAACGAGAAAAGCATTTAATCGGTCTGGCCGTAACCATGACTCGCGGTTGCCAGATCTGCACTGGAAACCGCTTGGCAAAAGCTCGAAATGCCGGACTCACCGACGACGAACTTAACACCCTAATCGCGGTGACTTCGGCCGTTAACAGCGGCGTAACGGCCGCCACGGCCCGCGTCGCTTTCGGGATACTTGACGAGGATAAGGTCGACGATTGCGGTGATGCTTGCTCTACCGAACCTCCCGTGCTCGATTAATCATTTGAATTTACACAAGTTTTGCGTGACTTTGGCGCCATCGTGGCCGGCTCTACTTCTCCTGTATTTGCTGGCAACGGAAGAACTACGGATTTGCTAGTTCTTATCTCTGCTTCGGCGCCGAGAAAAAGCCCGAACATGACAATTCTGCTGACCTTCTCCGTAATTTAGCGTTCTCAAAGCCGAAACGATTTAATGCTCATCAGTCAGCGAGAGCTAAGAACCCACTATATGAGCGTCAAAACAGGTCGCCACTGAGTTGTGGTAACTTTTCTTGGTAGTCCAGCAAGGCCAAACCGGCACCTAGTATTCCGCCATAAAAATATTCCACGATCGAACCCGTACAATTACTAAGCATGGCTTTACGGGGTCTCGCCGATCCAAAAGAAACAAACTCAGAGTAAAAACGCTCTCTTGACTCAAATTCCGCTAGTCAAACGCATATCTTAGTCAACTACATTCTCTAAACGTGATTTGCGCATTAGAATGCAAAGACGGAATCGGCATTACCAGATTGCATCAATCCCCCAACACTTGATTAGGACGTTCTAACGAAAAAATGGACTTTTACCCCCAGGGCAGCGTTATTGAAAACAAAGCTCAATTGATTGAATACCTAATCTCCGGATGCAAGTCTCCAGAAAACTTCCGCCTGGGAGCAGAACAGGAGTGGTTTCTATACAAAGATTCGGATTACCAACCCGCTTTTTATGATGAATCCGAGCCGTGCATCAAAACTTTACTCGAAGGTATGTCCAATTTAGGTTGGCAGCCTATTGAGGAAAACGGAAATATAGTCGCATTATCACGAGGCACCTGCGGGATCACCTTGGAACCTGGAGGTCAATTTGAATTTGTTGGTTCAGCATTACAAAATGCCCATCAAACGAAAGCTGAAATTCAGGCCTTTTGCACGGAACTTGGTTCACTGGCTGACAAATTGAGTCTAAGCTTTCTGGCAATCGGGCACCAACCCAAACATTCGCGAAGCGAAATCCCCTGGATGCCTAAAGCAAGATACGAGGTGATGAAATCTTATATGCCAGGTCGTGGAGACCTTGGACTGGACATGATGCAGCGCACTTGTGCGACGCAGGTAACCGCCGATTTCTCGGACGAGGCGGACATGGTGAAAAAATTTCGAGTGGGTCTGGCGCTACAGCCAATCGTAGTCACCTTGTTCGCCAACTCCCCCTTCAAGGACGGGCAAGTCGGAGAATACCTGAGTCACCGGGATGCCGTTTGGAGCGATACCGACCCTGACCGCTGTGGCTACCTGCCTTTTGTGTTTCAGGACGGCATGGGCTTTGAGCGATACGTTGACTGGGTATTAGACGCGCCAATGTATTTTGTAATTCGGAACCGCAAGTTCATTGACGCCAGCGGATTGTCCTTTCGTGATTTTATGGAGGGCCGCTTGTCGGTTTTGCCGGGACAACTGCCCACGCTCAGCGATTGGGCGGATCACCTTTCTACCGTCTTTCCTCAAGTTCGTTTAAAACATTTTCTGGAATTGCGTGGTGCTGACTCGGGGGACGCTGTCAATCGTTTGCCTGCGTTAATAGCACTGTGGGCTGGTTTGCTTTACGATTCACAATCTCTTGACGCAGCTTGGGATCGTATTCAGGAATGGACCGTCGACGAACGCCTTGAGTTGGAGTCCAATGTAGCCCGCAGTGGATTCGCGACACCGTTTCGCGAAGGCACCGTGAAAGATCTTGCGCATTGGATTCTTCAATTATCTCGAGATGGACTGGAGCGTCGGGGAATTTGCGACGAATCGGGGGCCACTGAAAGCCTCTATCTTCAGCCGCTGCAACAGGTCGTCGATTCCGGGCAGACTTTTGCTGAGGCATTGAAACAAAGTTTCTCAACCCGTTGGTGTAAAAATATGGACATTGCATTACCTGCCATGTGTAAGGAGACATTTTCATGAGTGTCAAGAAACTGGCAGTCATTATGGATCCACTTCAAAACATCTCTCCGCATAAGGACAGTTCCTTAGCCATGATGCTTGAAGCGAAAGCACGTGGATTCGAAATATTTTGTGGTGATCTGGATGATATCTGGCTCGATAAAAACGTTGCCCGAGGCCGATTGAAAAAAGTGCAGGTATTTGACGACCCCGATCACTGGTTTGACTTCGTTGAGACAGTCGAAATTGATCTAGGTGATTTGGATGTCATTCTAATGCGGAAAGACCCTCCCTTTGATATTCAATACGTGGTCTCTACGTACGTGCTCGAACAGGCGCAGCAGCAAGGTTGCGTCGTTGTAAATTCCCCTCAAGGCTTAAGGGATGCCAATGAGAAAGCTTTTCTGGCCTGGTTTCCGGACTGCGTTCCCGCAACGCTTATCGCCCGCTCTCTAGATCAGATGCGTCAATTCATTTCGGCACACAAAAAGGTCGTTGTGAAACCACTCGACATGATGGGGGGACGCTCGGTTTTTTCGACGAGTATCGACGATGGAAATCACAATGTCATTTTTGAGACGGTGTCTGACTACGGTCGACGCTATACGATGCTGCAGCAGTATATTCCAGAAATTTCCATAACTGGCGATCGCCGGATTTTGTTAATTGACGGACAACCGATTCCCTTTGCTTTGGCACGGATCCCGGCGGAAGGTGATCACCGTGGCAACATGGATGCCGGCGCCGGCGTCGAGGTCCATCCGTTAACCAGTCGAGAACAAGAAATCTGTGATCAAATCGGACCGTTGCTTCGTAAAAAGGGACTCCTCTTCGCAGGAATCGACATTATTGGCGATTACATGACCGAACTAAATGTCACCAGTCCCACCGGAATTAAAGAGCTTCAACGCGAAACCGGCCTCCCTATCGCCGGTCGCCTTTTTGACGCCATTGAATCCCGCTTTGATTCCAATTGATAAATCCATCTAACACTAAGCCCGATATGAATTCTGACGCACTCCATCCACCCGCTCAGGCCCTCGAAATTAAAAGCCTCAACAAGACCTACGGTGACGGCACTGTTGCGTTGCGCGGGATCGACCTTGATGTCAAAGAGGGAGAGTTTTTCGGCTTGCTTGGGCCTAACGGGGCAGGAAAGTCTACAACCATTGGCATCGTGACTTCGCTGGTGAAAAAAAGTGGTGGTTCGGTCCGTTGTTTCGGAGTCGACCTTGATCAGGATCCCGCTCGGGTCAAGCGACAAATAGGTTTAGTGCCGCAGGAATTCAACTTCAATCAATTTGAGCCGGCCGAACAGATCGTTGTGCAGCAGGCCGGCTATTACGGGATTCCTCGTGCATTAGCCCGTCAACGGGCTGAAATCTATCTTCGAAAAATGGGACTTTGGGAAAAGCGTACCACGAGCGCCCGCATGTTGTCCGGCGGAATGAAACGGCGATTAATGATCGCACGTGCACTGGTTCACGAGCCGCGATTACTGATTCTCGATGAGCCAACAGCCGGTGTCGACATCGATTTGAGACGGGCTACCTGGGCCTTTTTGGAAGAGATCAATGCGGAGGGCACAACTGTAATCCTGACGACTCACTATTTGGAAGAAGCAGAAATGCTGTGTCGACGTATCGCAATTATTGATCAAGGGCAGATCGTTGAGGATACCGACAAGAAAACATTACTGGGAAAACTCAACGTCGAGACGTTTGTCTTTGATCTTGAATCACCTGTGAACAAGGCAATTAACCTCGACGGTTATGCCAGCCGGCTTGCCGACGGGTCGACTCTGGAGGTGGATGTTACTCGCGAACATTCACTCAATGCGGTTTTCGAGCAACTATCCCAAAAAGGAATTAAAGTTATCTCGATGCGCAACAAAGCCAATCGACTTGAAGAACTCTTCGTCGAACTTGTGGAATCGAACACAACTCAGACCACAAACAAGTAACGCTGGAAGTTTGCCCACAGAACCACCTCGAAAATTTGGGGCACCTTTCGAACACACCCAATATGTCACTTTTACTTTTACGGTAACGATTAAACCATGTCATCAACTATCGTGGACAACCACTCCCTTCAAGCGAGATTGAAATCCAATCTAATTGGATTACAAACGATCGTGATAAAGGAGGTCACACGTTTGATTAGGATCTGGCCGCAAACCATTGTTCCACCTGTGATCACCACGACGCTTTATTTCATTATCTTTGGCAAAGTCATTGGCTCGCGTGTTGGCGAGATGAGCGGCGTTACCTACATGGAATTTATCGTACCGGGATTGGTGATGATGAGCGTGATCAACAGTTCGTATCAAAACGTTGTTTCATCGTTTTTCTCATCCAAATTTCAACGGAACATTGAAGAAATATTGATTTCTCCGATGCACAACGCCACCATTTTAATTGGTTACATCACCGGCGGAGTCGTCCGTGCGTTGACCATTGGAACAATCGTCCTGATGGTGAGTCTGTTTTTTGTTGATACCCTGGCGATCTACAGCGTGTTCATTACGTTTCTGGTCGCGTTACTTACCGCGACTTTGTTTGCCAACGCTGGTTTTGTTAACGCCATGCTCGCGCGGAAATTTGACGACATCGCCATCATTCCTACGTTTGTTTTAACACCGCTGACCTATTTGGGGGGCGTCTTTTATTCGATCACCTTGTTGCCGCAACCATGGGAAACGATCTCACGATTCAATCCAATTGTTTATATGGTAAGCGCTTTTCGTGCTGGAATCATGAGAGATCGACTCGATGCTGCCGCGTTCGATACTAATTTAGGCTTTTCGTTTGGCATGATACTCTTGTTTATTGTCGTGTTGTTTTCAACCACTTTATGGATGCTCAAGCGAGGCATCGGCTTGAGATCGTAGTCGAAGAGTGCCCAACGAAACACCAATGGAAGTCTGAATTGCTGCCAGACATCGCTATTTGGGGAACTGTGAATTGTCGCGCGGTGTCATTGCCACGCCGGTAGACCTTTTGCTTGATTTGTTGAATAATGTGGTCCAGTGCAAGCGAGCCCAAATGGACACTTTAAAGCATTGTTTTAAACTTTAATTTGAACCGAAATGGAAGTGAATAGATGCCCGAATTAACGTTGTATCATTATCCTACCTGCCCGTTTTGCAAGGTAGTTTTTGATTGCCTTGAGCGTTTGAATCTCGAAATCCCAATGCGAGATCTAAATGTCGACGAAGGGGCAAGAGAAGCGCTCATAGAAATTGGCGGCAAAGGTCAGGTTCCGTGCCTCATTATCGATGGCAAGGCATTGTACGAGTCCGCTGATATCGTCCGATGGTTGGAGGAAAACGCCGGATGAGTGATTTGACAGAACAAATCAAGCAGATAATTTTAAACGCTTTGCCAGATGCGACGGTTACCGTGACGGATCCGTTGAATGATGGAGCCCATCTCGAGGCAACCGTAATTTCCGAGTCCTTTGTAGGGACTTCGCTGGTGAACCAACACCGTCAAGTCATGAAATCCCTTAAGGATCAGTTCGCTGGCGATTTGCATGCTCTCAAGCTAAAAACCGGAACACCCGATACTAGTGTAGGAAATGACGACTGACGAAGTGAATTCCATAGGTCTGTCCACGATCGGCTGCCAAATGAAGTCCGGCAATACTGATAAACTCTGATCCGGCAGAAAAAACTTTAGGACGTTTTTAAGCAAACTTTTTTGGATTTAATGAGATGACAATCGTCGAGCGCATACAAAATGACATTGATACCAATCGATTCATGCTTTTCATGAAAGGAAACGCACAATTCCCGATGTGCGGGTTTTCAAGCAAGGTCGTAGACATTCTCAAACATCTCAACGTGGAATTTGCTACGGCCGACGTTCTCCAGGACATGGAGCTTCGTCAGGCTATCAAGGAATTTTCCGATTGGCCCACGCTGCCACAACTCTATATAGATGGAAAATTTGTCGGCGGCTGTGATATCGTCATGGAGATGTTCGAATCCGGGGAACTGCAGCAACTGATTCAAGGCGAAGCATCGTAAGCGTTAAACAGTTCGACTGCGGAGAACTCACCCGACTCGGTTTTGGATCCGTCGCCTCCACAACCAAAGTGATTCAATATCAGCATTGATCGGGTCATCGCAGTGCTTAGCCTGCACCCACAACAAAGAGACTTTACCGCCACTGCCAGCAGGGCAATAAAGTCTCGTTTTTGAGTGTTAACAATCGCAGCCCGTATTGGTCACTAACTCAGCCGCCCGGAAACAAACGACATTCTACGCCTGTCGCCCTCTCTCCACGCATTACTCGCTCAGAACGATGCAATTACGCGCGAACATGCAAACGCCTATGTCAACGCATCCAGGATCAGGTTGGTCGACTCAATGATCCGTTGATCACGCGGACGTAAATCCGGCTGGAAGGCTTTACCGGTTAAATGCTGCAGACCGTCAATATAGCGAACGCCAATTTCATTGCTTTGCTCGGTTGAGAATTGCATGTTGGTATCTTTCACCATGCCACGCGCAAACTCCTTTGAGAACGAAACTGGCTTGCCGTCACGTTCCATGACTGAACCGTCATCCGTCAACTTCCAAAAGCGCGACGAATCCATCGTGTATAGTTCATCAGCAGCAACAATTTGATTTTCAGCGTTGAGACCGTGCTCAGTTTTCGTGTCAACCAAAACCATACCTTTTTCGCGCAGGTATTCGGTCACAATGCCAAACGCCATAATCGATGCATTACGAAGATGTTGATATTGCCCGACAGTACAGACTCCATTCTCAAACAGGTAGGACGGGTCAATCGTGCGATCAACCTTATCCTTAGTGGAAGGGGTATCCATAAGATAAGGGAGTTTGCCATTCGGTGTCAGCGAACTGACCTCAATTTCATGCCCTGCATATTCGAGTTGAGAAAGTCCCTCGTCCTTTGCTTTCAGCCAATGCTGGAACAGCGATGTGGATGTCGAACTTTCGGCCATGTACATTCGCTGCACATTTTCAACCATTAGAAGATTCAAATTCTCAGCAGGGATGACCGTCGAAGATGGCAACAAGCCCTCGACCTCAAATTGCGAGGAACCCAAGGTGTCTTTCACTAGGTTCAGCATATGGTCATGATTTTGGGCCAAAACCTGATCTTTGAAGGGAATCGCACCACGGTTGACATCATGTGTAGAGATTCGGTTTCCACGAAACATCAAGCGAATCGGAACACCCTCTTTTGTTTTTAGGCTATCACTAAAAACAGAATCAGAAACTTTTCCCTCCAAAACAGTGGAACCCGCGAGTCGGGGAATCTCATTATCGGCAATGATTTGGGCAATCGTTCGGCCTTCGTTGACGCGCGAACCAAAATCATTCACAAGTTCTTTAATTTCACTATCACTAAGCACGTGATTCTCCAAATCGATCGTAGTTGGTACTCCAAGTCAATTTTCCAAGCATGGAATCAACGAAATATAAAAGTGACTCGCTAACGCGTCAACTACCGCAAATTTAAAGTTTTAAGGCAATGGAAACGCTTCGCAGTCATCGGCTCTTGCCTCATGCTGATGTTAGATAAGTGCATCAGCATGGCCACAGCACAGAAAACGACTGCTGAATAACGAAGGCCTATCCCAGATTGCGTTCATAAATTTGCTTCTCGTGAAAACGTCTAATTAGCTAAAAATCTAGACACATGGATCACATCGATTTTTACCGTCTAAAAAGCTCCGATCCACTTATCTGGATTGGGGGCAATAAAACTCACCGTCTGCCTAAGCTTAAACTGTATGAATAACCGTTTGCCCAGAATTCAACTCGATACAAGCGAAACTATCCTACTTTTGCCTATTAGCTTCCCAGCTTTCCTTTCAATCTTGGGAATCTTTAACCATTGAAGACATAGTTCGAACCGTTATTATAAATTTAAAATACGAAACAAACTTGTTTTTAAATAATGGTTTCTCGGGAATCCCCAACGACTTTGCCCTTTTCTGTTAAAATTAAATTTTCTAACGGTTCTAGAGAAAAACAAATCAGCCATTGACTGGCCCTTTTTAAGAGGAAGAAAAACAATGCCGAAAACTCTTTCAATCGCTGCAGCCGGATTGGCCTGTCTCGTCTTTAACTGTTTTGCCCCAAACCCAATCTGCGCCCAGGAATCAGCTGATTTAACTTCTCAATCGACGGAGCGTAATCTTTCACAAGAAGAACAAAAAGAGTTGAATCAACAAGACCAAGATACGCCAAAAACCAAAGAGAAGATTCGGGAAACTTATGTGCCACTGTCGGATAAGGAACTCAAGAAAAAACTAACAAGGCTCCAATACGAAGTAACTCAAAATGAAGCGACTGAGAGGCCGTGGACAAACAAGTACGACAAACACTTTAAAGAAGGAATTTATGTCTGCATCATCTCGGGTGAACCTCTCTTCTCCTCTCTAGACAAGTATGACTCGGGCTGTGGATGGCCGGCCTTTACCAAGCCAATTAATGCCAACGAGTTTACAACGAGAACAGATTACAAGATGGGCTACCCACGAAAAGAGGTGCGGGCAAAAACGGCTAACTCTCATCTCGGTCACGTTTTCAATGACGGCCCCAGAGACAAGGGGGGACTGCGTTTCTGCATCAACTCAGCCTCTCTAAGATTCATCCCAAAAGAAGAACTCGCGTCAGAAGGATATGGTGAATACCTATCGCTTTTCGAAAAGAAAAACGATAACAAAGACGGCAAGAAAACTGGAACCAAAAAACAAAACAGCTCCGCCAAGAACTAGAACGTTAATTTGCGGCTTTCAACTTTGTAAGCTTACCGACGTTGTCGGCTCATTAACACGGATGGCTGCGGCGAAGCCAGTACTGACGTACACAAATTTCATTTTCTCGGTACTCTTTAATATCGAGAGTAGATGCGTTTTCTTCGCTGGATCGCTTTGTCGTATTCTGGCTTGTGTTGCCGACCATTCATCAAGGACGCGGCAATCGCACGTGCAATACTTGCCTTGTTGACAGTGCGGCAAGACCTCCGATACCTACTCACAGTCGATCGAGACTAGCCTTCACCGCGATATATTGATCTCTAGCTGGATCAAGTTGGTACGCCATAAAATTCAAAAGCTCGAAGTCGAATTCTTTACCACCTCCACAAACTCTTCCACTTGATTGTCCGGATTTAGCTGAGTTCTTGCCTTTTTGGCATTAAAACTTGATTAAGTTGGGGGTGAGGCATATCTCAAACGATGATACGATAAGTCTTATAAACTTATTAAAACGGCTGATTCTTTGTTAGATTCTTCTGTATAGACGTCATAAGGAGTTCCACGATATGTGCCAACTTATGGGAATGTCTGCGAATGTACCTACTGATGCGCGGTTCAGTTTTACTGGACTTGTAGAACGGGCGGGACGCACCGATGTGCATCGTGATGGTTGGGGTATTAGCTTTTATCAAGGCAAAGGAAGCCAAGACTTTCGTGGACTCAACGCTGGCTCCGACTGCGAAGTCGCTCAGTTTCTCAAGACGCAAAAGATCAAGTCGGATATTGTTGTGGGGCATATTCGGCAGGCGAATGTCGGCGCCCTTACATTAGAAAACACACACCCATTTCGACGAGAGCTGTGGGGGCGGTATTTCACCTTTGCTCATAATGGCCAAATTGAGGGCATCTTTGATCAATTAACTTTGGGTCGTTTCAAGCCGGTTGGGAGCACTGATTCCGAACATATTTTTTGTTGGTTGCTGAATGAAATAGAACAGGCTTTTCCAGAACCCCCTGCGGATCCCAAGCCTCTCTATGATTTAATTTATGGCCATTTAGGTAAACTTCATGCGCAAGGGGTATGCAATGTATTACTTACGGACGGGAGCGTGTTAATCGCCTACTGCTCCAATCGATTGCAGTGGATCACCCGCCGGGCCCCCTTTGGCTCAGCACTCTTAAAAGATATCGACCTCGAAGTTGATTTTGCTACCGAAACCACGATTAACGATGTGGTCACCGTCATTGCCACCCAAGCCCTCACCACCAACGAGACCTGGGAATCTTTTGAACCCAACGAATTGATGGTATTTGAACAGGGTGAGTTAACTTATCAAGTTAAACCCGCTGTCTGAGCGAGATCTTGATCCTTCCAATCCCCAACGGTCGTCCGACCTTTGAGCCGTTGCCAAGCCTTCGGCATCAGCTCATCGTTAGATTTGTCTAGCAACTCGGAATCAATGACGTCGCCAAGCAATTCTCAGCGACCGCATCTAATTCGAGTCGATTCGATTGCGGGGTTGATCATGTTGATTTTCCATGATCACCCAATTGAACCAGCACGTCAGTGAAGTCGGGAAGGATATCGATCGACGCGCCCGAAGCCAGCATGTTTTCGACTTCCATCACTTCCAACACAGTGTCGAGGACTTCCGCGTCCTGATTTGCAATTTCGTTTAGCGCCTTACCAACGATACTAGGTCGCGAGGCAGCAGCCTCAGCCATCTTTTGTGAAACTCGGAAAGATGTTTCGGACTTAATTAATCCCACTCGGTTGTCACCATCCTGTTTCATCGCGCTGGTTACCTGAACCAGTCGCTTCACAACTTTTTCGGTGATATTTTGAACCATGTTGACGTCTGTGAATTCGACCTTCCGGATATACACACTTCCCAGCTGGTAGCCCCATTGTTCGGAAAGCGGTGACACGGCCTGGCGGACGGTACGGCTAAGGCTGTGTCTGTCTTCCAACATCTTTTCCATTTCCAGATTGCTGAGGGTCGAAATGGTTGAACTGGTAACGTTCGCTTGTAGAGATCCGTCGGGGTTCGCGTTGGTAAACAGGTAAGAGACTGGATCCTTAACCTGCATTTCGTACCAGATCCCAACACCCATGGGGGTCCCTTCTTCCGAGTTGACCATTTGGCTGCGAAGGTAATGCTGCCGAAGCGCCGTATTGACGATATATTTTTTTCCGAAGAACGGAATCAACATCGCTCGGGGGCCGAAATGATTGACCGGAAACTGCAACCCGGGTTTATCAATCGTACCAATGACCTTTCCGAATAAGGTAAACACGTGCGATTCGCACTCCTTCACGCAGCTGTAAAGTCCAAACAGACGGCACATTCCCATCGCGATGGGAAGAAAGAGTAAACCGGCGAAAGCTCCAATAATGAAATATTCCATTAGACTGCACCTCCATTAGTTTCGGATTGGCTGGAACCCTGGACGATTCGAGCGGCTCGTTGATACAGCGGGACTCGGAGATTTCGCAAGTAGGATTTCAGGCAAGTCGAGCCCCCTTCCGCCTTGATCGTGGTGAGCGTCTTCGCCAGCTCACGAAGTGGAGCAACTTCTGCCTGAGCGTTATTGGTCGCGATTTCAACGGCTCGTGCACTCATCGTGATTTGCTGTTCAGAATCGGCACGGGCGGTACTGATGTCCGCCGCGACCTGGTTGCGAGTGCTGTTAATCGCCGACAATGCGCGGTCAACTTCCTTGGGCGGGTCGATTTCAGTGATCAAAGCGGCATCCAGCTCGATTCCATAACGCCCCGTGGTCGACCGACATTGCTCTTCCATGTACTGGTTGAGAAGTGGCAGATTTTTTCGCAAGTCGTTGATCGAAACACCTTCGGAAAGTTCGACGGCACTCCCCTGATCGCCGGCCTCTCCTCCTTCGCCAATCTCGTCGTTGGATAACAAGCTTTGTCCCTTCGGGTCGACAAAGTTAGCAATCCGCTCACGCAAGACAGATACGAAATAACCCATGACGTGCTCCAGCGGACTGGAGACTCCGAACAGGTAGGGGTAAAGATTGTTTTCGCTGATGCGGTATCGAATCTGTCCATTGACACCGGTGGTCAAGTTGTCTTTGGTGACCGCTTCGATTGTGTCCTGTGTTTTGGTGGGATCCCAAGAAAGGTCAACTGCCTGCGTTGCAACACTGACTTTGTGAACCTTTTGCCAGGGAAATTTAAAGTAAGGACCACCCGGCCCAATGACCCGAACCTGAGGATAATGGTAACGTTCCATTTCATCCTCGCTCAACTGCGGTTCGGCGGCTTCCTCATGCAACTTCTGAACCGCACCAAAGCTGGTTACCACGGCGCGTTGGTCGGGGCGGATTGTATAAAGACAGCCGATCAGAATTCGAATTACAACAAAAACAAAAATGCCTGTTGTGAAACCGAGAACGATATTCATGTTGTCACTCCAATATCATGTGTTTGGCGATCGACATTGATCACCAGATTGACGGCGGACGGTTGCAA
>WTFU01000105.1 GCA_011523945.1 Mariniblastus sp. | reverse complement strand
AGCAACCCCTGAGGTAATACGATCGATTTGCCTTGTGGGATAGAAATCTTCGCGTCGGCTGCATCGCGTACGGCGTGGGCTGGGAAAACAATTTTTTCGGAGGATGCGAAAATGTTTTCGTAGTCTTTTTCAGAGTAAGACGATGGCAATTCGTGGACTAGGGAAACGCAAGGAACACCGTGCTCTGCAAAAGCCGCTGCAACGTGTCGTGATTCCATGCTGTTACAAACAGCGAGAATTGGCTTGTTGTTTTTTTCACGATTCACAACACGCGCCGTCCGTTTCCGAAGTTCCTCAACATTTTGACTGTCGACGTTGAAGCAATCGACCACTGAATGTTCTGCAAAGTCAGTGGCTAAGTGACCACCTGATTGAAGAACAGTTTCGCATTGAACATCACAATGCTCGCGAAAGTGCTTCAAGATATTAAGAATGATCTTTGGAGCGCCCGTTCTCGTGGCTTCGTGAGATACAAAAATAACCCTTCGCTGTTGAGGGGTGGAAGGTGATTTGTTTTTTTTGTTTTTTCGAAATATTCGCATTGTTTTTCCTGGGTAGCCGGTTGGGTCCGGCGAAAAAGTCAGAGGCAAGACCTGCGAGAATCATCCATGATTATTCGTATGCGAATCTGCCTGGCTCTTGAAGATAACACTTCCCCAAAAACTCTCAAATATCAGCGAGAAGAGATTTAAATTGCTAGCGAAATCAGAGGCGGTTTCACTTAGTTCTAGCCGCCCCCCACAAGGGGTGGTACCTCAGGTGAGCTAAGGAGGCCCGTTGCCTGGGACTAGGCAGATTTTGCAAATAGACTTTGAAATTGTTCGGAAGACTGCTTGGCTTCTTGCACCGAACTGTCGTGCACAATTTCGCCAAGTTCCATTACGATCACCCGGTCTGCTAGTCTCAGTGAGGACGGGCGATGAGTGATGACGATGGTGGTTCGATCTTGAATGAACTGTGCAAGCGAGTCATGGATGATGCTTTCCGATTGACCGTCGATTTGGCTGGTAGCTTCGTCAAGAATCAGAATTTTAGGATCTGAAACGATCGCTCTCGCAATGGCGACACGTTGCCGCTGGCCTGCAGAGAGGTTTTTCCCATCGTCTCCTACGTTTGATTGGTATCCATCTTCGAGTTTAGACACAAACTTGTCGATTCTTGCGATCCGGATTGCGTCCATTATCTGCTCGTTGGTGGCCTCGGGATTTCCGTAACAGATGTTCTCCCAGAGCGATCCGTTAAAAAGAACTGAATCTTGGGTGACCCAAGCAATCTGTTGACGTACTTTTTTAGGATGCATTTGACGGATATCTTTCCCGTCAATCATAATTTTCCCGTAGTGAGGATCGTAGAAACGGGCTAACAAATTCATGAGTGTTGATTTGCCGCAACCATTTCCTCCTACAATTGCGAGGGTTTGGCCTGCCGGAATGGTCAGGTTCAGCTTTTTAATGACCGGCTGGCGTGGTTGATAGCAGAAGATCACATCTTCAAATTCGATTTCCTGTGTATGCGCCGGAACCGGGATTGGATTTTCTGGTGGACCAATAAGCGGTTCGGGGCCAAAGGTTCTAAACAGGTTGTCGCAAGCCGTACCTCCTCTCACAATTACATTCACAATTTCGCTCATTTTTCGAGCGGGATCGGCCGCACCTGCGAGCATCGCATAAAACATCAGCAGCATCGCTGGTTTGATCGGTGTGTCGCTAATTTTGATAAAGAAAAGGTAAGTTTCTTGATTTAATACAAGATAGGCACCGACCAGCATCGAAAGCGAAATGGAGATAATACTTAGAACTTCGGTGATGGGCCGGAGGAGTGAATCGTATAGCGCGATTCGAAGTTGCATTCGGTAAAGCGTATTCGCATTTTTCTTGAATCGTACTCGTTCGCTTCGTTCGCGATTGAAAATTCGAACGGTTTTTACCGCTTTGAAGGTTTCGATGAGTGTTTGAAATACATCGGCCATGCCTTCCATCTCAATTTGTGTCGAGCGTTTCATTCGGCGGGATAATGAGTGAATCAAAAATGCTCCCGCCGGCACGATAAACATGGAAATAATCAGCAGAGGGAATGAAATCCAGGCTGCCACGCAAAGGCAGGTGATCATTTTTAAGGGCTCGCGAAGGCATTTGCCGTAGAACATTCGAAGTCCCGAGCTGATCATCGTCATGTTATAAGACAAATGAGTCATCATCGCCGAAGTTCCGATGTTGTCGATTCTTCGTTGGTCGAGTTCCAGCGCTTTTCGATAATAAATACGCCTTAAATCGAGCACGGTTTTTTCAGAAACACGCGCGTCTAAAATGGCACTGATTACTAACAGGATTCCCTTAAATATGGAGACGCCGAGCAGCCAAATCAGCGCCACCACCAATGTTTGGAAAGCGTTATCGGGAGCGTAGCGGTCAACATAGGGTTTCGCGTTTTTATACCACTCCAATGATTTGACTTCGCCTGCGAGCCGGTCCTTTTTGAGGTCGATTTTGTTGGCGAGCTGCGGCGTGGGATTGCTTGCTTGCTGAGCCTCGAGGGTCGCTACCTCGCCTGCGAATCGATCGACATTTTGTTCGCCATTTTCAATTTCATGTTGAACCCAAGTAACTGCCGTTTCGCCTTCGAGGACGATCTTTACGATTGGAAACACCGTTGTGATACTTGCACTCCAAATGACCGCAATGGTCAATGAGCAAATAAACGCGCCCGCTATTGTCCAGCGGTAGCGTAGCGAGTGTTTTACAGCGCGAAAAAACGGCTTCATCCGAGATTGCTCTGGAGGTGATTCCAACGAAAATTGGCAAGCGAAAGTTTCCCCATTTGAGAAATTGCTTGCGGGGCGGAATATTGGTGAGATTCCTCGACTGCGTCAAGAACAATTAGCAATGACTGCGCCAATCAGGTTCCTAGTCTTTGCCGTTTCTCTATTTTGAAAAGCGTTGGCAGATTCGCTGGAGGGCAGTAAAAAGCCGATAGCACCGCTGCCATTCGTAGAGGCAATTTAGACTGGGCTTAGCCGATTCTTAAGTTCGACTCGATCCGGCGAATGACTTCTTTCGTGGGGTAGACCGAATGCGCCAGCGAAATTCCGTGGTCAGTTTCCAACCATTGGGGGCCTTTGCGTTCGGTTGCGATC
>WTFU01000108.1 GCA_011523945.1 Mariniblastus sp. | reverse complement strand
GACTGAAATACAGTGAGTTGTATAACTTCCTGGTATTATGAATTGTTACCGTTAACCGTTCGATTGTTTCGAGTTATGCTATACTTTGATTTTGGAAGTGTTTAAGGACCTCAGCCATCGACGGGCCAAGGCTCTGCACGACTAAATTCCCTTCAGGAGAACTCAGCAGCTCCGATAACCGAAGGGAAAACAAAATTCTCGGTGCTGGCGGAACGTAAGAAATAGCTAATGGTGATCCATTAGTCGGGGTTTCCCAAAGCGAGCGATCGTCGTCGTCAATTAATTTTTGAACGAGAGTCGGACGTAAACCCGGAGGAGAATCGGTTGTCTCGGGAAGACTAGTCTCGGGTTTAATTGGATCAGAGTTTACGGGGTCGCTGTTGGCGGGGTCTGATTCATTGGGGGAGATATCTACGACCTTCGTGTTTGAGGCGTTGTAGATAAACAAAGCACTTAGTAACGATATCGCCAATAAGCCGGCCGCAATCGCAGCGGGTACTTTCCATCGGTTCTTTTTACGCCGCAGAGCAGCTTCTGCTGCCGCTTGAATTTTTTCGCTCCGTTCGATTGAGCGTTCAGAAGAGTCGACCAGCGGTTCAATCTCTTCCCCGGTCTCAATTTCCGGAATGAATTTTTCTGCAATTGGCGCATAGCCCGGAAAGTCAGGGCTAAGCGATTTTCGAAATAACAGCCGCGATTTTGAAGGTGCCGCGGCGAGTGTTTCGATTTCCTTTGCTTTACCTGAGAGCAATGCCAGCATATTGCCAACCTGCTGAGCGGATGTCGGACGGTCGCCTGGTTTTTTTGCAAGTAACTGGCTTATCAGAGTTGATAATTCGTCAGGTAGTTCGTACTTTTCAAGTGTTGGCGGCCTATCGTTTAAGCACGCGTTCTTTTTCTTTTTTAAATCCTGTTCGGAAAACGGCGGCTTGCCGGAAATGACTCGATAGAGGGTGCAACCCACCGAGTACAAATCTTGAGCGATGCCCTGCTCATCTCTCCAATCCGCGTTCGCGGTATCCCAAGCTTCAGGGGCAAGGTAGTCAAATTTTGATTCACTCCCTTTTTCCGATTTATCCGGAGTGTCAAATTCTAAATCCTGGGTCAGACTGGGACGAAGTTGAACCGCTCCGTTTTTGGAGATCCAGATTGTACGTGGAGAAACCGCATTGTGGACAATTTTGTTTGTATGAAGTTGCTCGAGACCTTTGACGGCTTGAGCCATGACCTCGCATGCTTTCTTCCAAGGAAGCCTTGACTTGCGGGGCAATTTTTCGTGTAGGTTTACCCCTTTTGCTAATTGTGTGACGACAAAGCGGTGTTCGGCTGTCGTCACCGACTCGAAGGTTTCGGCCAAATTTGGGTGCCGAATCGGAACAAGTCGAGCCACTTCATTTTCAATTTTTTCCCAAGTTTCCAAGTCTGAAGTTTCGGTACCGGGAATAAATTGTAAGAATACCGGATAGCTTGTTTTTTTGTGCCTGGCTTTGAATTGGTTGCGGAAAAAACCTGATTCAATTTGTTCGGTGACGACGTAATTTCCGTATTGAAAAGGACCATGATAGCCGGCCAGCAGGATTTTTGATTGGTAACGTGTAATTGCCTTTTTATTGATCAGGAACTCGGCGAGAGAATCCGGATTTTTTTCTTCCGAGAATTCAGAAAATTCCGAGAATAATGTCTGTGTTTCAGCGACTCCAACCAATTTGCTTTCGGTTAGGAGGTTCCAGAATTGAGTTATGTCGATTGTCACGAGCTGCCTAATTAAAAAAAAATCAGGTTACACCACAGTCTCGCCTGTGATTGTTTTCGTTTGTCAGGGGAACTGCTTTTTAGGTGCCCTGATTGCGGTTATCTACCGATGTTATATTGTAGGTCAAAAATCAGGTGAATCGTAGTGCGTCAAAGTTCGTTAAATTGATGCAATAACAACAAGATAGGTTAATTGCGGTTAGTTCGTGACAGCTTTGTTGGAATTCTGACGGGCACAGCGGCAATTTTAAATCAGTGAGCGGTTAGATGAATTCAAATGTTGCAAATCGTAAACATATGAACGCCTATGAAACGGTGCTCCATTATTTCGGGCGCGCTGCAGATGCATTGGAACTGGAAGAGAGCACGCGGCGATTGCTAAAGATGCCGAAGCGCGAGATCACCGTTGAAGTCCCCGTTGAAATGGATGACGGGCGGTTAGAGACTTTGGTGGGGTATCGTGTTCAGCACAACAATGCACGGGGGCCAATGAAGGGTGGTTTGCGATACCATCCGGACGTTGATTTGGATGAAGTTCGGGCGCTCGCTTCCCTGATGACCTGGAAGACGGCCGTTGTCAACATTCCTTATGGCGGAGCGAAGGGGGGCATTTGTGTGGCGCCGCGTGAACTGAGCCGAAAAGAGAACGAAAGAATCACGCGGAAATTTATTGATCAGATCCACGACATTATCGGTCCTGATCGCGACATCCCTGCTCCGGATATGGGAACTAATTCGGAAACGATGGCCTGGATTAGAAATCAATGGGAGAAATACCACGGATTCAATCCGGCGTGCATTACAGGTAAGCCTGTTGAGGACTACGGTGCTAAAGGACGAGAAGAGGCGACCGGTCGTGGAGTTGGAATTCTCTCTTTTAAAATGTTGAAGCGTTTGGGGAGGTTGCCGAAGGATACGCGTGTTGTAATTCAGGGATTTGGAAATGTTGGCTCGCATGCAGCGAAGTTTATGTACGAGTCAGAGTTTAAAATTGTAGGCATCAGTGATGTGAGCGGTGCTTACTACCGAGAGGATGGACTCGATATTCCCGCAGCGCTACACCATGTGATCGAAAACCGGTCGCTTCAGGGATTTGACAATGCAGAGAAAATCACGAACGACGAACTTTTGGAGTTGGACTGTGATTTGCTCGTTCCCGCCGCTCTCGGTGGTGTTGTGACTATGGAGAATGTTGAGAAGATTCGGGCGAAGTATATCGTGGAGGGGGCGAACGGACCTGTTGATGCCGATGCGGATGAACGGCTGTTCGAACGCGGCGTTGCTGTGCTCCCAGACATTCTTGCCAACGCGGGTGGTGTAACGGTTAGCTACTTTGAGTGGGTGCAAAACCGACAGTATTACAGCTGGGATTTGAACCGTGTGCGGCAGCAGCTTGATTCAATTTTGTCATCCGCATTTGAGGATGTGTGGCAATTGGCAAACGAAAAGAATGTAAGTCTGCGAACTGCAGCGTTTATGATTGCAATCCAACGTGTAAAACGCTCGACGGAGTTAGGCGGATTTTAGAGGACTGAACGTCTCGGTTCGAATTTCCTAAGTTGGGTAATTGGTTTACACTGTCGGGACGCGGTTCGGCTTTGGCATGCCCTTCATGCAGTAACGTGCAGCGGGCTAGAGCTTGCGTGGGGGGACGCCAAGCGTAGCAATTATGTGGCCTTGCAAGGCTTGGTTAGCTCCGAAGGTTTGAAGCGGCACCTAGTTTGAGAACACCAAAGCGATCGCGTGGGGATCGGGAGCATTGATGGTAGAAAACGGTACACGGAATACGAACAGCAACATGAATTGCCCGCAGTCAAGAGAAGAAGTACTGGCTTACTATCAGGAAAAGCTCAGGCATGAGCAAGCGACCGCGACGCGATGCGCTGGTCGGTGGAGCAGCGTCGCTTATTTGAGAGGTGGAATGCTGCTGTCCTTTTTCGCAAGTTTGTTGATGGGGGCAGCCGATGTCTGGGCGCTTGGCGTGTTGTTTTATTGTCTCAGTGCCGTACTGCTGATTGGATTTCTTGTCGTGGCCTTTATTCACGAAAAAATGCAAACGGAACTACGGCTCTCCACGCTTCTTTCGAAAATGCACGAGGAATCACTCGCGCGTTGCCATCGCCAGTGGGACAAGATATCAGTCGAACCGATTGATGTGCCAGTGGAATTCGCGCCTATTTCGAAAGATTTGGATTTGTTGGGAGATAGTTCGGTTTACAAGTTGCTGGGCATTACGCGCACACCGCTTGGGACCGAAACGTTGAAGCGATGGATTATTGACGGGGCACTCGCGGATGAAATAGCCTTACGGCAGGAAGCAGTGGTTGAATTGAAGCCAGAGTTCGAGTGGAGGCTTCAATTCCGTCTGCTCTGCGAGCAACTTTCCGTTGCCCGGTCGGGGCCGAGTCGCTTTGTCGACTGGTGTGAAAGTCCTTCGTGGTTTGAAAATCGCGGCTGGGTAATCTTGGTTTCACGGGTGACTTCAATTGTCACGTTATTGGCAATTGTTTTGCTTCTGTTTGGAATCGCCCCGGCGATGGTTAGCGGATCGATGTTACTTGCTGCCTGCGCAATTAATTTTGGACTCTCGATTTTATTCGCGGGTGCTATTCATGATGATTTTAATCTCATTGCTTCGCGAAGTGATCAAGCGGCAAACTACATTTCCTTGTTTGATATGGCGTCGCAATTCCCTGCCAAATCGCAGAAGCTTAAGGGGTTGCAAAAGCGTATTCAGCGCACCGACGATGGCGCGCAGTCCAGCATGCATAAATTGGGGCTTCTGGTTTTTTTGGCAAATATGCGAAACGGTATGGGGTTCATTCTCTATATCATTTTGGAGTTTCTGTTTTTCTGGGATGCTCATGTATTGTTCATGATGGAGAAGTGGAAAAGTCGAACCGGAGCAAAAGCACGCGGTTGGTTTTCTGATTTGGGTGAGTGGGAAGCTTTGTGCTCACTGGCGAAGTTGGCTGCGGATGAGCCTGAATGGGTATTTCCAGAAGTTAACTCTGCTAATGAAAATTCAGCGGCCATTGTCAAAGGGACGAGTGTTGGGCATCCTCTGTTGACTGAGTCCCGGGTTGCCAATGATGTCCAATTGGGGCCACCTGGCACGGTATTGCTGGTCACTGGCTCCAATATGTCAGGGAAAAGTACGCTGCTGCGAAGCGTAGGCGTGAACATTGTCTTGGCTCAGATGGGGAGTGTTGTGTGTGCAAAGACTTTCTCGCTGCCACCTTTGCATATCGAGACAAGTATGCGGATTGCGGACTCGCTGGCAGATGGCGTTTCATTTTTCATGGCTGAGTTGAAGCGACTGAAGGCGATCGTTGATACCGCGAAAAAACATGATGCAGATAATCCGAAGCGGATGTTGTTTTTGTTGGATGAAATCCTTCAGGGGACCAACTCGCGGGAGCGGCAGATCGCGGTCAGCCGTGTCGTTCGTAAATTGATTGATGGCAATGCAATCGGTGCCATTTCGACTCATGATTTAGACTTGGCAACCACGGATGACCTTGCAACCGCTTGTCAGACAGTGCATTTTGCGGAGCAGTTCGAAGAGGTGGACGGAGTTCGAGTCATGACGTTCGACTACCAAATGCGAAAAGGCATTGCTGAAACAACGAATGCATTAAAACTGCTTGAAATGGTTGGGCTCGGAGAAAAAGAAAACGAGTAGACGGCGTCAGTCTACTATGGCTGAGGTCAGTGCGACTGATTGGATTGCTTCGAAATGAAAATTGGAATCTCCCGCTCTAGGCCAAGTAAGTGCCTCGATTTGAATGCCAGTCTTTCGTGGCGGTTGAGTATCCCTTCTTCACATAAAATAGTCTCGGGCGTGAGCTGCATTTTCAAAAGCATCTGCCAATGCAAGGCCAATAGTGATTTTAGTGTGCGTTTGCCATCGAAATCTAAGTGTTCAGCAAGGTGTTTAGCACGGAAAAACATTTTTTCAATGCGTGAAGCATAGAGCCGCACGAAATGAATAAATGATTGGCTGGGGCGACGAAGTTTTAGTCGGGGAATATCTAGCTCACATCGCACGATATCATCCTGGGCGAGAAATATCCTATTGCGTTTCATGTCGTTAACGCAATTTGCCAGTAGTTGCGTCAGCATAATTGCTTTTCCGCACTCAATCGCTAACACTTCAAAGTCAGGTTTGATCACCCCTAGAATTGGCATGGCGGAGACTAGCGAGGAACCTCCAACGTAGCTGCAAAAAGATTCGAGCTCTTCAAAGGTTTGGAATTCTTGGTTTCGAATCCACAGGTCGGCACCACGCAGTGGGTCGAAAATAAATTGTTTCGGGATTTGGAAGCGCCGACTGGCGTCAACGAGTGCAGCCAGTTCGACGGATGTACATTGTCCTCGGAAGGCATCACTAAGGTCATCCCGAAGTTCGAACCAGACATCCAGAGATCGTCCATCTGCGCTTTCAAGATCGAGTAAATCGATTGTGCGCATTAAATTGAACAGGATGGCATCCAGAGCACGACGCTGATCTCGAGGTAGATTTATGGTGGCCCAAAGCTGTGATTTAAAATATCGCCTCGCCGCACCGCGGCAGCTTCGATAGCCACGCTCGATCGCATTCGAAGTAAGTTCAATATGGTTCGGAGATGTAAGCATCAATCTTGGGGGAATTAGTTCAATTGACGGATGTGAGAATCAACCCTCGCTTTTGTTAGCCTAACGAATTGAGTGGGAAACGTGTAGTGTTTGTCACTCGGTCATCGGGATTGGGTAAAAGAGGGGCCTAGAATCAGAGGGGCCTAGAATCGTATTTTCCGGCTTTTTTTCACTTTTTCGACGGAGCCGGATAAAACCTTGGCTAGGATCGCCGAATTGGTGACAAATGGGCCCTACCTTTAGGGTTACCTCCCGAAAAAGGAAGCGGTCAGCTAAACTGGTGGGAGTCGCAGTTATGGTCTATGTGATTGCGCCATGGGGAACGGTCGGTCGTTTTCCATTTTCGAACATTGGAGTGGATGAATGAAAATTTTACTCGCCAGCCCGAGAGGTTTTTGTGCTGGGGTCAATATGGCAATCGAAAGTCTCGATTTGACATTGAGAGAATTCGGAGCGCCGGTCTACGTCTACCATGAGATCGTTCATAACAAGTATGTTGTCGAGTCTTTTAAGGAAAAAGGTGCGATCTTCGTCGACCATCTTGAGGAAGTTCCAATTGGTTCCGTACTTTTGTTTTCAGCACATGGAGTCTCACCTGAGATTCGGAGAGTTGCGCAAGAGCGGAATTTAAACGCGATTGATGCGACCTGTCCTCTGGTTACCAAAGTTCATTTGGAAGCTGTGAAATACGCGCGCGAGGGATACACCATATTCTTGATTGGTCACGAGGGTCACGATGAGGTGATTGGCACCATGGGGGAGGCCCCGGATTCAATGATTTTGGTTGAGGACGTAGAGGATGTTGATGCTCTTGAAATTGCCAAGGATGCGAAAGTCGCCTACCTCACACAAACCACACTGTCAGTGGATGATGCTAATCGCATTATTGAAAAACTTAAATCAAGGTTCGTAAACCTCGTGAATCCACCCAAAGAAGATATTTGCTATGCGACCCAAAATCGCCAGGAGGCCGTGAAGAAAATCGCAACTCAAGCGGATATTTGTTTCGTTTTAGGCAGTCAAAATAGTTCCAACAGTCAACGTTTACGGGAATTAGCAGAGGACGAAGGGGTGACTGCATATTTGGTGGATGGCGCTGCCGACCTGAAGGTAGAGTGGCTAGACAATGTCGAGACTGTATTTATGACCGCCGGCGCAAGCGCACCGGAAACGGTCGTAAATGAATGCATAGAATGGCTGGTCCAGCGGTACGGCGCCACGGTGGAACCGGTGGTCGTGCGCGAGGAGCATGTCAGTTTCCCACTACCCAAAAAGCTGCGAAAACTTCAAGCAAAATAGCCTTTGGCATTCAGTCGTAACGATATGTCCTCCGAGGGTCTCGCTTTATTGGGAAGGCCGCCTTGGTGCGATTTCTTTTGCACGAATGTTTTTGAGGAGGATATCGGTCGTTGGATCGTGCCCCTGAAAAATGATCGTGCCTTTCTCCAGCCTAAGGCCGCGGCGTGGATTTCGGTCAGGTTTACGAGTGTCACTCCAGTCCGTTACCTGGTACCCGTTTACCCAAACGCTGATGTGAGGTCCGGTAGCAATAATGGTTTTAGTGAACCATGTCTGATCGAGGGCGTTCACCCGTCTGGCATCAGAGCGACGAAAAATTCCTCCCGTACCGCAATCGACGGGTTGGGAGGGGTCGTTGTTTTTGAATAGATTTTGTATTTGACTTTCATAGCCATTCATTACCTCACCTGGAATGCACCTAAAGAACACGCCAGAGTTGAGGCCAATCGCATTTGTTTTGCATTGCATTGAAAATATGAAATCTCCAAAAACAGCTTTTGATTCAATTTGGCCTTTTCCGTTCAAGATACGCAACTCGTTTTGCTCGGTTAATTCAAACGTACTGTCGAGTTTTTGGCTCGTGTCCCATTGGGCGAGCGATTGCCCAGCGAGCAGAGGGCGAGTGTTTAGGGGTTTCAAGGCAATATTGCGAAACGCAATAGCTCCCTGATTCAGTTGAAGGCCAATGTAACCACGTCCAAGTGGGGTGGGATCGAGATAGCTGAGAACTTCTTCATCATCTATTTTGATTTTTATATTCGCCCCATTGGCGGTAACGTGAAAACGATGCCACTGGTTGGGAGATACACTCGGGTTGCATTGCTTTCGACCAACTAGCGATCCAGTCGGAAACGGATTTTCCAGCGGAGCAATGTTTAGTTCGTAGCAATCGCGGTTAACGTCTCTGGGGGTAGGACTGGTTCTAAAAAATATTCCGCTGTTGGTTCCCGCGTCGGCTTTGAATTCAACGAAAAGCTCGAAATCATCAAATTGACTCGTCGTTCGTAATAATCCTGGTTGTCCGGAGTCGATTCGGATCTCGCCGTTTTCTACTTTCCAATTGGCATCTGAGGTTGGTTTCCAGCCAAAAAGCGATTTTTGATCAAAAAGTGAGATCCAGCCCTCGTTAATTTGCGAAGCGGTAAGTTCGGCAGGAAAAATTGGGGTTTCGGGGGTCTGGCGAGCGTTAAGTCCTTTAGATGGCAGCAAAACGCACCAAGCCAGTAGGGCGATGGAGGTCGTGTTAAGCCCTGGAGTACGAAAATAACGCTTATTATTGTGATTTTGTCGCATGCTTTTCTTTCAAACGAAACTTTTCGTTGCGTAAGTCGTCGAATAAGGGACTATAGTAAAAAGCGTGAGTTAAGGGCACTGTGATGAACGTAAACAGAAAATCACTGCTTGCCTGTGGCTCTCATACTTTACCTTTCTGCCTGTCTTGCGCAATTTAATCATGTGTTAGTGCGTTTGTGATGGCTAGGTTGACTCCAATTGTAGCAGTTTTTCGTGCCAATCGGTCCGAATGAGCATTGGGTACGAAGCGCTTAGGAAATTTTAGTGAATAACCAAATAGATTCGAGACACAGATCGAGCAAGAGCTATACGTTGCTCACTGGAGCTACCGGATTGGTTGGCCGCTACCTGATGCGAGATCTGTTGCTCAAAGGACATAAATTAGCGGTCCTTGTTCGCCCCACGAAACAGGAGATGGTTCGGGAGCGGGTTGAGGGCATCCTTCAGATGTGGGAGAGCAAGTTAGGTCACCGCCTCCCTCGTCCCGTTTTGCTTTCGGGTGATGTGACAAAGACCAATCTCGGGCTCTCTTCTAAGCAACTTAGTTGGTCGGAGAAATTTCTTGACCAGGTTATTCATGGTGCTGCCGTTTTGAAATTTCAGAGTGCTTCGCGGGAATTAGAGCCGTGGAAAACGAATCTTGGTGGAACGCAGAATGTGCTGGATTTTTCCCATCGCTGTAATGTTCGTGATTTTCACTACATTTCAACTGCTTACGTTTGTGGAAAACGCGAAGCTACCGTTTACGAAAATGAATTAGACGTAAACCAAACTTTTCGTAACGATTACGAAATTAGTAAATTTGAAGCGGAACAATTGGTTCAAGCTTGCGATTTCTTCGAATCGAAAACAATTTATCGACCAGCAGTGATTTCCGGTGATTCACGAACCGGTTACACGTCTACTTATCACGGTCTGTTTCTCTATCTCAGGTTGATGGCCATGCTCGTCCCGGAGCAATCCAAAAACGCCGATGGTGTGATCGAAACTCCCATTAGTCTTCCGATTGAAGGTGACGAACCACGGAATGTTGTTCCGGTGGATTGGGTTTCAAAGACTATCTGTCATTTAGTGCGGACTCCAGAAGCCCATGGACGGACTTATCATTTGGTACCTGACAAATGCACATCAGCGAGAGAGGTAATCGAGTACTGCTACAAGTATTTCCATTCCGATGGGGTGAAATTCTGTGGTGCTGATTCTGAGCGAACTGCGGATAGCGAGTTGGCGAAGAAGCTATTTGAAAATACGAGTATTTACGCGTCCTACGAGACGAGCGATCCGCATTTCGACAAGCGGAATGTTAGTCAATTTGCCGGTCACCTTGAGTGTCCTTCGATTGATCAGGAGATGATTTTTAAGCTGATCGATTTTGGCAAAGAGAATCGCTGGGGCAAAGAGAAAGAAGATTCCCCGAAAGTGGTGCGTTGGATTGAATCACATCTGACTGAAATTGCGTTGGCCGCCCAGAAAATGATGGGAGCGTTAAAGATCAATGGAACAGATCGAATATTTAAGTTTGGACTTGATATTCATGGGCCAGGCGGTGGGCAATGGCAATTGCTTGCCAATGAGGGGCGGTTTGACGTGACCCCAGGGTTGCCCGACGACTCGAGTCCTGTTCTTAAGCTGAGTGACATTCAAATCAATGACTTGTTGATGCGACACGATTCAGAGGAGTTAGATCGTTCACGGACAGAAAATTCGAAGATCGCAATCAACTGGACGGGGCCGTTAGAAACAGTGATCACGGAAAACCCGCACACGAATCAATAAATTCGAGTCATGTGGAGTTCGCTTTTTCGCCAATTTTCCGGTTCTTAATTAATCGAATTCAATTCGTTAGGCCGCCCGTTGCTGTTGTTATTGTTCGAAAAAGGCCGGTACTGAATCATCTCTATTTGATTTCTCGAGCTAATCGAATACGAGATCCCTCGCCAGGAAACGACCCGGGTAAAGATTGTTTTTAGTGTCGCACAGGGATAGAGTACTTGCGTTATCAAAAAGGCAAGGATTCCTGGCTGAGAAGGCTTGATCGGAGCAGCTTGAAGGCGGCTGTTAATGACTGATAAGTTGCTTTTTTGAATTTGAGAAAACAGGATCGCGTTGATGAATTGGGAAAATGCAAATCCTATCGCGAGGAGAATGCCTGCGTTTGTATAACCTGCTCCGAACAAGATCGGAATAAGCACGATGCAGCCAATGAGACAGGCGAGCGAAAACAAACTGTGGAAAACGACAAGAGGCCATGCGGCATGGTAGAGCCGCACTGTCAAAAGTTGCCTGCTTACCCAGTGGAACGTTGCTTTCAGCGTTGTCGATTCATCGTTGTTCAGAATGAGGTTGGGTACACGCACTAAACGGAGGTCGTGTGCTTTGAGTTGGGAGGGAAGCGTGGTGTCCTCGCAAAATTTATCAGACCAGTGCTCTTTGAGCTTGCAAAATTCCAAAGCCGATCGCTTGATTGCTAAGGAACCGCCCCAGGGAATTTCATAGCAGGTCATCTGGGCGACGGCTGCACCATTCCAAATTTGCCTGACGGATGAACCGAGGCTTGGAGTGGCGGACGAGAACCAGCGGTTTCCAGTTGTCGCACCAACCGTTGGGTCGGAGAGCGGCATGACAAGGTCGCTTAGCCAGTTAGGGTCGGGGATGACGTCCGAGTCAATTATCGCAATCACTTCAATCGAATGATCGAGGTTGGAGATTGCTTCGATGATCGCCGAGCATTTCAGGCTTCTGCGTTTAGAAGGGTTGGATAAAAAGTGGAGTCTCGGATTGAACGATGCATTCGTCTCGATCTCTTTTTGAATGACTTGAATTGCTGCATCGTCCGGATCGTCTGCGACGACGTGAATTGAAAACGGAGCATAATTCAATTCACTAATTGCCCGTATTGATTCGACAAGGCGAGGGTCGTTCCCCCGCACGCATAGGATGATTGCAGCAGTCGGGCGATACGCGCCGTCGATACTTGCGGCAACCGAAGATTGAAGAAACCGGCGATGTAAATTCACAATAATGGCCTGCACTACTGTCAGTGATGCGATTCCTCCCAGAGCAATCCAGCCAAATGTCAATACCATAGCGTTCATCAATCGTGCTAGTTGGAGCGGGCTCTTTGTGCCGGTAGTTAAAGACTAAAGACCTTTGATGGATTTGACCTGATCTTAATTGCTTTGATCTAAATCAAGCCGAGATCATGATGATCGTTAATTTTTTTGGGCCGTGCGCTCCTAGGACAAGAACTCTTTCGATATCTGCGGTCCGGCTTGGGCCAGTTATAAATGAAATAAAGCTGGGCCATTTTTCAGCATGTTTTTCACGAATTAACGCGAATCCGTCTGCCATTGTTGTCACCAATTGCGAGGCATCCGCGATGACTAAATGGTGCGGTGGTAAAACCGAAAGTGCCCGGCCGCCGGCGGAGTGGTTGGTCACCAGCGCGCTGGCGGTTTGAGCGATCAGCGCGTCGCATCCAGAAATTCCGACGTCGCATTTTTCCAAAGCATGTGCGTCGTAATTTACGCTGGTATCTAAAAATTCAACTGAAAGTTGGTTAACGCAAGTCTGAACCAATTCATGATTGTGAACTGCGACTCGTTCCCACGCGTGTTTTTGGCGAAGTTGCTCAATTGCTTGGCGTGCCGAATCGATTGACGGAACGACAATGAACTCCGTTTGTAATTTGTCGGATAACACTTTAAAGGCAGCAATGTGTTCTTCAAGGGATTCGCCTACCGCAGGTAGGAATTCTTTGACCGCCTGGGTTCTCCCGTCGGGCCCATTGGCAAGTACGGGAAGTGAGTGGGGAGATTTTTTTACGACTTCGCGAACATGGGCATCTGTTTTAACGCTCAAAGCTTCACGGACTCTGCCTAGGATAGCATCTCGGCTCATTTTCTTGATTTCCAATACTGCTTGAAACTTTGTTTTGCCGGATCGTCTAGGTCACGCGTTTTTTTCCACGCGTAAAACGGATCAATACGGGTTCCGTGAATCGGTTTCGTTAGCACGTGGCCAATTTTGCCCAGTCTTCCGGTGAGTCGGTAAAGCCACGGGCGCCGCATCACGATAGTGAAACCGAGCATCAGAACCTTTTCTGCAAATCTCCCCTGCCCTTTGCCGGCAGCGTCTCTGCGATTTCGCAGAAGGTGGTGATGGAGGTCAATCTTCACAGGACACGTTTCCGAGCACGCGCCGCAGAGTGAGGAGGAGTGAGAGAGGTGTTTCCAGTCTTTGAGGCCGCGCAAGTGCGGAGTAATCACACTTCCGATGGGGCCTTGGTAGGTGGTGCCGTAGGTGTGACCACCGACATTTTTAAAGATAGGGCAAACATTGAGGCAGGCGCCGCAGCGGATGCAGCGTAAAGCATCGCGCTGTTCGGGGTCGGCAAGCAGTCGCGTTCGATGATTGTCCAGCAGAACCACGTGCATTTCCAACGGTCCATCACTTTCGTCATCCTGCCGCGGGCCTCCTAGTTGGGAGTTGTAGCAAGTCAGATGCTGACCAGTCCCGGCAGTCGCGAGCATAGGCAGCATTAATGCCAAGTCTTCCAACCTTGGGATTATTTTTTCAATTCCCATTAGGGCAATATGGACTTTGGGAAGTGCCGTGGTTAGCCTCGCATTTCCCTCATTTTCAGTGATGGAAATCATCCCTGTTTCGGCGACGCCAAAGTTAGCTCCGCTTATGCCGATATCCGCACTGAGGTATTTCTGCCGCAGTACCTCTCGAGCAACCATCGTCAATTCTTCCGGATCATCGGTGTTGATTGACTTTAATTTTTCCTGAAAAAGAGTGTTGATCTCTTCTTTCTTCAGGTGCATCGCTGGAAAGACGAAATGATAGGGAGTTTCATCTCGAAGCTGAACAATGAACTCACCTAAATCGGATTCGACAACTTCGAATCCTTCTTTTTCGAGTAATTCGTTGAGGTGAATTTCCTCCGTCGTCATGCATTTGCTTTTGATGACAGATTTAGCATCGTGCTGTTTGATAATTTCGAGGATCGCAAGTCGGGCTTCTGCGCTGTCGTTGCACCAGTGAACTGTCGCGCCGCGGGATTCGAGTTTGTCCGCAAATTGTGCGAGGTAAACATCGAGATTTTCAATGGCTTCCCATTTCGCATCACCGGCAGCGATTCTGGCGGATTCGTAACTAAGGAATCGTTCCTGAGTTGCTGTTCGTGTTTTTTGATAGCCCTTCAGGGAACTTCGAAGGAAACTTCGGCGGTCTACGTCTGCCGTTACGCGATTCGCATCCGTCTGAAATTGAGTGGTTGGGTTGGTCGATTGGCTCATTGCTGGTTAAGTACCTCTGCAATGTGTAGGCATTGGATAGGTGATTTTTGGCGGCTGAAATACCCCCCTATTTGCATCAAGCAGCTTGGATCACCTGAGATCAGGAAGTCAGCTTCTGTTTGCGTGGCGCTGCCAAGTTTGACTTGAGTCATTGCGGTCGAGATTTGAGGGAATTTAATGGCAAAGGTACCGCCAAAACCGCAGCAAGATTGTCCTTCATCCATTTCTACCAACGACAATCCTGCGACATTCTCAAGCAGTTTTCGCGGGGCATCCTTAATTCCAAGTTCACGGAGGCCATGACAGCCATCGTGGTAGGTGGCCGTTCCCTCAAGTTTCGCTCCAACATCGGTCACGCCCAGTTGATTCACTAGCAGCTCAGTAAATTCAAATACTCGACTGCTGAGTTCCGACACCTCCTTGGACTGCGTGGAATCCTGATAGAGCTCGGGATAAAACTTTCTAATCATCGCCGTGCACGATCCGGAAGGAACTGCGACGAGATCCGCATTCGCGAAGGTATTTAAAAAATGATCGGCGACCTTTTTAGCTTCGGGGAAATAACCTGAATTAAATGCAGGCTGGCCGCAACAGGTTTGACCCTCGGGGTAATCAACTTGGTGTCCCAGTCGTTCAAGGACATTGACCATCGCAATTCCGATGTGTGGCGACAGCTGATCGACATAGCAGGGAATAAAAAGTGAAATTTTCAATGCAGTTTCCGTAATAAATATTTGGTACTTTCAATATAACCCAATCTCGGGTCGGTTTGGTACCTATTTAGGTTGATGGCTCGTATTTATGTGGGGGTAGCTCAGTTGACATCAAACCATTGTATGCGACCATACTATCTATCGGTTTTTCTTAAGTCTTTTTAACACTTCAAAAAAATAAAATTATGTCCACTGCCACGAATGATTTAAAACACGTCGATCGTCACTGGGACGATTCAGTTGCCGATGCCCTTTCTCCTGCGGAAAGATTGATTTACCGCTCGAATTGTCTTGGTGCTGACCAGAGGATCACAAATACGGGCGGGGGCAATACATCGTCGAAAATCATGGAAACCGATCCACTGACCGGTGGCGAAACAGATGTTCTGTGGGTCAAAGGATCCGGGGGCGATTTGCGAACGGCTAAATTGCAAAATTTTGCTTCGCTTTACATGAGTAAACTTCTTTCGCTGATTCCAAGTTACAAAAGCGCGCCTAATAACGGTCCGAAAACTCCAGCCGAAGACGCGATGGTGGGGTATTTTCCGCACTGCACATTCAATCTAAACCCACGTGCCAGTTCAATTGATACTCCGTTACATGGGTTTTTACCGGCACGACACGTGGATCACATGCACCCAAACAGTGTGATTTCCATCGCGGCATGTAGTGCTAGTCGAGAGATGACTCAAGAGATTTTTGGTGATGAAATTGGCTGGGTTCCATGGTTGCGTCCAGGATTTGAGCTTGGCTTGTTGATGCAGAAAGAGGTGGAGGCGAATCCATCCCTGAAAGGGCTCGTCATGGGGCAGCACGGTTTAATTAACTGGGCGGATGACGATAAGGAATGCTATGAGCTGACGTTGAGCTTGATTGACAAAGCGGCTGAGTATATTGAATCGAAAGATAAAGGGGATCAAACTTTTGGCGGTCAGAAATACGAGACGCTGTCTGACGATTCTCGCGATGCTTTGTTGGTTGAATTGCTGCCTTGGTTGCGCGGTCAAGTTTCCCAAATGAATAAGTTTGTCGGAACGGTGGAGACTCGCGATTCGATCCTTCGTTTCGTTAATTCCAATGACGCAGCACGCCTGGCTGAATTGGGTACCAGTTGCCCGGATCATTTTCTACGAACGAAGATCAAGCCGCTATATGTTGACTGGGATCCGACCCAGACCACCGAGGAAGATCCACATGGCCTACTGAATCTCAAGTCCCTGCTATCTGCAGGCCTTGAGCAATATCGCAGAGACTATGCCGACTATTACGAGGCGCATAAGCACGGTAATTCTCCAGCAATGCGTGATCCCAACCCAACGGTTATTTTAGTGCCAGGCGTAGGAATGATTGCGTGGGGCAAGGACAAAAGTGAGTCAAGAGTAACCGCAGAGTTTTACACGTGTGCGGTTGAGGTGATGCGTGGTTCGGAAGCACTGGGTGAATACATTGCTTTACCGAAGCAAGAAGCTTTTGATATTGAGTACTGGCTGCTAGAAGAGGCCAAGCTGAAGCGTAAGCCTCCGGAAAAAGAGATGTCACGAGATATTGCGTTAGTGATTGGTGCCGGCAATGGCATTGGGAAAGAAGTTGCTCATCGAGTTGCCAAAGAGGGCGCTCACGTGGTGTGCTGTGATCTCAGCCAAGAGGCAGCTGAAGCAACCGCAGCGGAGTTGACCGAAATTTATGGCGTTGGAATCGGTGTGGCGGGCTCCGGGATTTCTGGCTGTGGACCAACGATCGGGCTTGGTGTTGATATCACGGATCGTAATTCAATTCAGGCGATGATTCGCGACACTCTGCTCGCCTATGGTGGAATTGATCGAGTCATCGTAACGGCGGGAGTGTTTGTGGCACCTGAACGCGATGGTTCGCTTTCCGATGACAAATGGAAGTTTACTTTCGACGTTAACGTGCGGGGAAGTTACAACGTGGTCGATGAGTTAAGAGGGATGCTCAAAGAACAAGGGTTGTCGGCCTCTGTTGTCTTGACGACGAGTGTTAATGGTGTCGTTGGTAAGAAAGGTTCAGTCGCTTATGACACTTCGAAAGCGGCAGCTAACCATTTGGTTCGCGAACTGGCAATTGAAATGTCACCACTCGTTCGTGTGAATGCTGTCGCGCCGGCAACCGTGGTTGCAGGTTCTACGATGTTCCCGCGCGACCGGGTGATTGCGTCGTTGACAAAGTACGACATTGCTTTTGAAGAGTCGGATACAGACGATTCATTGCGAAATAGTTTGGCTGAGTTTTACGCGCAGCGAACATTGACCAAGCAACCAATTACGCCAGCAGATCAGGCTGAAGCCATTTATTTTCTGTCTTCTAATCGATCCAGTAAAACGACTGGTCAAATTATCAATGTGGATGGTGGATTGCACGAAGCGTTCCTTCGTTAGACCGGTTCTATCGTTTGATCATCGTGGCCTGGACGATGCGTATCTCCTTCGGTAATGGCTCGGAGGAGGTGCGGTCGGAAGGTTTCAAGTTGTTTAATTTAAAATTGTGAATATCTAGATTTACTTTTTTCAGATTCGTATCCGATTTTTTACAACTGCCGGCTTAAGAATAAAGGACGGGTATGGCAAGCGCTCATTTGGCTATCGATTTAGGAGCAAGTTCAGGGCGAGCGATTGTTGGATCGTTACGTGGCAATCCTACTGTTGTTGAGCTTCAAGAAATTCATCGATTTGAGCATCACCCCTGTCCAACTCCTGCCGGTCCTGTTTGGGATTTGACAGGAATCTGGCTAAATGTCCTCGAAGGTATTCGCCAAGCGGCCGAGTGGTGTCGTGAGAACGATCTCGAATTGAATAGCATTGGGGTCGACACGTGGGGAGTGGACTGGGCTCTCGTAGGTAAGTCAGGTGAATTACTTGCATTGCCGCATTGTTACCGTGACCCACAGAATCACGAAGCCATGGAGAAGGTGCTTGAAATCGTGGGGGGACGTGAAGCGCTCTATGCGAGAACTGGAATTCAGTTGATGCAAATCAACTCGTTGTTTCAAGTGATGGCGCGAAATATGCGGGAGCCAGAACTGGTGGCTGCGGCTCATCGTCTCCTGTTCATGCCCGACTTGTTCCACTTTTGGCTGTCTGGTGAGCTGACCACCGAACGAACCATTGCGTCAACCAGCGGTATGTTAGCCCTTGAGACGGGGGATTGGGATTATGAACTGATGGATCAGCTCAATATTCCTACGGAGATGCTGGGGCCGATTATTGATCCGGGAGACGTTATTGGCAACGTTCGTAGTGAAATCGCCGAGGCAACTGGGTTGGGAGCAGATGTTAAAGTTATCGCGCCAGGTACGCATGATACAGCATCCGCTGTAGCGGCAGTTCCGGTAGATCCGTCTTTGGAGAAGCAAGGCTGGGCGTACCTTTCAAGCGGCACTTGGTCTTTGTTGGGGGCCGAATTAGCTCATTCGTTTGCTTCGGAAAAATCCTGTGCGGCTCCTTTCACGAATGAATTAGGATTATCCGGAACGACGCGTTTTCTTAAAAACATCGCTGGGCTTTGGCTTGTGCAGGAGCTGCGTCGTGAAGAACTTGATGCGGGCCGAGAAATCAGTTACGCCGAGATGGCTGCACAGGCGACTGAAGTAGAGGCATTTCAAACTTTGATCGATCCTAATGCCGCTCAGTTTGCCGCCCCGGGAAATATGGCTGGGAAAATTAGAGAATTTGCTGAATCGACGGGACAGCCGCTTCCAGAAACGCTTGGCGAGCTTGTGCGTTGCTGCCTCGATAGTCTTGCGTTGTGCTATCGAGAGACGGTGGATTTATTAGAAGACATCCTTGGGCAGCCAGTAAAAGTTCTATACATCGTTGGCGGTGGCGCGAATAATCGATTGCTAACCGAAATTACTGCGACGGTCATGCAGCGTCCGGTCAGTGCTGGCCCAACTGAGGCGACTGCGATTGGGAATGTGCTGATTCAGGCATTGGGCTGTGGCGTTCTTGCCGATCGATTCGAGATTCGAGACGTTGTGTCGCGATCTTTCGAACCCGAAGTTTTTCTTCCGGAGAATTCGGCAATTGTGATGGAGGATTCTGTTTATTCAAAGTATCGGGAAATTCTCGGATCGTAGTTTGCTAAAGTTCACACACAAACTTGTCTGAAAAAATTGGCTTTCATCACGATGTTGGTCAACCCTACGGCTTTGGACTGTCTTTTATCAATTAATTTGTTGGAAAATTCTCTGAACTATGTCCGTGATCATAAATAAATGCGTGCAAAATAATCTGTAAAAGCGAGTTTTAATAATTATTACGGTGGATAAGCGATCGTTATGAAAAAAATATGGATGGGTTTCTGCATCGTATTCTTTGCGCTGATTGTAATTAAGTTGGGCGTCGTTCAAGCGGTACTAGGTTTTCAAGAGGGTCCGCCAGTCGATCGACTGACCCAAGGTCTGGATCGTAATGGAGATTCGAGATTGTCGGTGAAAGAGATCAACGATGCACCGGCAGTGTTAGAGTCGTTGGACCAAAATCGGGACGGGCAACTAACTGTGGATGAGATTTTTCCTCCAATGAGGGGGCCGCAGGATCGTCGAGGCGGTCCCCCCGGTATGGGGCCGGGTGGACAAGGT
>WTFU01000035.1 GCA_011523945.1 Mariniblastus sp. | reverse complement strand
CTTTGACTGAATCCGAAATTGCGCGAATCGCACGTTGAGCCGATTCGACTCCCCGCGATCCAACAATTAGACTAATTAGCTCGGTCACTGGGTGAGCATTGGAAAGTTCCCGGAACCCTTGCAAGACGCTCACGTCTTCGGCAGGTGCCAGCGTCGCATTGCCAAGCTTAAAATAAATTTGACTGTTAAAATCAAGTTCGCCGCCGCCAGTATTCAACAGTTGATTGTCATCAAACTGAACTACATTTAATTGACCAATGACGGTTCCACCTTCAGCAATCGTTCCGCCTGCAGAAATCGTCCCACTCGGATCAATATTAATATTTGAGTCTGAGACATCCGGCGGAATTACAATGGGCTCGTTCCCTTGGCCCAATAGCGGCAAACCGTCTCCGTTGACTAATTGGCCTTGTGGATTTCGGAACAAGACACCGTTGCGCGAATACAACTCGGCTTCAGCCCCCTGATAAACAAAAAACCCATCACCAGCAATCGAGACATCCAGTGTTCGCTCAGTTGATTTTTTCGGCCCTGCTTCAAAATCAGTCGACACCGAACGAATGCCCGATCCGGGGTAGTAACCCAACACACCATCGACTTCACCTACATGCTCCTCGAACGTAAGAAACTGTCGCCGATAGCCTGGAGTGTTCAAGTGCGCTAAATTTGATGAGACAACCTCCTGCTGGCGGCTGTAATTCTCGAGAGCTGTCGCTCCACTATAAATTCCATTAAACATGATCTACCCGTTTCCAATTGGTCAGCGACGCACCTAGAGCAATCGAGAGGCCAATTGAAACCGAATTGAGAATTTAAGCGCAGATAATTCCAAATTCGCTTAGATCAAAGGAAATTGCCCGCTAGCACTTTTCACTTAGACGATTTGGCAAACCTTAACGATGGAAAGGATTTCCAAGATGAGGAAAACTTTGCCAATACGAGAAGAATCAATCGAAACAGCCACCCCAGCTTAAAACTTAGCCGGCAAAATCGGCATATTCTTACTAATTGCGGGAATCCGCAAAATATACCGGCGCGTGCATTTCAGATACATATATTTACGCACTTCGTCGATCATCACTAGTGGTTAGGTCCACTTTAACGGTTACGTTGAATGCGAAACCGGAATTGCACAAATCAGATTTGTGCACTTACTAACCACTCCTTTTCTTTTGATTGCGAGCATCCCTAGAAGCATGTCAGAACAAGATTCACAAGACGCAAATGCAGAAAGCCCTAAGAGTAGTCGGCGCGGGCTAATTTTGATTTTAAGTGTCTCCGTCATTGCGGTCGCAGGCGGAGCAGCTACGCCGTTCCTTACCAAATTCAATTTCAACTACTCGCCCAAAACATCGGTCTCCGCCGCGGAGAGTGGAGCCAATGAAGAAGTCGACTACATCGACTTTCCCGAGATCACCGTGAACCTTAATGAAGCACGCCATGCAAGGTTTTTGAGAATCCATTTCTCACTGCAGGTACCAGCTTCTCAGAAATATAAAATCGAACAGGATGTCATCAAGAAAGCTCCGAAGTTCAACAATTACATTCAGGTTTATTTATCGGACAAGACGCTGGAAGAACTCTCTGGCAGCTTTGGTAGAAACCGGGTTAGTCGAGAACTGCGAGACTATTTTAACGAAGTGCTATTTGAGGACGGTATCGAACGCGTCCAAGATGTTTTATTTAATGATTTTCAAGTGCAATGAGCCAGGCTCCCCTCGAACGCTATGATTTCGCAGCATCCGAACGCGTCAAACGACCGTTGCGGCAGCAACTGGATATATGGAGCGAGAAGGCTAGCGAGATATTTATCCAACAGTGGCAAACGGTCTCGGAATCGGAAATAAAAGTTTCTGCCAAAACGATCGATGCCCATTCTTTTGTAGATATCCAGGAATCCTGGGAGAACCCTTGCTCCGGGGCTGAAATTGGATTTCGACAAAATACAGTGCGGGGTCAACTGATCATCGAGAACCAACAGTTAAGGGTTCTCTTGATGGACATCCTCAAGGGAGACGATACGGAAGATGGCCATCGAGATTTGACACCGATCGAATCTTCATTGGCATCGCTAATTTTTGAATTAATTGCTGTCAGCTTTAGCGAAGGTTGGCAGGAGCAAGAGCCACTTGAGTTTGACCTAAAAGAATTCGATCCAGCACCAGAACGAAATCGACTTTTCGCAGCCGATAAAAAAGTTTTGATTTGCGGCTTCGAAATTGAGCTGAACAGCCGCAGCGCAGTTATGCACCTTCTCGTTGCCTGCAATGAAATGGCTGCGCTTTTTGGAATCGATCCGATGGCTACCCCGGAAAGAAAGACGGGCCAACGAATCTCGCCCAATATGATTTCAAAAATTAACATCAAATTAGATGCTGAACTCGGATTCGCCAGACTGGATATGACCGACTTGGTTGGCCTCTCTGCTGGCGACATCATTATTCTCGAACAATCGGTACGGGAACCTGTTGCTGTTCGAGTCAACGGCGAGGTTTTATTCCACGCTTGGCCAGGTAAGCAGCTTAACCAGCAAGTCCTCAAAATTGATTCGATGGTGGAGTAAAACATGAGTCTTGATACCGAAAACCAGCAACCCGTTGAAGGCGTCACCCCCCCGGTCGACACCAGCGACGCAGGAGCCCAACCCGCTGACACCGCCGCGGAGGCCAGTGAAACTCCGACCTCGGATTCGTCACCGGATATTAGCGTCCCCGAATATCAGGAATTTTCAGACAGTTCCAGCAGTAATCGTGCTGAAGATTTAGCACGTCTGCAAAATATTCAGATAACTGTTTCCGCGGAACTAGGTCGGGCAACCATTCCGATCCAGGAGTTAATGCAACTCGGTGAAGGCACCGTGTTGGAACTCAATCGGGAAATTGACAGCCCTGTCGAGCTCATGGCACAAGGCGTCAAATTAGCATCCGGCGAAGTCGTTGTGGTAGATGGATGCTTTGCGATTCGCATCACCGAAGTGGAAGCTCAAAACTGAGGCTGGCCCAGACGCCAAGAAATCTATGATCTCAAAAATCTCAATCATCGCACCGACACTCCTCTTGATTTGCGTGACGCTTGCGAATGCCCAGAACCAAACGCCTGAGCTAACCCCTCCAATTCGGCTGGACACTCATGCGTTTAATTCGTCGTTACGCCCCATACCGGTCCGTGAACAACCGATGACTGACCGAAACGTAACCGGAGCATCGCATCTTGAGCCGCTGAACACCAATATGGATCCTGTCTTCGGCGCACTTGATCAGCTTAGTGAACGAATGGCGAGCCAAAAACCAACCGCTTCAGTAACTAGCTCGGGAGTCGACTTAGCTTTAAAGACGAACGACGCCCAAGTGACACCACCAAACCCGGTTAAACCTTTGACTGACGCACCGACTTCCGAGGTTCGATCTGCGAATTTCACAGCCGTCGTCAAAGACTTAGCCTACAACACTATGATCGTCCTTGCGTTCGGTGTCGGATTTATCTTCGTTGCCAAAATCTGGTTCACCAAAAAACCACCAGTGCAAACACCGGAAGCCAGCGTCAATTTTGATGTTCTTAGTTCGTTGAAAATTGCGCCTAAATGCAACCTAATGCTGATTCAAATTGGGCAGGACCGACTCGTCGTCGCTACCGATTCCCTTGGCGTCAAATCTGTAGTTCGACTAACCGATTCGTTTAGCAGCCAGCTCGATGCCTTTGACACCGAACCGGATGAGCAAGACATCGACGTCCCGGCGCCCAAATTATACAAAAACGACAGTCCCGCTGCCCCAACTTATTCACTTGCTTCGATTGGAAAACCTAAGCCAAGCCAGAGACAACTTCCGCCAAGAAGGGCGAAGTCAGAAAAAGAAATACAAAAGGACATGGAAGCCGCATTGAAAAAATTCGGTTTGACTGACCTGATGTAAACGGTCACTTCATTGCAAGAGACCGGTCGGCAAGGAGGCTGACAATGGACATCCAAATCTTACTCGCTCAAGTTGAAGCCACCGATGCGTTCGGTGAGTTGGCGCCCCCGATGCAAATTGCGATTTTGCTCGGTGCATTGAGCTTTGCGACTGCGGCCTTGGTCAGCTTAACAGCATTCACACGGATCATTATCGTACTCTCGTTTGTCAGGCGGGCACTTTCCACAACGGAAATACCACCGAACCAGGTCATGCTCGGACTTTCATTCTTTCTGACGCTGTTTGTCATGGCGCCTACACTCGAGGCAATTAACACACGAGGGGTTCAGCCATATTTGGCAGCCCAGCAGTCGGAAGGAACGGCACCCGAGTTTGGCGTCTCAGAACTTGTGAAAGTTTCCACCGAGGAAATCAGACGCTTCATGACAGTGCATACGCGTGGCAATGATTTGCAACTATTCGTTGATCTCGCCAATCTACCCGAAACAAGCATCGCAGATGAAACACCCCTGAAAGTGCTGATACCAGCGTTCATCATCAGCGAATTGAAAACCGCATTCATTATGGGCTTTTGTATTTATATCCCCTTTTTATTAATCGATTTGGTCATTTCCACCATTCTGATGTCTTTGGGAATGATGATGATGCCGCCGGTCATTGTTTCAACGCCCTGCAAGCTGCTGTTGTTTGTCTTAGTAGACGGTTGGCAACTAATCTCAAAGGCACTTGTCAGCAGTTTTGTTATTTGAACCAGCTTTATCGACAAACCAATGAGTCATTCCATCCATTTGCACGTTTAACCGAAAGTTCAACACGCTCAACTATTTTTGATGGCAAATAAACCAACCAACAAATCGAAAACTAATTTTAGTTTTGCCCAGCAAAGCGAAACGTGGCTCTCCGCTGCATTTCTGTTGACGCTCGCGGTGTTGATTGTGCCGTTACCGGTTTTCTTGCTGGATATGTTCCTGGCAACCAACATTGCCATCGCGGTTTTACTCTTATTGGTCACACTTAACGCCAAGCGTCCTCTCGACGTTTCTGTCTTTCCGTCACTTCTATTACTCATGACGCTGTACCGTTTAGCGTTGAACGTCGCGACGACGCGTTTGATCTTACTAAACGGCGATGCCGGTATGATTGTTGACGCGTTTGGCGGATTAGTCGTCGGAGGCAACCTTGTCGTCGGTGGTGTAGTCTTCCTGATCTTGGTCACCATCCAGTTCATCGTGATCACCAAAGGTGCCACGCGGATCTCGGAAGTGAACGCGCGTTTTACCCTCGATTCCTTACCGGGTAAACAAATGGCAATTGATGCTGAGCTCAACATTGGCGCAATTGACGAAGCAGAGGCAAAGAAACGTCGGGATGATTTAGCTGCCGAATCCGAATTCTTCGGAGCAATGGATGGTGCCAGTAAGTACGTTCGCGGTGACGCCATTGCCGGCTTGGTCATCATGGCAGTCAATGTTCTTGGTGGCGTCATTCTCGGCATGAGTAGCGGTCAGGGACTCATGGAAGCCGTGCAGGTTTATACGATCTTGACCATTGGTGATGGTCTGGTCTCTCAAATCCCCGCATTACTGATTGCTTCCAGTGCCGGTGTTTTGGTCACAAAATCATCTTCCGACTCGAATTTGGGAGACGAAATTGGCAGTCAGTTCGTCAAAAGTTATCGTGCCATGTTTACCGGCGCTGTCATCCTCCTGTTCATCGCCTGTGTCCCCGGCCTGCCCAAGTTGCCATTTATCGGTATTGCTTTAGCCGTCTTTTTAATGGCTCGCTCCGCAAAAACGAATACAGAAACAGAAATCCAAAGAGAGTCGCAAGAGCAAGAAGAGGGTCAACAAGAAGGCCCCTCTCCAGACGAGCAGAATCTCGACAACTTCCTTCAGAATGATCGCATCGTCATCGAGGTTGGAGTTGGCCTAATCAACCTTGTCGAACCGAAAATCGGCAAAAGTATTGTCGATCGGATCTCCACTCTTCGGACTGACCTCGGCGCACAATTTGGATTCTGGATTCCCAAAGTTCGCATCCATGACAACCTGAAAATTAATGTCCTCGAATATCGAATCAAGATCGGGGGCCGGTTAGTTGGAAAAGGTGAGATTCAACCAACCGAATACCTTGCAATCAACCCCGGCAATGTCCATCTACAAATCGAAGGACGGGATACGACAGACCCCGCGTTTGGATTAGCTGCCAAATGGGTCACCGAAGCTAACCGGCGAAGTGCCGAGATTGCGGGGTTTACAGTCGTTGATGCGGCAACGGTCCTAACGACTCATTTAGGGGAATGCCTGAAACGGCACGCAGATGAATTATTAAGCCGTGAAGACATGCAAAAAATGCTGGACAAACTAAAAGAAGTTTCTCCTACGGTGGTCGGGGAAATCAAGCCGGAAGGATTGAGTGCGAGCGTTCTCCACCAGGTATTGATCCGACTGCTCAAAGAATCTGTCTCCATTTCCTGTCTGGAACGAATCATAGAATCCTGTTCACACCACTATCGAAATGCGAAAACAACGGCCGAACTTACCGAATATGTACGTGGTGACATCGGCGCTTTAATCGTGGAACATTTTCGCGATGAAACTGGAAGGGTCTGCGTTGTCCTTCTGGAACCCAAAGTCGAGCATCAATTCCGCCAGTCATCCAATGGAGAGATGATTGCGATGCAGCCTGAGCATCTGGCAAACCTAGTCGACAAATTTAAATCGACCTGGGAATTAGCTTCTATGCAAAACAAACCCACCGCAATTCTGGTGGATTCGTCATTGCGGCTGGCGATGCGGCAAACCATCCATCGCTCACTCCCCCAAATTTCAATCATTTCATACCACGAAATCCCCGGCGATCTCTTGATTGAACCCGTCGCTGTTATTCGAAGCGAAGATATTTTTGGAACGGATTCAACCCCCGTTGCCCCAACGAACTCCCTTGACCCTAGCGCCCAGGAGCAATTCTCTTGAGCATCAAAAACCAAATTACGAATCGAAGAATTAAACGAATTGGGCCCATTGGAAAAATCATTGGCCTACTGACCGCTAGTTTCGTCGCATTAATTGGACTGGCGATGGGACTGGAACCGCAAATAATCCTGTGGCGAGCGGTAATTGCATCCCTCTTGATTGGATCGGTTGTCGCCTTTGGGGTGAGTGTCATTCAGGTTGCAAATAATAAAAGGAGCTAATCCGCACCTCCCGGGAAATTTTATGAACTCATCAGTAACAAAAGCAAAGTAAGTTTTCAATAACATGGATCAGGCGATAAAAGCATATCGAGACGCCGCCGTTGAGCAGTTGCGTAATCAACTGATACTCGACAACGTCGATTATGTGCGCAAAATCCTGAGCACCATGACCTCGGTTTTGCCGAACAATTATGATCGTGAAAATCTTGAACAGGCTGGAATTGTTGCCCTCGTAGAAACTGCAAATTCATTCGAGCCCGAACGCGGCATTAAGTTTCGCACCTATTGCTTTCCAAGAATTCGCGGTGCCATCGTTGATGAGATGCGAAAAAACTCGCCTGTTCCTCAGCAAATGCTGGCACACATCAAGACCGTCAAAAACGCCTACCTGGCTTTGGAACCGCCGGTCACCCCCGAAAAGCTCGCGGAAACCACGGGATTGGGAATTGAAAAAATCCTCCAGGTTCTCGAAGCCATGCGGTTCTCAAAACCACAAAACTGGAACGATCTCTATTGCAATATTCATTCGACATGGCGAACCGGGGAAGACAGCCCAGATTCAGCTTTGGAAAATGAAGAACTCAAACGACTCGTTGCAGATTGCATTGAAAAACTACCGGAGCGGGAACGTCTCGTGCTGACACTATACTTCACCGAAGATCTAAGCCTTGCAGAAATTGGACAAGTTATCGGCGTTTCCGAATCAAGAACGTCCCGCATTTTAGCAGCCGCAAAATTTCGCCTCAAAGAACTGGTCAAAGTCAACATCGAATGATTGCAACGGATTGCAAAGGTCACCCCGGATCGCCCCAACAAATTATCAAGGAAGAGAATCGTGAGTACTGAAGAGAAGCCTGTCAAAGGCAACATCCTTAGATCAAAAACGGCGAGCGGGAAGACCGCACGACAAATCATTGGGCCGGCGTCGAGCAATATCATTAACGATCCCAACGGCCATTCTATCAAAGTCAACAAACTCAACGGCACCGTCGATTCCATCGAAGTGAATTGCTCGTGCGGTGAACGAATTATTGTGAAGTGTGATTATGAATAAAATATTGCCAAAACAAAAATACGGTTCGGACCGCTTCTCCCACAAGTCACCGTTCAGGCATTTTCACCGTCAGGTCAATCAACGCCTAACCTACGCCGCTTATTTTTTAACGATCGGCAGTCTTGTTTGGTTTAGCGGCTGCGCGTCCAACCCAATGCAATTCCTCGAACGCATGTCACCGCCAACATCGATTCTCGATATCCCAACCAGCCACAAAAGTTCTGAAATTAAGACAACCCAGGGTCCCCAAACCGAACCTACGCCCGGTCCAGAATCAAAGTCCTCTGTTTCAACGGCCAGTTATAATTCGGAATATCAACCAACCGCCACAGCCCGCCAGGATGAAAATGTGGCTACGCCTCAAACTCCGATCGCCCCTCCCGCAACTACTGCAACGCCCCCATCTCAGGAACCCGTGCCAATGACCCAACCGACTGAGCGCGTCGTTGGACCGCAGCAAGACAGTCTTGAGCATACCCCCCCCATCAAAATACCGGGCTCAGTATACCCTCCGCCACCTTTTCCAAAATCGAGTGCAGAAATTCCCTGCAATACAGGCCCTGATACAGATACAGATATTTCGCTGGATTCGCTTGCCCTAACCCAGTCACAACTTCCCAACATCAATTGCGATCCCCAAGGTTTCGCTTCCACTGGAGTCGGAATGACTCCGCTCTTACAAGGGGGAACCTTTCTAAATGGTGATGAATTCAGACACGACCGACGAACGGCGACGGAAATCGCAATTATGCTTAAAGATCAAAATACAAAACTGAAGCTGGAAAAAAGTTACCTCAAGGACACAGCGGAAACACTCCAAAAGCAACTGGCGGCCGAGCAGGCAGCACGCAAATTGGCTGAAACCAAATTTGACGAAATTCAAATTGAAAACAAAGATCAGAGAAAAGTAATTGCGCAACTCCAACTTGCCTACGAAAATCTAAAAAGTCAAAAACTCGAAGTCGAAAAAGAATACGACACGAAACTGCGCGAAATTGAGGCAACGCTCGATCAAGCGCTGCTTGACGCCATGTACGATGCAAACAAAAAACAGTAAATCGCTAATTCCTTTAGCGACGTGATCAACCAGTTTTTCACAATTAGCGACACGATTGTTAGAGCGAATCTCAAACAACAATTGTCAAAAAACAGGTCGATCGCTACGCCAAAACAATGGGGAATTCAGTTTTTACTTGAACTGAAAAAACAAAACCATGTTGAATAACTTAAACACTCCGGACAAAACCCCTTCATCGCGCGAGCCTTCGCGACGCAGCGTACTTTTAATGCTACTAGGTCTCGGGCTTTCCAGTGGTTGCAGCCATTTCACCGCATCGAATCGATTTTCTTTGCGACGCAAGCAACCGACAGCTCCCGCGCCACCGCAAAAGAACTGCCATGCCTACTTCAACCCAGCCATTCCAGAAGTTCTTCGCCAGCGAGTTTTGATCCTTCCATCGGGGCCTGAGTTATTTAATTACCCTTCTCACCAAAAACTAATTAACGAGGTTGCGGCGTCCATTAAAACTGCCCAACTTTGTGATGTCGCTACCCCTGAGAACTATCGACTAGAAGCACAGATTGATGCGATTTTGCAGGGGAAGTTCGATGAACGCGAAATTGCCTCTGTGGCTCGTCGATTCGCCGCCGACTCAATCGCCTTAATTCGCATTAACGAATTTAGAACCGTCACACCGTTTCAAATCAATCTTTCAATCGTGTTCATTGATACCAGTGAAACAGTGGTTTCCTGCAGTATTGATGGTATCTGGGATTTGGGAGACCCTGCTACGCGAAACGCTTATCTCAAGTTTTTATCGAAATCTCTCGGTGTTCCGCAATCTTACGACTCAATCTATCTCCATTCGCCGCATTATCTTACCAAGTTCATTGCCGGTGAAATCACAATGGAAATTCAGAGTCGAAGTTAGACCTCAAATGTGGTTCTAACCGGTAATCCCGTTCGTCAGAAATTGGCCTCAAGCATACGATGCTATCTTGATGTAGCTATTTGTGGCCCCCGCTTTAGCCTTGCGCGATATCCCAAAAAGTAGAAGATCGACAATACGACCAACTCGCCCCAAAACACCACATTTAAAAAAGCGACCCACTGATAAATTTCAACGGGAAGTGGATTCCGGGGTTGATTGCCCGCATTCGAAAAAAAGACGCTTGATCCAAATGCGCCGGCAGTGATTACTAAAAACAAAATTAACAGGACAAATCGCCATCGGTATTTTGTCGAAAATACAACCCCAAGGGCAAGAAGACTAAGAAACGAAACACTGACGCCAAACTTCAAAAACATTCCGATTGCTTCCATTACCCTTGAAAAATTTATGTTTCTCAGTGAAATCGATAGGTTACCAACGGCAATATCAACCACGACCTGTGTAAACACAACCAACAAAGCAGCAGAAAACATCAATACAAAAAGATCGCGAATTCTAAAATGAGAAGGCAAGCTTCGAGTAGAGATCAAGCCATTAGGAACGATCGATATTCTGTAAAAACCTCGAATTATCAAAAGCGGTAACTGAACTAGGACGAAAACACTAAACACCCCCACAAAAACGACAGCCACGTCGTCAAAATTTAAACTGGATCGCCCCGCGCCCATCGCCAGAACCCAATTGTTAATCAACAAAATTAGCGAGGTCGTTGCCAACGGGAGACGCCAAATTCCTCTCTGTCCCCCAAGACTACACCAGATCGCAAGCAGACAAACCTGAAGCGCCAGAATCCCCGAAACAATACCCAACACCACTGCCTCGTGGACAAACAAGATTGAACTTACATCAGCCAGAATAAAGACGCCAAGGAAATCAAAAAGGTGAGCGCCAACCGACAGCATCAAAATAATAAGTGCCGCAACCAGAGGCACCTCGGTCGTTAACTGGCCACTCTTCAAAAATTCAACATGACGCTTACTTAATTGCGTATTCATAAACGCGATGCCATTGTTTGAGAAACCAATAAGGACTAGAAACGAGAAATCAAATCATGCTACCAGAATCTTTTCGAACTGCGAATGTATCAACGCCTTTATTGCATTTTCAACAGCGACTTGAACATCGCAAATTTAAAATCATGTTCTTGACTATGTAAGCCTACCCCTCAAGCGCCTCCCCTAGCCAATGCAACAACTTTACGTAAAGTCGTGTACCGTCCTTCAGTGACATAGTAGCCGATCTTGCTATCTTGAAACCCATTCTCGCCCCGACCGCCAGTCATAGAGCTCAAGAAACCTCCTGAGTGGTCGTCATGTCCATTCGTCTGCGGATCCCCAAATTTGCGCGTGGGGAAATCGGTAAAAGCTCCACCCCGAAAGTAAGCAAACAGAATTCCTGGATACTTCCGGCGCGCGGCAGATCCATCAATATTTTCAAGCAGGCAGTCATTAAGAATCGGCTTGATGGCAGACAACAGTCTAAAGTCTGCTCAAACTGCTCAAAAACTAATATTCGTTCAATCCACTCCAACCCGCCCCGATTAGCTCGCACACAAACTAGGTTCCAGTTTAAGCCCCCCCTCTAGTGACACCGATCGCCCCGAAAAAAACCCTTCTGGGGAAACCTATTTCCCCAAGCCTTCAGAGCGGGAAACACGCCAATTCGTTACGTTTTTTTCAGTAGCCCCACAATCAAACCGATGCGCCTAGCAAAGCCGATATTAAGATTCCCAAAAATTGCTTCATGGCTATTTTTCCACCTCTAAATGGGGATTTGTGACCTACTCTTCTTAGGACCGAAAAGCCTCCCCTATAAATCCCACCCACCCGCCGATCCAATGCATTTCATCGCTGAAGACAAAATACCGTTTCAACCCTGCTGCAAATCCAGTGTATTTGTCGGGCGCCAACCCATTTATTCACGGGATGATTCTTCATTCGGATACGAATTGCTATTTCGTTCCAGCTTTACCAATGAAGCCGCTATAGAAGACGGACAAAGAGCAACAGCAGAACTGTTGATCAATACATTTGCCGAAATCGGTTTGGAAAGAATTGTTGGTTCACTTCCAGCATTCATCAATGTTTCAGAAGAATTCATTATAAACCAGCACTGCCACTTCCTTCCCAAAGACAAAGTGGTTATTGAGGTGTTGGAAAATGTAAAGCCAACACGCGAAGTCATGCTCGCCCTCAGTGATCTCAAGCGCGAAGGATATAAAATTGCACTGGATGATTTCGTTTTTTCAGAACATCTCAAGCCAATGCTCGAACTCGCAGACATTGTCAAGATTGACGTCTCCGATTTTGACGACCCCGAGCATCTCAAAAGACAGATCGAATCCATCAAGCCTTTCGGAGTAACCCTTCTCGCCGAGAAAATTGAATCCATCCAGGAATATAACGACTGCAAAGAAGTTGGCTTTGACCTATTTCAGGGCTTCTTCTTCTCGAAGCCGTCGATCGTACAAGGACGAAAACTTCCGGCAAATCACATCTCGATGATACAAATCGTCGCTTTGATTCAAGATCCATCGGTAACGCTTCACGAAATCTCCGACATCATTTTGACTGAACCGATTTTGGCATACAAGCTACTTCGTTTTGTCAATTCGGCCTACTACGGTTTATCGAAAGAAATTGATTCCATTCAACATGCAGTTACGCTCATTGGAATTCGGCAAATCAAAACTCTCTGCAGTCTAACTGCTCTGGCAACTGCAGCCGGCCGAAAACCGATGGAGCTCATTCAAACGCTTTTAATCCGCGGGAAAATGTGCGAACTGCTAGCCAATAAACTAAACTATGAAAAAACAGAATCCTACTTCTTAACAGGTTTATTTTCATCGCTTGACGCGCTTCTTGACATTGCGACTGAAGAAGCCTTGTCGATGTTACCGGTCTGTGGGGAGGTGGTAGACGCCATCTCGGCGGGCGAAGGCAAAATGGGCAGAGTACTTAATTGCTCGATGGCTTACGAGACAGCAGATTGGGAAGAAGTACAACTCGGAACGCTCGATAAAAACGAAATCAGAGATACCTACTTTGAAGCAATCGAATGGGCTCAACGCTCCATGGATGACCTTGCGAAAATAAACTAGCCAATTTCAAAATTTTTCAGCATTCCCCCTCGAACCTTCCACCGATTGGGAAAGGAGGATTGCCGGTGCTCCGGTCAGCGTCAATTTGAACGGGAACACAATTTTAAAGGGCGAGTTCCAATCAGATTGATGTGGATTCGAACAGAACGCAAAATAGCGAAACCGTATTAAATCAAAACACTAGCGAACGCGAATCGAAATATCCAGCGGATATTCCGGATTCACTTTCATTGGAAAACCTCGCGTCGACCGCATGAATTCGAGCACCTGTTTTTGCGATTTCGTCAACGCCGCACTCTTCCCGGCTTGATTGGCCAGCCAAATTTGATGGACATACTCATTCACCGCCGTCTCCCAATCGTAATCCCCACCCTCCATTTTATTCTGTCTTTCAATGTCATAGTTTCCCGCGGCGATATCTTCTGCCATCAGTAATCCTAAACGAGATTTCTTTCCAAAATCCCACTCCTCATTACTTCTACGATAGGCTTCCGTGATTGTATGGAAACACTCTTCCCAAAGCGCATTCATTGGTTCCGGCCGCCACATCGAATCCTCAAACCCGTTAAAACGAAATCCGCGCCCGGACCAATTTGGAAAAAATGGCCAAATATCTGTCTTCATCGAGATTACATAACGGCCAGTTCTGCGCTCAATCAGCTCTTCGACCGGACGTAACTTTCGATCCGATCCAATGGCAAAAGCAAAGTTCTCACCAAGACTTTTAAGTAGTCTTGGGTCATCTACTTTTCCATCTTCATTTGAATCAAGGAAGCTACCAAATAATCGCACCGCCTGAAGAACGACCTCTTTACCTTGACGATCGTCTCGATCGCTCTCGCGCGGACGCTCATCTGTTCCCAGAATGTAAAAATCACCAATCCGATATACAAATTTAAACTTTGGGGAAATGCACGCTTCTAACTCTGAATTGCCAGCGTAGCCAGAAAAGGAATCCGCTCCGCGTTGACCTGCCAACTCCTGAGCCCAAATCGAATCGCATGGACTCTGATTGACCAGCATCAACGCGAGCAACAGCAACGATTGAAGACGAAATTGAATTCTCATTATTCACCAATTGAATACAATGCAGCAGAAACACCGGATCAAATTTTAAAAATTCGAAAGCTTTACTGAATCGCTACTAACTTCTCACTCGTACGCACAAAGATCACGCCATCGGATATCGCCGGCGTTGCGAAACAAGGCTGTCCCATTTTATTTTCTGCCAGTAATTCAAATTCCGGACCCGCTTTCAAAACATAGACTGTTCCATTTTCGGATGCACAATAAACTCGGTCACCGGCAGCAACCAACGAGGAAATAATACCAGCATTCGCTCCCAGTCTTTTCTCATACAGCCTCTCACCCGTGACGGCGTTATAGCACCGCACCACACCATTAGAATTCCCAAGGATCAGGTACTCACCACAAACGACTGGCGTGGACATATAGCAACCTCCACGTGGAATACTCCAGACAATACCCTCGTTACTTGACTTTCCCTCCGTTGGTGAAACATCTCCAGTTGCATCTGGACGGACCACGTAAATTGGCGATAAACCACCATGGGCACTGGTCAGATAAATCCAACCATTCGATTCAAACGGAGTAGGAACCGGATTGTCCCCTCCGCCGCGAATACGCCAGAATTCTTTCCCTGTTTTTAAATCATAAGAGACCACATAAGGCCAGCCATTGACGACAACTTGAGTTCGTTCGGGACTCGTGTGTATGTAGGGGGTACTCCAGTTGCGTTCGCAAATATTCTCTCGAGAAACCCTCCAGACTTCCTTGCCATCCTTGAGATCGAGCAAAACTAAGAAAGGGTTGGAAGGATCATCACAAACCAGCGCGATGCGATCGGAATGCACCGCTGGAGAACTGGCGAACCCCCAGCCAATCCCGTACTTACTGACGTTGATTACTCCCAGATCTCGACTCCACCGGAGCTGTCCCTCGAGATCGTAACAGTAAATCCCTTCAGAACCGAAGAAAACAATAACGCGATCGCCGCTAACGACCACGCTTGTATTAGCATGCGTCGCTTTGGCATGCCGAGTAGCCCGCGGAATCCCTCGATGAGCAGTACGCCGAAAAACTTCCTTTCCGGTATTTTTGTCGTAACACAACAATAGCCACGATTGTTCCCCATTATCCTCGGCCGCCTCAGGACGACCACCGGGCCCGACTTTCAAAGGGGCTTTCCCGTCACTGGCAACGGCCGTTGCTAAAAAAACTCGATCGCCACTGATCACTGGACTCGAATGCCCCAAACCCGGCACATCAACCTGCCACAGCACCCCCTCCAATTCACCAGACTGAGCGTCGGCATTCCAATTCTCGGTAACTGAACTGGCCGACGCCCCATCTCCACGAGGCCCCCGAAACGTTGGCCAATCCGACTCACTTTGCAGCAGACTTCCAGAAAACAAGCCAATTACAACGCAAATCATTTTTAAAGTGAGCATCTAAATTCCTGACCCAAATATTTGACCATCTTGGCGATCTTTGTCATTCGTAAGAAGCGAACATCATAATCAATTAAATGGTAAAACCAAACGCTCGACCGCTCCTCCACCTCTGTCAAACTGAATTGAACCGACACCGATTTATCAACTCCATTGATCGACGCCCTCAACCAAAATCACGAAACAAACGTAGCAGCATTTATCGCTGACTCAAGTGATAAGAAAATTCCCAACAATAAGAGAAAAAAATGGTTATGATCTGATACTTCATTTTTTATTCACAACCATCGTTATGGAACAACAGTAATGAGTTTCCGAGTTTTTGCATTAATTGGTGTTGTCGCTTTAACCAGTGGCTTGTCAATCCTTGGTTCGGCTCAACAACCAGGCTCCGTCGCCAACCAAGCCATTGAACAGGATTCAATGTTTGAAGGCATGGGTAATCACACCCGGAAAATATCAACCAACTCGGAGTCCGCACAAGCTTACTTTAATCAAGCACTCACCTGGGCATTCGCGTTTAATCACGATGAAGCGATTCGGTCACTCATGGTGGCGGCCCAACAAGATCCGGATTGCCCGATGACCTGGTGGGGAATCGCTTACTGCGAAGGCCCTAACTACAACAGCCCGATCACGCCCGAACGGTCGAAAGCTGCGTTTTACGCCATTGAAAATGCAAAAAGTCGAATAGAAAACGCCTCTGAAGTTGAACGCGCACTCATCGAAGCACTGTCCAAACGCTACACGTTTCCGGCCGCGGAAGATCGCAAGCCGCTCGACCAAGCCTACGCAGCTGCGATGGGTGAAGTTTGGAAAGCCTACCCTCAAGACGCTGATGTCGGCACACTCTACGCTGAGTCCTTAATGATGTTGAGACCTTGGGAACTCTACTCAACTGACGGGGAGCCGGTAGAGGATACCGACAAAATTGTTTCGACACTCGAATCAGTACTCCAACTGCAACCTGACCACCCCGGTGCAAATCATCTTTACGTCCACGCCATGGAACCAAGCCAAACGCCGGAGAGAGCCTTGAAAGCAGCTCACGCTCTGGACAACCTGATCCCCGCAAGCGGACATCTCCTCCACATGCCATCTCATATCTATGTGCGAACTGGTTTGTGGAATGAAGCCATCGAACAAAATGTCAAGGCTCTGGAAGCCGATCAAAAATATTTGAAGCTGTCTCCCAAGCAGGGGATGCAATATATTTACATGATTCACAACTCGCACATGCTCGCCTATGCCGCCATGATGAGCGGTCGCGAAAAAGAGGCGATGTCTGCCGCCCGTCACATGTGGGAACAGACACCAGACGCGATCGTGACTAGCATGGGGCCCTTTTTTGATCGCTGGATGTGCTCTGTTTACGACGTCCAAAAACGTTTTGGCCGATGGGATGAAATCATCGCTGAACCTGCCCCGCCAGAGACGCTTCCCGTGACCACCGCTATTTGGCGAGCCCACCGTGCTATTGCATTTGCCGCAAAAAAAAATTTTACCAACGCAGAAATCGAGTACACCAAATTCCGGAACGCCCGCGCTGCTATCCCTTTAGCTGTTCTGGAAATGGGAGGAATGGACGACCGTTTCTTACAAGTTAGTGACTTATTCATTCGCGGCGAGATCGCTCTCCAAAAAGAGAAATGGACTCTCGCTACCGAGCTTTTAACAGACGCGTCTGCAATTGAGTCAACCCTGGCCTATGGCGAACCACCTCAATGGCTACAGCCAATTCGCCACACCCTGGGCGCGGTATATCTTGCAACCAATCAATACGCGAAAGCAGAACAATGTTACCGTGAAGATTTGGAAAAATGGCCCAACAATGGCTGGTCTCTGTTCGGACTTTCCAAGGCTCTCAAAGGGCTTGGAAAAACAAAAGCGGCTGAAGAAGCATTTGCTAATTACGAAAGAAACTGGGCAAAGGCCGATGACCCCATCTCGACAAGCTGCAAATGCCTCGAGCTCAAGGGACAATGACCACGCGACTCCAATTCAAATTGGTAATAGCGAAGACAATTTTGCGATGGACGATGTGAGCGCAACCGTCTCGATGTTCCCCTGCAATCGATACCAAACTGTTGGGTACTGACCCCACCAGAAAGGAAGTAGCTAATGCCCAACGATCAGAACATTCTGATCGTTAGAACAAACGGGATGGAAAAACCTACGGCTAGACAAACAGACACCAGCGTCATCACGGCCGATCTCAAACCAAACTTGCGGGAAACCAGAAACCCAAAAACCAACGGCATCAACGGGTATAGCAATAGATTTAACAATCCCCACTTGGTATTCAAACGAAAACCAGCGATGCTGGCCCAAACCCAGGCAACGAAATTGAAAAAACCTGCGACCGCGAGCGCCAGCCCCCATCCAACCATTCGAAATATAAGTTTGGGATTAAGCGATTTTTGAAAATCATTGGTCTTGCCTTGCGATTTTCCAGACAGCTGATTGCGAATCGACTCATGCCTCTTACGGATGAATGTTTTTAGCGGATACCCTCTTTCATCACGATCGCCTCCAGCAACCGCGACTTCCATTTTTGCTCTTTCGACCTCCGCAAGCTTCGGACCAACAAACGCGGCCATTTCATCCACTTGATCCAGCAATTTCTGTTGCTCAAAAACCGAATCCAAAAGCTGTTCCACTCTGGTCAAATAAGCCTGTTTAAACACAGGAATCTCCAAAATTCGCTCGATCAGACGATTCTTATCGACACCAACTTGAGGTTGATTGATGCTGTGCTCCAATCTGGATTCAGGCGTCCCGATTATTTCAAGCGCGCCGAACGAATGATCCAAGTCCCACGGGATAAACAGGATCTTATTCGTTTCGGGACTGAGGTAAGCATAGTAGTTCTGGCTACCTCCGAGAAAACTATCCAGATTAGACAGCATGGCATTCACCGCCAAGAATGACAGGAAATTATCTAAGTCTATATACTCTTCGATTCGAGAATTAAATTCTTCCCTGTCTCCAGCATGAATTAATTTGGCAAATTCAATGATTCGCTGCTGTTGCTCGGTACTCGATTTCGTTTTGGGATTATAGAACGATTCGTAAGCATCCCACGATTCACCCAAATATGGAAACGCGGTAAAGGAACTAGGCTTAACCAGCAATCCTTCCGCTTCTCCAAAAGAGCGCTTTAAGAATTTTTTATCGACTTGCTCAACCACCGAATACAGGCCTCGCTGCGTTAGCCTGCCATCGATCTCGGTTGCTATCGACGCCCAACCTGTTAACGGGCAAGCAACGCCGACCTCACGAAACAGCTGATACGAAATAGCCTCGCGGAGCATCGATGGATCGGTTGCACAATTTTGCAAATTTACTTTCGTCAAACCCTGAAAATTTAAATCTTCCTGATACTCATTGAAATCAATCTTAAACGAGTACTTGCCAAACTCGCGACCCACCAAAAAACTTCCATTGCCCTTGTAGCGCACACCGACATTTGCGAACGATTCACCGTCGATCTCTACATCAGCTTTTCCGTATTGATGATTCAAACCGAGGTAGCCGCCCAATCCAGGCCGACTTTCTTTTCCTGCACGAAACTCTTTTCCCTGACTGGCATCTGAAATAACTTCACCAAATGCACGCCCCACATCCCAATCAAGATCCTCCGATGGCTGCAACTTACCCCACTCTTCTTCGGTAAATCGCAAAGTAATTTTGGATACACGATTGGACCGGAATAGAGCGTTAGGCTCCGAAATTAGCTGACCGCTGACGTCTGGGGGCAAAAACCCGGTAAGCAGGATTAGAAAAAACAAACAACGGAACTTCATAATTAACCAACTAAACTCGATTTAAGGTTGCGATGCGATTGTTCACTCGCGCGCAATCGAGGTCAACTTGCCGCCTGTATCAATCTGTATCCAAGCACCCTAGAGGCACCGTGGATAAC
>WTFU01000022.1 GCA_011523945.1 Mariniblastus sp. | reverse complement strand
GCGCCTGCTTTGGGAGCAGGAGGTCGCACGTTCGAATCGTGTCGCCCCGACTTTGAAACAAGGCTCGCAGTTCAATAGAGAATTGCGAGCCTTTTTTCGTTTGAGTCGCAGTCTGGCGTTGCTTCGCTGTGCAACCAAGGATTTGACGTAAGGCCCACATGCTGTGGCAGGATCCCCATCATTGCAAACACCCGCCTTTTTCCGCTGCTCTGCTACCCTGCGGCTCGGGGAGCTTTGGAGTCAGCCTGGTAGCCGTCTCTTGTCTGATGCGGTATCTCCCACCATCTTCAAGCAGCTGGTTCTCGCAAACGCCGCCGCTTCAACTCGTATGCCCTGTTGCTGCTACGATTACCCTGTTTATTCTCTGACTCGCTGAACAAAAGGCGGGCTGAAGAAAACCATTATCATTCCGAGTTAATTTCGCGCCCCTGAAAATGGAAGAATTGGCCACCTATCAAGACCTTTGGTGAAAATCACCAAAGTTAAAGTCTCACAGCAAGTCCCGGCCTTCCGCCAGATCCTGAACGATGCTCAAAAGTACTGCTTTACAAAAGCTGCTAATCTCACTCAGCGGTAGAACAAAACATGTATCACTGCGAGGTAAATCGACCTGTGTCATCGTGTGAATGCTTTTGCTTCGCGACATGAATAACTTGTCGCACGAAGAACCAAGAGCTTCCATGGTTCGATGGCATTCACGATCTGCTTCCAATCAGTTTCTCCTACCTCCAAAAAGTCATAGTGTTAGAGTATTACATTCGACGCGGACCGAAAATACACGGTCCCTTCTCCATAAATCAAATTGAGAAGGGGCTACTAGCGGGTAAGCTGCGCCAGACTGACCAAATGTCGGATTCAAGGGGTGGCCCTTGGCGAAAGGTGACCACTTATCTTGACGCAGTAACAGAGACCTTTGCCCCACCGTTTTTAGATGAAGACGAGATTGATCAAGCGTCTTCTGAAGCTAGCGAACAAACACCCCTGAATGATGTGCAGGTAGATGATGAACAGCTGCAGGCATTTTTCGATAATGGCACCCTACCATTACGGCATCAGGCTTCTGGAAATGTGCCAGAGACTAACCCGTTTCATGCTGAGCCAACCAGCAGACCTTCAACAGCAGCTTCATCCACCAGCGGGCCACGCCTTACTCCAGCGGACGAAATGGCCCTCTCGGGCTTTGGTGACAGTACCCGGTCCAAAGCGACGGTAGCACTTGCGAGTCAGCCGAACCGCCGTGCGCGAACTTTTTTCGGCAGGCGGCTTGAAGCATTTATGGGGTTGCTTGAAGCTGGCGTGGATTCGATTTGTCATGCATTATCAGTTCTCCATCGCTTCCCCATCTTCCTTGTTCCACTCTTAATTTGCTGGTCCGCGGTTTCCGTGCTGATTCTGTATCTGGAATTCGTTGGGGGGCCTGCCTGGGCGAATCAATATATTTTGACTTACTGTCTTGTCGTGTTGTTTTTGTTTGCATCGCCACTGGCGTTCAGTTGTTTGATTCTTCTTGACATGATTCAACAGATTGAAACTGGCCGTCCACCAAAATTACTTGACGCTACTCAACGTTCCATCAGAAACTACTTTGTAAGAGCATTACCGATCATCTTGTTTTGGGCGGTGATGATGTTTGTCACACTTTTGCTTAGGGCAATCTTTTCTACGTTTTTTTCGAGGTATCGAAATGATAGGCGCGATGAGGGCTCGAGTATGGAGAGGGCAGCTAGAACCCTGACCGAAGATAAAACAGGAATCTTTTCTGGGGAGTATTTAATTCGACAGCTTGATAATTTTGTGAGTATGGTCGTTTTTATAATGTTACCATCGATCGTCTGGCTGAACTGTGGGCCGTGGGATGCAGTGAAAAACGGCTTCGCAGTGGTGAAGCTGCATTTGGGTCATTTTGTTACGGGATTCGTTTTCGCACGAGGCGTTGCAATCATTTTGGGGCTGCCGCTCGGAATCTTCTATGGAATTGTTAATGCCGGCTTCTATTCTCCGTCCGACTTTGTCTGGCTAGCTGTCATAATCTACGGTGTGTTTGGGAGCTGTTTCATCATCTATCTTCAGCAGATGTTTACAGCGGAGTTGTTTTTGTGGCATGTGCATTGGACCGCAGAAAACAAGAGGCGGGAATCTCTTGATTTACCGCCGATTCCACTTGGTGACATCAAGCGTCCCTTGATCCTTGATGAGGTTCCTGATCTGGCAGTTGCGAAAAACAAGTGAGCCGAATTGCAATGCGGAAGACGAAATCTTTTACACGCAGTTTCAAGTCTCGCAAATACCGGAGCCAATTTTGATTGACGCGGAAACGATTATTGTTGAGATGAAATCTGACATTTCAAACGCTGCGCGATTGGACCCAGCGATTGAAAAAGATGAAATCACTTCAAATGATCCGCAGATACGAATACAGAACGGGACGACGTGCTACGTTTATCGCAGCTATTTAGGCAGAAATCAAATTGGCAACAATACAAGATTCGCGTCGCAGTTTTACAAGCGTATAAAAACGGCAGAAGGCAACTACGCTGAAATTGGAGTTTATACGTTGTCGGATAAGCAACTTATAAAGTACCCGACGTGGCCGTTTATGATTGCAAACCGCATTGGCAGCAAATGGATAGTGCAAAGCGGATTTTGGCCCCATCCGAGTATCCGTGGCTTGCGCTGGACGCCTAATCCAGATTCGGCGGCGGAACCAAATCAAACTGACCCAATCATGGACGCGCGACACACGCACCCGATTGACACGGACCCCGGTGATTTTGACGAGTAGTGAGACAGTGAAACGTGGGACAGTGGGACAGCATAAAATCCCGTCGTTTGCGGCAGTTTCGCAAGTGTCCCATCATAAACGTGGGATAGTGGGACACTAAGCCAAACCGGATTCAAACCGGATTCAAACCGGACCACTATCGGACCACCGAACCCCGGCGACAGCTAAAACGTTCCACAGTTTGTACGTGATACCAATTTGATACCGATTTGTTTTTACGCGATACAAAAACGTCGTAAATCGTGCGAAATCGTGAAAAATATAGAAAACGATAAGTTGTTATTCAGCAACGATTTACGTTTTTGGGGTATGCTTTGGGAGCAGGAGGTCGCACGTTCGAATCGTGTCGCCCCGACTTTTTCTA
>WTFU01000093.1 GCA_011523945.1 Mariniblastus sp. | reverse complement strand
GGCGATCAACCCTTGCTGAAAAAATCCGCGGAGCTAAAAGTGTTAAGGATTCAACAGATGAGGCTCAACCGGCGAACGAAAAAAGTTGAACAATTGCGTGGACAGGAGGGATTGGAGAAGTTGCTGGACCAGGAGGCGATGAATGCAGCGGAATTGCAGGCTAAATTACTGGAAATGACCGAGCGTATCATGGAAAAAGAGAACGAACGGTAGTTTCGGGGGTTCTATGATTAGGGCGGAAAAACCGTTTTAAATTGCTGTGAAAGCTGATTCTCGTGGCTGAATTGGTTTTTTTCGAGTTTAAGGTGATGGTCTCGGTGGCCTTTTGTTGAATAATATGAGATAGAAGAAGTTTCAAATTGCGTATTAACGCTTGCGAAATCAATAAGGTGATTGAAATGAGAATTGGACGATTATTCCAAACCGCACTCGGCCTGTTGGCGATGGGTGGTATGTTCGTCGGGGCGACGAATTCGGTAGAAGCAAACGACCAGCATTCAGAAAAGGTCAAGACATCTTTTCTGGAGCATATCAACTCTCTGGAATCTGTTCCCGATTCGCAAAAGGCGGCGATTAAAGAAGCAGTTTCTGCAACCGATGGTGATTTCTCGGACGCTCTGACTGAGTCGCTTATTTTGATGTACCCAAAATATTCAGATGCAATTTCAGCATCAGATGTAAATGGTGGGTACGAACAGGCGATTGAGCTTCTTTCGCCATTGCAGCAGTCTGACGATAAATACTTAGCTGGGGACGCAAGTTTTTATCTCGCAAGAACGTTAATGAATGAAGAGCGTTTTGAGGAAGCCATGCCATGTTTAGAGAATTTGGTTGGTGATCTCAGCGGTTACACAGTACATCAGGGTAGTGCCCAGTATTATCTCGGAGTTGCCCAGGCGGGGTTGTTAAAGAATCAGGAAGCCATTGAATCATTGATGCGATTCCTTCAGTTCAATCCGAATGCCCCGGAACGCCTGCGTGTGAGTGCTTGGCGGCAAGTCCAGCAAATTCAATCGATTCAGAAAGGTAAACTAGATGACGTTTACCAGAGGATGGACTATTCGCGGCGGCGTTTAGAATTGGTGGAAACCGATGAGGTCACGCAAGTAGAGCAGGATAAAATCGTCAACATGCTGACGAAACTTATCAAAGAGGAAGAGAAAAAAGAGTGCAGTTCAAACTGTAAACAAGGCGGTACCTGAGAGGCGAGTAAAAAAGCTTCTGGTCAGAAGCAAGCTCAGTCGAAGCCAAGCCAAAGTAAGAAAAGCCAAAAGGGTGGGTCGAGTAGTAATCCCAACGGTCAGGTTGTGAAAAAGTCGTACGATGATTCCCCGGCGAGTCCTTGGAGTCGGCTGAGAGATCGCAGTCGAGATCCAGCGAACAACGCTGTAAAGGAAAAATTACCGGCGAGGTATCGTGACATTGTAGAAAGATACACTGAGGCTGCGAACGGCGAAGGTGAAAAATAACTGCTATTTTCGTCAGTTGAGATAACTAATACGGCACTGCCCAATGTGGGGAGTGCCGTTTTTTATTGTGTCTTGGTCTCTTGCTCTCAAGACATTTAATCGAATGTGAGATACAATAACAGCATGAAGATTCGACTGCAAAACAATAATCTGAACGGCTGTTTTTTCTCTTCCAATAGGTTACTGGCTTGGACGGGGATTCTGGTTGGTGTTTGCCTAGGTGATTTTATTTCGTCAGAAGGTTTCTGCGGAAATTGGCTTGTTGCTCCTGCAACCGCATCGACACAGGATAACGATCTAGGCCGAGTGTCTATCGAATTGATTAACGGCAAAACCATCAATTCTTCGATAAAGGCGATTGCATCGGGGGGCGAGATTGAGGGAGATAAATTACCGCCAGACTTAAATGTCCAGCAGGTGCTGTCCATCAATACCGCAAGGAAAACTAGCGACACTCCAGCTGATGGTGCTAATTTAAAATTGGTCGGGGGAGGAGAATTGTGGGTAAGCTCTGTTTCGATGGAGGATGAAAAACTTGAATTGGTTTCGTCTCTTAAATCGCGTGAACTGCCGCTCGAATTGTTACGTGCAATTGTTTGGACGAACTCGCCATTGGTCGATCGAAAAATTAAAAATCCCTCTGCTGACTTTGATACTGTGGTCGTAAACACCTCCTCTGGCGAGAGGATGGTTGAGGGGATACTGGAAGCGGTTGATTCAGAATTTGTGAGGCTTGAGTACAAAGGTGAGTCAAAGAAGATTGGTCTTGAGAAAGTGAAAGCAATTATCACAGCGGATCTAGGCCTTGAAAAACCAACAGAAACGATCGCTTTGATCCAGCTAGTGGATGGTTCTCGAATGGTCGGTGAAATCCTTGAACTGGAGGGTGGAGTTTTCCAAGTTGGAGTCGCAGCAGGAAATACGATTGAAGTTTTGGCGGGAAACGTTAGTTCGATCACGATTAAGTCAGATCGGTTGAGGTATCTCTCCGAACAGGAACCGCTTGAGGTTCAAGAGAAGGCGGTCTTTGCCTTTCAACGGCCTTGGAAGAGGAACTTGAGTGTTGCGGGTAATCCACTTGAGATACGACTGAAGGATTCTGAGGAAGTCAGAACATTCAAAAAAGGATTAGGAGTGCAGGCCTCGTCAAGGCTGGTATTTGCAAATGAATCAGGTTTTGACCGATTCTCTGCGATTGCGGGAATTGCCGCTGAAACCAATGGGCGCGGCGATTGCCAAATGATTGTTCGTGGTGATGGAATCGAACTCTGGTCTGAACGAGTGACCGGCGGTGGAGGTCCCTTGGAAATAGATGTTGATATTGAGGGAATTAAGGAGATCGTTCTGGTGGTGTCTCCTGGAGCGGAGTTTGATTTGGGCGATCATGCCAACTGGGGCGAAGCTCGGTTTTTAAAAACTAAATAGGGTTGATTGCACTCTCCGATCATTTGAAAGTTGGTTCATCGAATCTTGGTGAAATGAGCAGTTGGCTTTATGGATAAGTGAAATTATGATCAAGCAGCACCTCGAGGTTCGTATTGTTTTTTCTTGGCTCGTGTGCATTTTAATTGCTCCCCTTTGCTACCTGAATGCTGACGACGATTTGAGTCTGCAAGACCGACAGCGCGTCGCAGCGATTGAGCGTTACCGGATTCAAGCGATCAATCGAGTGATCCAAAGTGTCGTTGCCATCTATGACGAAGATCGCCAGGGCGGTGGTTCGGGTGTGATTATCGATCCCAGCGGTATCGTTTTAACCAACCACCATGTCATCATGGGAGCGGGTGTGAAAGGATGGGGTGGACTCGCCGATGGCGAATTGTACAAGTGGAAATTGATCGGAACGGATCCGGGCGGGGATCTTGCCATCATTCAGTTGGAAGGAAAGTCCGTCTTTCCCGCAACTCCTCTCGGGAACTCCGATAAGGTCAAGGTGGGCGATTGGGCTCTAGCTATGGGCAATCCTTTTATATTGACGGAAGATCAAGTTCCTACTGTTACGCTGGGAATTGTAAGTGGCGTGAAGCGCTATCAACCGGGAGCGGGGAAGAATCAACTGGTTTACGGTAACTGCATCCAGGTGGACTCATCGATCAATCCGGGGAATTCCGGCGGTCCATTGTTCAATTTCAATGGCGAAGTGATTGGAATTAATGGACGAGGGAGTTTTAAGGAACGGGGCCGAGTGAATGTTGGATTGGGTTACGCTATTTCTGCGAACCAAATAAAGAACTTTATTCCTGATCTATTAGCCACCAAGTTAGTGGAGCATGCGACACTCGATGCGAGTTTTTCTGATCGCGGAGGAAAAGTTGTTTGCTCAAAATTAAATCGAGACGCTCCAGTCGCAGCAGCGGGGCTTGATCTGGGAGATGAGCTGTTGGAGTTCGAAGGGGAGAAGGTCAAAAACGCCAATCAGTTTACTAATTTAATCTGTACATTGCCCGAAGATTGGCCTACCGAGCTTTTGATTCGAAAACAAGATGGAACTGAACATCAAATCGTGGTGCGGACGTTTGGTCTCCCGTATGCCAAGCCTCGCGTTCGCGGCGGACAGGGTGGTAAAGAGGAGAAAGATCCGGAAAAAAAGAAGCAACTGGAACGTCAGCGAGAGATGATTGCGCTGCTGTCAGCAAATCCTGGTGATATCCGTTACCCAGAAATTAATCGAGGCTACGCTCAGCAAATCCTCAAGCAGTGGAAAGAACGTATTCATCAAGAATTTTCTATCGGCGTTGTAAAGTTGGCAGGTGAAATTTTAGAGGATGGCAAAGTAAAGGGAACTCAAGAGACTTGGCTGGCTTCGGACGGTCGGATTCGTGTCGACCAGACCATTGACGGTCAACTGGTTGTTTATCAGTACGATGGCGATTCTTTTTGGCTGACCGAGGAAGGTAAGACGTCAGAATTGTCTTTGCGTGAATCACAGTCAAAGTGGGGCTTTGATCAGGCATTAATGATGAGCGCTGTTTTTCGGCAGAAGCCGTTTGACTTATTTGGGAAAGTCCTGATAGATGGAAGTGATAAAGCCATTGGCGCAAATGCTTATCGCTTTAAGGTCGATCCATCCGAGGGTGACTCAATGTACTGCTGGTTTTCCATGTTTGACCTCGACGGGAAACCAAACATTAATTTGGTCAAATCTTCTTTTGAGAGAGACTGCTTGATTGGTGGAGGCACTACTTTTGAATCGTGGACACAGGTCGGACCTGTGCAGTTGCCGCTCAAACGTCAGAGAGTTTTTGGACTTGAGGAAAGTGTCGAACGGCAAGTGATCGATTCGGATTTCGAGTGGCTGAAGACTGTGCCAGATGATTTGTTTTACGCGAATGCCCAAACGAAGTGAATGCCTTAAGGAACATAGTTTAGGGTGCATCGGTTGTTTTGAGGAGAAACTAAATTGAATAGATTCGGTTGGCGGATAGCGATTTTGGTTGGCTGTGCGTTGCAGATAACCGGCAACCAACTTGCTGTCGCACAGCAGAAAAGTCAGTCTAGTTTTGTTAACCGAGCGATATCGAAGTCACAGCCAAAAATGGCCAAGGTATTCGGGGCTTCGGCTGGAAAAGTTGAGGGGTTTGCGACCGGGATTATTGTCTCGAAGGACGGGCTAATCCTTTCTTCGCAGGGTGTTTTTCTCGATGGCAGGCAGGTTAAAGTGGTACTGGCTGACGGTGCGGAGCATATTGCGACCATTCTAAAACGTGATCGAGAGACACAGTTGTCGTTGCTGAAGATCCAAGCAGATACGCCTAATTTTTTTGAGCTTTCAGCAGAATCCGTTGGTGAAAAGGGAGACTGGGTAATTGCCTTAAGTAACGCGTTTAAGGTGGCTGATAAAGATGAACCGGTTTCGGCAATGCTGGGCGTGATATCATTGCGGACGACGATGGAGGCCCGACTGACCAAACGAGATGTGGCCTATCGCGGGGAGTTGATTCTAATTGATGCGATTACCAGTAATCCTGGGGCATCGGGTGGCGCGGTAGTAACGCCTGACGGGAAGTTGGTTGGGATCGTAGGCAAGATTATCAATAGTTCGGAGACCAACACGCGACTCAATTATGCCGTGCCAAGTCCAGTGCTCAAGGCATTTGTAGATGGGAAAGCGAGCGTGACCAGCGATGTTAAGCCGGTCATGGAGCGGCAGGACGTTGAATTTGGAATCGTCTTGTTCAAGCTTGGTGGGAGGAATAATCCTGCCTATATTGATCGAGTCGTTCGCGGATCACCTGCAGCCCAAGCCAAACTAAAGAGCGACGACATGATCGTATCGATTGCCGGTGAGAAAATTGGCAATTTAAAAGATTACGCTGAGTCTCTTAAATCTTTACGCCCTGAAGAGGAGGTATTAATGATTGTGAAACGCGGTGTTGAAATGGTGCGTGTTAGGATTGCTCCGCGTTTGAAGAAATGACTCTTCGGTAGAGCGACATGAGTCCCTTAGATGGAGTAGAGGTGTATGCCTGGTAAAATTTTGTACTTGATCGTTGGCGGCTTGTTTGGGCTGTTGTTTAATCCATTCGCGTTCGCGCTTGCTCAAAACGACAACGATCAATGGAAGATTGATGAATCTGATTCGGCGGCTTCTGAGCTATCCGAAGTGGAGTTGATAGAAGCAATGGCGCTTACCTCTAGGGCTTTTCGCAAAGCGGCTGGTCGAGTTGCACCATCCTTGGTGACTATTGAATCGTACGGCGGAGTTTCAGCAGTTCAAGGACGGATCGGAGGTATTCGAAAGCAGGGAGAGGGGAATACAACCGGAATCGTTATTTCTCCAGATGGATACATTCTTACAAGCACATTTAATTTCATTCAAAGGCCGCCGGTAATCTCAGTTATTCTGGGAGACGGTGAGCGTCATTTTGCCAAACTGGTTGGCCGCGATGACACCCGAAAAATTTGTCTGTTGAAAATTGATGGAAAGACGGATTTACCCGTTCCGGAAATGTTGGATGAGTCCAAGATCAAGGTTGGTCAATGGGCAATTTCGCTAGGGGTTGGTTATGGCGATACCAGCCCAGCAATGTCCACGGGAATTATTAGTGCAAAGAATAGAATTGGCGGTCGCGCGATTCAAACCGATGCCAATATCAGTCCCGCCAATTACGGCGGACCTCTGGTCGATATCGAGGGACGCGTGCTTGGCATTTGCGTGCCTATGAATCCTCAGTCTCAGGCCGTAGCGGCGGGAGTGGAGTGGTATGACTCGGGAATCGGTTTTGCTATTCCACTAGCGAATGCGAATGAACTTTTGGAGCGATTGATGGCCGGCGATTATATTCGTCCCGCATTTATAGGTATTCAATCCGGTCCCAATCCACAGGGTGATGGAATCCTTGTGAACAAGGTGAATCCTAAATCTCCCGCGAGCCGATTGGAATTAAAAGAGGGAGACATTCTCCTAAGTATTAATGGCAATCCGGTCAACGATATGCTGCGATTGAAACAGCTCATCAATCGATTCGAGGCAGGCGAAACAATTCGAATCACCGTGAAGCGAAAAGCCACGGGGAACGACGAGGAGTTGGAAATGCCCTTAGATTCTCCCCCTGCCAATGCAACAGAACCGCTCGCATTACCAAAAATCAGGTAAGAGATATCTAGCTGATTGTGGTTGTCTTATTCTGCCTCAGGCGGTGTGATGCGAATTTTAGCATTGTAATTTCCAGTCCATCGGTAGTTTTGCTGAACATAAGAATCTTGTATCGCGATACCCAGATAGAGCGTTCCTGATTGCTTGGCTACCCCGGTATACGCTTTTCCAATTTTAAATATCTTTCCTGAAGAACCAATTCTCGCGCACAGCGTGCCGCTTTGAATTCCCTGAAATTGCCCCTGGTTGGTCAATCCTTCTGGCGTAGATGAGGTACTCCAGTTAGTCCATTGCACGACTCCATCGGCTTTGATGGAGATCTTGTCTCCTTTGGTGACTCGGATACGTGTGTTGGCTGGTGTTCGCTGGAAGAACGCATCGGATTCAATTTTCACATTTTTCTTAGTCGCGGATTTTTTTTCCAGAACCGGGCGATCCGCCATTTTAACGTCGCTTAGCTCGACTGTGAGTTGTCCAAATTTACTGTTGACGGTGAAGGTTTCCTGCAAGATTTTTCCGACAATATTAAATTCCGGAGTATCGATTGAGTCCCCTCGAATCAATGCCCGTTCCGAGCTTTCTCCATTTTCTTCAGCGTCTTCGAATTCTTCCTCGATTGCTTGTCTAATTTCTGCCAATCGCTTTTTTTGCTCGGCACCCCCGTCGGAACTAACTTCTGCAAGTTGTTCTCTAATTTGAAGTCCCATATTCGTCAATTCGCGCTGGGCAGTTTCCCGCATAGCGAAATCTTTATCGCTCAGTTGAGTGATGAGGTCTTTGATTTTCTTGTCCAGTTCCGGAAAGCTATTTAAACCGGGAAACAGTTTCTTAATTCGGGCTACCGGAACTTCAAGGACTCCGAACTCCGTTTTTATCGAGACAACGTCAATGGTTACTTGCCCCGCAACAATCGATCCGTCCCACATGTGAAATCGAATGAAATTGCCGGGTATCTGTTCGGCAGGCTTCGCTCGGTTCCCCGATTCGGTCGCGGTTCCGGCATCCTCCTGGGCTTTACCGGTGTTCGCAGTAAGAAGCATAGAAGTTATTATTACGAGGCCAATAAATTGGTGCGGTTTAATTGAACGGAATTTCATGACTTACCTAGGTGGAAATTTCAGGATTCGCAGTTGGATGGGAACTCCACGGTTCGTACTCACGATTTTTTTGTGGAGCCAGAGTTTCATCGTTTAAGTAATACAGCCTGATTTTACCGCGTTCTATTAAGATGGGGTAAAGTAGCTTGGATTATTCAAAAAAAAATATGGTTTCGAAAGAGCTTTCGTATGACAAATTCAAAATCTAGTCGGAAATTTCAACTGAATTCAATCCAAGACTCAATCCGGGATTTTGGTTTTGACGGTTGGCTATTATACGATTTTCGTGGCTTGAATCCTTTAGCGCTAAATGTTTTAGGGATCTCTGAATCAGAGAAAGGTTCGCGACGGTTCTTTTACTTTATTCCTGCTCAGGGTGAGCCCGTAAAGCTCGTGCATCGTATTGAATCGTCTGCATTGGATCACTTGCTGGGGAAAAAAATTGTATATCTGACTTGGCAGGAATTGCACGACGGTTTGAAGGAAATGGTTGGAGAGTGTGGGCAAGTTGCGATGGAGTATTCTCCAGATAATGCCAATCCTTATATTTCGAGGGTGGACGCAGGAACCGTGGAGTTGGTAAGGGGACTAGGTGTCGAGGTGGTAAGCTCCGGAAATCTAATTCAGAATTTTGAAGCAAGATGGACGGACAAGCAGTGGGACCTTCATTTGCGGGCTGATGAATTGAATCGTGCGGCATTTGATGAAGCTTGGAAGTTGATCGCCGAAAGTCTTCGCAGTGGCAAAGCGATTCGCGAAGCTGAGGTGCAAGACTACGTGATGGATTACTATGCCGAGCATGGTATGACGACCTACCACCCGCCAATTGTCGGCGTCAATGCAAATAGCGGCGATCCACATTATTGTCCTTCACATGGAGCCGATGCTGAAATTAAAGTAGGGGATTTTGTGTTGCTGGACATGTGGGCGAAGATGGATGTTCCCGAAGGTGTTTACAGCGATCTCACGAAGGTTGGTTTCATGGGAGAGAGTGTTCCAGAAGAATACAAAAAGATCTTTGACATCGTAGCTGCCGCCCGTGATGCGGGAATCGATTGTGCGAGGAGTGCTTTTGCCGAAGGTCGAGAGTTGCAGGGGTGGGAAGTCGATCGCGCGACGCGCCAGGTAATTGAAGATGCCGGATACGGGGAGTACTTTATCCACCGAACAGGCCATAATATTGGGACGGAAACCCACGGCAACGGTGCCCATATGGATGACTTAGAAACAAAGGAAGACCGTCTCGTTCTCCCGCTGACGTGCTTCTCGATTGAGCCGGGGATCTACCTGGAGAAATTTGGAATACGTAGCGAAATCAATGTGTTTATCGACGCGGATTCACAGGTAAATGTCACTGGCGGACTGCAAACAGAGGTTATCCCCGTATTAGGACAGTATTAAGTTCATGCCATTGTGATTGGTTAAGTCAGTGTTATTTCGCCATCAAGAAGCCGGCGATGAAGCCGACAAGAATACCGATGGAGAGGCATACGACGGCCGTGACGAACAGTGCTGATAAAGAGAAGGTGATCGCATCGTCAAGCCTACCCGCAGTTTTATACTGTTCGACCGTCGAAAGCGGTGGTGGGGGTTTGTTGTGTTGGCCTGAGATCGAATTGTCATCAGACATTGTACCGTGGATGCTGCTTTGCGAAGTGTCGCTTATTTCGTGCATCGCCATTTCAGTAACGGCGTCATCGGGATCGGTGTCCTGAGCATCCGGTGACCCAATCGGTTCGGGCATCCAGCGAGGTCGGTCGCCCATGTCTTCTCGCAGAAGCGGGCTATCGTCAGCCGCCCATGGAGCGAGACGTTCGGCGACTTCTTCAGCGGACTGAATTCGTTCTTTGGGATCTTTTTCCATCATGTCACCAATCAGGTCGACAAAGTCATCACTGACTTCTTCGTTGAACCGTCTTGGATGCCACGGTGTTTCTTCCAAATGTCTCCTGGCTTTACTTTTGGGGGTGCCGCCTGGAAAAGGGACTTTCCCTGTAACTGCGTAGTACAGGGTGCAGCCAAGCGAATAAATATCACTGGCACTGGTAATGTGTTGCGGAGTGCGGATTTGTTCTGGCGAGAGGTAGTCAGCGGTGCCGACGATCTTTCCCGCTCTCGGATCGGTGGCGTCGTTAAGGTAAAACGCCAGTCCAAGGTCAGATAGTTTGGAAACTCCATCGGGGGTGACAAGGATGTTGCCGGGCTTAATATCGCGATGAATCAAATCACGTTCATGTGCATGAGCGAGCCCTTCGGCAGATTGTTTGATAATGTTAGCTGCTTGCTGGACCGAGAGTTTCCCTTTTGAGCGAACGAGTCGCCGTAGATCTGTGCCCGGAATATATTCGACTACGAGGTAGTGAACGTTTCCATCTTCACCCGCATCGAAGGCTCGGACAAGATTGGGGTGATCCAGTTTTGCCTGAGCTCGAATCTCCCGCCGGAAGTTCTCGATTGCCTCAGGGGTCGTCTTGTGGAGTGGTAATACTTTGACGGCAGATTCTCGGCCGAGCATTTCGTGAACGGCTTTGAAGACCTGTCCCATTCCACCTTGACCAATCCAATCGGTGATGATGTAAGGACCAAGGTTGAGTTTTGTTCGACCGGTTAGTAATTGATCCGCCTGATAGGCAGAAATCACTTTCATTTCAACGAGTTGCTGAGCGATTCTCTTTTCACTAAGTGTTGCTGAACCCGACGAATCGCCATCTTGCGTTTTCGCTAATTCGTTCATTGCATTCCGCAATTGCTCTTCGGTCACCAGTTCACTGGCGAGCGCAGTTTCGCGAAAATTTGTTTGGGTGGTGTTCATACAAAACTCAATGCTTTAAACGCAACCATCGACCGAATATTATGGGTGAGAAAAAAGCGTTGCTGGGGAACTAGGAACACTTTTTATGATAACGAATACCGATGAATGTTCCACCAAGATGGTGTTTCCGCTTGAAACGATTGTATGACCCGTTTGGTGGGGTGCTCGATCGAGAGTTCACGGGAATGAAGTGCGATTCCACGCTTAAAGGGAAGATCGCTTCCATATTTCCGATCCCCCACAATGGAGGCGCCTGCGTTTTCAAGTTGGACGCGAATTTGGTGTTTTCGACCTGTTTCGAGCTTAATTTCGATTAATTTTGTGGGTGCTTGGCGATTGGAACTCTCGATACCTATGGTTTTGTAATTCAAGCGGGCAACCTTCGCTCCAGCGGGGGATTTTTTCCCTTTGGGAACGACCGTCATGCGGTGAAGCGATTCATTTTTAATTACCCAGTCTTCCAGTTTTCCGCTTTCTTGCTTTAAAGCGTCCGGAACGATCGCCCAGTAAGTCTTGTTGGCTGAACGGTTTCGAAACTGCTCGGATAACCGACCGGCTGCTTTTGAGGTTTTTGCAAGGACGATTACGCCGCTCACAAACGCGTCGAGGCGGCTAACGATCCCAAGGTACACATTCCCGGGTTTGTCGTATTTATCTTTAATATATTGCCGAGATTGGCTGAGCAAGCTTAACTCGCCTTCCTTAACGCCCATCGTTGGCAATAATGCAGGTTTGTTAACAACCAGTAAGTGATTGTCTTCAAACAGGACATTTAGTTTTTCCGGTCTTGGCCGCATTATTTTCAATCACAAAATTTAACTGGCCGCTGTACGAGATGACAATTTCACAAGACTAGCACATTAAACCGGTATGACCAAACAAACCACTGAGTTCTCCCTCATCCTTGCAAGCCAATCGCCGCGTCGCGCGAAGCTTTTGGAAAGTGCAGGATTTCAATTCATCACTGATGCCCCTGACGATTCGGTGGAGAGAGGTATTTGTTCAAAGTGCTCACCCGAAGATCTCGTCTTGCAATCAGCCTTTCTCAAAGCACGTGCCATCGCTCCAAAATATAATTCCGGAGTCATACTCGCTGCTGATACTGTGGCGGAGTGCCAGGGAGAGATTCTTGGTAAACCGGTTGATCGAGAACATGCGGAGAAAATGCTGATGTTAATGAGTGGAAAAAAGCACCGCGTACTAACCGGAGTGTGTCTGTGGAAAAAACCGAGTGATTGCCACTTGCTTCACTTGGAGCAATCGGTGTTGACGATGGATCTTCTCGAGAGCCAACAGTTACAAGAAATTCTTGATACGGACAATTGGATCGGTAAGGCCGGAGCTTTTGGGTATCAGGATGGTCTCAGTTGGCTCCGTCTTGAGAGCGGGCTCGAATCAAATGTTGTCGGCTTGCCGATTGAGCGACTCAAGGAATGGATTGGTGAACTATTAGAAATGAACTGAGCCCGATCATTTCAAGATTAATTTTTAAGGTTTGGGTTCCGAGGAAATTGGTTGAGGATTTCTTGGCGATAAAGTTCTTCTGAAATTTCATCGTAGGTGGCCAGCGATGTTAACCGGATTTTCATTGCATTTTTTTTGCCATCGGCTATCTGAGGCCCCGAAGCAATGCGTTTGAGTCTGCCGAGATTACGACGTCTTGAGCCATTAATTTTTTTTAATTCTTTGGTAAGCGTATCGGTTCTTTGTTCGGCGAAGACTTGGATCCTAGATATTTCATTATTGATATTTTGCAATTGAGATGAGTAGCCATTCCAATCGCTTCGCTTTTGCGATAGTTGAAATTCAATATTTCGAATCTCAATCCGTGGATCATAAGCCCAAAATCGACTGACTGGACCTAGGTTCAACAGGGCCAGTTCTTCATAGAGATAGAGAAGTCTGTTTTGGCGGTTTTGAATTTCGAACGAGGTAGCTGTTCGTTCCTGCTCAATTTCAGAGCCTTGATTTTCAAGTGTTGAAATTCTGGCGTTGGCGTCCTGCCTGACGCTGGCAATTTCCTCGGAAAGTCTTTGTTCTGAATCTGACAAACTTTCGTTTTCCCGAATTAGAATCTGCTCTATTTTTTGATCGCGTTGTGCAACTTTTGCGAGTTCTTCGTTTTTCTTTTGCGTTTGGTTGTTTTTGATTTCAGCGTATTTGTCCGACACCCTCGCGCGCCCCAAATTGAAGTCGTGAAGGTTTTTTGGAGGCGCAGTCCTCGTAATCATCTGGGTCGTCGTGAGCAGTAAATTCTGATTGACGCGATGGGCAACTGGCCCCTCGAGGTAACCGATCAACCTCCCTAATCTAGAATAAATGGAGGATCTGGATTCCATCGAAAGGTCAGCGTTAGCCAATAGTTGGCGATTTAGGGACTGAATGGAGACGAGCGAACTATCAAATTTATCTTCCAATGCATTCAACCACGAAATCAACATCCATCCGTCGAGATTCTCTGGAAAGGTCGCGGTAATTTTTTCCGCAACAACTTTTGCTTCATTGGTTTTGTTTTGTTGAAGACGATTTACTGCGTAGGCAACCGAAACGATGGCTGAAGGCGATTTAAGATCTCTATAAAAAGTCTCAGAGGCGAGAGCATTCTGTGGAGAACGATTCCAATACTCGTTCAAGAATGCTTGAACGGATTTCTCCGTATTGGTTGGGAGGGGGGGCGCAGGAAGACTGAGGAGTTGGCAAGCTTCCGCAGTAGCATTCGACAGAATCAAAAGTGCTGTCACATACAAGAGTCGTAGTCCACGTGGTGTTATACAACGGTTCCTCGAGACGAATCTGTAAGTGCTTTTAAAACTGTTCAACGCTTTTATGCTTTGCATAAGTGCCCCCAGAGTAATTATCGGGGGCATTTTTTTATAATCAAGTGAGTGAGGAAAGTAAGATCGGTAGCTTGGGCCGGTTGGGTTGGTGGTGGTGTGGTTTGGGGCTTAAACATAATCAGCATTGACTAATAATTTGATACGGGACAAATTCAGTGATGGCGGTTCTGTATTTTAAACGGGGCACGCATGAAATCACTAACCAGAGGTGCACGGATGCTCATTTTGGTATCGCAATTAATCGAAGATTGTTTTGGGCTGATTAAGCAGAAGCTTGAATCGATCATTGTCTTGTTGGTACTCGGATTTCCCATTTTAGGGTTTGCTCAGGAGAGTGAGTTTGGCTTTTCAGCGCCACCGCTTCCCAGCAGGGTTGTCAGTTCAAATTCCAATGAAGGGGATGGGACAGGCACCGGTTTTCATCAAAAGTTAAGCAAAAAGCACGTTTCAGCCCCCGGTCTGGTTTCATCTCTTTCGATCGGCAAAGCCGAGGAGGATGCGGATTCAGAAGTTTTATTGGAGGCAATTGGAACGCCTGAACCACCAAGAGATCTATTGATGCCGGCTGGGCCGAACGTAAAGAGCTTTGGGGCTCCCCTTGTGAATGATTTAAGAGCGGAAGCGGTTTCGCGAAGGCCAGACCCTAGTGTTGTTCCTGCTCAGGCAGAAATGGCAATTGAAGAATCCCCCCTCTCTACCGGTGGTTCGTTTATGCCGATTCAAGACGATGTTGTGCGAGCTCAACAGTCTGTACCTAAATTTACCGCTGATAATTTACGGTCGGATTTTCTACCGGTTTTGAAAAAAGAGCAGACGGAATCGCAAGGATCTCAGGTAGCGCCACCCTTGGATCAACCGATTCGAGAAGTGTTGACCGCATCCGAGATTCCAACTCACACGCCTGATGAAGCGAACGCTTTTGCTCCTGATCGGCAGGCAAACGCAGTACAGCTCGCCGGTTTTTCGGAAGCTGTTTATAAAAAAACTAAGTTCACACCGGCGACCGCAAAAGAGTTGATCTTAAGATATTCGCTTGAGCAGTATGAGAATCCTCTGCCAGGCAAGCCAGTGAATCTCGTAGATTTTTTCCGCCAACCGCTTACGCTTGAACGCCGAAGTAATTTGGTACAGCAGTATTGGACGACCTACAGTGACTGGGCGAACTATGTTGCCTCTGAGAAATACAGCCAGTGGTTAAAACAAGTGCCGGTTCCCCCTTCAAGTTCGGAGCAGGCGTTGTTGACTGCCGTCGAGGCAGTCGTTGCTAATGAGGTGATGGCTGCGGAAATTAAGTTGGTGAAATCACAGGCGGCGCTCGCTCAGTATTGGCCTGTTTTAAGTCAGGATTCGGTGAGTCCAATTCCAAATGACTTGCCGTTGATTCAACGATACAATACAAACTATGAGCTTTATTTTTCCCGGCAGCTTGTACCATCTAAGTTTCGGGGGATTGATTTGGTGCTGCCGAAAATGCTCGCTCTCATTGAAAGACGCGCCGAAGCAGTGGGGTATGCGAAATCTGCAGCTGATCGAATCCTTGACCCAACTGAAGAAACACATTTGCTCACCGCGCTCGAAGCTGGGAAGGTTTTATATGCGGCGGAGCGTGACTTGATCACATCGGTTGTGAGTTATAACCGAACTATCGGAGATTATGCCCTAAGCGTCGCTACCCAGCCCAAGTCGGCTGTAGAGGTGGTTGAGATGTTGATTGCTAAAGTCCCTGTTACATCAAGACCGCAAAATGGACTCTCGTCAAAATCAACTCTGCCTACGGTCATTCCGGCCGACGTGGCTGCAACAAGTGTGATTCCAGCGAAAACTCCACCCGTCGCATCGAATTTAAGTAATGCTCCGACTTCGGTGATTGGCAGCGTTGATTCGCCGACGGTTAGTATCGCCAGGGCTCCCGACTTTAATGCTGGATCAGCCGTAGGCGATGCGCAGGCGGGAACGACATCGGTATTGCAGGAAAAGCAAGAAGCTCGGATTCAGGACATCCTCTCTCCACCGGAGTCAGACTTGATATCTAACCGGCGCCCACCTTCGGGCAGTGGTATTGCGGCGCAGCCGGCACCTCTCCCCAAGGCTGTTGAGTCGGGGCCAGGTTTTTCCTTGTCGCCGGCAAGTAAGCCACCGGTTATGAATTCCACCGACTCGAAGGCAGCGTCCGTGACGAGTGGATTCAATCCCCCGGCCGGTTTCAAAATGACACCGCCTGCTCAGGTTAAACAATTTTCCAAACCGCTTAGTGAAAATTTTAGGTCAGACGCCCCTCCAGAGACTAAGCCATTTCGTCCAAGCGGATTTCAGCCAATCAGAGAGAATGGCGCTGAGGAGAGCGGAAACGAAGCATCGAAGACCGGGGGATTTAAGATGCCCGCCTTTTCTGCCCCCAATTTTAATCCAGCGGATCAAAAGTAATGGAGCTTAATAGATTTTGTGTCTCGGCGAATTGACTATTATCAAGTGTGCCTGATGCGACTCCATTGTTTTTCCATTCGCTGCGGTGAAATTTTCACCATGGTTCCCAGGGGTTGAGCAAACAGAGAGACTCTTAGCTCTTCGATCATCCACCTGTACGTTTCAAGTTCCGGATCCACAATGCCGTGGTTCAAGTGCAGCGCAGTCTCGGCTTGGTAGCGTTCCCAGTGATAGGCAATTTCCTTTGTATTGGCGTGTTCTTTTTCGGTTGAAGTCGAATCGAGTTTTTCCAATCGATAGCTCATCGCCTCGAAATAACGAGGGTATTGCTCAAGCCACGGCCATGGTGTTTCTGAAAGAAAACCGCCAGCCTTCAATTCGTTGACTTGTGATGAAATATCGTTTTTTGTCTCGGTGTACCGAGAAGATATACTCTCCAACCTTAGGTGCAGCTCATGGACAGCATCTGCGAGTTTGGGTAGCCATTTGGCAACACTTTGACTGGCAATACTGATTCGCTCAACGGCGTTTGACTGAAGCGTGTCAAATTCCACTCGGGATCTTGGGATTTTGTTCCGGTCAACAAATGCTATTCGGGCTATCAAATCAGATAATTGATTGCTCAATTCGCCGGAGGGGATGATCTTTGACAGTGGGATGGCGTGCCGGTTTAAATCGGGTAGCCAATTCACTTGTGATTTTATCGACTTTCGGTTGGTGATTCGAAAGAGCCGTACGAGTCCTTGACGTGTGGTTTTGTCACTGGCATTGGTTGAGTCAGTAAGTCGTAAACCCACCCCGTCCTTTTGATCTAGAATAGCTGGGTAAGATGCTAACTTTGTCGCTCCCCGTTGAATGGTGATTTCCTTTGGGAAATCTTGCCAGCACCAATTCTGAAGCCCATCACGATTCCAGTTGGAATCTTCAATTTCAACAATGTTACTCTTGTACTCATCGCCGAGTTGTTCGCGAATTTCGGCGATGGACCGACCTTCGGCTACAACCGCTCCAGTTTCGTCTAGAACTTGCAGGTTTACTTTTAGGTGATCTTCCATTTTGTCAGTTTTGAACATCTCGGAAGAAATGGGAATTCCGCCAATTTTGGACAGTTCCTGCGCAACAGAATTGAGGAAGATTCCCTGCCCAAAGTTGATTTCCTTTGCTACTCTTTTGGCCGTGTCTGGAGCAGGAACGAGGTTCCGACGTACCGATTTTGGTAAACTTCGAATTAGCGAAATTATTCGAGTTTCAAGTAGGCCTGGAATCAACCATCCAGTTTGAGCATCATCGAGTTGGCCGACTCCTTCGAGAGGTAGTTTAATCGTTGCCCCATCATCTTTGGCTCCAGGCGAGAACCGGTATTGAATGGGGATTTGCATCGATCCGACTTGCACCTGATCTGGAAATTGCTGCCCAACATCGGTGATTTCAGAAGAGGGAAGCAAGTCCGCCCGTGTCATTCGCAGGCGTTGATCGAGTTCCGGCGAATTTTTAATTGCCCGCTTTAGACTGAATCGGTCGACAACTGATTCGGGTAATTTTTCTTGATAAAAATTAATGAGATCGTCGTTGTCAACAATCAAATTGCGGTCACGCGTTTTGGCAGCTTCGGATTTTACTTCTTCAAGCAGCCACTGATTGTGCTGATAGAAATTTTGAGAATCCTCAAATTCGTTGCCCACGAGTCCACGCTCGATGAACAGATCTCGAGATAATTCCGGATCAATTTTCGTGTAATTTTTCAGTCGGCCGGCGACGATGGGAAGTCCGAAGAGTGTGACATGTTCAGAGGCGAGAACTGTTTGCTTTTTTTTGCTCCAGTGAGGGTCAGAGTAGCGTCGCTTGACGAGATGCTCTGCTAGTGGCTCGATCCACTCGGGGGAGATCTTTGCAATGGTTCTACCGTATCGGCGAGAGGTTTCTACGACTTCCGCTGCAACGATCCATTGGGGTTTCGACTCGAAAATCCCTGATCCCGGCCAAAGATGAAATTTAATATTCCCCGCCCCCGTGTACTCGTGACGATCGCCTGCGAGAGCAACTCCGGAAAGCAATCCGGATAATAGGCTTCGATGAATCGCATTGTAGTCGTCTTTGCGAGCGCGGGTTTTCAATTCCTGGTCGCTGGCCATTGACCGAAGTTGGCGGTGAATGTCCTGCCACTGCCGCATCAGTGAGTAGGAAAAGAAATTCTGTTGGCACGCTAGTTTTAATTTCGGACGGGAGAGATCCTCTTTGAGTTGGTGAAAATAATCCCAGAGCTTTAAGAGGCTGAGGAAGTCACTCTTTTCATTCCGGAATTTTTCGTGTTGTGTGTCGGCCGCTTGGCGTCTTTCCGGGGGGCGAACACGCGGATCCTGAATCTCCAATGCAGCGGCAATAATTAAGATCTCACTTAGGCAATTTTCATTGTCGGCTGCAAAAATCATCCTTCCGATTCTGGGGTCGACAGGCATCCGGGCAAGCGACCTGCCGAGGGGAGTTAGCTGGCGTCGCTCGTTGACTGCCCCAAGTTCGAATAGCGTTTTGAATCCGTCGCGGATTGCTTCGATTCGCGGTGGATCAAGAAATGGAAATTCGTCGATCTTTCCAAGTTTGAGCGCGAGCGTTTGAAGAATTACCGATGCAAGATTGGTGCGTCTGATTTCAGGGGTGGTGAAATGCGGCCGAGCTTCATAGTCCTCTTGGCTATACAAACGAACACAGATTCCCGGCCCAATTCTTCCGCACCGCCCTGCCCTTTGATTAGCTGAGGCTTGCGATACTGCTTGGATCGGCAATCGCTGAACTTTACTTCGCGGAGCATAAAAACTCATTCTTGCGGTTCCGGAATCGATCACATAACGAATGCGGGGTACGGTGATTGATGATTCAGCCACGTTGGTTGCAAGAACAATGCGTCTTTTTTTTCCGGGTTGAAAGATTTGATTCTGTTGGTCGGTTGAAAGCCGTGCGTAAAGAGGAAGGATTTCAGTTTGGCGACCGGGTAGATGTGCTGCTCGAAGTTTTTTATTGAGCGAACGGATGTCCCCTTCTGTTGGTAGAAAAACGAGCATGTCTCCATCGTCCAGCGAAGCTAATTCGCGACACACGCGCACCGTATGCTCTTCGATTTCAGTTTTTTCTCGGCCGAGATCACTTGTTTCTTCGGGAGGCTGGTAGCGGATTTCGACTGGGAAAGTCCTGCCCTCTACCGAGATAATCGGAACCGGATGATCTACTGTTTGAGTAAAGTGGTCGGCAAACCGCTGAGTGTCGATGGTCGCGGAGGTAATGATCAGACGGAGATCTTTTCGTTTGGTGAGAACCTTCTTTAAATAACCGAGTAAAAAATCGATATTCAAGGAGCGTTCGTGAGCTTCATCGACAATGATCAGACTGTATTGTTCAAGAAACCGATCACTTTGCGTCTCCGCTAAGAGAATTCCGTCGGTCATTAATTTAATGTAAGTTCGATCTTGTGTTTGATCTGCGAATCGAATTTTGAATCCAACCTCTTCTCCAAGAGGACGCTTGATCTGATGGGCGATGCGTGATGCAACGCCTCTTGCAGCGATTCGACGGGGTTGTGTGTGCCCAATGATTCCGCCCGTACCGAATCCTGCCTGAAGACACATCAGCGGCAGTTGCGTCGATTTTCCGCTTCCAGTTTCGCCGCTTATAATAACGACCTGGTTCTTCTGTATGGTTTCGATGATCTCATCGTGACGCTCGAAGATCGGCAGCGTTGGGTCAATATTGGTTTTTGGTAAATTTTCTTCTCGACTACGTCGCTTGGCAATGGAACGGTCAAGTCGTTCACGCAACGATTCCAATACCACTTGAGTGTCTTTGTCGGCAAGTTTTGCGTTTCGGAGTCTTTGAAGTTCACGCTTTAGTCGAAACTGATCGCGCAACATCGCGGAGGATATTTGAGTTTCGAGAGAAGGAATCGGAGAGTCCACGTTTGATCAGCAAAGGTTGCGAGTTGTTTGGCCGGAGTGATACGCGTTATCTATATTAGTTGCCGATAGTTCGAAATTATCAAGCGCTAAAGCGTCAATCCAAACATTGAGCGGTATAGCGTTCTCGAATCGTCCTCACTGTCAGGACTGCGGAATAGAAGTGTAGAAAGAGTCCTTAACAGGTTAGCATCGTAAAAAAAGGGATTGCCAGCCGTATTTTATCGTTATGAGGAGATGTTGGCCGCGTTGAAAGACTATTCGATTTCAGATTCAAAAGGAAGCATCGGAGCGTCGTCGGTTTCAAATTCGAGATCTACGATCGTGTCGAGTTGGCGAGCCTGAGGAGCATTCCCCTTCGAACTAATCCAAAGTTTTTGTGTCTTGGAGCCCTCTGACGTCGATTTTACCCAATACTGGATGATCTGTGTTTCCTGTGCAGCGAGTCTAGGCAGGTTCCAGGTTTGAGTTTGCGTGCCGTTTTGAGGAAGATCGTTATTCGACGAGAATTCAAGACCTAGAGGAAGCGTGATTTGAATACTCAGATTTTCCTCCGGATCGTTACCGGGGTTGTGAAGCTCCAGTTGGAATTCACAAACATCGTTCAAGCCCATTGTCTCCGGACCTACCAGTTTTGAATTTACTCGAACTTGACTGGGCATGGATGAGTCGGCAGAGTTGAATACAACGCCCTCGAGCATTTCAAAGGATCTTGCTTGACCAGAAGCCGCTTTGTAGATCGCCTGTTCGGCTGAGTTTGCCTGGCTCGAAGAAACGATCGGCGGAACTGTATTTGTTTTCCTAACTTCGGTTGGGGCAGGCTCGGCCAGAGTGGGAGTTGCATACTGCGTGAAATTCAATTCAGTTTTCGATTTGCTTAGATGAGCCGCACTTTCTTTGGTCAAAACCGAGGCAGCCGGAGAAACCGCTTGAGTTGCCCGCTGTTTCGGAATTGCGGAGGGCTTGGGTGTCTTTTTGACGGAAATGGTTTGAGCGACCGTGGTTTCCCTCTCTCGAACGCTATCTGTAAGTTCGGCAACTCGTGCTTTGGCAGTTCGTTCGTTCACCATTCGTTTTATTGGAGGGGGAGTCTGGGTATTAAAGAATGGGTTTCGCTGGAATCCAGGGCTGGTTTCCATCAGTTTTGGCGATACGTCACTGATTTGATTGGAGACAAGCTCCCCCGGTGTCTTCTCAAGTAATTGAGTAATTTCGGAAGTGATGTGACGTTCGTCTGGTTTTTGAGTTAGTCGAATTTTATAATTCTGATCCACTGAACCATTTTGAATCGGCGTCACTTCAATGATTTTAACTGAGTGTGGAACGCGAAGCTTTACTGCGAACTCATCGGCTGAATTCCCGTCCGTCCGATCCACGTCAACTAAAACACCGTCTCCTTCGAAAAATCCTTCCGCAGGTGGACGGACAATAACTGTAGGTAACGCAGTCTTTGAGTTGGTCGGTAGCGGAGTCGTTGTTGGGGCAGCAATTGGTTCGCTTGGTGGGAGGCTTGCTACAGTTGGTGGGGCTGTTGTTGTCTCATTGAAGTTGGCAAGATGATTGACGACGTGATGCGGCTTGGAAGGAGCTGTTTTGGGATCATTGGCGGGTGAGATTTGGATTAGCTTCGCTGTTGTCCCCGCTTCTTCTTGGGGCAGAGATTCGGTTGCACCGGTTAGTAAGACCGCCGTTTTCGGAGACTGAGCAAAAGCACCGTTGGGGGGCGAAACGGCTAGGATGAAGCAGGCCGATACAAGGGTGAGTGCAAGAGGTTTCGTCCAAATTGACATTTTAATTTCCACAGTTCCAGTAAGATGGAATTGAAATTCAGTTCTTGAAGATAATTAGTTGTTGCGAAGGGCGTTTTTATGCGGCTTTTCATCGACCGCTGTGACTACCTCAGTCACAAGTTCACATTTTCCTTGAAATTGATTTTCCATCCCCGCTGTAATCAGGTGCGTCTCTCGGCCAATTGCGTTGGATTGAGCTCGGAATCGAATAATCGTTTCCGTTTCCTGACTCAGGTTGTCAATTTTCCAAGAGACTGTTCTTTGACCTTCATCGATCCAGCTCACGCGATCAAATCCAGTTAACATAAGGTTCTTGGAAATTTGCATTTGGACAATGATATTGGTCGCGTTATGTGCAGAGGGATTTCGAACCTTGATTTCAAAGAGGTTAGGTTGATTGGGCAGTAGCGAGGTCGGAGTGTCGGCTGAAATTTCAATTACTTTTGTTTTAACTGCGTCCGAAGATCGATGGAGAGGGGTTGAGGCAAGGTTGAAACTCGATGGATTGCTGAAGCTGGCGGTTTCTCCAGTGACGGCTGGGAATGTCATGACAGTGCCAAATTCGAAATCTAGGTTGTTAACGATTTCCTGTTTCGATTTTTGATCGAACCTGACAATGGTTCGAGGGGAACGCGTTCGAGGAAACGGGCTGAGTAACGGTTTGAGACCCGGATTAGAATAAGTTGCGTCGGGTTCGTAATAGGCTCTCGCATGTTTGCGAGCGGTTGGTTGGGAGGTCTCGACACGCGTTTCGATATCCGAAGCATGCGGCGAATCCGTGGATGCTGAACGTGTGAAGGCGTTTGAGATCGTCTTTGGTTGGGGAGTCTGTTCCAGCCGTTCGGTGACTTGGTCTTCCGCTGTGATGGGGTGACCGTTGAGTTGCTTTACGTCCTGTCCATACGACAGATCGCAAAGACCTGCAGCGAGCAAGGAAAACAAGATTGAAAGAGTAAAGCGTGCCATGAAAACCGTACTTTGAAACGCAAACAGCGGAAACCTGCCCCATTTGACCGGGGTGTACAATTCTGACAATCGGAACAAACGGAACCGTCTACTCAGTAAAACCGATACATCCCCACCGGAGAACGAAAACGGAGGCAGAGTTATCCTCAAAATCCGCAAAGTTTAATACAAACCGCTAGCATTCTAAGGACACCGATGGAGATACAACAGATTTCGATCATTCGTTTGGGTGGGTGACCGAACGTGTCGAGGGCGTTGCGATACTGGTTTAGAACCCGGACAAAATGGTAATTAGAGAAAGTTGTTTCTCTCCCAGAACCCTGTCAGGTCTACCTGACTTTCCGGACTGAGTTTTGGAACAGAGTTTTAGCTATCGTTGGATGGCTTTTGTTTGATCGAGACCAGGAGCAATGTAATGCCGGTGCTTAGTCGAAAGAACAGAGAGACGTTCGTAATTGACGGATGTATTGAGTTTGAAATTTTGAATGCGGATACTGATTCGGTTCGGCTTGGTATCCGTTCTCCCAATTCCATAGACGTACGTTGTGGAGAGGTGTCGTTTTCAACGCTTGATGAATCGGTAGAGTGCGCTATTGAAAATGAGTGTCAGCGCAATCAAAGTCCATGCGTCGACGGAGCGGTTTGTTCAAATTATTCAGACGAATTGAGGCAATTGCCCAATCCTTTTGTTGCGGTGGATGATTGAGGTTGCATTTTGCTTGTTTAATTGGCTAGGATTCGTTGTTCATCTATGCCAAATTTCACATCTGCGTAAGCCCCAAGGCAGTTTAAAAATGCTGAAATCAAAAGAATCCAAGCAGAATCTTTCTACCGAAGAAATTAATGAATTGATTACACTGAGGCTCCAGGGAAGTCGTCCCGTAGCGTGGGAGGAGGATATTTCCCGCAATACGTTAGACACCAAGCCTTTTGAAAATTTAGATTCTCCCAGCGAGTTGGAGTCCTCGGCATTTGACACCCCCAACCGGTTAGGCGCAATTGAATCCTTGATTGGGACAAAAGACATCAGCGAGTATGTTGCTCGGGACACTTACCCAATTCCGTGCGCTGAAGATCGTGAAGGCTATTCACCGGGTTTTGACGGAGTCTATTGGCTTAGTGGTTTTGAAGATTACCTGAAAATCATGCATGCTGTTAATAAATACTCAGTAAATCCCAAAGCGGTTTTAGATTTTGGCTGTGCATCGGGAAGATTGATTCGCCATTATGCAGCACAGACGGAAATTCCTGAGATTTGGGGTAGTGACATCAATGCTCGGCATGTTCGCTGGCTTTATGAAAATATGCCGCATACGGTAAAACCGATTTTTAATCATTGTATTCCAACACTGCCGATTCCCGATAAGTCAATCGACGTGATCTCTGCTTTTTCTGTCTTCACTCATATTGATACCTTTGAAACTTGTTGGTTAGCTGAGTTACGCCGCATCATGACTGATGACGGACTAGCCTATATAACGGTTCACAATGAAGACACATGGGATTTAATTCGCGATGAGGTCGATAATGAAAAGAATCGACTTGTTCAATCGATGTTGCGTATTGACCCAACGGTTCGCGAGGCCTTGCAGGGCCCCCTACCGGATACGAGAACGGTTTACCGGTTTTCTCAGTCCGGTCCTTATCGAGCTCAAGTCTTTCATTCGAATAATTATTTGCAACAGGTATGGGGACGGTTTTTTGAGATAGAAGAAATCCTTCCCGGTCATCATGTTCGGCAGACCGTCTTGGTGTTACGCAAGAAATAGTATCTCTTTCAGGCAAATAAAAGATTTGTTTTGCGATTGGTTTTTTAGAGATTTGGTGGGGTTTGCAAGTTAAATGGATGAAACAAAAAGTCTGCAGGATCAATTTGCTCCGAATTTGATTTGCTTCGGGTGCGGTCCTGCAAACGAACAAGGCCTCCAGATTAAGAGTTTTGTCAAAGGCGATAAACTTATCGCAACCTACAAGCCTCAGCCGTATCATTTGGCATTTGAAGGGATGGTCAACGGCGGCATCATTGGCACTTTGCTGGACTGCCATTTAAATTGGACCGCCGTTTGGCATCTTATGAATCGCAATCAATTGGCAGTGCCCCCGTGTTGCGTCACGGCGAAATACGAGGTGACCTTTGAAAAACCAACCCCTTCTGAAACAGAGCTGCAGCTGGAAGCTTGGGTAGTGGATTCATCGGCCAGAAAAGCCGTTGTTGAAGGAACGATTGGCATCCGCGGTGAAGTGACAGCGCGGTGTCTCGGGACTTTTGTTGCTGTTAAATCGGATCACTTAGCTTTTCATCGCTGGTAGTAATTACTGCGGTCGTTCGGTTGTGAGTACTGTTGGTAGATTCTGGATCTTTGCAGGACGCCAGTCGTGATTTCTTTGAACGAACGTCAAATCGACGTTAACTTAAAGCCGAATAGTGACGACAAATAACAATCGGACGGTGGCTTGTTGCGGTAGTTATTGATTTTCGGCAACAGAAAACGGTAAGACGATGTCTCCGGTTTAGGTCCGTCGCAATACAAAATAGTTTCGTGCAGAATCGTGAGCATTATTCCCAGATCTTTATTTTGCGGAATCATAATCGACCAAAACTCAATATGTGGATTGGATGATTAAAATGTAATCACGGAGTGCACTTCAAGCACGGTCGACAACAAAACGTTGGCCGTGTTTTTTATTTTACGTGTCGTTTTTTTGAGTTTGAAATGCAGCGGGACCTCGCTGTGGAGGAGATGGGGCGGGATCACAGGCCGCTGTAAATAACCCATTTGTGCTGAAAAGAATGAATGGGTATAGCCGCTGGGGCATAGGGGCAAGCTAATGATCGTTAAAATTGGTAATTTGCGAAGGTGGTGATTGCATGTGAGTCATCTTGTTAGCGAGATGATACAATGTCAGACGGAGCGAACCTATGACACAGCACAACCAAACAACGGAAGGAACGGAGTCTTCTATCACCGACTCAGACGCAGTGCGTCGGATCGTTGAAGTATTAAAAAAAGAGTCGGCTGCAATCCTGCGAACGGCCGAACGCGTCAATACCTCCATTGAGGAAGGCGTTCAATATCTACATCAATGTCGGGGGCGAGTGATCGTAACCGGCATGGGTAAGATGGGGTGCATTGCAAGAAAAGCAGCGGCAACGTTTTGCAGTACAGGTACGCCAGCTGTTTTTCTTCACCCAGGTGAAGCGGTCCATGGAGATCTTGGAGTCGTCACGGAAAAAGATGTGTTCCTCGCCCTTTCCAATAGCGGTGAAACTCGCGAGGTCATTCGTCTACTGCCACATATGGTGCGACTTGGAATTCCAATGATTGGACTGACGGGCAATCTTCGCAGTACACTTGCTAAGCGTTGTCATGTTGTCATCGATTCCGGAGTTGAGTCCGAGGCTGATTCAGTATCTTTAGCGCCGACCAGTAGTACCATTGTTGCGATGGCAATTTGCGATGCACTCGCAATTACTTTGATGGATCGTCGAGGATTTACGAAGGAACAATTTGCAATTTTCCATCCTGCCGGCAATCTCGGTGGAAAATTACTGATCAAAGTTTCTGATATCATGCATGTCGATTCCACGATTCCTCTTGTTTCAAATACGAAGGCAACCCTTCAGGACGCTGTTGGTGTCATTTCGGAAAAAGGATTGGGAGCCGTATTTGTCGTCGACGAATCCGAGACGATTGTCGGTATTGTCACGGACGGTGATTTGAGAAGACTGATTGATTCTAGCTCGGCAGACTCACTGGGGAACTTTTGGAATGAACCTGTGTCTGAGCGTATGTCGAAGGCGCCCAAGACCATTGGCCGCACCGCTCTGGCGGCAGAAGCACTGCGGGTTATGGAGAATCATGAGATCTCAATCTTGCCGGTTTGCGACTCAGGCAAGCTGGTTGGCGTGGTTCATTTGCATGATTTAATTCGTGTCGGTTTAGCTTGAGTTGATATGGAAACCGAATTCGAAAAGTCGAAACCAGCTGGAAAGAGTGAAACGCCAATTACTGTGGCTCGCCGAGTTCCTGAAGTTGCAACCCATATGGATTTTGATGGATTGGAAATGGTTGGTCACGCTTCGACCGGCATTACCACCTATTCCGCGCGTTCGTCGATTCGAAATCCCTGGCAGTTGATGCGGGATATTTTCGCGGATTTTTGGTTGGGGCGGGAGTTGGCGTGGCGGCTTTTTCTTCGAAACATTCGAGGCCTCTACCGTCAGACGTTGCTCGGTTTGTTTTGGGCTTTTCTTCCACCCATTGCGAATACGGCTATTTGGATTTTTCTACGGCAAGCGAATGTTTTTTCGATGGGAGATACGCAGGTAGATGGCACGGTCTATATCTTAACGGGAATGATACTTTGGCAAGCATTCATCGATGCCTTTCAAATGCCATTGGCGATGATAAACAAAAATCGAAATTTGATAAGCAAACTCAATTTTCCTCGCGAATCTTTGTTGCTCGTTGGCATCGGTGAAGTTTTGTTTGATCTTCTGATTCGTCTGCTACTTTTGATTCCAGCCTTTCTGATTTTTCAAGTACCCGTGCATACAAGTATCCTTTTTGCACCGATAGCAATTTTGGGCTTGGTTTTGATCGGTGCATCCTTGGGGCTATTACTGATGCCAATTGGCTCCCTCTATCAGGATGTTGGCCGGTTCATTGCCATGGTGCTTCCGTTTTGGATGATCATCACTCCCATTATCTATGTGCCGTTGACGACCTTTCCTGGTTCATTGTTGAATTGGTTAAACCCAGCGAGTCCTCTGTTGTTACTCGCTCGCGATTGGTTGTTGCTGGGAACAACAAACCACTTTGCGATTGGATTGGGATTTGCCGCAGCGGCAATTCCCCTTTGTTTGATTGCTTTAGTGGTCTACCGCGTCTCGATTCCAGTTTTAATTGAACGCATGACGGCGTAAGGGAGATTTTATGAATTTACCTCATTCGTCATCAAGTGATCTTATTCTCGACGTAGATCATGTTTGGAAGGTTTATTGTAGAAATCTAAAACGAGCAATGTGGTACGGCCTCAAAGATGTGGGGCGTGAGATTTTGGGCGGGGGGCGTGATCGCAGTCATCATAATCTTCGCTCAGGAGAATTCTTCGCCATCAGTGATGCGAGTTTTCAGGTTCGCCGAGGTGAATGTTTGGCGATGATCGGTCCTAACGGTGCCGGTAAGAGCACCATGCTGAAGATGATAAACGGATTGATTAAACCAGATTCGGGTTCCATCAAAATTTCTGGGAAAATTGGAGCCTTGATTGAATTGGGAACAGGATTTAACCCAATTCTCTCTGGTCGGGAAAATATCTACATCAACGCGGCGGTGCTGGGGATTCGGAAACGAGAAGTTGACGGCCTGATGGAGAAGATTGTCGAGTTCGCCGAGCTTGGTCACGTCATTAATGACCCGATCAAAACCTATAGCTCGGGCATGCGTGTGCGGCTTGGATTTTCAATTGCCGCTAATTTGCGTCCTGAGTTATTGCTAATGGATGAAGTGTTAGCAGTTGGTGATGTCGGGTTTCGAATGAAGTGCTTTGCACATCTTAATGAACTTGTGAAGCAAGGTGTCTCGATCGTACTGGTGACTCATGCCGTTGGTATGCTGCAGCGCGTGGCAACACGTTCGGTCGTCTTTGGTCAGGGCAAGATCGTCCATGATGGGGATCTGGAAACAGGTTGCACGATTTACGAGGAAATGCTTGGAGCGAGCGACCGGGTACGTGCAAAAAAGAAAGAGGCGCCGGGGCGCATTGGAGAGATTGGCTCCGTCGAGATTTATAATGAGGCAATGGAGCCACAGGCTGAATTTGAAACGGGAGAAACGGTTCGGCTAAGAATTCAGATAAACGCGAGGGAAACAATCAAAGATGCGCGATTGGTTGTTGCTCTTTGCTCGCCAGTGCATGGAGTTTTGACCTCAGTTTCTTCGCCGTATCAGGGAATTCAATTCGACGTAGACCCTCCTGGGCGGGTAATTACACTGGAAATTCCCAAAATTCCCTTTTTAATTGGTGCCTATCACTTCAATATTTCATTGTTTGGACCCGAAAAAGTCGATTTCTATCATCGTAGCTCACTGCGTGGAGTATTCCGGATAGTCGGACCTCCAACAAACTCAGACGGTTACGGTATAAATGGAATAACCAAGCTCCAACATAGCTGGAACATCAATGGATAAACCGGAAATACATTTTATCATCAGTGCGCCGAGGAGCGGGTCAACATGGTTAACGACTGCGCTCAATGGTCACCCAGATGTTTTTGGAACTGAACACCGACTTTTCGGCAACTTTTGTGAGGTCTGGCAAAACAATGATGGTAGCTCATCTCCCAGGATTACGTTTGATAAGTATGCCGACGCATTTGCCATGCATTATTTTTATCAATTCATGAATAGAAACTATGACTCGTTTGTGGAGGACTTTAAAAAGTCGTTCGTGAATTTCCTGTGCCATTTTGCCAGCGGTCGGACAGGGAAAAATGTGATCGTGGATAAGATTACGCCCTACCCTGGGACAGCGGGATTAGTCGTAGAGGAAATTCGACGATTATTTCCGGAGTCTAAAATTATTCACCTCGTCCGTGACGGTAGAGATGTTTTGACTAGCGGCACTTTCGACTGGCTACTGAAAGATGCAGAAGGCACTGACCGGCATGAGTTCTATTTTAATCCGATTCCAGGAATGAAATTAGAGAGATTTTTTGATGCCAAGGTCATTAAGAAGTGGGCTGAAAATTGGTGTGAGACAATTGATGTTTTTTCGGATGTAGAACCGGACGTTTCAGTCACCTATGAGCAGATGAAGAGTGACATGCACGGGGCTCTAGGCAGAATCTTCGCGGGTATCGGAGTTGAGAGTAGTGAACAAGTGATTGAGCAATGTGTTGCGAGTTCGACGTTTGAGAAAATGTCAGGTCGCCCGCCGGGGCAAGAAGAACCAACCGCCAAGGCGAGAAAAGGAATCGTTGGAGATTGGCGAAATTATTTTACGTTGATTGATGGCGAGTTGTTTGATGCTTTTGCCGGTGAGCAACTCAAAAAAATGGGCTACGAACCGGATGGTGAGTGGATTAAATCATTACCCGCCAAGTTAGAGATGATTCGAGAGCCGGGTGTCGATCACACGATTTAAAATTGGAGAGTCAATTCTGTTCATTTGCAGCGATAGGTGGCAAGTGAAAAAGCGAGCGGGAGTACGTTCGTATCTTGAAGTGGTGAGCTTTTCAGGGGAAGTGTCGTGTCGAATTTGAAAGCTTACATTCTTTGTCGATTCGCAAAGACCAGTTCGATTTACACCTCATGGATGGCAGAGTCGCCACTCCCGGTTGTGGTCGTAGACGAGTATCTGCCGGACTGGCCAATTCCAGCGGATGCGGGCATCCTGATCACTCATATGCATTATCGCTGGGAAGAATTGACGGTTTTGAGAAAGGTGTTAAACGAAAACCGAATTCCAATTTTAATCTTGTCCGATGGAATTCTCGAATACCGAAATACCTGGGAGCACCCTGACTTGGTGGATGGCTCACTTTTTCAACCCGTGTTCGGGCATAAACTTGCCTGTATCGGCGCGGCTCAGGCAAGAGTGGTTGAATCATGGGGTAACGCTGGAAAGTGTGAGGTGGTTGGCTTGCCGCGACTTGACCAAGTGAATGAAACGGCTAAGGGCCAACCTCGGTCATCCTCGCAATTCCGACTCCTCGTTGCGACAGCGACCACGCCTGCTTTCGATGAGTCTCAGCGCGAAACGGTACTTCGTTCGATTCAAGCAGTCAAGGATTGGAGCGAGCGTAACCCATGTATAGCTCAGCGACGTTTGAAAGTTGTTTGGCGTTTAAGCGATGGGCTCGAGGCAGAACTGGGGGTTGGAGACAATATAACCCTAGAGGATCGGGAACCTATGTCCCGTGTCCTTGACTCTGTCGATGCGGTTTTGACGACGCCCTCCACAATTTATCTTGAAAGTGCAATGCGTGGGCTACCAACGGCGTGGTTGGATTTTCATAACTCGCCCCAGTATATTTCTTCTGCCTGGACTATCAGCAGCCCAGATCAAATAGACGTGGTTGTAAATGAGTTAGTTAATCCTCTAGATCACAAACTATTATTTCAAAACTATGTGGTCCATGATCAATTGGCTCATCGAACACCAGCGACTCCGCGACTGGTGAAATTAATTCAGACACTTGTCGAGGCTGGTCACTTGGCACGTGAAACGGGAGTGCCCCTCACTCTGCCGTCGAAGATTTTGTCTGAAGAGGGACGAGATGAAGTGGTTGGAAGTGAATCTGATTCGGAGTCGCTGAACTCTGAGCATGATTTTTTTAAAGATAGCGAAAACCGGCGGTTGAAGATCGAGTTGAACGCTGCGATCCATCGATTAGAGCAGTTGCCTTGCGAATTGGCTGAAAAAAATAAATACATCGCGAAACTGATGCGCTCCTTAGACCGTTCACGTGAGCGGGTGGAAGATATGCACAATCGAGTCGTGGCGATTAGAAAACGATTTGGAGTTGAACCCGCGCAGCCACCCATCGAAGGTGAAAATGCGAGTGACGATGGGAAGTTCGATCGTTAGGGACTTGTTTGTTATTTAGTTTTTAGCGTGTTTGGAACGGTTTTTGTTTAGCTTGGTGTGTCAGGAGCCAGTAGTTAGAAGCAATGCGGCAAGTAGCTTGATTTTGAGACTGGAATTTTATTCATGCGTCAATACGATCCATCGAAGCCTTTGATTTACACTCACATTCCTAAATGTGCAGGTAGTAGCGTTGTGCGTTTATTGCGGCATTGGTTTGGCGATCAGTATCACAAATTAAATCAGGACGAACATCGCGATATTATTCTTCCGCGGGTCGAAACACGGGATGCCCAAGGGAATTGGTTGGAAAATGTTCGCTGTATTCATGGTCATTTTAATCATGGTCGGGGGTATGGGCTCCCGTATTTTTATCCCGAACTCGATCAATATTTTTCTATCCTTCGGGATCCATTTGACCTTGCGGTATCGATGTATTTTTTTGCAAAAGGTCGTAGTCGTGAAGGGCGTTTTTGGTTTCGTGGGGAAGCCGTCGATATCAGTAAGCAGTTCCCCGATGTTGAAAGTTATGTGAAATCTTACCCCTATTGGTTGTTTGATCACCTGCCACAGGATGTCACGTTAGAGAATTACGAAGAGAAGATTCGCTCACGATTTATATACATTGGAATTTTTGAAGATCTGCAAACCACCATTGATAATCTAGGTCGCGTGTTGGGCAAAGCCTCCGCGTCGTTACCTCACGTCAATGTTTCCACTTATGACGAGCCGATTCCTGAACGTTTGCGGGAGGGGTTTTACGCGGATTATCCACTTCTCAAAAAAGTATACGATTTGGCAGTCGACACTTATCGCTTGGATGGTTACCACTTTTCAGGAGAGGGGATACCGGCGATTCCGCCGGACGGCAATGGAGTAATTGAATCTGGCTAATGTTGACGGAGGGTTGCTCACCCCATCAAATAAACAATGAGAGCAATTCAGATGGACTCGATGATCTTGTTCTGTCATTTTGGTTGACTTATCAATGGCAGTGGATCGATTTTTTTACTGGAGTATTTGTGAAGTTCGGTTTTTATTCATGTATGAGTGGAATGCCTTGGGGAGGGAGCGAAGTTCTATGGCAAAGAACGGCGCGATTACTTCAGCGTTCAGGTCATGAGGTTGCTGTCAACTTTAAGTGGTGGCCTTATAAGGCGCCAACATTGCAACATCTAGAAGACCATGGCGCATCACTTTGGTTGCGTGATCCTCCGCCCCGCCCCTTGTTGAATCGTATTCTTTCTTCAGACCCCCAAAAGAAATGCTGGCTTGATGTAGAAAAGCCCGATGCCGTTTTAATTACGCTGGGTTATCACCCCGATGCAATTCCCATTGCGGATGAATGTTACCGGCGAGGTATTCCATACGGAATTAATATTCAATGTGCGAGCAATTCGTTTTTCATTCATGGCGATCGGTTGGAGGAATACCGGCGATGGTATCGGAATGCGAAAAAAGTTTATTTCGTGTCCGAGGAGAATCAGCTCAAACTCGAAAATAATATCGCATTGAAACTGGATAATGCCGAGATTATTTCGAATCCATTTAATGTAAGTCATGACGCTAATCCGGCGTGGCCTGAGACTGAGTCTGGATTCCAGGTTGCTTTGGTGGGGCGAGTGCATTTTCAATCCAAAGGTCAGGATATCATTGTCGATGTGATGCGACAGCCGAAATGGCGGAAGCGATCTTTGAAGATTGTTTTTTATGGCCATGACCAGGGTAACAAGCTTCAATTACTCGAATTAATTAAACTACATGGATTGGAAGATCAGTTAGTGTTTCACGGATTTTCTGATAGCGTCGAAGAGATTTGGGAAAACAATCACGCTTTGCTCCTGCCGTCCCGTTACGAAGGTGCACCATTGGTCGTCATCGAGGCGATGTTGTGTAACCGCATCGCCATCACAACGGACATTGGCCGCAACCGAGAGCTAATGGATGACAATGAGTCAGGTTTTGTAGCAATGGGGACTTCGGTTGAGCTACTGGACGAAGCACTTGAACGAGCGTGGCAAAAACGGCACCAATGGCGGGAGATGGGTGTCTTGGCCGGCAAGCATATTCGAGAGCGTTATTCGGATGATCCCGTGCGGGATTTTTCCGAAGCGCTCCAGCTCATTCGCTCGTCTTGAGTCGTCTGCAGTGGGTTGATTGCTCCGTGTCAATTTGTGGTTGAAGTATTTCAGGGTTGATTGGGAAGTCGAGTATTTAGCATGCCCCATCGCATCGTTCGCCATGTTGACATTGCAATCTGTACCTGGAATCGTTGCGAGATGTTGTCCAAGGCACTGACCAGTCTTTGTAAGATGCGGATTCCCAAGGGCGTGATTACGAATGTGATTGTTGTCGATAATAATTCAAGTGACGGTACCTCTGAATTCCTAGAACAGTTTGCTTCATCTGTCGGCGAGAGGATTTCAATTGAGGTTTTGAAGGAGTCTCAGCAGGGGCATACGGTTTGTCGAAACCGCGCGATTGAATCGGCAACCGGCGATCTCATGCTTTGGACGGATGATGATATTATTGCTTCTGAGGATTGGCTTGAGCGGTATCTTGAGTTTGTGACAACCGATCCTAAGTCTTCATTCTGGGGAAGTGTCATTGAGCCGGAATTCCCTGCAGGAATGCCGAGTTGGATCTCGGAGAACTGGAATGAGTTGAAAGGTTGTTTTGCCGAACGAAACTTGGGTGAAGAGCCACTTGGTTTTCATTCAAATCGGCTGCCTTATGGTGCTAATTTTGGGATCTTGACTGAAATCCAAAAGCAATATCCATTCGATTCATCGCTTGGCCGGCGCGGAGATTCCGTAATGGGGGAGGATGAGTTCGATTTATTTCGTCGGCTTTTGGAAGATGGTCATGCCGGTACGTGGATACCTGGCGCAAAGATTTGGCACCAGATACCAGCCTCACGCTCGAGCCAGAAGTATGTTTATGACTATTTCGTGGGGCAAGGCCGCGCGTTAGTGGCGAATGACAATGGCTGGTATCAAGAAATCGAAAAAATGAAAACCGAGTCTCGAACGGAGTTTGGGAAGTATATGCTCAAGCGATTTTTTATGAGATCAAACGTTTGGGTTAGCCATATGATTCGAAGTGGGCTGGCCCGCGGGCAGTGGGAGGCGATGCGAGATCGCAATGCCGGACATGCTTAGCCTTTTGGGAAGGCGAAAAGGTTGCTGATCTCGCGTTACTGAGCAGCATTTCGTTCGTCGAGGTCATCCTCTTCCGCGGCTGATTTGGGGAAATCGCTACGGGTAGCGACATCAGTTCCCGGTACCAATAAAGGTCCGGGCGAATTTTCGTCGATGATTTCTTGAAGCTCTGTTGAGTCGACTGATTCAACTTCAATCAGCCGTTCTGTCAGTGCAACGAGTGCTTGCTTTCTAACAAGTAATGTCTCTCGCACCGCTTCAATGGCTTGTTCAATAATTCGTTTTACTTCGGAATCGATTTTTTTAGCAGTATCTTCACTGTACTGACGCATTCCACTGCCACCGCTTGCGCCGGCCAAGAATGGACTGCTCCTATCTTCTTTAAAATTAATGCGTCCCATCGAGCTCATGCCGTATTGCATAACCATCGAACGGGCGATGTCCGTGGCTCGCTCGAGATCGTTGGATGCACCTGTGGAGATGTCCTGATAAATCAATTCTTCGGCAAGGGTACCGGCAACGAGGACCTGGAGGTTGCTCTCCAGTTCACTTTGCGTCATGAGAAATCGATCGTCGGTGGGACGCTGCATTGTGTATCCAAGCGCGGCGAGTCCACGTGGAATGATGGAAACTTTATGTACAGGATCGGTATTGGGGAGGCTGTACGCCACGAGTGCGTGTCCAGCCTCGTGATAAGCGACCCGCTGTTTTTCGTCGGCATTCATGATTCGCTGTTTTTTCTCCAGCCCTGCGGTAACCCGTTCAACACCTTCATTGAAGTGTTGCATTTGAACGGTGCTGCAACCACCACGCGCCGCAAGTAGAGCCGCTTCGTTAACCAGATTGGCAAGTTCAGCACCACCAAAGCCAGGGCTGATCGCCGCGATTTGTTGAATGTCGACATCGGGATCGAGTTTGACATTTTTGACATGAACTTTAAGGATTGCGGCGCGTCCCATTACATCAGGACGGTCAACGAGCACATGTCGGTCGAATCTGCCGGGACGCATTAAGGCCTGGTCGAGGGTCTCGGGGCGGTTTGTCGCTCCCATTACAATGACCCCGCTGTTGGAGCTGAAACCATCCATTTCAACCAACAACGCATTGAGCGTCTGCTCGCGTTCGTCGTGTCCTCCGACCGCATTACCACTGCGAGTTTTTCCCAACGCATCGAGTTCGTCAATGAAAATAATGCAGGGAGCTTTCGTTTCCGCTTGTTGGAACATGTCCCGGACGCGTGCGGCACCAACGCCGACAAACATCTCAACAAAATCACTTCCTGAGAGGCTGAAAAATGGTACTCCTGCCTCACCGGCGATGGCCTTGGCAAGCAGTGTCTTCCCAGTTCCGGGAGGGCCTACCAGCAGTACGCCTCGTGGGATTTTCCCTCCCAATTTTTGGTATTTTTCTGGCTTCTGTAGAAAGTCAACTACCTCCTTAACCTCTTCGACAGCTTCATCAATTCCGGCGACGTCACTGAACATTACTCCGAGATCGTCTTCGGCCATCAAGCGGCCACGACTACGACCGAACTGCATGGGGCCACCTGCTCCACCGAGGCGTCGCAGCATAAAGTAAAACAGACCAATAATTACCGCCATGGTGATAAAGAAGAAGCCGTAGCGATCCCAGGCGCTTGGACCATTGGCAAAATTCCAATTCGCGTTACTCTTCGTAAGCAATGCCTGTAGATCAGCGTTGGTCGATTCGGAATCATCTTTGTTACAGGTAAATTCTCGGACTTCGAATTTCCCTTCACCTGTATTCTGGGGATTCGTTCCCGGTACAACGCGGAACTTAAGGTATCCACGGATAGTGGTTGCACCGACCACCATTTTGTTGGGCTCTTTGTATTCCAGCAGGCGTCCGTTGGTACCTGACTCTTTGATGGTCAGTATCCCGTTGTTCGTAAGACCGCTGACGAGTTTTTCCTGAGTGTCGTCGTAAGTCGTAATTTCAAGTAGCTGTTTGAAATCACTAAAATCAAGTGTCTTTTTCTGTTGATTTAAAATCAAGAAGAGTGACACTGCGAGTGCGGCCACCACGATCAATGCAAACAGGACCGTGGAGTTACTTTTGGGCTCACTGCTTCGTTTAGAATTGTCGTCCATCAAATTGCCTGAGATAAGTACATGTGTAAGGGCTTCGGTCGATTATTCGCGGCAAATCTGGTCAAAATTTAATTTTGACCGCTGAATGAACCTGAAACGAAGTTTGGAAGAACCCTCTGGTATGTTACCCGCCAAACGGGAGAAAAGAAAATCGATTGCCCGGGCAGCCTCATAACCGTTCTCTTTAGACGTATAATATCGAGAAACATCTAACTGTTCTACCGTTCGTGTGGTTCGCCTTGTGGTGTTTTTGCGAGCCTTTTAAAATAGAACAGCGAGTAAAATTCCGAGTTTTTCTGTATATTTGTTTTTGATCCACCGCCCGACCGGCCTCGCCCTGCGTAAACACGTAAACACGTAGTCACGGAGGGGAGGTTGTTGTTTCTTCTAATAGAACGACGTGGATCAACGACAGGTTAACTTAGCAACTGCGACATTTGCTTGTGATTAACCAAAGGCAATTACGTGTAAGGTGTAGTTCAGGTTCGCTCTAATTTTGTGACTGGTAAAGATTGCCAGGTATGAAATGTTGCAACTTTGTTATTAGGCGGACACTCGATCTCGGTATTTTCCACCATGACCCGCAATAAAAATATTACGATCCTCGGTTCGACTGGCAGCATCGGGCAAAGCGCGCTCGAGGTTGTCCGCCAAGTTGACGGGCTGAACGTATTCGCCATTTCCGGACGCAGTAATTTGTCGAAGTTGGTGGAGCAGGCGCTGGAATTTCAGCCTCGTTATCTTGTGGCCGCTGATGAACGGATGGCTGAGAATTTTACGTTTCCTGATTTAGGAAAAACGGAAGTCTTGGTGGGCGAGCCACAGCTCGAATTTATTGCAAGTCTTGAAGAGGTTGATATCGTTTTGGCGGCGATCGTGGGTGTGGCTGGTCTGCCAAGTGCCTGGGCAGCGGTTGAATCCGGAAAGACGGTCGCGTTAGCGAACAAAGAGGCGTTGGTCGTTGCCGGTCATTTGATGACGGACTCTGCCAGTCGAAGTGGAGCGACGATTCTGCCAGTCGATAGTGAGCACAGTGCTGTATTTCAGGTTTTAAAAGCAGGAAAGCCAGAGGAAGTAAATCGAATCGTGCTGACTGCCAGTGGCGGTCCATTTCGGGATTGGGATGCAAATCTCATGGAATCGGTCACTGTTGAGCAAGCCTTAGCCCATCCAACGTGGGATATGGGACAGAAAATTACCATCGATTCTGCAACGATGATGAACAAATCGCTCGAGGTTATTGAGGCCAAGTGGTTGTTCGGACTCCCGGCATCTCAAATAGAAGTCGTAATCCACCCTCAATCTATCGTGCATTCGCTGGTAGAATTTGTGGATGGCTCGACCATCGCCCAGATGAGTCCGCCCGATATGATGTTGCCGATCCAATACGCATTTACTTATCCTGATCGTGTTGCGGGTCCTTGTCCTAAATTAGATCTGGGACAAGCGATGAGTCTTGATTTTTATCCTCCTGATACAACGAAGTTTCCCGCGTTGGAGCTTGGTTTTGAGGTGGCGAAATTCGGAGGTTCGACCGGCGCAGTGTTAAATGCGGTCAACGAAGAAGCAGTCGCAGCGTTTTTGAATCATAAAATTAAATTTACCGATATCTCGACAATTTGTCGCAGTATTTTAGACCAACATAATTTTGAACCTTTCCCGACAATGCCGCAACTAATTTCAGCGGATCAATGGGCAAGGCAGGAGATTTCCAAGTGGATGAATGCGTAGTGTTACTGGCGGCTAAAAGTTTTTGGCTGCAACCTTCCAATTGGTGGGCAATTTTTCAGGTGCTTATTGGCTTAGGCGCCGTGATTTTTGTGCACGAGCTTGGACATTTTCTACTTGCGAAGGCATGCGGGGTGAAATGCGATAAATTCTATGTTGGTTTTGATGTACCAATTAAGCTATTTGGACAAACGATCATTCCCGGAAAATTAGTGTCATGGCAGTGGGGGGAGACCGAATACGGAATTGGATCGATCCCTCTTGGAGGTTATGTCAAAATGCTTGGGCAGGACGATAACCCCGGAAATTTAGAGGAACAGGTCAAAGGTTCGATTCGGGAGGGCGAATCTGGCGAGTCTGCTATTCTGGCCTCAGGCTTGATCGATCGTTCAAAGCTCGATCCGAGAAGTTATCTTGCCAAGACCGTTATCCAGCGGATGCTGATCATTTCTGCTGGCGTCATTTTTAATTTGGTATTCGCGGTGTTTTTTGCCGCCTGGGCATTTAAGTCAGGTGTGGATTATGAACCGGCTGTGATCGGAAATGTGATCGGTGGAGGTCCCGCATGGCAGTACGATCTTACGGGTGCAGAAGTCGAAATGATCGGCGGCAAGCCAGTGCAGGGTTATTTCACCTACATGGATATGGCTCAGGAAGTGGTGTTCAACGGTGATGATCCCGAAAATCCACTTGAAATTAAGTTTAAGCGCTACGGAGAGGACACCGTTACCACTGCGTCTATCGTGCCGCAAAAAGGATTTATCCGCCAGGCGCAGGACTTGCCATTGATTGGGGTTTCGAGGCGTTTGACTCCCGTAATTGGTGAAATGGGGGCACTGAAAGGTAACGCGGCAGCATTGGCCGATCCGCCTCTAAAGGCGGGAGATCGAATAATCGAGGTCAATGGAACGCCGATTAGTGACGACATTGAGCTTCGGCAGGCGCTGGCTCGCAATGCGGATCAAGTTGCCACATTTGTCATCGAACGCGAATCGAAGGGAGGCGATTCACCAACGGAGACGATTACTACGAAAATTCCAAGAAACCCAATGCGACAGTTTGGTTTCAGTGTTCAATGGCTGCCCATTAAGGCAATTAAAATTGGTTCTCCGGCTGAGAAGGCCGGGATCGTCGTAGGCGATGAGATTATTCGCGTCAATGGTCAGCCGCGTGGCGATTTAATCACTTTGGATCAGAGAATGATCCAAGCGATTAATGCCGGGAATTCGGTGACTTTAGGTCTCCGCCGAGTCAATGGTTCAGAAGAAGACGTGGTAATCACGCCGGTGGTTCCTAAGTTGACGCCTGACCTTGGACCTAATCAACCTTTGGCAGTTGATTCACTGGGAGTGGCGATTCCAATGACGCTGACCGTTGAATCGATTGACGAGGACGGCCCCGCCGCTGCCGCCGGATTGAAAGTCGGTGACGAGTTGTTCTCGGCCGAATACGTGTTAAGCGAAGAGCAGGCCGCAGACGAGGCTTATGCAAGCTTAAAGAAAAGACCGGTTGTCAATTTTGTGGACGATACCACCAGTTGGGCCGAGGTTTCGGATTTAATGCAAATGATGGAAGTTGGTTCTGAAGTCAAATTCAAGGTCAAACGCGATGATGCGGATCAATTCCCGTTAACCATTCCGATTCAATCCGTTGCATCGGATGAATTCTTTCAGGGTAAGCGAGGCATCTCGCTTACCTTGATGCAGCGGAATTATAAATCAGAAACTTGGGGAGCGGCGTTAAGTTACGGAGTAAAACAAGTTCGTGAGGATGCGTTGAGAGTAGTGAAAACACTTGCCAAGCTGATCAATGGAAAAATTTCACCAACAAACCTTGGTGGTCCCGGAACTATTGCAATGGCAGCGACATCCGAAGCGTCGCGCAGTACCTCGCGACTTTTGTTGTTTTTAACGTTCTTGAGTGCCAACCTCGCGGTTGTTAACTTCCTGCCTATTCCAATCTTAGATGGAGGCCATATGCTGTTTCTGGCTTACGAAGGAATCTTCCGGCGACCCGTCAGCGAGCGAGTTCAGGTAGTTTTGACTTACGGCGGATTGTTTATGATTCTTGGATTAATGCTGTTTGTTATTTTTCTTGATATTGGCAGGATCGTTTCGCTCTAGCGGTTGTAGATTGGGGGATCTTGCTGCAACGTGAGGTATCTTTTTGAAGTTGACACCAGCTTTATTGCCGGAATCCTGGAAAGTGCTTTGAGTATTTGGCATTCACGTCGGTTTTCGTTTTCGGAAAAGCGGTTATCATAGTGAGTAAGAGACGTCGTTGAGGCGGCCTTATTGTCTTTCAAAGCGTAGAATAAAAGTAGATAAAATGAGTGAAGTAAAAGTACAAGGCGTGGTCAGTGTTGTCGAAGAAACCAAGACCTATGGTTCGAACGGCTTTCAGAAAAGACTGGTTGTGCTTGAACAAAATGACGGACGGTTTGCTAATTTAATTCCGCTTGAGTTTATCAAAGAAAATTGCTCAAAAGCGGATGGCCTTAATGTTGGTGATAATGTCGAGGTGAGTTACAAGCTTTCCGGCCGTAAATGGCAGCGTGACCCCAACAGTGAAGTGAAATATTTTCTAAGTGCAGAAGCACTTAGTTTCAAAGTCTTGTCTGGCGGCGGTGGTGAGCAAACAGATGTTGCATCGGCGAACGATGCGTTTTCACAGTCGTATGATGAAAACGATATTCCCTTTTAATTTGCCCGTTGGTTTTGAGGTATGAAACGGCGGATCTCTTCTGCGGTTTTCGGCTGAAGAAATGACAGGTCGACGCGATGCGAGGTAGACATTGTTGGAGTCATCCAAAATTCCACGGTTCTGCTGGGCGGTTTGTTGGGTGATCTGGCTTTCGCCATGGTGCGAGGCTCAATCAAATCTTTCGCTGGACTTGTCTAAATCCAGCCGCCGTAAACAAATAGTAGATGTAGAGGGTGAAAGAGGTGGAGAGCGGAATTCTCCAGCGCGGCCCAACATTATTCTGATTAATCTCGATGATGCGGATGTGGATTTATTCGCTGATGATATTTTAGCGAACTACCTTCCAAACATTCGTCAATTGGCAAGCGATGGGTTGCGATTTACCAATTGCCATGTGGTCACGCCATTGTGTGGACCGTCGCGAACTTGCTTACTTCGTGGGCAGTATGCTCATCGAACGGGGATCAAGACCAACGTCGCTTCAGGGCCAATGAACAAAGGCTACACAGGCGCCTATCAAGAGTTTAAGCGATTGGGGTATGAGCAGGAGCATCTTGGAGTATGGATGCAGCGGGCTGGATATCGCACGATGATGATTGGAAAGTATCTTCACGGCCGTATGAACCCAATTGATGTTCCAGGGTGGGACGATTTGCACATTTGTTTTGGTGGAAACTATTACGCTACCTCAAGGTATTCAACTCGATTTCCGAAAGCTGAACGACGGCGGGCAACGGGCGCAACTGATTACCGGACGGTGATTGAAGCTGACGAAGCCGTTTGGATGATTGAGGAGCAGTATAGGCGTAACCGTGAATCAGGAATTGATCAGCCGTTTTTTCTGTACCTCGCACCGCTCGCCCCTCATAAGCCGGCGGGCAAGACGGAAATGATTCAGGAGGATTACCGTGAGTTAGGAAAAGAAATTCGGGTGCCCGATACACCTGATTTCAACGAGGCGGATGTTGCTGACAAGCCGCCTCATCTGCAGGTGGCGGGGCTAACTTCTGAAACTGTGAAGTTGATGCACGAGGAGTTTCGGTTACGAGTGCTGGCGACGAAATCGGTTGACGATATGGTGGGCCGGATTCGGGAAGTGCTCAATAAAACGGAATTCGCTGATAATACGTTCATATTTTTTACAAGTGACCACGGTTATCAACTCGGGCACAATCGGATGATTGCCAAAAAAGTACCCTATCATCGCAACACAGTCGTCCCCATGTTTGTGGTGGGGCCTGGTGTAGTTTCTGGTGTTGCAGGACACCTGTTAGCTCAAATCGATTTGGTTCCTACATTTTTGGAGATCGCAGGTGGTAATGCGACGGTAAAACTTGATGGGAAGTCCTGGAATTCGCTTTTCTCCAACCCTCCAGAGGACGCGGATAAGCTTTTTCGCCAAGATTTACTCATTCAGAACTGGGAAGCGAAAAGTCAGTTGGGTAGTCTCATCCCGGCAAGTTACGCCTCACTTAGGATGCCACACAGGATCTTTACTCAATGGAGCAATGGTGAGCGCGAATACTATGATCTTTCTCGTGATCCCTATCAGTTGGATAACCAAATTTCTACTCTCTCTGAAGATCAGGTAAATAAGTTCGAGAGTCGGCTTCGCGTTTTAAAGCGTGGAGGCGATATGCCGGTGGTGACTTTGGATTGTCCAGAGCTGATTTCGAAGAATACTCTCATAACGGGAGTGGCTGAGGATGATGATTCAATCGTGAAAGTCGAGGTCTCGATACAGGATGAGGCACAGGATCGTTATTGGGCAAAGGATCAGTGGTCTTCCAAGCAGGTTTGGACGAAGGCTGAATTGGCTAATCCGCGTGGTTTGATTTCCGACTGGCAAACATGGGTCGATTTTTCAAAGATAGAGAACAACGGTCGTATCAAGGTCGTGGCGCGTTCTCAAAACGCCAAGGGCGAGTTATCGCAGTCCGTGCTAGGGCGGTATTTCGTGGATGCAATTGAACCGACAACGGAAGTGCGGGTGCCTCAAAATGGAGCAGAAGTGGAATCCCCATTTATTGTCTTTGGGATTTGTGGTGACAATGCCGAGATGCGAGGCGTTGAACTGGAGCTGAAGGATTTAGAATTGAATCAGTACTGGGATGGTGCGAATTGGACGAAAGAGAAGGTCACATTTTTTAAACGCGTGGCACAAGAGCGATGGCATGTAAACTTAAATGCGAAACCGGGGGCTTATCGAGTCACGGCGAAATCGCTCGATTGCGCAGGTAACTACGATACGACACCTGAAGTCAAAGTGTTTAAAGTAAAGTAGCGGATGTTATGACTGACCAACAACCACCTGAGCATCTCCGCCATAAACCACTGACCAATCTATCCTGTCCAAGGGAACTGATTCTTGCTTGTCCTAGTTTCAAAAGTAAGGTTAACCTTTCCAGAATTGTTCGCCTCGCAGGGTGTGCAGCCGTAGAGAAGATTATTGCCTGCGGCGCAGCCAAAATTGATCCGACGATTGCAAGGGATGGAATTGGCCATGTTGTTATTGAGAGGCGCCGAACGTTAGTTCCTGTTTTGAAAACGTTGAGAAGTGAGGGGTACCGAATTGTTGGACTCGAGCAAACGGACCGTTCGCAGCTAATCTATGAGTATGGATACCAGCGTCGCACGGCGTTGGTCATTGGGCATGAGCGTCATGGCATGAGTGCAGAAGAGTTGGCATTGGTGGACGATGTGATCGAGATTCCCGTCTATGGGATGCCCTACAGCTACAATGTTGTTACGGCAACCACGATGGCGGTCTACGAATATTTGCGGCAGTTTCCAAACGGGTGAGGTTTTTAATTCCGTGACCGCGTCGATCAGATTGCGTAAACAATACAGCCATTAGATTTGTAGTAGTTTAAGTTTCCGATGGAGTCTGTCTCCAATTTGGCCGGAAATAACCGTCTAAGTCGTTAGTAACTCGTAAAGATGGCTGGGGGAGCATTGATTCAATGTCGTTCAGTTTGCCCCAAAGGACGTAGTTTATCGGAATCGGGCTGTAAATTGCTGTGAATCTCGTTTTGAAAAATTCGGTAAAGCAATTACCATTAAACCCGACTACTCATCCCGGAAACGTTCCGTTTCCTCCTTCCCTCCTCACTTCCTCAACGCCAAAGGTGGTCCCGTGGTCAATAAACACGTTGGTCCCTTCAAAATTGTCGAACGACTTGGCAGTCGTCGGCAGAAGGTTTATCGCGCCGTCCAGACAGAACAGGCCCGCGAAGTTGCACTAAAATTTATCAAACTACCTCCCACCGTGGAGTGGGAGAAAGCGATCGCCAAAATCGACCGCGAGGTCGTCGGGTTGCAAAACCTTGCCCACCCGGGGCTGGTTAAGGTGTATGGTGCCGGAGTAGATGAGCAGAGAGTGTTTTTTGCGAGTGAGTTAATTGAAGGCGAATCTCTTGCAGCGGTTCTTGCGAGACGCGGCAAACTGACGCCCGATCTCGTTGTGGAGTACGGGCGGCAAATAGCTGATGTTCTTCGTTACCTCCACAGTAAAGATCTGATTCACTCGAAGTTGACGCCAGAAAAGATATTGTTGACGAGTGACCACCGAATCAAAATTGCAGATCTGCGTTTGAACCGTGCTAAGAAGCGACGGTGGGATAAGACACGACGAAGAGAGCTGGATACGGCGGCTTACATGGCACCGGAACAATTCGTCGATGGTGCAACTCAAAAATCAGATTTTTATTCGCTCGGCGTTGTCTTGTTCGAGATGCTTACCGGGAAACTGCCTTATCCACCTGACACGTTCGGCCGCATGAAAAAGATGAAAATGAAGGCGGAGGTTCCGTCGGTCGCCAACCATATCATGAATTGCCCAATTTGGCTGGATAAGATTATAAGCCAAATGCTGTCCCCCGATGCCAAATTACGTCCCCATTCGGCACGCGCTATTGTTTTGGCATTTGACGAGATCAAAAACATCGACGCGACAAAAAAACCGGCAATCTCTCAGATTTCCGGCGGATTCAATCCACTCACGATTGGTGCTGACAGGTCCGAGGCTCGACGGTTGCTTGGCGTTAAAAAGAAAAAGAAAAAGCAGACGCTCAAAAGTGACACGCCTCTAATCCAAACGGTCGGCTTTCAGGTTGTTGCCTTTTTGGCGGTCGCCTGTTTTATCGTTTATTGCCTTATCCCAGAAAGTCCCAGCGAAGTGGTAGCCAAAGCGGCGATCATGGTGGAGTCCGAAGATCCGGTGCAGTGGGCAGAGGCGGAAGTGCTCCTAAAACCTTTGATGGATGGTGATTCAGACGTCCAACAAAATTCAGAGGAACTGTTTTATAAGGCGCGGAGGAAGTCACTTGTTCGAAACGCTGAACGCGGTTTAGTAACGCGACTGCAGACGGAAAATGTTTTGGATTTCGGTCGGGCGGTTCAACTTCAACTCGACGAAAGCAATGAATCAGCAAAGAGAATATTTACAAAACTCGTCGCTTCAATCGATCCGGACGGAAGAGAGCGTCATGTCTACCAGGAATCAGTCGTGAGGTTGGGGGAGTTGTCAAAGAAACGATCTTTGCCCACGGACATCAATGAGTTGAGTGAGATGATCGCGGTGGCTAAGGATGTTACTACGCCCGATCAGATGGCAACCGCCCATGACCTATTGTCTGAGATTGTCTTTACCTATGCGGGGCGCCGTGATTACCGGCAACTGGTTGTTGTCGCTGCAGAGCAGTTGCAAATCTTAAAAAAGAAAATTGAATCTCAAGGCGATGTTGTGAAAAAGATCGAACCGGAGATTACTGACGGGCGTGAGTGACCATTGCTTTTAATCAGCTGAATTTGCCGAGGAATGATTTACGATTTCCGCTGCGATCCAGTCACAAAGCATGACGCCTCGTTCTGTTAACTGATAGTTTTTGCCGTCGTGCCTAAGTAGATTGTTGTCCACGAGTTTTTGCTCTAAACCACATAGAATCTCCTCTATCGAGTATCCAGTGCGTTCATAAAACTGGGTTTCATCGACACCGTCAATCATTCTCAGGCCAACTGCTAATCGTTCCCTCGCTGCCGGTTCGGGGGACAGATGTTCCCGTTCGGCCACTGGGCATTTTCCAGAGTGAACTAAATTTAAGTACCGCATTGTGCTTCGGTGATTTGTTTCTCGAACACCATCGACGAATCTAGCTGCACCCGGTCCGAATGCAAAAAATGGATCGCCCTGCCAATAAGCAAGATTGTGTCGACAGGCTTTATCAATTCGGGCAAAACTTGATACTTCGTATTGTTGCATGCCGACCTGCCGTAAGCGTTCAATGGCATAAGAATACATTTCTGCTCTCAGGTCTTCGCTTGCCTCACTAATCGCCCCGTGGTTGAGTCGATTCCAGAATTGAGTGCCTTTTTCATACGTCAGTTCGTACGTCGAAAGATGGTCAGGCTCATACGAGACAGCCTGGTTTAGATCCGTTTGCCATTGATCTAAAGTTTCTTGAGGTGCAGCAAAGATCAAGTCGATTGAAACATCAAAGCCCAGGTTTTTGGTTTCAGTGATGGCGAGTCGAACATCGTTCTCGCAATGATCCCGTTCAAGTCGTTTTAGTTTTTCAGGGTTTAATGATTGAACACCAAGGCTGATTCGATTTACGCCTAAATCCCTGAGTGCATTGAGCCGATCGCGATCGAGGTCATTCGGGTTGCATTCCGCTGTTATTTCCGCATCCGATAAATATGTGAATCGGTGGCTGATAATTTTTGAGAGCCTGTCAAGCTGTTTTGGGCTGAGGTGGCTTGGTGTGCCGCCTCCGAGAAACATTGTTTCTAGCGAGTAGTTTCTCTCGAGCCAGTTTATTTCAATTTCGAGTGCATCGAGAAATCGATCAATTAAATAATCTCGCCCAGCAACTAAGGTGAAGTTGCAGTAACCGCAGCGGTGCCGGCAAAACGGAATGTGAATATAAACTGATTGGGGGTGACTGAGCTGTGGGCGAAACGTCGAGCTTGGCGGTGTTCCCTTATCGCTTCCGGAGGCAACGTCCGAAATATGCCTTCTCTTTAAATCCACAGTTTCAATCTTCCTCCAAGCATTCCAGGTAACTGTTGGTTTACCAGTTTTTTTGATTGGTGAAGGCTGTAGCGGGTACTGAAGTGCCCAGCGATGATGATTTCGTTATTGAATTTTTCCTGACGAGCCATGAAATCATCTAGGTGCATGTGTCCGTTCTTGTGAATTAATTCTTTTCGATGTTCCGGTGAAATGAAAGTCATCTCGGTAATCAAAATTTTTGTCTCATAGAATTCAGGATTTTGATCGAGGCCTGCCGGTGAGGTATCGCCGGTGAACCCAATTAAAGGGATTCGGGATTCGGTTGTGATTTCTGTTCCTTCGCTACGGAGTGTCTTGATTTCTTCGCCGCTCAAGTCAAGAAATTCTTTTTTCAGTTTCTTTCGGCGTTCAGAAACAATATATCCAACACTGGGCACAGTATGCTTCGTCCCGTGAACATTGACGATTAGTTCTCGAGAAAGCTCAATTTCGTCTCCGGGTGAAACGCCGATCAAATCACAAGGCATTTTGCCGCGGTCAAGTTTGACAAACGAATTGAGCATTTGCCGAACGGCATCCATGTTTGATTGGGGAAGGTAGATTTTCGGTGGGCTCATTTTCATGAGCCTGCGGCGAGCTACGTATAGCGGCAAGGCCGCAATATGATCGAGGTGACAATGGCTGATTAACCAAGTCGGCGTGCCCATGAAATCCCAGGGGTGGGCTCCCAGGTCAAAGCCAAGTTTGAGTTCGGGGATTCGCCAGTAGGATTGGACTGCCGCGCGTGAGTAGCCTTCGACGGTTAATCCGTCGTGTTTTAGTTTCTGGACTGGTGCGTTGTTGAGCATAGGAAACGAATGTCAGAGTCGGAAGCCACAGATCAACGGCAATGTTTGCGTTAAGTCTGAATTGAGCTAGTTAACGAATTTAAGCCGATTAATTATTTGAATTGAAGCTGGCCACGCAACTCAAGCAAGACAGAACTGGTAAGGGTTCCTGCCAAGATACCACAAAAAACCCCACGAGGGAGAAGCCTCGCTGGTCAACCTAGGTTTATGGTTGTCAGGCAATATCAGAAACGTGGTATTTCTGATTTTGCTGGAGAGCAGAAGGCTAGGCTTGGTCATCAAGAATTTCGACCGCAGCAAATGTTTTCCCTTCTAACATCGCGAGGCTTGCCCCCCCGCCAGTGCTCACATGGGTTACTGAATCTTCGAAGCCAAGCTGCGCAATAGCAGCGGCGCTGTCGCCTCCGCCGATGATGCTAATCGCTTCACTATCGGCAATTGCCTGGGCAACAACTTTTGTGCCTTCATCAAATGGAGGCATTTCGAATACACCCATTGGCCCGTTCCAAACCACCGTCTTTGCCGATTTAATGATTTCGGCAAACTGCTTTGCAGACTCAGGACCGATATCGAGTCCTTCAAAACCATCCGCGATTTCACCAGCGGCAACAACTTGTTTATTGCATTGGGAATTAAAGTCGTCACCACAATGGGTATCAACTGGGAGAATGAGTTTGTCCCCTGCTTTAGAGATGAGTTCTTTTGCAAGGTCGACTTTATCTGGTTCGACGAGACTGTCTCCTACCTTTCCACCTTGAGCTAAAGCAAAGGTGTAGGCCATGGCACCGCCAATTAGAATGTGATCACAGACACCAATTAAGTTCTCGATAACTTTAATTTTGTCAGAAACTTTGGCGCCCCCTAAAATTGCAACAAACGGGCGATCGGGATTGCTGATCACATCGTTGAGATATTTAATTTCTTTTTCAACCAGGGTTCCAACCACCTTGGCTTTGCCCCCCATGGCCAGAGGTACACCGTACATGGAAGCATCTTCCCGGTGACAGGTGCCGAATGCATTATTGCAGTAGATGTCTGCAAAGTCAGCCAATTGAGCTGAGAAGGATGCATCCCCTGATTTTTCTCTCGCGTCAAATCGTAAGTTCTCAAGGACGACAATTTCTCCGTCCTGCAACGCCTTGACTTTTTCTGCTGCATCCGGGCCAACAGTATCTGTAGCAAATGAAACTTTGTTTTCGAGGATTTCCGCAAGTCGCTTAGCGACCGGTGCTAAGCTTAATTTTTCAGAAGGTACGCCTTTGGGGCGTCCGAGGTGACTGATGAGAATTAGGCGACCGCCTCGATCGACAACCGATTTTATGGAGGGGAGTGCCATCTCGATGCGGCGGTCATCAGTGATTTCAAGATTGTCGTTTAAAGGAACGTTGAAATCGACTCGCATAAGAATGGACTTGCTGGTGACTTCAATATCGTTGATCGTGACTTTGGCCATGGTGGTTCCAAAAATGGTCGAAGGGTGAGATTTAATAAGTCATCTAATTTACCGACGACTCGGAGGTTGAAAAAGGGGCGACCACCACCTTGTTGATTGGGGTGGAAAGTGATCCGGTGGCGGAGGTTAAAGGTAAGTCGTTTTCCAAGAAAAAAGGCCAGCCCGAGGGCGGCCTTTTAAAACTTAAACTGGACTAATTGGCGGGAACCAATTATTTAGATTCCCGCGGAACGACTCGCTTTTGAATGTCGGTTTCGATCTTGCCAAAAACTTCTTCATGTCTCTGCACAGAAACGTGGAGGGCATGGAGCAGACGTTTGGCTGTGTAAAAATTGAGTACAATCCTTTGCGAAATATCGACGGGTTTCTCGTTTTGCCCCATAGGCTGAGAGTTCATTCCAAAATCAACGATCAATTCTTCGGGTGACCCAGTAACGCGGCAAAAGTTGGCGTAGGAACTGACCGTTTTTGACTCGTCAACGGTAATGGGGCGGGGGTTAGGGGATTGGTCTTTTTCAGCCATGGAATTCGCCTCGTTAAAGAAAAGCTGGTTTTAAATCTTTTTGACCTTGTAAAGAATGTCGTATGTAGCAGACTCCGTCAACCTAGATCAGCGTTTGAGTTGATAACCGCAAAGGTTTTAGACGGTCAGGTAAAATTTCACGGTCAGGAAAGTTTCGGCAGGAACGTCCCAAATTGTTTACACTGGATATGTTCTTGAACTCGTTGAATGGACAAAATCCTTGAAGAAAATTTGTGTAATTAATACCGGTGGCACTCTCTCGATGCGACCGTCTGAAACAGGTTACCGTCCATCACCAGGCTACCTTTCCAGCCAAATGGCGAATATGGACGAATTGTCTCAGGCACCAATGCCCGAGTTCGATTTAATAGAGTACGAACCGCTGGTGGATTCTTCGAACATGACCCCGCTGATCTGGCGGAAAATCGCAGGCGATGTTGCAGAGCGGCATGATCTTTACGATGGGTTTGTTGTTCTCCATGGAACTGACACGATGGCCTATAGTGCCGCCGCTCTCGCGTTTATGTTGGATGGCTTATCAAAGCCTGTGATTTTGACCGGAGCTCAACTCCCGCTTGGCCAGATACGAAATGACGCTCGAGAGAATCTCAAAACGGCAATGGTTCTAGCGGCGAATTATCAAATCCCCGAGGTCGGTCTTCTATTTGGTGATCATTTATTCCGCGGCTGTCGTAGCACTAAAGTTAGTGCTACTCGATTCGATGCTTTTGATTCCCCTAACTATCCACCTTTGGCCACGGTGGGAACTTCCATTGAGATATTTGAAGAGCACTTCCTTCCCGCGACGCGGCGATCGGGTGGCTTACAAGTGAAACCGATTACAGCCACTGAAGTGGCTGCTTTCCGTTTGTTTCCGGGAATGTCAATTGATATTCTTCACCATCTTTTACAAAGGCCTCTTAAGGGGATTATTCTGGAGACTTTCGGGGATGGAAATGGACCGACCGAGAACCCCGAATTTTTGGAGGCAATCTCAGCGGCCACTCAGGAAGGTATGGTGATTTTGGGCTGTACACAGTGTCTGCATGGTGAGATGACGCAAGGCAGTTACGCCACAGGCACGGCGCTGACCGAGGCGGGGGTGATTCCCGGTCGCGATATGACCATTGAAGCAGCCTTAACGAAGATGCAATTCCTGTTTAGCCAAGATCTTTCAGTGAATGAGATCAGGGACAAGATAGGCAACAGTATCATAGGAGAAATTTCGACCGTTACCGCCTGAAATTGGCGTGAAATCGTTGCGTCCCGTTTTTTTTGCCGTTTTTTGTTGAGCCTCGGGTATCCTAAGAAAGGTGCCAGAGCGATGTTTAATTTGTCTCGGTCCAAGTTTAATGAGTGACCGTATTTTTTGATTTATTAGGAAACTAACAACGTGAAGTTATCTTTCAGCTGTATTGCATGCACAACCGTCGCCTTTGTTTGGTTGGTGTCTCTGATGTTTCAGACTACCGAGCCAGCTTCGTTTACTGCGGTGTCCAGTTCGACGCCACAAGAGTTGCTCCAAACTGTCTCCTATGAGGTGCCTGTCTCCAGGGCGATTGGTGAGAATGAACTTGGGATTGTCAAAGAAAAGCCAGCGTCTGGGCGATTCGTTGAGATTGAAGGTGGGTATATGGTGCCTTATACGGCGACTATTCCTGGAACAGAAATTCAATTCGAAATGGTGCCGATTCCCGGTGGCAAGTTCATGATGGGAAGTCCCGAAGATGAAGATGATCGCCGCGATGACGAAGGACCGCAGTTTGAAGTTTCGGTTGAACCGTTTTGGATGGGCAAGTACGAAGTGACCTGGCTCGAGTACAAAAAATACATGCAACTCGACAAAGTTTTCAAAGCTCTTAACGGGAAGGGGCTTCGTAAAGTCGATAGCGACAATGAAGTGGACGCCGTGACCGCGCCGTCATCATTGTACGATGCGAGTTTTACCTATTCGGCTGGGGAGGCTGACGATCAACCTGCGGCAACGATGACGCAATTTGCGGCCAAGCAGTATACGAAATGGCTGAGTTTAATGGCCAATGGGTTTTACCGACTTCCTACCGAAGCGGAGTGGGAATACGCCTGTCGCGCTGGAACAACGACGGCTTTTTACTTTGGTGACGATCCAGATGATCTCGAAGATCACGCTTGGAACATTGAAACATCGGATGATGAACGGCACCCTGTCGGTGAATTGAAGCCCAATCCATGGGGGTTGTACGACATGTATGGCAATGTCGCTGAATGGGTGCTCGATGAGTATAGTGAGAATGGCTACGACCACATCGAAGCTGGGAAGTCTGTTTCAGCTGACGAGGCACTGCGGCGTCCAACTAAATTGTATCCGCGCGTCATACGAGGGGGTTCTTGGGAGCTAGAGCCTGAGGATTGTCGGAGTGCTGCCCGGCTAGGTTCTGATGATAAGGAGTGGAAATACGAAGACCCGAATTTTCCGAAGAGCCCTTGGTGGTACACCGATTCACCCGGTTTAGGAGTCGGTTTCCGTTTGCTTAGGCCTTTGAAAACACCCGATGTCAAAGTAGCAAGGAAACTATATTGGGACGCCGATGTCGAGTCGATTGTTGATGATGCAAAAAATCGCATCCGGGACAATGGAAGGGGTGCTTATGGAGTCGTTGATGATAAGCTTCCGAAAGATATTTCTGAATTGACCGATGAGGATCGGTAGTCGGTCGTGGAGACTTAAAATCGCCGGCTCATGGCGAGGCCGGAAGGTCGGCGATTATCCACAGAAAAAAGGAGACGGGAGCGGCGAAAACAAGGGAATCCATGATGTCCAGAATGCCGCCCAGTCCAGGCAGCCAACTACTCGAGTCTTTGGTTTGGGTGTCGCGTTTGATCAGCGACTCCGCGAGATCGCCTACCATGCCGGCACTGGTGACTAAGATTCCGTAGGCGAGGAACCACCACCAAGGCTTATTTACCTCGGTGGATAGAATCACTGGTGCGACGATGTAAATTACAATTGCCGTGCCAACGCATCCTCCTATGAACGCGCCAAGGGCCCCCTGGACGGTTTTGCCGGGGCTTAGTTTCGGGGCTAATTTAACAGTTCCAAATCGCTTGCCGATGAAGTAGGCAAAAGAATCGGCGAGCTTGGTGGAAGTGATCAGGGTAATAATCGATACCAAGCCAAGTGCATTGTTGTCCTGAAGCAGGCGATGGGGAACGAGGAATGCGAAGAGCATACTTAGGTAAATGAAAATCAGAGCCGAACGTCCCAGTTGGTCAATGATTTCTCCATTGGCTGGAGAGGGAGACGGATTGAAGGTCCGCATTTGGTAGATGAATGCGAGGACGATTGCCAGAACGATGCCTGCCATTGCCCACCCAAAATGTCCCAGCGGACAATTGAAGGGTTGGTCTCTCCAAAGTACCGGGACAAAGGAGGTACAGGTCATTGTGACGGTGGCAAGCACGATTACGTGGTGGTTGAGGCGGCAGGCGACATTATCAAACATCAAGACTAATTCACTGGCTGCCATTGCTGCGAGGATTACAGCCAACCCGCAAAGTAACAGACCAGGTCTCCCTAGACTTTCAGGCTGTCCGAAGGAGTAATCGAAGTACAGCAGAAGCAGCATTGATGAAATGATGACTGCAGCGGAGATTAAGCGGCGGCCTAACACGTTGGATCCTCACTGTTGAGTCCACCAAATCGTCGATTCCGTTTTGAAAAATCACCAATCGCTTGGTGGAAATCTGCGATTGAGAACTCGGGCCACATTTTATCAGTGACCCACATTTCAGCATAGCTGATCTGCCAAAGTAAGTAATTGCTTATCCTCATTTCTCCAGCGGTGCGAATCAACAGATCAGGATCAGACATTCCAGCGGTGTAAAGGTGATCGGAAACAGTGGTTTCGGTGATCTCAGAAGCGTCAAGTTTCCCGGCGATCACTTCGGAAGTGATTTGTCGAACGGCATCCACAATCTCAGCGCGACCACCGTAATTAATCGCAAGGCACAGGCAGGTGCCGGTATTACCCGAGGTCATCTCGAGAGATTGATCCATCTCCGTTTGAACATCCGCAGGGATCCGCTCGCGTCTTCCAATGATCTGAAGACGAATGTTGTTCTCCATCATCGTCTCTCGCTCTTGAATCATATACTGGGAGAGCAAGAACATAAGAAACTCAAGTTCATCCTCGGGGCGTTTCCAGTTTTCACTGGAGAGGCAATAGAGAGTAAGTTGTTTGATTCCGAGCCGAGCACATTCTTCCGTGATTAACCGCACGGTTTTAGCGCCTTGCTGATGGCCTCGAATACGGGGCAATTCCTGCCGCTGAGCCCATCGCCCATTCCCGTCCATGATAATCGCAACGTGCCTCGGAATCTTTTCCAAGGGCACATCAAGTTGCAATTGACTATCGGATGAATTCATGGAGCCTGTAACTGCAATTTTAAACGGCGAGTGGATTTCAATTCGATAACAAGGTTTAAGTTTTGGAAACTCAAACCGCTTTCGCGTTTAGGTACTCTTCTAGGGATTCGTCTTGGGGAATCCAGATTGTTTGTGCTCGGTCCGGTCCAACCGAAATGAACTCGATTGGGCGGCCGATTAATGTCTCAATCTTACGAGCGTAACGAACGGCATTGAGGGGCAAGTCGTCTAACGAGCGAGCACCGGTTACGTCGACTTGCCAGCCCGGCAGGGATTCGTAGACCGGCGTTAAGTTTCGGAGATCATTGACGTTGGCAGGGAAGTGTTCAACTCGCTCCCCGTCGATTTCATAGGCGACACAAACATCAATGGATTCAAGTTCGCTGAGAACATCGAGCATGGTTAATGCAACCGAGGTCGCACCGCCAAGTCGTGCGGTGTAGCGAGCGGCCACAGCATCAAACCAGCCGCATCGGCGAGGCCGTCCGGTAGTCGTACCGTACTCGTTACCCATGTCGCGGATGTGTTGACCTTTTTCATTGTCCTGCTCGGTTGGGAAAGGGCCTCCGCCAACGCGAGTCGCGTAGCTCTTGGTAACGCCAATTACTTTTTCGATCCAGTTTCCTGGAACACCCGAGCCTGTCGAGATGCCAACACCGGAACTGTTACTGCTGGTGACGAATGGAAAGGTGCCATGATCGATGTCGAGCAGCGAGCCTTGAGCTCCTTCGAAAAGGATGTCTTTGTTTTCATCGACCGCGTCGAGCAAGATTCGATTGGTATCGGTGATCATCGGCTCTAGTTGCTGGGCATACGCCTGATACTCCGTGATAATCGCCTCGGCATCGAGTGTAGTTTCATCAGCACCGGAAGCAGCAGAGAGAACTTTCTTTTTCACCGCAACAATTTTTCGAACACGCTCCGGAAAATCGGGCTGAATCAAGTCACCGATTCGAATTGCAAAACTACGGCCAATTTTGTCAGCATAGCAGGGGCCAATTCCCCGCAGCGTCGTTCCGATGTTATCTTCACCGGAAACAAGCTCGTTCCACATTTTGTCTTCGAGGATGTGCCATGGCATGACAACGTGGGCACGCTGGCTAATCTTCATTCGCGAGGAGACGTCGATTCCTCGCTCGGCGAGAGAATTAATCTCTTTGAGAATCGTTGGTGGATTGATCACTACTCCCGGGGTGATCAAATTCAGGACACCTTCATTAATAATCCCGCTGGGAATATGGTGGAGTTTATAGACATCGTCTCCAATCACGACGGTATGGCCAGCATTGGCTCCACCCTGATAGCGAACAACTAGGTCTTTTCCATCGGTTAGCAAGTCGACCAATTTTCCTTTGGCTTCATCACCCCACTGCAATCCAATTACACACTGTCCAGGCACCCTGATCTCCTCAGGCAATAAGTGAAACACCGCTCATAAAGCGGTTGGCAAGTTAATCGGCAATCACCGAAGAACGCCGGTTCATGCAAGCTTGAGAGTTTAATTTTTGGGCGGCCCGATGGTCAACTGCCAACTGCCAATCTGCTGATAAATCCTTCAAATTTCAAAGGTATTTAACGCTAATCCTTTAAATCGTTAAACCAAAGCATCAACCTGAGCGATTAGGAAGGGTTCTCGTTGACGTTCACGGTGCCGATAAATAGCCTGAAGGTAAGGCGTATTTGATTAAGATCATCGCCTTTCCGATTTTTCTACAATTTTTTGGTGGTTCGTAATGCAATTGTGCCGTTCAAAAACTCGGTTTGTGTCTCAAAAGTTGTGCGCAGGATTGTTGGTTATTTTCGTTGTGATGTTTTTAAGTGCTGCCCCCGTTCCCGCTGAGGATGCGGTGGTTCGCGGGAAAATTGAGTATGCCAAAGCCAATCGGAAATCCTGGGATGGTCTGACGTTGACCGTTCCCTTCGGCCAGTTAAAAGCCACGCTCAAGGAGCAGGTAGCATGGCCGTTACCGGCATTCCCGGAGAAATTTGATGACTGGAATAATGAAGACAAGCTTGCTTGGTCAGAAAAATTTCTCGCATCAGACGAGGGGAAGAAATATCTTGCCGAGCGCGACAAACTCATGCAACAGGCGAAGGTCTTTGATATCAAGTTCGATTCGGAAGGGCAATTTGTTGTATACGATGTGCCGGTCGGCACTTACTCGCTATCGGCGAGGCTGGATCGTCAAATTGAAAAGACGACTTATGTGTTTGAACTTTTTGCTCAAATTGAAATTCTTGAAGACGTTGATGAAGTTTCATTACCGCCCCTTCAAATAGAGATTACTCCTTTGTTGAAAACAGGGGATCCCGCTCCGCCGTTTGAAATAGCCAGCCTTTCGGGCGATAAGAAGATTCAGTCTCAGCAGTTTGGTGGAAATTATTTACTGCTTAATTTTTGGACGACGGCGAGGCAGAATGTTGAGTTGGATCAGCAGAGGGTTCATGAAGTTTATAGGGAATTGAAAGAGAAGCACGGTCTTCGCTTGTTATCGATCAATGTGGACAATACGCCGGAGGCTGCAATTAAGTTGATCGAAACCGGCAAATTAGCAGGCTCGCATGGCATGACTGCGGGAATGAAGCATCCCGTTCTGTTTGACTACGGTGTGCGGTCCGTACCATCATTCTGGTTGCTCACGGGCGACGGTAAGATTGCGATGACGCCTAACGAGATTTCTTTGCGACAACAAGAAGGAACCGATTTGAAATCGATTGTCTCTGATCGAATCTCCGGAAAAGACAGTGCCTCGCTGCCCCAGACTCGAGGGAAGAACAGCCCCTAACATGGCTGCTGGAAGATTAAGCTAACTCCGCTGCCTGATTTTTATTGCTCGCTGCAATCACAGGTCTATGCGTCTTTTCGCGCGCGGGGATGGGCTCTCTCGTAAGCCTGTCGTAGACCTGCAGTGCTGACATGGGTATAGATCTGGGTGGTGACGAGGCTTTTGTGTCCCAGTAATTCTTGCACACTGCGGATATCGGCTCCACGATCGAGGAGGTGCGTAGCGAAGCTGTGTCGCAGCGTGTGAGGAGAGGTGCGTAAGTCCAGCCCAGTGACCTTGAGGTACTTTTCCAGCATTCGCGCAACACTTCGCGTGGTAAGTCGTTTTCCAAATTTGTTAAGAAATACCGCCGCTGAATCTTCTTTGCTTAAACCGCGAGCTGGAGTTCGTTTTTTGAGCCATAGACGCAACGCTCTGACCGCAAAACTACCGAGCGGAGCTAGACGCTCTCGCTTACCTTTTCCCCGCACGCGCACGAGACCATCGGTGAGATCGAGGTCGTCCAGATTTACGCCGACCAGCTCGCTAACACGCAAGCCCGCGGAATAAAGAGTTTCAAGAATCGCACGGTCCCGAATTCCCAGCGGTTCATTTTTTGAAGGTGCTGAAAGCAGTTGCCCGATTTCCGAGCCTGTCAGGAAGTGCGGCAGTTTTCGCTCGCGTCGCGGATTCCTCAAAGGCTTAGCGGGATTGGTTGCGCATAGTCCTTCGCGCTGGCAAAACTTGAAGTAACTTCGCATGGAAGCAAGTCGTCGCGAAACTGAACTCTTGGCATATCCTGATTCGTGAAGCGCCGAGACATATTTTCGCAAATCTAAAGGGGTAATTTTCGAGGGTCTCGGGCTCGAAGGGAGCGTGTCGCAGAGAAAGCCATACAGCAATTCGAGATCTTCGCGGTATGACTTAATGGTCAGATCAGAACAATTTCGTTCGACACTCAGGTAACGCAGAAATCGGGGGATGGATTTTTCCAATTCGAGGTCGCTCCTGTACTCGGACCACGGTACCTACAAAACAGTTCGACAGGCTCGGAGACGATTAAAGCACGTCGTGTTTAGAACGTGTCTTCCCCCGAAAAAAGATCCTCGTTGGAAAACAAATCTCCAAGATGCGGAGCTGCAAAGCGACCGGGAGACGGTTCGGTCGGGGTTTCGGTTTTTTGAATATTTCGAACTTTTTGGCTCAAGACTGCAGCATCATACCAAGAGAAACTAAGCTTTCCGTCTGACGCGTAGCGACCAAGCGTTCGAAGTGTTTCGCCCTTCTTTTTGTCATTAAACAAAAAGATGTAGCGTTCTTCGCCTTTTACCAATGCTACTACGTTGATGTCCTGTGACACATTTGCCCCCGTCAGTGATGGTTCGGGCCGAGCGACCCGAGTCTTGCGTTTGGGATTTCAATTATTTTGATTCCCACTGAGTACATCGGCAGCAAATCGCTCTCTCAATAGAACGGTTTGAAGGATCGTTAATTGAAACCAAATCGTGCTTTTTTTGAGCGTTAAAATCGGAACGACTTGTAAGCTCCGAATCATCATGGCAGCCAAATTTTGAATTTTAGTGAGGGGGGTTCGACTAATAGCCGAATTGACTTGAGTGTTGTTTGAGAGTGAGATGACGTTGATTTAATCGACTTATTTAGGGTGTTTCTCGGATGGGAATGATCTAAATTCGATATTGATTAAGCGTTCGGAGGGTAAACCTTGGGGATCAATCCCTTAGACTTTGAAGCTTTCCCACGAAGGGGATTGAATTCAAATCAGAGTGATGGCATTTTTTGATTGCGTGATAGATGCATGCTAGAAGAGTCCAACTTCATTATTTGGAATTGCTTGAGAGCAGAGAAACTCTTGAGAGAATGATCTGTACATCATTTGGAAGGTAAAAGACAAGCGGATGGAAGAAAATCACACTGTACCCGGGATGCTTGAGGAAGACTCATCTGGCGATAGAGAGTTGGATATAGAACTCAAGCCTTGGTTTCATGATTTATTGGATATTCGGGTCATTATGTTCTTAGTGTCAACTGCCGTAATAGCAATGACAGCAACGGTTCTCTTGCTTTCCAATGATGATGAGGCGGGTGAAAGCAATACGTCAGGTCAGACTCGTTCGGTGGGAGTTGATCCGGTTGGAGCGGATGAGGGTCTTGAGGGAGGAAAAGCCTCCGTCGTTGCAGATGAACCGGCCCAAAAAGTGGGAGTGGCAGTTGAGGATTCGGTGCCGCCGGATGATGGCGAGTCTAGGGTCTCCAAATTAACCGTTAGGCAAGAGTCTGATGGAAGTCTAAATTTACCGATCCGTTTGGCGAAGGTTACGGGGTGTGAGGCAAAGAGCTCTGGGATTAGTGACTGGTCGAGCGCTGGCGAGGCGAAGTGGGATTTAGCGATCGAAGATCGAAAAACCGGTTACTTCCGGTGTTTCATTACCTATCGCTCAAAATACGAGGGTAGTCTTGATATTTGTCTGGGAGATCGAAGGCCGGTCGCGTTTTACGCACTGCCTCAGGATACTGACTTTACCGAACAGGTGATGGTGCGGCTTGGTAAACCGGATAACTCAACCTTAGCTCTAATTGGCAAGGAAATTGACCCAAATTCTGATTTGATTATCACCAGAATCCGATTGGTACCAAGGTAAGAATCAATTGGTTGGGGTGCCATCGTGCGTGCTAGTGGGCAAAGGTTGCCATTGAGGCAATGACCTCGCTGACGGGATCATCAAATACGCCTGCTTCGTTTGAATCAAATGCCGTACGCCAAAGTTGGTAGGCGCCTTCGTAGTCGGGCAACTCCGTGGATTCTTTATCGAGTTGGAGCACGCATTGCTCCAGTCCCTCCTCCGAGTAGGGAAGGTGGGCGATAAAGGTTGTAACGCCCCGGGGGGCCTGTGCGTTAGGAATAGACACACCGGACACAAAGACGTGGACGATCGTGCCAAAATCGGGGTCCTCATCGAGTCGGACGATGGTGATTCGTGAATTGGGTTCGCAGTCCCGCGTTTTATAGGTCCAGACTTGGCCTACGGAAAATTGGGTAAGCATCGATTGTTACCGGGAGTATCTATTGAACGTGGAGTAAAGTTGCTGCCGCGGCGGGCTGAATGGTCTGGTAAAGACTTGCGACATTAAGACTTGCCACGTTCTAATCGTCGGACAAACGCCTCGCGCGGAATTTTTGTAACTTCAGTCGTTGCGACCAAATCAGTTCGCAAAATATCTGTTTCTTTCTTACTGGTGGGCATTGTAAATTTGACCATGAATCCACCGACCTGAATTCCTTGCATTTCGTAAATTGGCGGCCAAAAATCCTCGGCACGCGTGGCAAGAGCCCGAGCAAGAAGTCGCGTCGCTCGCCCAGAGAATCCACCTAGTACCATCTCTAAACGTCCCTGAGACTCGCGGTGGACATAGAACACAAAGGCGACCTCTTCCTTTGGATTATCGCTTCCGAAGCGATTCCAAACGCCCTGTTCGTTTTCATAGTAGAGGCCAGCGTCGAGCGTTTGGTTGTTCTCGCTAAGATTCAAACCGGCAAAACAAGATGGGATGTGGGGGTCGTTGTCCCGGTATCTCATGAAAAAGGGAAGTGCTCTCTGGGCGGCATCGCTGACGTTATCCTGGCTCTCAAAGGGATCACAATTAAACGCCTTGGACAGCACGATTTCAACAACCGGATTGCTCTTGGTGCTCCCGATACCGATGAGTGCTTTATCTCCTTTTGATTCGGAGAATTCGTTATAGACCATTGAGGCCCTTCGGATGACTTCCTGCTCGTCCGCCTGACCGGGGCTCCAGACAAGTGATTGCTTTAGGTGCTCCGGGTGGGGAAGTGAGTCCGACGTCATCATGGACATGTTTCCATCCGATTTTCTTAATTTGGCCGTTCCACCAAGCGTTGTGACCCCGTTGAGAATCTCACCGAGCAAGACAGAGTCGGAGGCAACAACGAACGACACGTCTGGATTTTCCGCACTGACATCTTTACGAACGCCCACACACATTTCCAAACGGCGACGTCTCGCAAGCAATTCCCAGAAATTCTCCGGCTCCACAGAAAACAAGGCCCCCGGTAATTGGTCTGCGGTAGCGTGCCCGTGTTCAATCAGGAAGTCACATAATCTGGAAAGCGCTTTCAAAGGTATGTACTTGACTTCATTTTTGAGAAGCGCGGCGACCTGATGGCGATCCAGACCGGTGTACTCCACAATCGCTTTAATGGTTCCGGGGCGTTTTCTTGGATCGGGAACGTGGCCTAAAAGCTCAGCGAGACGGAAACTGTATTGCATTTCTTCAACCTCGAAAGTGTCGTTACCTTCGCACGTCTATGTCACAGCGGAGTGATTCTCACCCTAACTTGTGCGGAGGCCTCAATGTTAAATATGTGTCCATTAGACACCTCATATCCCAAGTTTAAGGTATTCGACGGCGCGATGCAAAATTTTCAAGCGAATATTTGGCTTTTTGGTGGAATTTTCCCCTTTAGCTTTTCGAAATGACATCAGATTTTGTTTTTTTTCCGAATTTAAATTGGTCTGGCTCAAGTTTTACTGGTTTGGTACCGTCCCGCCGTGATGAAAACCGCCCTGAAATAAAGCACGGATTGCGATCGTTGGCGGCACAAATGTCAGGAGATAGAGATGAGAACAATTCGACTGTTTATTATTGGATTGCTAGCCGTTGCGGTATTTTCTCAATCGGCCAACGCTCAGCGGTTTAAGCTCCCGTTTGGAAGTAAGAAATCTGAAGGGCAATCTGGTGAGTCGAGAGAGTTGACCAAAAAAGCCGGGCCATGGTTGATCATGTGCGCTTCGTTTGTTGGTGAAGACGGTAAACAACAGGCACAGCGACTGGCTGCGGAATTAAGTGAGCAGCATCGCTTGAAGACCTATGTTTACGTCCACGAATTTGATTTAAACCCAATTGTTGCTGATCAGGGGTTGGGATTTGAGGTGTTTGAGGATGGTGGTCAAAAACGGCTTCGTCCCAAGCGAATGAAGCCTGCGAGTGCATCTCAAATTACGGAGACCGCCGTCCTGGTCGGTGAATTTGCGTCTGTCGAGGACAGTCGTGCTCAAAAAACACTCGCCATGATCAAGACCTTGAAGCCTGAGTCAATGATTACTTATGACAAGGTTGGCATCGATAAGGACTCGACCTCCGTTTTACGTGCTTGGAGGAATTTTTCGATGCTTAAGAGTGATGACCCGGAAGACCGAGTCAAAGGGCCAATGAAAGCTGCTTTTATGATGCCGAACCCAATGCTTCCGGATGAGTATTTTCAGGCTCGGAAGACGGACGACATCGTTATTAGTTGGAACCGGGATTCAAAATACAGTCTGTTGAAGAATAAAAGTCTTTACACCGTCAAGATTGCGTCTTTCAGCGGGGATTCCACCATGGAACTCGAAGAAATCGCTCAAACTCGAGCCGAGGAATCGTGGCGAAAAAAGAATGATCGGGCACAAACGGAGAGCAAGTTAGTCAATGCAGCGAAAAAAGCGACTGTGCTGACGGACTATCTGAGGAAGCAAGGCGTCGAAGCGTATGAGTTTCATGATCGCTACGAAAGTTACGTTTGCGTCGGCGGGTATGACTGGTTGAAGCAGAGTGATGAAAACGGCATTGACCGGCAAAATCCGGAGATGGTGAAGATGATCGAAAAGTTCAAAGGGTCGCCGGCAAATTTGCCAGGCAGACCGAATGCGATTCGCTCGTATACTCTGCCGTCAAAGCTCGCCAAAGCAGGGATTGCGTGTGACCTACAACCAGTACCGGTAGGGGTTCCGCAGGTGACTGAACAGACGGCTTCCGGTGTCTTCAGTCGGTTCAAGTAAGTTCACAGAGAATAGTTGTCTATTCGAGACCTGAAGCCGGTTGGTTTCAGGTCTTTTTCATGCATTTTCTCGGCGGGCGATGTTTGTCGCGATTTGACTCGAATACCTGCATTTATTGAGACATTTTCGGCGACTTGGTTAGGATAGATGCACCAACTCAACTCCGGTTTGCCGATGGAAGGCATAGCCGCAGATTTGGCAACCAAATCCAATATTTACCGAGGTTAGGACGAGTCCTTGGTAATTGGTTGGTGAAAATTAACGTTTGTGCGTAATGGGCGAGTCCTTTAGCGTTCAAATACAAGAGTTTTCCGAAGTAAATGAGGGATAATCCCCGATGAACGGGGCCTTTGCTGATTTTCGCAAGGAATTTTGGTGGAATTGGCAAACTCTCTTAGTAATTAGGGAGATTGGGATAAAAGCCCTTTAATAAAGACTCGTTTCCGCGTACAATCCTCGACTCAATTTTGATTTTAGAAATACGACGGCGATTCAATGTCAAACAAAATGAAAACCCACAAGGGCACGAAAAAGCGTTTTCGCTTGACCGCGTCCGGTAAAGTTAAGCACCGTGCTTCGGGTAAATCCCACCGAAATGTTCGAATGAGTGCCAAACGTACTCGCAATCTTAGAGGTGGAACTATCCTCGATGAGTGCATGGTTCAGTCGGTGGTGAAGGCTCTCGGCAAGTATAGTTACTAAACGGATTCGCGTCTTCAGCGGCCTGATTGGTCGGATTAGGAGATGCGAGTCAATGCAAAGACGAGTTCTTTGCGTGCTTTGATGGGCAACCAACTTCAAACGATTGTTTGAGGCCTGTTTAGCAAAATTTAGGGTAGATCAGATGCGTACAACGAAGGGTGCAGCTCGCACCAAAGCAAAGCGTAAGCTTTTCAAAAGAGCAAAAGGTTATCGTGGCGGTCGTCGCAATATGTTGCGAACCGTGAAAGAGACTTTGATTCGAGCGGGTGTTTTCTCGTTTCGTGATCGGCGAGTCAAGAAACGAACCTATCGAAGATTGTGGATCACACGAATCAACGCAGCGTGCCGTCAAAGGGGCTTGCGTTACAGTCAATTTATCCATGGTTTGCACAAAGCCGAAATCGAACTCGATCGCAAATCGCTCTCGGAGATCGCAATTTGCGATCCGGCTGGTTTTGATGTGATCGTAGAATCTGTCAAAGAAGCACTGGCCGCTTAGGACAGCATTCGGGAACTTGATATATTAAAAAGGGAGACAACTTTGGCCGGTTGTCTCCCTTTTTCTATGAGACTAACCAGGCTGAGATCATTAGTTGTTGAAAGAATTTAGCTCGGTCGGCACCTCATGATTAAGAATGTGCGAATCAGGCAAATTCATTTTCTCTTTTGAAAGTCATTCTTCGGATGGTCGTTGGGCGATCCAACAGGCTCGGGTGAGATTTTAATTTACAATTCCTTCCAATTTTTAAACAGGCAAATTGCCTGCCGTAGAAATGTCCATTGAACTCTTTATCGAACAACTCGAAGCCCTGGCTCAGGAGGCTGGCAAAGCATTCTCGGAGGCCGCTGATTCTGATCAGTTGGATCAGGCTCGTGTGGAGTTTTTGGGCGCGAAAAAAGGACGGTTGAAATCGCTTCAGAAAAATATGGGAGCGGTTCCGGGGGATCAGAAAAAAACAGCCGGAATGAAATTGAATGCGGTCAAAAACAGTATTCAGGAATCATTTGAATCTGCTCAAAACCGGCTGTCGTCAGCGAGCAGTGATGGGCAGCGAGATGTAAAGTTTGACGCAACTTTACCGGGCAAGCCGTTTCATGTTGGCCGGTTGCATCCAATCACTCAAACGATTAATGAGTTAAAGGATATCATGGGCCGGTTGGGGTTTACTCCGGCGGAGGGGCCGGAAATCGAGGACGACTACCATAATTTCGAAGCATTAAATATTCCACGTGCTCATCCGGCGCGTGATCCGCTCGATAATTTTTATCTCTCAGTGGCAGAGACGACGTCGGGCAATGATTCCGCGCTCTCGGGCAACCCGTTACTACTGCGAAGTCAAACGAGTACGGTTCAGATTCGAGTGATGGAAAACACTAAACCTCCGGTGAGAATCGTTTCCCTCGGTCGGGTTTACCGACCTGATACCGCGGATTGGTCGCACTACCCAATGTTCCACCAGATAGAAGGCCTGATGGTAGATGAGAATGTCAGTCTTGCCGATTTAAAGACGGTGCTCAAACTTTTCGCATCAAACTATCTGGGAGATGAAGTCCCTGTCCGCATTCGTCCGTCTTTTTTCCCTTTTACCGAACCAAGTGTAGAAGCTGATTACTACTGGGACGGCAAGTGGGTTGAATTTGGAGGAGCAGGAATCGTCGATCCAAATGTTCTTCGTGCCGTTGGCTATGATCCTGAAAAGGTAAGTGGATTTGCATTCGGGCTTGGAATTGAGCGGCTTTGCATGATTCGACATCAGATCACTGACATTCGGTACTTGTTTACAAACGATACTCGATTCCTTCATCAGTTTTAAGTTTTCGCAGGCCGTGATTTACCAGATGGCCAGTGTTTTTTTGCTTCTCATTCTCTCAAATTTAGATGATAGAAAAATGATTGTCTCTTGGAATTGGCTTACAGAATACGTTGACCTCGCGATGACCCATGACGATCTGGTGGATCGTTTGACGATGTCCGGGTTGAATCACGAAGGGACTGAGTCTGTGGGCACGGATCATGCGATTGATCTGGAGGTTACAAGTAATCGTGCGGATTGCCTCGGGCACATTGGTGTTGCCCGCGAGATCGCAGCGCTTTATGAAATTCCGCTTAATATTCCCGATCCCCAGCCAGCGACAAGTTCGGAGACTATTTCTCAACACTGCAGCGTAGTGATTGAATCGGAAGGGGCATGCGAGCGGTATACGGCTAGATTGATTCGTGGAGTTAAGATCGGCCCAAGTCCACAATGGATGCAGGATCGGTTGAAGTCGCTTGGGATTGGCATTGTTAATAATGTGGTGGATGCAACGAATTATGTGATGTTTGAGTGTGGGCAACCGCTACATGCATTTGATTTTTCCAAAATCAAAGAGGGCAAAGTAGTTGTCCGCGAAGCAAAGGCTGAAGAAACATTCGAGGCAATTGATCATCGCACTTATCAACTCGGCTCCGAAATGTGTGTGATCGCTGATTCGGAAGATGCTGTGGCGTTGGGTGGGGTGATGGGAGGAGCCGATTCAGAAGTTTCGGACTCCACCGTCGACGTATTGATCGAAGCTGCTCATTTTGATCCTTTAACGGTAAGAAGTGCAGCTCGAAAATTAAAATTACACAGTCCTTCTTCGTTTCGATTCGAGCGAAATGTTGATTCTGAAAACTTAGACTGGGCAAGTCGTCGCGTATGTGAATTGATTTTAGATTCTGCCGGTGGGCAATTGTTGGGAGGCGTGATTGATGTCGGGTCGCCTCCACCGAGCCGTGAGTCAATTCACCTTCGTTACAGCCAATTGCAGCGTTTGCTTGGAATTGAGATTCCGGTTGATTTTGTTGCACCCACGCTCGAAAAACTCGGTTTGGTAATTGAGTCGTCCGACGAAGTGTCTGTCACAGCGATTCCTCCGAGCTGGCGGAAGGATTTGACACGTGACGTCGATCTCGTGGAAGAAGTTGGTCGAATCTATGGATTTGAAAAAATTCCGGACGACGTAAATGTCCCCATGTCAGCTTCCTATCGACCCAAAGCGGATCGCGTCGTCGATAAGGTTCGCAATGTATTGACCGCAGCCGGGTTCGATGAGGCAGTAACGCCAAGTCTCGTTCCGCAACCCTGGTCGGATGCTTTTACACCCTGGTGTGATTCACCACCTTTGATTAGTAGTCAGCCAATGTTGGGAGTGCTGGAAGAGTATTCACATAATATCGGTACCGTGAATTTACTACGTCGAAGTTTGGTTCCGAGTTTGCTGGAAGTGCGTCGGATAAATGATTACCGGTCTAACGTTAACGTTAATTTGTTTGAGACTGCGAAAGTGTATCTCCCGTCCGCCGGTCAGGGAATTCCCGATCAACCGATGAAGTTAGCACTTGTAAGTCATCGCGATTTTTTTGCGGTGAAAGGTGTGGTTGAAGCGATTGTAAAGGAGTTAAATCCAACGGCGACGGTTCAAATTAAAGAATGCGATGAGCCTTTGCTGGATGCAAGTCAATCAGGGGAACTGTACCTTGGAGAGCAGCGATTGGGTTGGATGGGAAGCGTCTCTGCTTCCGCTAAAAAACAATTTGGCCTGCGGGCAGATGCAGTCATTGTTGAGCTTGATCTTCGTATTCTTGAGCAGCAAACGCAGCTGATTGCGTCTCATCTCAATCAAAGCCAGTTCCCGTCTGTGACGCGTGATTTTAACTTCATCATGGATGAAGAAGTGCGCTGGTCCAGTCTGGAATCAACGATCCGTGCGGAGAATGCTCCATTACTTGAGTCGGTGAAGTATCTTGAAACATTCCGAGATGAGGCGAGAGACGGTCCCGGTAAAAAACGCGTTCTGTTTTCGGTTGTATTTAGATCGAATGAGGCAACGCTAACCGGCACCGAGGCCGAGGAACTGTGTAACCGCATTATTGCAAATTGCACGAATGCGCATCACGCTACTTTGGTTGGATAAACGCAACGGTAAGCGGCAAATGTCCAGTAACTCTCAGACAAAAATAATCTACTTGACCGCCGGGGCTGGCGGTATGTTTTGCGGAAGCTGTATGCATGACAACGCGCTTTCGCGTGCTCTTTCTGCAGAGGGTTGGGATATCCAGCTCGTACCAACCTACACGCCGATTCGTACAGATGAGTCGGATTTTAGCGTTGATAAAGTTCTGTTTGGTGGAATCAATGTTTACCTTCAGCAGAAAATTCCGTTCCTGCGGTACTTGCCGTCAATCTTTGATCGTTTTCTTGATTCTCCATGGTTGATTCGCAAGGTGACCTCTCGCGCGATGGAAACCGATGGTGCGATGCTCGGTAGTTTGGCCTACTCAATGCTGCTGGGGTCTCGCGGGAACCAGCGAAAGGAAGTCAAAAAAATTTGTCGTTGGATGAGTTTGGCCCGCCCCGATGTGCTTATTTTTTCAAACATCTTGATTGGTGGCTGTATCGAAGACATTCAGCAAGTTGTCGATTGTCCCGTGCTTGTGACTCTGCAGGGCGATGATGTTTTTCTTGACAGCTTGAAACCGCCTTACCGATCGCAGTGCATTAATCGCGTCAAAGAAATAGCCTGCAAGGTTGATGGCTTTATTGTGCAGAGTCAATTTTTTAAAAAATACATGTGCGATTATTTTTCGCTCGATCCTCACAAAGTGCATGTGACACCATTGGGGTTAGAGGTCGCAGATTACAGCTCTTTTTTGAATCGTACTGAAGCTGGAATGGTGCGTGGCACCCAAACGATTGGTTACCTCGCTCGGATTGCGCCGGAGAAAGGTTTGCATCATTTAGTTGAGGCATTTATCAAGCTTAAGTCGATGCCGGGGACCGAAGAAGTGAGGCTGCACGTTGCTGGTTGGCTAAGCCCAGAGAATCAGGCCTACGCGGATGAGCAGTGGACGCGTCTCAAAGAGTTCGGTTTAGAAGGGGCTTATCAGTACGATGGTGCAGTTGATCGAGAAGCTAAGTTAGAATTTTTTCGAAACATAGATCTCTTGTCGGTTCCAACGGCGTTTCAAGAGCCTAAGGGGCTTTATGCGTTGGAAGCCATGGCAGCCGGTATTCCTGTCGTCTTACCCGCACACGGCGCTTTTCCCGAGTTGCTGGAGGAATCCGGAGGTGGGTTGCTCTTTGAGCCCGGGAATGAAACGGAGCTGGCTAGCGCAATCGCTGGGTTGTTGCTTGACCGTGAGCGGCGATTGAGGTTGGGCGGGCTTGGGCAACAATTTGTTCATCAGCATCGAAATGCATTGGTCATGGCAGGGGCTACCTCCGAAATAATTAGAGAATTTCTTGTGTGATGGTAGAACCCGTTTGACGCAAAGGGAGGAAACGCTAGGACTTGGCGTCTAGCGGAAACCGGTACTTTTAGCGGGTTGCGAGCCGTCGCCTTTGATTCGAGATGAATCGCACAATCAGCAGCAGGCAAAATATAATTGAGGAGATGAGCCCGAGCCAACTTGAAATTGAAAGTGAGAGTCCGACTAGGCATAAGCCTAAACCAAGATAAGACGTTTTTTCGCCATTGGATTTGAGAAACCCTAAGTACCACATAAAGATTCCAAGAAACCCATTTATCGTGCTGTAAGTGGAGAAAAATGATCCGAAAACGCATAGGATTCCAAGGACGATACTGGCTACGGCGGCCCCTCTCGCGGTCATCTCCTCTGTTTGAAACCCTGTTGGAATCGGTGCCGGAATTATGTTATCCATCGCCGCACTGGCCAGTTCCGCAACGACAACCTCACTTTGATTCGGAGAATCACTCACTAATTCCGCCAAAACAATATCTTCGCCTGGTTCTGAATCATCTATTGATGAGGAAGCAAGGTTTTCATCCTGCGGTACTTCGTTTTCAATCGATTTATTATTTGGAGTCAGATTCATTGGGTTGGGGTGTTTTCTTCAGCACTCATATTTACGACAATACGTAACTTACTGGAATACGAGAGTTTACACTCGATTGACTGGAAAGCCAAGTTTAGCGCTGTTGGATTGACTGAACGCCGCGGTGCAATTTGTTTAAGGCTCCCTAATAAGTAACAACTTCCGACTCTCTGATGTCCCCGTTGAAATTTGTTAAGACTAAAGATTATGACACGATTTATTACCCATTTTGAGAGTGCAATTGATCCTTCGGTTTCGTTACCTGCTGATTGCGAGCAGACGATGCATGAAAATCGTCCTCTCTGGTCTCGATACGATCTTGATGGTGTGCGGAGCATTATGACCAAGGCTGCGTTATTGGAGCGTCCGCGAGATATGTGGCGTTATCGGGAACTGTTGCCAATCGGAGACGAGATTGAACCCGTCTCGCTTAACAAGTCGATGAGTCCCGTCATTGAGTGCCCGAGGTTTGCAAAACAGATGGGGATGCAGCACGTCTGGATTAAGGATGAATCCCAATTGCCGACCTGCAGTTTTAAATGCCGCGGTATGTCGTTAGCGACAACGATGGCCAAACACTTTGGGCGGACTCGAATTGCGATGGCAAGTAATGGTAACGCGGGGGGGGCAATGGGGATGTATGCGGCTCGCGCTGGAATGGAGTGTGTTTGTTTCATGCCTCATGACACGCCGATTGTAAATCAGACCGAGTGTTATTTCAGCGGTGCAAAATTGTTTGTGACCAACGGGTTGATAGATGAATCTGGAAAGCGGATTCGCGAGGGGCACAATCAAGGTCTGTGGTTTGATATTTCCACGCTGAAGGAACCCTATCGTTTAGAGGGAAAGAAAACGATGGGCTTGGAGTTGGCTGAACAGTTTAGCTGGGAATTGCCTGATGTCATTCTCTACCCAACGGGTGGCGGGACGGCATTGATTGCAATGTGGAAAGCTTTCGAAGAACTTCGCGAAATGGGATTTCTAACGAGCGAGACGATGCCGAGAATGTATGCGGTGCAGTCAGACGGTTGTCAGCCAATGGTTACCGCGTTTGAGGCGGGGGAACGATTTGCGAAGCGGCATGAGAATGCACATACCATCGCCTCAGGCATGCGCGTGCCGGCGGCTTTGGGAGACTTTATGGTCCTCGATACCGTTCGAGCTAGTGGTGGTGCCGCAATTTCTGTTGAAGAAACACGTCTGATTGAATGGCAGAAAAAAGTCTCGTCGGCGGAGGGGATAATTATTTGTCCTGAAGCCGCTACTTGTATCGGCGGATTGGAAAAGTTGATTGAGCAAGATCAGGTTGCTCTTGACGAGCGGGTGGTGATTTTCAATACCGCGGCCGGGCAGAAGTATTTTGGAAAAGGCGATCCGCTGGACGTGCCCTCAATTGATCTATCGAAGCCAACCAACTGGGATACGTTTGAGCAGGACTATTTGTTGAAATGATCGGTTGTAAATGATCAGCTGTTTTAGACGGCAAATTTGGTGATGCTGTGTCGCCCTTGCTGTGCAGATCAGTTTTTTGCGTTCTACACAATTCGCTTTATTTTTCAAAAGTTCCGATTGATGGCAAAGCGGAAACCTGAAATTCGAATTCGGAGTTTTGGGATCTATTCGCACTGGGACTCGCAGTCAAAAATCCTTCCGAAAATTCAAAAGTTCACTACGGAAGTGCCAGCTGAACTTGGGATTGAGTTCGGATTTATCGTGAATATTAAAGGGGCAAAAAACAGGGAATTGGATTACTGCATTGACCACCCCGGGATTTTGAATTCGGAAGGCAATCGTCGTGCACCGTTCGATGGATCTGTTTTTGTAAGGACGAACGACTGGGATTTTTATCTTGGGGATACCATTTGGGAGCCAATGGATGACAAGTTGGGGGCTTGGAGAATGACAATGGAGCTCGACGGAGTTGTCATTGGTGAGAAAGTTTTTAATGTTGTTCTCCGTCGTGAATCTGAATAGCTTCGTTAGGCGCGTCTTTCGCTTCCCTGTCTCTAATTTGTTAAACTGGCGAGTAATGGGAAGTCGTCAGTTCTATTTTCATCTTTACTAAGTGAAGCAGTATGGCCGATTCTGAAAAAAAAGCTGAAAAGAAACTTTATCTGCTCGACGCAATGGCTTTGATTTATCGAGCCCATTTTGCTTTGATCCGCTCCCCACGATTTACTACCTCGGGGGTTTGTACATCTGCGGTGTTCGGTGTGGCCAACACCGTATTCGATATTATTTCTAAATATGAGCCCACCCATCTGGCGGTTGCTTTCGATACTCGTGAACCAACGTTTCGCCACGAGGCATTTCCCGAGTATAAGGCTCAGCGGGACGCATTGCCGGAGGATATTGCACTTCAGTTTCCCTGGGTCGACCGATTGTTTGAGGCGATGAATATTACAATGATTCGTAAGCCCGGTTTCGAAGCGGATGACATTATTGGAACGTTGTCTGTGGAGGCGGAGGCAGCCGGGTTTGAGACGTTCATGGTGACTCCGGATAAAGATTATACGCAATTGGTCTCAGATCATGTCACAATGTTTAAACCGGGGCGTCAGGGTGGCAGTCCGGAAATGCTCGGTGTGAAGGAAGTCCTTGAGAAATGGCAAATCGAACGCGTTGATCAAGTTATTGACATTCTAGGATTGATGGGAGATGCCAGTGATAACATCCCCGGGGTACCGGGGATTGGTCCAAAAACTGCTCAGAAATTAATTGCTAAGTTTGGTTCCATTGAATCGCTGTTAGAGAACACCGATCAATTAAAGGGTAAACAAAAGGAACGGGTGGAGGAGAATAGAGAGCAAGCGATTCTCTCTAAGGAATTGGTCACGATCTGTCTTGATGTACCTCACGATATCGTCCTGGATGACTTGAAGTGGTCGGGCTTTGATAGAGGGAAACTAGAATCGCTCTTTGGCGAGCTTGAATTTGATGCGCTTGGTAAACGCATGCTAGGCAAATCGTTTTCAGCAGCGCCGGCGAGGCAGGCGGCGATTAGGGATAAGCGAGAAAAGGAAATTCAGGCGACGCTATTTGATGACCCTTCGGCGGAGGAAAAAACGCTGGCTGATGTTCCTCATCAATACACCACCATCAAAACGAAAAAGGAGCGGGCCGAATTAATTAAAACGCTAATGAGCCAGAATCGTTTTTGTTTCGACACCGAGACGACCGGCTTGGACCCGCGTTCCGCGACCCCTTTGGGGATCGCATTTTCGTTTGAGAAGCACCGTGCTTATTACGTGGTCATTCCTGAATCCGAAGAAATGTCAGCGGCCGTTCTAGAGGAGTTTCGCTCTGTTTTTGAAAATGAGTCGATTGTTAAAGTTGGTCACAACCTTAAGTATGATGTCAGCCTGTTGAAATGGCGGGGAATCGACGTTCGGGGCCAGTTAATTGACACCATGTTGGTTCATTCAATGAAAGAGCCGGATATGAAACATGGGCTTGATTACCTCGCCTCAATCTATCTCGGCTACCGTCCAATTCCGACCAGCGATTTGATCGGTAAGAAAGGCGAAGAGCAGCGGAATATGAAAGATGTTCCGCTCGAAATTGTCGCCGAGTACGCCTGTGAGGATGCTGATATCACGCTCCAAGTTGCTGACGCACTGGCTCCCGAAGTTGAGGCGCGAGGCGTGGCTGAGGTTTGTTACGAGGTTGAGTGTCCTTTGATTCCCGTTTTGGTCGAGATGGAATATCAGGGGATTCGATTGGATTCGGAGGCCTTAAATAAATATTCAGTTGTACTGGCGACAGAAATTGAGGAATTGCGAGCTAAGATTTTTGACGAAGCGGGGCGGGAGTTTAATATTGCTTCCCCCAAACAACTTGGGATCGTCCTTTACGACGAATTGAAATTAGTTGACAATCCCAAAAAGACCGCAACGGGGCAATATTCGACCAAAGAATCTGAGTTGCTGCGTTTAGCGTCAAAGCACGAAATCGTTGCGAATGTCTTAGAGTTTCGCAGTGCTCAAAAACTTAAATCGGTTTATGTCGATCAATTACCTGATGCGGTTGAGCCTGAGACCGGCAAGCTTCACACTCATTACAGTCAAACCTGGACTTCCACCGGAAGGATGCAGTCCAATAATCCAAATCTACAAACGATTCCCGTTCGCAAAGAACGGGGCCGCGAGATACGAGCGGCTTTCGTTCCAAGAGATTCAGACTATTTAATTTTGGCGGCAGATTATTCTCAAATTGAGTTACGAATCATGGCTGCATTGAGTCAAGATCCGACCATGCTCGATGCCTTCCGATCGGGAACCGATATTCACACGGTAACTGCTGCTCAGGTCTATAAAGTACCCATGGAAGACGTTGATCGGGAAATGCGTGCCAAGGCAAAGATGGTGAATTTTGGAATTCTCTATGGGATCTCTGCATTTGGTTTGCAACAACGACTTAATATCCCTCGCGGCGAAGCCAATTCGTTGATCGAAAATTACTACGAAAAGTATCCGGGGGTCCGGGAGTATTTTGATCGGACCATTCGTTTTGCAGAAGAGAATGAATATGTAAAAACTCAAACAGGTCGTCGCCGGCAACTCCGTGATATTAATTCGCGTAATCGAACACTTAAAAATGCATCGGAGCGGCTTGCAATGAACAGTCCCATTCAGGGGACTGCGGCAGACATGCTGAAGTTAGCGATGATAAAAGTGCATCATGCACTTCGCGAAGGCGAATTTAAAACCAAGATGTTACTTACCGTTCATGATGAATTGGTGTTCGATATGTACCGCGAAGAAGCGGAGACTGTGATTCCCGTTATCGAAACGTGTATGAAGACGGCACTTGAGATCGATGTTCCGATTGAAGTCGAAATGGGGACTGGCGAGAATTGGCTTGAGGCTCATTGAGCGTCAATTTCAAGAATCACACGGCAAATTTGGGTGCCGTGATCTTACTGGCGGGAGGCTTAGCCTATGAGAATCTGTTTAGGCTATTTACCGAGGAATTTCAGCCAAGACATTCGATCCTTCTTGCCCGACTTACTCTCTTCGTCTTCAAAATCGCCGGATAGCTTTTCGGCGAGTTCGCAAATCGATTGTGTGATCGCGGCATTCTTAGCGTTCTCTAACAAAGGCACGCCGTTGTTCCTGCATTCAGAAATGACTGGATAGTTGTTCGGGATTCGCCAAAAGATATCTCGATCAATGGTTTCTTCTGCTTTGGTCGAGCTGATTTGCATTTTGTCGAGGCCTACCCGGTTAACGACAATTTTGATTTTTTCATTGACGTCGTCGTAAGTCTCCAAGGATGAGAGGAGTCTTACGACGTTCCTGAGACAAGGCAGATCGAGCTGTGTTAGCAAGACGATATTGTTTGCACTTTCCAGGGCGGTGATGTCGAGCCGGCTGTAAGATTTCGAGCAATCAATGATGAGGTGGGTGAAGGAGGCTTTCAGTAAGCCAATCACCCGTTTCAAGTCTTCATTGGAAATCGCAGAAATGTCCTCGATTTGGACAGGTCGTGGAAGCAGGTATACTCCGGATTCGTGCTTCGTCAGTGATTTTCTTAACAGCGCGAGGTCGAGCCGGGAAATATTCTGGGCAACATCGAGGAGCGTGTAGTCGGGGATCATATCGAGGAAAACATCAGCGTCACCGAGGGCAAGATCAAGGTCGATCAAGACCACGCTGCGATCAGGATTAGTCGCCAACGCAACGGCAAGGTTTACGGCAATCGATGTATTTCCAACCCCTCCCGACGCTCCGGCGACCGCGATAATATTTCCAGCGTTACTTCGTTGCTTACCGTCGGTATTGGCAGCAACTCGGTCAAGTGCGCCAACGAGCTCGTCGATTTGGATCGGGGAGTTTAAGAATTCTCTCGCACCGGCTCTCATTGCCCGAAGGATCATCTGACCATCAGTTCGGCTGCTGACGACAATGATACCAATCGAGGGATGTGTTTTAGAAATCGATTCCACGAGTTGCATTGCTTTTTCATCATCGGAGTCAATGTCGATGATTGCAATTTCCGGAGTCGTCTGAGATACAATTTCCGCGAAGAACTCATAACGAGAGCAGTCTGCCTCAAGCCATATTTGATCCATGCCAATGAGGTAGCGTTTCAAATTCTCTCGAGTTGTTTCATCTGGATCGCAAATCGAGATGCGTAGCGTACCGCTCATTTGTTATCCATGTGTTTAAGCTGCCGAGTTTCGTTATTTACCTGATCGCCCATTTGGCAGTTTCAGTTAAGCATAAAGTGATCTAATAGTTTAGCGGACTTTTGTCTTAAAAGGCCATTTGAAAATTGATTTTGACTGACGCTCTGGTTGTGATTTCACGTTTGAGTTTGCAGGGCCGTTCGACTGGTTCACGATGGTTTTGAGTTGGAACGGAGAGTTAGTTGCCGGTTTTGATTGTGTCGCAGATTCAGAATCCGTGAAGGGGAAATTGCCTCTGCCGCGAGTGCTTCCGAAGCTATCATCTACCGGGCAGTCGTCCTCACATCGTGGTACTTCGGTATATCCGTTGATGTAGAGCTCGCGATCTGAAGGACGCGTTGTGAGCCTTCCAGGGCCGTATTGGGGAAGTTGGTCGGATTCAACTTCGCTGATGAAATTCGGGGTAAGTAAAAAGACCAATTCGGTTTCGTTGGATTTGTCGCTGACGGCTCGAAAAGCTGGCCCAAACCATGGGTTATCCATCAATTTAGGAATTCCGCGAACTTCAGTCTCATCCTTTTCGCGATAATCTCCAGCGAGAGCGAGCGTATGGCCAGCTTTCATTTTCACGCCGGTGTTTACTCGTCGCACACGAAATCCCGGTACGCCAGCGTCACCAGCAAGGTCAGCAGCGACCTCGGAAACCTCGGCTCTGATTTCGAGCGTCAGCTGACCCTGACCGTGAATGATCGGCACGACATCAAGCTTGGTGCCGAAAGGGCGGTACTCGATGGAGTTGGTTCCCAGTCCACTGGCGACTTGAATGGCAATTTCACCGCCGGAAAGGAATTCTGCTGGCCGACCGTTTTGGGCGACAAGGACTGGTTGGTCCAGTAGCTTCGCCAGGTTGTTGCTTTCGAGGGCTTCAATGAATGCGTTAAATCTCTTTCCATCGTTGAGAACGCCGAACGCGAAGTTCGCGGATGTACCGACGGAGTCTCCCGTGGAAACATCCTGAATTAACTGAGCCACACTTGAGACAACATTGAACTCCTCACCTAGATAGGCCCAGTCGACGCCGAGTTTTCGTAGTTTGCCGCGAGCAACCTCGTAAACTTTTACTTTAATCGCAATGTTCTGTGTGCCGTTGACCTGAAGTTCGTTGATTACATTGGCTGGGAAGTAGTCTCGTGCGACTTTGAGAATGTTCTCTACCTGATCGGCTCTTGCTACATTGCCAGTTAAAATGATGCTTGACTTTAAAGGGTTAACGCTGACTTGAGAATCAGGGAAAATCTTCGCAATTGCCCCTTCGACTTCTCTCACATCAATCGAGACCTCGATGTTGATCGTTTCGTAATTCTTGTCCGGATCACTTACGGTGAGGGTCGACATTCCAGGCTTGAGTGCGCTTAACAGAATGGTGTTGGGAGCTACCGGTGTTGCCCCGATAACCTCTGGGTTTTCAACCATCAATTCAGGAATGTTGTATTCGAATTGAAGGCGCTGGCTCGAGCCTTCCACCATTTGAATCGTCTTCACTTCCTGACGAACTTGATAGTTCAAGCCTACCTGTGCTTGCGTCGTGCCTGGTAATCCAAGAAATGCAGTTGCAAATAAGGCAAAAACAATGCGAAATTGAGTTGAAAGACGCTTGTTCATCCATGAATCCTTGCGTTGGACGGATCGGCTTTTGTAATCTGAAACGAAGACAGTCGTACCGGAGTCATCCTTGACGTCTGCAGCAGGGGAAAAGTTACCCTTAAACTGCCCAGCGGTTTTTCAGTGTTAAAACCAGACAAAATCATACGTTACATAAAGCTAATTCGAACCTATTCACCCTGATATTGATCTTCTTCCAAATTGCGATCAATTTCGTTAGAGCCGTCAGAGTTTGCCTCATCCTCGTCATCCGCATCTTTGGTATTCACGGGTACGAGCGGAGCCATGTTGATATCGGGTATGGTGCTTTGGGGGAGTAAGCCCGGAGTAAACGTGTAGTTTTCCGGTGTATTTCCGCTCCAAATGGTCATGGTAGGGGGATCGATTGTTTCAATTTGCGAGTCATCGGCTTCGACCGAAACGACTTTCTGATCGGGCTCAGGCTCTTCTTCCTCTTCGTCAATGAGATTCCATCCCATGATTTCGTCCAGACTCTCGATATCGTCGTCGTTCGTCGCTTCGTCGCCTCGAAGAGTCAGTTTGATTTGAGCTGTTCTTTGCACGTAGTACATCGCTTCGGCTTGTTCTTCCGTCGCCAGAACGCCTACCACCGCCGAATTGGTGCCGGCGGTTGGGCTGTCTTCCCTGGTTTCTACCGATTTCATGCTGTTATTGATGCTGAATACTTGAAGGCCCCGCAGAAAGGTTTTCGAAGTCTGATTGATGCGGTTCTGGTTTTTCTTGTCCCGTTTGGTAAACAGTCCGATTACGTCGACTTTGTCGCCTGGGCTAAGTAGGCCACCGAAAAGATCATCTGAAGGTACTTTGATTGCAACCACTTTCATGTCACGCGGAATTGAAAGTGACGCAACCGATTTTTCGTTGACGATTACCGATTTTTGAATCGGCATTCCTTTTCCCAGACGGTTGCGGTTAACCATATCCTCAATGTCGTCGAGGCTCGTGGCGGCATCATCAGGAATGATGTCGAGTGGCCAGTTTTCAATCTTGACGTTTTCTTCGGTTAAACGCGTATTGGGATCCAGATCCTCGGCTGCCGTGATAACGGGACCGTGTACTTTCTCAGGCTCGGCGTTGGCTGATTTTTGTCCTAATACCTGACTGATGCCGATTGCGGCAACGAGTCCAAATCCCATCGACAGAACCATCAGCATGAACGACTTAGATTTCATAGGATTCACCTCAACAACAGCGGTTTAGGGTTGTTTGCCAATCACTCCGCTCGAATCGAAGATTTGGCTCAAATAATTGGCTAAAATAAAAATCGCTTCCGTTTGGCAATGCAATCAACAACCCGTCCTTGAAATTCATTTTTTCAAATCGAAGTTTCGATTTGACGGACTGCTTGCTTGCATTGCACTGTGCAAGCAGCCCTTTTCGGAATAATTCGGTTCTCTTAGGTTCTCAGTCCAAAAAAAGCCGGACAGGTCTAAATGGGATTAAATCCGGAAGAATCGGAACAATGCGTAGGTCTTTAGATGAGGTATCCCATCCAAGCGAAGTACAGGACTGTTCCGATCGCTAACGGAATTCCGTAGGGCAGCAAACGCATGGAGCTTTTTCTTTCGGTTGCAATTTCGGCTAGGGCTTCGGGGTTTCGAATCGTGGTGATTTCATTGAGAATGAAGAAGAACTGGTTGAAGTGCTTTCTTCCTTCCCCTGCTGCGATCACCATGATCACGGCCAGTATCGCACCAACAATGGCAGAAACGCAAAAGGCGTAAAAAGTAATCGTGCAGTGAACCCAGGCTCCGATGGCAGCCATCATTTTGACATCGCCCGCGCCCATTCCGCCGACGGCATAAGCGGGAAGCAGGGTTGCGATTCCAACGGCGGTTCCAGCGAAGCTCCACATCAGTCCGATGTACCAGCCCTGCCCGTCCATTCCATAAAAAATGGCACTGTAAATCCAACCGCTGATAATCATTGGAAACGTAATTTTGTTGGGAACTCGAAGTTCCTTGCCATCGATGTAAGCGGCAATTATTGCAAAAATACTGACGGCCCAATAAACCCAGTTATCGGCCATGGTAACTAGAATCTCTTCCATAACAAAAACTCCTGCACTCTGTGTTGTGTTGTGTTGGTTCGCGAGAGAAAAACTCATTTTTTCTCATGATTGACGGTCTCGGTTTCCAAAACCGATCGGTCGGCGATCGCGTGGTCGTTCCGCTTAAAATCTGAGCGTGAACAAATAGCTCAGGAAAACTGCGATCAAAGTGCAAAAGTAGCAGACAAGCTCGACGGCTTGCTCAAACGTTCCAATTGTAACCAACCATTCCATTTGATTTTCTCGATCCAAATAGAGGTCTTGGATGAATTCCGTTCGTAAGCTGTTACCTTGTCCTTGATGCGGTTTTAACGTGGAAAAAGCCCCTGAGCTCGAAGAGCTGAGGGGCTAATGATTTAGCAAAGTCTACCTGATGGCAGACCCCAAACTAGTTCGACGGCAAACCGCTGATCTGTGAACCAATGTTTTGGAACGCTGTGTTTGCAGCTGTACCAACAGCCTGGATAGCTGTTAGGCAAACAATAACGATCAAAGCAAGCATGATGGCGTACTCAACTGCTGTTGGGCCATCTTCCGACTTCATGAACTTTTCGATTTTGTTAATAAACTTCTTCATCTTGTCTTTCCTCCGACGGATTTGACGTGCCCGTGTGGGCATCCGAACCATTTGGTTCTAAATTAAAAAAAGGACCGGACTGACCAAGTGGATGAGCACTTTTCCTGCTGATGTCAGCTGTCCCACGTTATCAATTTGCTTTCTTCAAAAGCGAGCAGGATTGCCAATTCGACGAAGCGACTTAGCGTGAATCGACAGAACAAATTGCTCGTTCTCTCAACTCACTAGAAACCTAAGTCACGACTAGATTTAGTCAAACTTTAAGGGTTAAATAAAAACGAATTATTTCGCTGAGGCTGCCGGTTAGGGACGGATTAAACCGGAATTGCGGCTGGTCGCGCCGAGCATCTGTTACAAGCGTTGCAGACGTAACCAAACTGGGGCTGTCGCGCGTTGAAAAAAAACATCATGAGCAGAAAATAATTCGTGCGTCAACTTCCCGCCTCGTTCAACGGAGGGAGAGATTCGGTCTTTGAGAATCACAAATCGCATCGAGAGGAATCGATTTAAAAGCAATGGATCGGTCAGCTCATTCGACTGTCGAGCTGCTTTTTTCGTCGACGGTAATATTTCAGGCCAGAGAAAAAGAAGCAGCCCGCTGAGACAAAGGCGAACAATGGCATCGCGATGGAACTGAAGACAGCCATGATAATTGCAGTCATGAATAGTGTGATCGCCTGGATATAGAAAGATCCAGAAAGGATGCCGGCCTTAATTAAAAAAACCATCCCTGCGAAGACCGCTAACAAAGGTGCCATGCTGAGGCGTTCGAGGTCGAAATGAACCTCAAGCGGGAAAATAAAGGCAACGCAGCACATCGCACCGGCCCAGACGTGGGCGATTTGACGTTCGACAAAGGTGACCGGTCCCATTCGACGTCGAACGAACCAGAATACGACTGCCCACGCTCCGAGGCCAAAAGTCCACATGCCCCCGTAGGCCCACGGAGAGTCGACTCCGTAGAGTTGGAGGGCGTAAGTTGCCATGCAGGCAACAAACAAAACCATGCTATGCCATATCCAGATCAGGCCCCAATTTTCGAGAATTACCGCGTGATGGGTCTCGCGAAAGACGTTACCGATGATTTGGCCAAATTTGCCTTCGCTTGCGGCAACGGACTCGTTGTTTAAGAAGGCGCGGATGTCGTTCCGTAAATCCGACGCGCTACTGTATCGGAGATCCTGAGGTTTTTGCAGGCATTGCATGGCAATGTTTTCAAGCCGGCGATCGACTCGTCGATTAAGCACACGCGGAGCGACAGGGTCTTGTTCGAGAACCATTAAGACTGTTTCAACCGGAGTTGCGCCCATAAAGGGTGGGTGTCCAGTTAACAGGTGATACAGCACGGCTCCCAGACTATAGACGTCGCTCGTAATTCCAACTTCGCCACGGTGCCCCGTTGCCTGTTCAGGCGACATGTACGAGGGAGTTCCCAGGATCGCCCCTGATCGGGTCAAGCTGGTTCTTCCATCCGCTTCTTTGGCTAATCCAAAGTCGGCAACGTAAGCGGTCCAGTCGTCGTCGAGCATAATATTCGACGGCTTAAGATCCCTGTGTAATATTCCGTTTTGATGAGCGAAGCTAATTGCGTCACTGATTTCATTCATGATCTTTGCCGCCCGAAGCGGCGGAAGGGGACCACGCGATAGTCGTTCTGACAGAGATTGCCCCGTGATCAGTTTCATGCAGAAAAAACTACGACCTTGATGTTCACCGATTTCATAGATCGGAATGATGTTGGGATGGTTTAGCCGGGAAGCGGCGTCTGCCTCGGCTTCGAATCGCTGGCGATCACTGTCACTCGCAAAGTCACCCTTGAGGATCATTTTGATCGCAACGAGTTCGCCATCACTTATTCGGGATGCGCGATAAACGATTCCCATACCACCTCTGCCAATTTCCTCTTCGAGGCGATAGTTGCCGAAGTCGCAGGGCAGCTCAAGTTGCGGGATCGCCAACTCTCGCGAGGATGACGAAAACTGACTTTTCTCTTTCGCCGCCGCTTCGGTCACGATAATCGTGCCCCAAAGCTCTCGAAGGTCTGTCTCGAACTCTGGATTTTGGAGACAGGCTTCCTCAAGACTTACCTCTTTTCCCTGATTAGCTTGGTCCGCTAATTCAGTGACGAGCACTGCGAGTCTCATCTCGGCTTCGTCTTCCTGATTTTCCTGGTGCTTCTGAGTCACGGAATTCTGGCTTGGATAAGGCTAGGGATCGATCGAGTTCTGGCCGTCTTGCATAACCGACTTTAGTCTTCGAATTGCTCGTAAGTAACGCATGCTCGCGGCAGGCTCGGATAAGTCTAGGATTTGACCAATTTCCTGATTGGTCAGGTGTTCGTAGTGACGCATCACAATAATCTCACAATCCTTTTGGTCGAGTTGTGAAATGGAGGCTTCCACTTTCTTTGCCATCTCTCGCTGAAGGGCTGCTGCAGCGGGAGTCAGTCGTGCGTCACCAAGAATGGAAGCCAATTGAATAGAAGATTTATCGTAGCCTCGAGGAGCACAAAGTTGTTGCTCACGATCTACCGAACGTTTGGCAGAAACCCGATGTCGACGATGAGCATCGATAATACGATCCTTGGCAATCTGGCGAAGCCAAAGATGAAAGGGCATAACAGGGTCGGCAAGATAGCGGTCAAGTCGCCGATTTGCCTCAATGAGTACGTCCTGCACGACGTCACTGACATCAATTCGTTTTTGAATCTTGTTATCTAATCGCATTCGTATCAATTGCCGAAGCGAATTGCGATGGCGATCCATTAGGTCGTTGACCGCGGAAACGTCACCATCTTTGGCGCGCACGATTAACTGTTCGGTTTGGGGTTTATCTGGCCACATGCGGACCATTATGAACAAAAAAGCCTTCTAAAGTAGACGATTCGATCAAATCATTAGATTATCTTCAAAACAAATAATGCCTAGGTGCGATTGCAGCGACAAACGGTGGTCATTAGGTCAGTTAAACATTGGGTTCTAGGGGACATGTGTTGGCTGGAGCAGTTTTTTTCTCCTATGTGAAAAATGACCCGTTCAATGTTTTTATGTGTGTCGACTCACTTAAGTCGTCATCCTTGAGATCGCTTTGATGAAAGTGTTGATTTGGGTTTGATTATTATAGAGGTGGTGGGAGGCACGCACGTACCACCGTTCTTTAAAAAGGATGATCATAACTTCGATTCCAATCTGTTCCCAAAGTTGTTTCTGCAGGCTACTCCAATCCCCCAGAGGAAGGGGGACGTGCGTCATTGCTCCGTACCATCCATCAGACCGGTCCCCGATAGTTTGAGTTTGGAATAGATCTCGCAAACAGTCTTCAGTGTAGCTCGCCAGCCAGCAAGCACGATCGCGAAAATTTTCTAGGCCAATTTTTTGAATCCATGCGATCGCCTGCGGAACCGATAGAAAAGGACTGGGGTCACGTGAGCCGATCCACGTAAATTCTTCGTCCCAGGTTTCAGGGATTGCAGGCAGTAGACGCCCCCAGCTTTTTACTGGAGGTCGGATAGTATTTTGAAAGCGGGGGTGGACGTAAAGAAAGCCGCTGCCGAGCGGGGCGCACAGCCATTTATGTAAACTGGCGGTATAGAAATCACATTTCAAATCTTCCACCGCCAGATCAACTTGCGCCGGGGCGTGAGGGCCGTCGACGCAGACGGCGATCCCTTGGTCGTGAAACGCGTCACAGATTTCCTTGATTGGCATGATCAATGCGGTCGCGGAGGTTATATGGCTAACCACCAGCAGACGGGTTTTACTTGTGACAGCCTGAGTAAGGCAATCCACAATTTGCTCTTTGGATTCAAAAGAATCTGGGAGTGGTACCGATATCAATTTTGCTCCTGAAGAATCGCAAGTTCGCTGCCAGATCCGTTCAACCGCTCCATACTCATGATCGTTGATAAGAACTTCATCGCCGGGGTTGAGGGAGAAGCTGTTGGCCACGATGTTCATCGCATACGTTGCGTTATCGATTAGGACGAGATTGGCGGGAGCAGTCCCTATGAAATTCGCGATCGAAGTTCGCGCCTCGAATAGGGCGCTCTCCATCTGGCGAAGATAGAAATCCATTGGCTGTTCATCGAGTCTGTTGATCCAGGTGCGTCGATGGTACCGAACAACGTCTGGCTGGAGGCCAAAAGAGCCGTGGTTTAGATAAATTGTATCGCTTCGTAATTTCCAATGCGTTGCTAAATCAAACCAGTCATGATCATTAGCCGGATCTCGCTTGGAAATAGGGTTGGGAGTGTTCATCCCATTATTTGAACCTTTGTCAGCAGTGGGTCAATGGACAGCTGCAGAATTTGGTTTTCACGCCCGCGCAAGTCATCGGTAGCGATGTTTGAAGCAATTTCATCCGTAAAAAAAGCTGCTGCCCAAGTGAGCAGCAGCTGATTTTATACGATTGGGTCGTTATTCCACGTTTAACATTTGGAATCAAACGACTGTCCCGAACTAAGCAGTCACCAATGCACCTTTGACGGTCTTGATGATTTCTGCCGCAACCTTGTAAGGATCTGCGTTGGAGGCAGGGCGGCGATCTTCTAGCCATCCCTTCCAGCCGTTGGTGACGGTACCAACCGGAATGCGAATGGATGCTCCACGATCGGAGACACCATAGCTGAACTGAGTGATGGATTGAGTTTCGTGTTTACCAGTTAGTCGCTGGTCGTTATCCGCACCATAAACTGCAATGTGTTCACTGACACGTGGCTCGAATGCTTGACAGATTTGCTCATAAACGGACTGATCACCACATTCACGGAGCGTTGAGTTCGAGAAGTTGGCGTGCATGCCGGAACCATTCCAATCGGTGTCGCCCAATGGTTTGGGGTGGTATTCAATTGCGAGTCCATACTTCTCGCCGATCCGCTCAAGCAGGTATCTCGCTACCCAGATTTGGTCACCAGCTTGTCTCGCTCCTTTGGAGAAAACCTGAAATTCCCACTGGCCAGCCGCGACTTCTGCATTGATTCCCTCAACGTTAATTCCGGCTTCCAGGCAGACGTCGAGATGCTCTTCGATCATGTGACGACCGTGTGCATTCTTTGCGCCGACCGAGCAGTAGTAAGGTCCTTGTGGTCCCGGGTAACCGCCCGTTGGAAATCCGGGAGGACTGTTCGTCTCGGTGTCCCATAGGAAATACTCTTGTTCGAAGCCAAACCAGAAATCGTTGTCGTCGTCTTCGATGGTTGCTCGACCATTGGATTCATGCGGAGTGCCATCTGCATTTAGAACTTCGCACATGACGAGATAGCCGCTGAGTCGCTCCGGATCCGGGAAAATAGCAACTGGCTTGAGAAGACAATCAGATGATCCGCCTTCTGCCTGCTCTGTCGAACTGCCGTCAAAGCACCACTCTGGGCAGTCCGCCAATTCGCCGCTGAAATCAGCTACAATTTTTGTTTTGCTACGAAGACTCTGGGTGGGCTTGTAGCCGTCAAGCCAGATGTACTCAAGTTTCGATTTGCTCATTCTGGTGTTAGCTCCATAAACTCTTGATTCATTGGTCGGATCACCTCGGCATCGTTCCCATGATGCAGAAACAGTAATCATTGTTAGGTGTAATCTGGACGAGGAGCAGTCATTCTCGGATAAAGAGTAACGAACGCTAAAACGTAGTTGTCCGGCATTCTGCACTGACCAACGCCCAGTTCAGCGTGATCTTAACAATTAAAAATCTGCATTTGTAGTGGCGAAATCAACTCGATCTTGGCTTTGGGGGCTGAACCGCTCCAGAATTTAAATAAACGCTGCTTGAATTCGAGGCACGGATTGGGCATTATCTGTGCAGGGGAAAATCGTCTCTGGAGGCAAGGGAACCAAAAAGGTCGTTTTATGGCAGGTTCTCGATCACTGAGGCAATCTTTGTAATTGTGGCACAGGGATTGCTTTTAGAACGAGGGCTTAAATTTTTTAGGTGTCGGCTCTCGAGGTTCGGTCTCAACCCCTCAAAAAAAAAGAAATTTTATTTCCCGCCTCGGTTGGGATCCCTTTTTTCAATGCGTGAAAGGTCAAGTTTTGACTCCTAAAGAAGTAATCGCTTTTTGTCGATCGGCGAACGTCAAAGCAATTGATTTGCGTTTTGTTGATTTCTTAGGTCATTGGGGGCATACGACAATCCCGGTCAGTGCGCTCTCGGAGTCAATTTTTGAGAATGGACTTGGCTTTGATGGTTCAAGTGTACGGGGTTGGCAGCAGGTTGACGAAAGTGACATGCTATTAATACCGCGGCCGGAAACAAATTTTATTGATCCCTTTGCTGCGTTACCTACATTGAATCTTATTTGTGATGTGGTTGATCCAATCACCCATGAGAATTACAGCCGAGACCCGCGATTTGTTGCGAGGAAAGCGGCTAGTTATTTGAGCAGTACGGGGATTGCCGACACAGCTTGCTTTGGCCCGGAGGCCGAGTTTTTCATTTTCGATAACGTTCGATTCGACCAAAGACCGGATGCGGCGTTCTATCACCTCGACAGTGTTGAAGCACAGTGGAATCGCGGTCGAGAAGAGAATCCCAATTTGGGGTACAAAATCCGTCATCAGCAAGGCTATCTCCCCTGCCCTCCGGTCGACCAAATGGTAGACCTGCGAACGGAAATGATGCAGACGTTGATCGACTGTGGAATTGAGGTTGAGTGTCAGCACCATGAAGTTGGAACCGCTGGCCAATCAGAAATCGATCTCAAATACGGCCCATTGGTTCAAATGGCAGATCGCATGATGATGTACAAGTATGTCGTAAAAAACGTAGCCTTCCGCCACAACAAAACGGTAACGTTTATGCCGAAGCCAATTTTTGATGATGCTGGCTCGGGCATGCATACCCACCTTTCTTTTTGGAAAGATGGGGCCCCGCTATTTGGGGGCGATGGTTATGCAGGTTTAAGTCAAATGGGAATGCATGCAATTGGCGGAATACTGAAGCATGCTCCTGCACTTTTAGCGTTTACCAATCCAACGACCAATAGCTACAAGCGACTGGTGCCTGGGTACGAGGCTCCCGTCAATCTCGCCTATTCTCAGCGAAACCGCTCGGCGGCATGCCGGATTCCGATGTACAGCAACGATCCCGCGAGTAAGCGAATCGAGTTTCGATGCCCTGATGGTGGTTGTAATCCGTATTTCGCGTTTGCTGCAATTACGATGGCCGCGATTGATGGAATTGAGAACAAACTTGATCCGGGCAATCCATTGGATAAGGACATCTATGACTTGCCTCCCGAAGAGTCACAGAATGTGGCCAAAACGCCAAGGTCACTGGAAGAGTCCATTCATGCATTGCAACGGGATCATGAGTTCCTTTTGCGGGGAGACGTGTTCACAAAAGACGTGATCAATACGTGGATTTCATTTAAGACGGAAAACGAAATTGAAGCGATTTGCTCTCGCCCCCATCCCTACGAATTTTGCATGTACTTCGATTGTTAAATTATCTCGATTGGATAATTTCTGCGTGGCTAATCTAAGTCAAAACTGAGTTGGGTTAGCGTCAAGTTGGTGCTTAGTTAGGAAGCTAAAATGAAAAAGGTGCTGATTCTTTGTACGGGGAACTCCTGCCGCTCGCAAATGGCTCAGGCGATTTGGCAGGATTCGGGGAGTTCGGAATGGATTGCAATGTCGGCTGGTTCGCGCCCCTCTGGTTATGTGCATCCGTTGGCTCTAAAGTCGATTGAAGAATTAGGACTTCCGATTAATGGCCTTGAGAGCAAGTCGGTGGACCTCTTTGTTGGTGAGGAAATTGATTTGGCAGTAACGGTTTGCGATCACGCAAAAGAGGCTTGCCCCCTGCTTCCAGGCGTTAAGCAGACGCTGCACTGGCCATTTGAAGATCCTGCGGATGCGACCGGATCAGATGACGAGAAAATCATCCAGTTTCGAAAAATTCGCGATCAGATTAAAAAGCGAATTGGAGACTTCCTAAGTGGCGAAGAGGGGTAACACGGTCTTTCGAACGATTGAGAGCATTGTCTCCCCGACCTATTCGTAGGATCTGATCTTGTTTAAGTAAACGGATATGCGATGAATTGGAGCAGTTTGCAGAGTCGATTTTTCTGAATTGATTCGCATTGGGTAATAAACAAAATTGGTTTGCGATTGGTGAGTTTGGAACTAGGACTATTTTGATGAAAGAAGCCCCGATTTTTACCAAGTCAACGCAAGAAGATTGCAAGCGTTTGATCCAAATGGCAATTCTTGAAGATATCAATGCCCCCGATCTTGCAACTGGGATGGATTGCACGACGGCTGCGATTGTACCTGATTCTGTTTATGCGAAAGCAGCGTTTGTCAGTCGAAGCAAGGGAGTGATTTGCGGAATTGAAGTTGTGAAACTTGCCTTGCAACAATGGGCACCCAATGTCCAGTTGACAGTTCATATTAACGATGGTGAACCGGTTGATGCAGGGCAAACGATTGGTGTGATGAGTGGTCTGGCACACGATATATTAACCATGGAGCGAACCTGTTTGAATTTCATGTGCCGCCTTTCAGGTATAAGTTCCTTGACGCGTGAGTTTGTCGGCAAAATCAGGGAAACCTCTGCATGCGTGTTGGATACTCGTAAAACGACGCCGGGTTGGAGAAGATTGGAGAAGTACGCCGTGGCATGCGGTGGTGGAATGAATCATCGGATGGGGCTTTATGATGCAATCATGATTAAAGACAATCATCTCGCATTTTTTCGAACACAAGTTAGTGAGGAAGGCGAGGTGATTCCGGTCGCAATTCAAAATGCGAAAGAATGGATCGGTGAACATGCAGCTAAATTACCAAATGGCAACGAGACTGTCTTGCAATTAGAAGTCGATACCCTCGAACAATTGCGAGTCGCGTTAAAAACAGATTGCGACATCGTATTGTTGGATAATATGAGTAACGAGCAACTAAGAGAGGCGGTTGAAATTCGCAACCAATTATCTCCGGAAATAATTCTTGAGGCTTCCGGCGGCGTCAATTTGGACACAATCGTTAAAATCGCAAAAACTGGTGTAGAGCGAATTAGCGTTGGTGCGGTAACACACTCGGCTACCAATTTCGACATCGGACTTGACTGGGAAATTACACAATAGTCTCGCTTTTTCATGGGTAGAACCGCTGCTTTTTGTCAGTGCCTACGCGGTTTCGAATCCTGCTGATCTTTCCCGGTCCCCGAACTGATTTCAGGCGATTTCGCGTATGCGGGGTTTTCGCGGGCGAACGAGGAATATAACGAAGGGGCTTCTTTGTTTATTTTTCAGCTTTTCACGAGTTCGGTTAGGTTCTCGCTTTGACATTTCAGAATTGCGACCTAGCTTTTAAAGAGCTTGTTTGAGCTGGGGAGCATTGAGCAAGCTTTTGGCGGTAAGGGTTGGCGGGATGCCAAAAGGGGCCTTACCGCCATTTTTTATGCGCTGAGGTGTTTGGAAGCGGTTCTTTACGCTCCAAAAAACTTGATGAATTTCAAAGCTTGGCAGCGGTTGTTTTCCAGCGGGGCGTTTCTATTGCAACGATTGCCAGGCCCATCAAGCAAAAGGTGACGGAAAAAAGCAGTAGGTTTGAGAGCAAGGTGAGACCTAGTAGCATAACGATTGCGATCATTCCGCCATATTTGGGTTTGAGTAACCAAAGAAAGGCGCATGCCGTCTCAGAGAGTACGATGACTCTCGAGTAGAGTGTTGCAACATTCCGCAGGGATTCGGAGTCGAGTTGGTTTCGAAGCAAATTGAAAAACCAAAAATCGCGACGGCTAAAGTAAATTTCATAGATTACCTCGCCGGACCAGTAACCTGGGGTCCACTTTCCAGCTGCTCCCCCGAGAAAGATTAAGGAAATAATCAAAAGACTAAACCTCTGAGATTTGTTAATGAGAACCTCAGGCGGCTCATTGATTTTTACCGTATACCACACGCACCAAAGGGAGACCCAAAGGCAAGTTACGAATGTGACATCGTTGTAGCTCCCCTGATGAATGCAGAGGCCGAACATACAGGCAAGCGTGATGAAGGCCTGGCTCCGTAAGAGAATGATACTACGTGTGAATAAAGCAATGATTCCAAACGCGATCGGAGCGAGGTAAAGTCCGGCTAAGACATAGAGGTTGGTGAAGAGTGGTGGGAAAAACGTGTCAGTTATTTCCAGCTGGGCGTAACTTTGAAAGATTGGGATGAAGTACGCGTACTTCCAGATCATCGATGCAATCAGTGTCAATGTAACGATGCGGTAGATTGGGAGCACCAGTGATAAATGATCGCTTCCAGAATTGCCGTTGTTATCGCCATTCTGAAAGATCTCCACCGATCTGAGTTCCTCTTGCGTGTTTTGCTGGTTAGTCACTTGGGGCTCCAGTCGCGAGGGGCTCCAGTCGAGTGACTTCGAACTGACGGTTGGAAATTGGAGAAAGACGATATGCCGAGTTATGTTCAACGTCGCGATACCGCGAGCTAAGGTAATAGTAACGGGTCTCGGCTTGTTGTTTGAGGATCCAGCGAGTTTTGCCAAACGTAAATGCCCGCGTTGGAAAGTGGTTGACTTGTTCCGTCTCAATATTCTCAAGATCCATCACGAGCGTAGCGGGTATGCTTACGCGTGGGGGGGCGTTTTTTTGATCGCTGCTTGCTCGATCTAATTCGCTTCGCGTAATCGGCACCGCGCTGATCCAAACTCTGTTTTCGAAGTTGTACATTGAGGGGATGGGTTGCTGCACTGCCCAGATTGAAAAACTGGAGGAGCTTAAATGAAATCGAGCTAGAAACGTTTTCTGAACAGTTTGATTTAGCGGCAGCAAGATGATCCAGAGAGCTGCCAAGGTTATCAGGGCCAAAAAGGTGGCAGAAGAAAGATCTCTAGACAACCAAATTGACTTAACTAGCGTTTTCATTGACGCGGTCCAGTATCAACAAGGACATGAATTCGGTGCAGAGTTTGAGTTGAATCGAAAAACTTTGTGGGGAACCCAAAGTTTTGGTCGCAGCTTGTGACATGATCGAAATTCGCAGTCGATGTTTTGAGAATCGGCACTTTTTTGCGAATCGAAGTCGGAAAAATGCTGGAAACATGCCTGAAAGCTCAAATCGGAGCAGGAATAAACAAATCAGCAGGGTGGTGCGGCAGCAGGCTTTTGAAAAATTTTCTAAATTTTCCAAAGATCCGAACTGCATGGGCGAACAACCTACAACGGCGATCAGGCTAGTCAGCCAAAGTGTTTTGGTAACGAGCGCCGGTTCATCCAACAAAAGATCAGGAGAGCGGAATATGTTTAAGAAATTGGCCATTGGGGCCGCGGGCGTAGTTGTGATTGGTGGGCTGCTATTTGGTGGGAAGTTAATTCCCTACGCAAAAACAGCGGTAACCAAGGTCAGAACAGCAGCTCAGGATCAAGTTCCTGTTGCCTATCAATTGGATGCTGCCAAAATCCAGCTTGACGAAATTGGTCCAGAAATTCATGGCATGGTTCACAAGATTTCCAAAGAGGAGGTCAAGGTGAAGCGACTGGCTGCAGATCTTAAGTCGCATGAGCAGATGTTAAAAAAGAGCTATGACGAAATGATGGCACTTCGCACGCATGTTGAATCTGGCGGTCAGGTTTACGTTGACACTCGAGGTAAAGCCCATGATTTATCGCGTGTCAAACAAGATTTAAGGCATCGGTTTACGCTTTATCAAACCGCCGAAAAGACTTTTGAGAAGAAGGGCGAAATTTTAAATCTTCGCAAGGAATCTTTAGCTGCCGCCCATGTGAAATTGAGCGAAGCAAAATCGCAGCAACGCGAACTGGAGTTGCAAATTGAAAATCTGACGGCTAGAAATCGCATGAATGAAGTCATCGCAACCGCGTCTCAGATTAAGCTTGACAACAGCCAGCTGTCTAAGACTCGCGAGATGCTAGACGATATTGATGCTCGGATTTCAGCGGATGAGGAGTATTACAATATCGCTCCCAAGTACTTCGGGCAGATCCCCGTTAGCGACGATTCCGTTATTCCAAGTTCCGATGTGCTATCCGATATGGATGCCTATTTTGATGCAAAAGGAACCGGTAGTGGCGATGTTTCGGAAGAACCATCCGAAGCTGACCTAGTGGTTAACTAGCTCGTCGTGAGTTGGATGTCTCAACTGGTTCAATTGTTGATCGATGGAAGCGGGGCGGCAGGTTCACTAACCAGCTGTCCCGCTTCTAGTGTGTTGGGCTGTTTTCAGGAGACGACTTTTGATGAAGTGGAAGTCGAAAATTAAGTTCGTAGAGCAGGCGATTCAATATGGTAACCTTGATAAGGCTGTTCGTTGCTACGATCGCGGATTGATCCGGAATAAACGCAAAAAGCTTGCTGTGGCGCGAGAAGTCGCGGGGACTTTGCTAAATCGGGCGACGTTATCTATTTCGAGCGGGCAATTCTATATGGCCTGGCTGGATCTCGATGAGGTGACAAAACTTAATTTGCAAGAGTTCGCAAAAGAGACTCGCGAAAAGAAAAACCAGTTGATTGAATTGACAATTGAATCCGCGGATGCCTCGCTAGTGCGCGGAGAACCGGTTTGCGCTTTGAACTGCATCGAAGTACTTGAGCGTCGGCAAGTTAGGGACTGGCGGCTTAATCAAATTAAAGCCGTTTCTGAATGTTTGAGTGCGGCAAGCCGATTCGCCGCACAAGGTCAGTTTAAAAAGTCTGTTGCTGAGCTGGAGAAAGCCGGGGCAGTTCGTCCGGATTTGCCCTATCTCGCGCCGAGGATTTCCGCATTGAAGAAACGACAACGGCAAATGAAAAAATACATTACCGACGTTGAAGCCTTCGCGCTTCAATGGAAATGGGGCGATGTCAGTCAAAGTTGTGAGAAGATCCTGCACATTGCTCCAACCAATCAGTTTGCTTTTGAAGCGAGGCGGGATTGCAAAGCAAGGTTAAAGAAAAAGACGAGAAGGCAGATGGATTCAACTACGGCGGGGGCGGGGACGGTCCCAAGCGACTCCGCATTCAACGCGAATCGACAAACGGGGCACATCGAAAAAAATGTGGTTGTCGAAAAGGGCGCGTTCGATAGGATAGGACGCATGGATAAGCAAAATTCAGGGGATAGGTTTCTAATCTGGGTTGACGGCGTTGGTGGTTACCTCGTTTGCGGTCGTCGAGTCAATGCTTTGGGGCAAGCGATCAATCGTTCACAAGTTGATATCGGCATTCAAGGGAATTTGCGTAGTCATCATGCCAATTTCGAGCGAGTTCAGGGGGGGCATGTTTTGGAGCCGATCGGCAAGCTCTCGGTAGACGGTGTTGAGCTGGATTCAAAATTTGTTTTAAAAAATGGTCAGATATTGGCTTTCGAAGGCGGAGTCGAACTAGCCTATTGTCAAACGCATGCCTTGAGTAAAACGGCGCGACTTGATTTCGTTTCCCGTCACCGATCTGTGCCGTGGGCTGATGCCATCATACTCCCGGTGAATTCAATTATCTTGGGGCCGAATCGTTTCAACCACGTGGTCTGTCCTGCCTGGGGCGAGAACTTGGTGTTATTTGAAAGATCGGGGAAGTGGTTTTGTCGATCGCCTCAAGCGATGGAAGTGGATGGTAAGTTGGTGACGGCGGAGGCACCGATTGAATTCGATTCCCGCATTGTTGGTGACGATTTTTCTTTAACGCTTGAGCCGGTTTGATTTCTCAATCGCACGTTGTTGATTTAAGCGTTCTGGACCGACGAATTGACATTCTTTGATCAGACCAAAATTAGTCCAATCTTAATTTGGCAAGCGGTTGGTTCTTCTGAGGGGAGCCAGCTTATGAACACAATAGTTGCCAAACCGGTTTGAAAGCTAGACAAACAGGCCGTATTGCGGCTACGCTAGGAAAGCGGTGAAATTTAATTGCTGGATCAATGCAGCCAACCGGTATGGTTGGGAGGCGCCGAATGAAGTTTACTTATCCCAGTGGAGCGACTCCGCTCGAAGGATACACCATCAAACGCGGGATTGGTATCGGCGGATTTGGGGAGGTTTATTTTGCGCTTAATGACGCAGGTAAAGAGGTCGCGTTAAAAAAGATACAGCGCAACTTGGACATCGAGTTGAGAGGCGTGCGTCAGTGTTTGAACATGAAGCATGTCAACTTAATCTCACTTTGGGATATCAGAACCACAGGCGAAGGTGAGAGCTGGGTGGTGATGGAGTATGTTCCCGGACCCTCGTTGCGTGACGTGCTTGAAGCCAATCAAAACGGTCTGGAGGATGAGGATGTTAAGTCCTGGTTTGCTTCGACTGCCTCCGGGGTATCGTATTTGCATGAGAATGGAATTGTGCATCGCGACTTAAAACCAGGCAATATTTTTTGTGATCTGCATGAACAGGTGATCAAGATAGGTGATTATGGCCTGTCAAAATATATTTCCTGTAGCCGACGTTCCGGGCAAACTGAATCGGTGGGGACATTCCATTACATGGCACCTGAGATTGGAAAAGGCGTCTATGGTAAGGAAATAGATCTCTATGCATTGGGGATTATCCTGTTTGAATTGACGACGGGCTTAGTTCCATTTGACGGTGAAAGTGCACAAGAGATCATCATGAAACATCTGACGGCAGAACCGGATGTTTCTGCGGTGCCGGATCATTTTCGTAAAGTGGTTTCGAAGGCATTGAGAAAGGATCCCGAGGATCGCTATCGAAGTATATCTGAGATGGCAGCGGATTTACCTTGGCCAGACGTTGCGCGGCGAAGTGATTCAATTGTTTCGCAGCACTCGATTGGCACACTTGTCCAATCTGAATTAAGCAAACCCAATCGGCAGTCAACCAAACCCAATCGATCCGAAACGATTGATTTGATTGATAAATTACCGAAGGCAATTATCGACAATTTTCAGCTGCCGAGGACGAAAGAGACCGGAATTTCGGTCGCGAATCAAAGGGAATCCAAGCCTGCCGAATCAAAGCCGGCTGAAATGCTTGAGCCTAATGCGTCCGGTAATCCAATGGATGACCCCAAAGGAGATGAGCCAATCGCAGCCGTGCTTCATACGGGATTGGCAAGATTTACGCTGTGGTGGGAAACTGCCAATTTTTCTACACCGATCAAAATGGTGATGTTGATCATTGCCGGCATTGTGGTGATTCAGAATTCTCAATGGCTTTTACCATTGATGTTGTCCATTGGAAGTCTTTATTTCGTTTACTATCTGTTGCGCTATTCGCTCGCAAAGAAACTGGGTTTGTCGTCGCGTTGGCTGATGCAGTTCGGGCAATCGGAAGAAAGTCCGCATCTTCGGCATTGGTTGCTGAGCCGGCCTTTGACAGATCGGTTTACAGAGTTGATCGGAGCCTTACTGATCGCTGCTTTTAGTTGTGTTGTCCTAATTATGTTGGGTTTTGCGATGGTCACGGGGGTTCTGGACGGTGGTCCCTGGGGTGCCTCGATTGAAAATTGGGCAAATTATACTTGGTTGACTCTGGTGAGTGTTTTGAGCTGCTGGGCAATTTTATTGGTCTCCGAACGCAGTGAACGGCGGCCGAGAAAATCGCGATGGCGTTACCTTGAGATGACTGGATTGGGGATACTGTTAGGTGTGTCTGCGTTCTTTTCAGCCAGTTGGTTTCATATTGATTTAACCTCTTTAACGCTTGAGACTTCCCGTCCATTTTTTCAAGGTTGGGACTGGATGGCAGGTGCTGGTCCGTTGGCCGCTTATATTTTGTTCTTCACGTGTTTTCTGGGTGGAGTACGTTGGTGGCGGCAATGTGACCCAGTCCGAAGGACTCGGTTAAGTATCTCTGCCATTTTGATTTGCATGTTTTGGGGTGTTTTGTTGAGTTGCCTTTTGTCAATTCCTCTCACTGCGGCCTGTATCTGGGGCGTGGTGATTTCGTTGTCGGTACAATTGTCAGCTCCTTGGTTAAATGCGCAGAAACGTTTCCAAATTTGTAACCTGCCTGATGTTAAGTCAGCCAGTTGATGGGCTACCCACTTGTGGTTTTGAAACTGAATTAATTGCCATCGGAAGTACTTTGATAACGCTATTTCATCAATTCGGAAATTCCAAAAAACATCGGCTTTCAGCCAGATGCGTGCACTTGATGAGAACGTTGGTACTGACTGTCGTTGTGCTTGGCTGGACAGCGAGCGTTTCCGCGGTTCCTGCGGAACCATCCAAGCCTGCAAGTAGGTTCACTGTTGAACCTATTGGTTGGCAAGTATCTGAGCCAATTGGAGAATCTGTTAATGCAGAGGTTGAGATAGATTTAGAAACCCGACGATTGATACGGAATCGCATCGTTGGCTTAGCCATCTTTTTCACTGGGGTGCTCTTGCTCCTTGGATTGTCGTTTGCATATTTGCGGTTGGACCACGCGACGCGCGGGTTTCATTCCGGGCGATTGCAGTTGTTTGCGGTTTTTTTGGGGTTGATGATTGTTGGGATTTGTTTTTTCTTTTTGAATAAGATAGTGCTTACAAATCCGTGATTGGTGCTGATGAGTTTGTTGCATAATTGCGTTTGGGGTGAATCGGATTCTAGACGCGGAACAGGGGAAACATGTTGGAACTGATCGCAGAGGGATCCGAGGTCGGCGCTCGCTGGAGGCGACGAATACCGGAGCGAGAGATTTTTGTTGGGCGGGCAACCGAGACTTATCGCGTTCCGTGGGATAGCCAAATCTCTCGGGTTCACATTTCCCTTTGCTTGGCAGGAGACAAGGTTCGCATTCAAAAGCTTAAAAGTTCGTCGAATCCGGTTTTTTACGACGGTAAAGCCGAAGATTGTTTTGAATTGGGAGCGGGTGAACATTTTGTTATCGGTAAAACTCAATTTACCATCGCAGTGGAAGAGGAGGCATTTGGGTCTTTAGACGTGCCGGATCCAATTAGTCAAAAAACATTTACGGCTGACTATTTGCGTAAAGTCTCGTTTCGAGATGTTGATCGCCGGATCGATGTATTAAGTCGATTGCCGACGGTGATTGCAACAGCATCAGACAATGAGAATTTACTAATTCAAATCGTGAATACGTTAATGCAGGGGATTGCTTCGGCGTCGACCGTCGGGTTGGTCAGAATTCGAGATCTAGCGGCAGATCCAGCATTTGATCCCGTAATTGAAGTCGACGAAACTCAACGGCTTAGCGACTCTGATATTGAGATAATGCAGTGGGATCGGCGAGATCCTAGTTCAGGCGGATTTCAGCCGAGCGAGACACTGGTTAAACAGGCGCTTGAATCAAACGAGTCGGTTTTGCATATTTGGAGCCACGGTAAAGGTGAGAAGTCGCAGTATACAATCGACTATGAAAACGATTGGGCTTTTGTGTCTCCGATATCGAGTGCAGCAACACCCGGTTGGGGAGTTTATGTTGCTGGTAAAGAGCGTGGCGATCGGGATTCGAGTTTGAGTTCAGTTTCTCAGGAATTAGATTTTCAAGGCGATCTCAAATTCTGCGAGTTGGTTGGTTCGTCGCTCAGAAATTTGTTGCTGGTCAAGAAGCTCGAGCGACAGGAGGCGAGTCTTCGGACGTTTTTTTCTCCCGTAGTTATGAAGGCGATTTCGGTACTCGATTCCGAACAGGTGCTGCAGCCGCGTGAGTGTGATTTGTCAGTTTTGTTTTGTGACCTGAGGGGTTTTTCTAAAACATCTGAGCAGCTGTCCGATGACTTGCTTGAGCTTTTGGCACGAGTTAGTGAAGCGTTGGGGATCACAACATCCAACATTTTAGATTTCGGTGGGGTGATCGGGGATTTCCACGGTGACTCGGCAATGGGTTTTTGGGGTTGGCCTATTCCACCAAAAAGCAGTGGGCAAAATGCGGTATCGGCGGTAAAAGCAGCGATTTCGATTCACTCTCATGTCGATAACCACGCTCGGCTCGGCGAGATGGCCGACGATTTTGGATTTCAGTTTGGGATTGGGATTGCCTCAGGCGAATCCGTGGCAGGAAAGATAGGCACACGTGATCAGGTAAAAGTAACCGCATTCGGTCCTGTCGTTAACTTAGCCTCGCGGCTGGAGGGAATGACGAAGTGGCTCAATTCGAAAATACTTATTGATGCGGCCACCCTGGAGGCGTTAAAAGGCGACGATGATTTTTCTAAGGAAATTTCAGTGCGTTGCATGGGTAATTTTAAGCCGTTTGGTATGGAGGGGGCATTCGACGTGTTTCAAGTCTGCGCTGCATCTGAATTGGCTGACGAAGATTTGGTTCATTCAGAAAATCTGCTGGAGCTGTTTCGCGCAGGTGAATGGATGCGATTGCAAACGGAATTAGATATACTGGACTCAGAAGATTCCATGAGATTGTTTTTGGAGAAGTTTCTCAGACAGTCTCAAGGTAAGCCTCCGAAGGATTGGCGAGGTACGATTGAGATGCAGACGAAATGACGGCAGTATCAGCCGTTTCGATCGACCATTCATTTCGATTGAAGATTCGTTAGCGCCGTAACTTTTTTGAGTAAAAGATTTGGCGACAGCGTTACGTTTGGCGTTGAGTGTGTGAGTTTTAGTTCCTTTTGTCGGTTGTGAAATGGTAGCTTCGGAAATTCAGATTCCTGATAAGAACGCGAGTCTTAATACCAAGACATCGCAGGACTTCTTTTTTAAGAGTCAGCACCAAGGTCCCATTTTAGAACTATCGGTTTTGCGAAGATCCTTGTTGTTTTGTGAAATGGCTCTTGCAAGCTATCTCCCTCTTCAAGATGCGAATTCAATAGCGGGCCAGCTTGGATTCACGGACGGCAAAGTAATCCAGGGGGGAGGCGTTGATGTCTTCTGGTTTCAAAATGAATTTGATGCTGTGATGGTATTTCGAAGCAAAGAGATTAGGGAGCTAGAGGAAGCGTGTGAACTGGAAGGTTTATCAGCGACCATGGCGGAGACAACAGGATTGGTGATCGATGATTTCAAAGTGATGGCGGACGCGGTTTGGCCTGCGGTGGAATCAGAACTGGAGCCAAATAAACGTAAGCTCTGGTTTTGCGGGCATTCGCTGGGAGCAGCGGTTGCAACTCTTTGTGCGTCGCGATGCGTGCTTTCGTATATTCAGTCCCAGCCAAGCGAGCTTCATACATTTGGCTGCCCGCGAGTTGCCAGTCGACAGTACCACAAACATGTGAGATTAAAGCACTATCGTTGGGTGAATTTCGGAGATCCCATCCCTCGGATTCCGAAGATGAGATCGGGTTTCGATCACGGGGGGATTGAAATGTGTGTTGATAAATTCGGTCGCCTTGTCAGCCCACGGGGAGTCAAGCGATTTTTAAAACGTCTGGAAGCAAGATTGAATGAGCTAGGAAATCCAAATCGGGATTCGATTCGTTCTCATCTGGCTCCGTCTTATGTGGATGCTGTATTCGACATTGTTCGCAGTGAAGAGGCTAAGTCTGACAGTCCGTGGAACTCAGCCAAATAGTTTAGGGATAACTATATGTTACGCGCTGTTGGCTGATTCGAGTCGGCCTGTTGGGAAACGCTGAATGGCAGTGTCGGAAGTGTTATAATTGCCTGTGCGGCGAGGTTTGGGAATTTAGTCTTTTTTGATTAGGCGTTTTATGTCATTGCGAGTTAGATGCCCTGAGGGCTGCATTCTACATGCGTCGATGGCTCGTTGCGGCAAGGTTGTGAGATGCCCTAAATGTGAAACGATGATTCGCATTCCGGAAGTTTCAATTGCTGAGAGTAAGGACGGGGCCACGGTTGAATGTCGCGCTGAGAGATACAATCGTTTCGTTGATAACAGGCGCAGTTTGGAAGGTGCGCCGCGAAAAGAGTTGCCTGCAACAGACCTGACTCAAGAGGTTGTTGATTCGCCTCGACTCCCTGTTGCCAAGCCTAGGCAGCACTCCTCAAGTCAGCCAGAGCAGGAATTGCCCTCCGTTTCGGTTGAATTGGTTGGCGAGCGTACGTGGAAAAATCGCTCAGATTCGCGGCAGGCATTGGTGAGCAGGAAATCAGACCAAACAACGGGTGTAAAGCGCATTGAAACTACCGGTGTTGAGGCGGTTGGGAAACCTGTTTTTCGCGAAACTCTCAATCTGTCGGTGGTAGGCTTAGCGGAAGGCAAGTCTTCCGAGATCAAGGAAGAAAAAAGTTGGGAAGAGCGATTAACGCAGGCAAATGCGGATCGTTTTTTCTTAGCAAAGTTGTTTGCTGTCGGCCTGTTTTTTATTGGGTTGCTAAATTTGATTCCAGTTTTTACACAATTGATAAGTTGGGGAGGGTTGTCCGAGGGGAATGAGATTCCGAATTGGTTGTTCATGCAGATTGGGGTTTGTCTTTTGATTTGGATGTACGCCATTTTTCTTTTTCAAATCAATGATTGGTCGGCCTTGCGATCGGTTTCAATATTGTTGTTAGTCATGGCGTTTGTTTACGGGCTTTGCTGTACGGGACTGTTGTTGGGAGGGAATGAAGGAGGCGTGGTGATGGTGCTTGAGATTTCAACATTCAGAGTCCAGCAGGCGACCAGTGGATTTGCGGTGATGTTGTGTCTCGCGACATTAATGAGTTATTGGGCTGCAAGGGAAGCCTCTAATTGGCAGAGAGCTGAGCAAGTACTAAAACAGATTCTCTTAAAACGGACGCATTAACGCCCAGCGATAAGTTCGGTAAAGTCCACCTATATAATCCGGAAATCTTCGTTTATTGTTCTTCGGAAATAACAAACTCTAATCCCATACGGAAAGTGGCTTGAATGAGCTCAACCTTGAATCCAGTGAAGTGGCTGATTTTGGTGCCGACGGCGATGGAATACGAGTTTGTTGTTGAACGTATTTCCAGCACTGATACGGTGGTTGAGGTCTGCGGTTTTGGACCTATTGTTTCCGCAGCGAAGGCGATGGAATTAATTACGCGGTACCAGCCAACAAATGTCGTCCTGGTTGGGATTGCAGGTGCGTATGCGTCAGACATTCCGATTGGTACAGCGGTGGTAGGGAGTGAGGTTGGGTGTTTTGGCATTGGAGCGGGGAGTGGGCCTGATTATCAAACCGCTGGTGAGATGGGGTGGATGCAATGGGTCGGTAGAGGTGAAACGGACAGCATCGGTGATGTCTTAACTCTTGCAAATTTTGCAGACTCGCCCTGCCAGATCCTCACAGTGTGCGCAGCAGCCAACACCAGTGATGATGTGGACGAGAGACGCCGTCGTTTTCCAAACGCTGCCATTGAGGAAATGGAAGGGTTCGCGGTAGCGGTTGCCGCAAAGATGTGTGGTGTTCCCTTTTATTTGGTGCGTGGAATCTCCAATCGGGCGGGAGATCGTGACAAACGCAATTGGAAAATCCATGAAGCTTTGGAGGCAGTAACTAATCTCTTGCTGGATTGTCTGGAGCGTTAATTGATTTTGATTTCTCGATTCGTTGGACGATTCTCTCTAGATCAAGACGCCCTAGTTATCGACTTTGAGCATAAAACCCAGCTTTAGACGGCAAATATAATGCAAACTACCAAAAAAATCCGACTGGCCATTTCAACTTGTCCCAATGATACTTTTGCGTTTCATGGAATACTTAATCGTAAAGTTGATTTACTCGGATTGGATTTTCAGATTGAGTTGCTAGATATTCAGCAGCTTAATGAGGGACTCTTTCAAGATCGGTTTGAGGTCGCGAAAGCAAGTTTTCATGCTGCTGCACTTCTTTCTGATCGGACATTGGTTTTGCCCTCGGGATCAGCGTTGGGATTTGGAGTTGGCCCTTTACTTTTGTCGGCAAAAGAGGGGGATTCGCCCGATGATGCTTTAATTGCTTCGGAATGTACTCGCACTTTATGCCCCGGGGAATTTACAACTGCGGCGATGCTGTTTCGGCTATTTTACGGAGAAGCAATCGCGTCAAAGAAGACTCGGGTCGAACACAAACTGTTTTCAGCGATCATGCCCTCGCTTCAAAAAAGATCTGCCGATTTTGGAGTTTGTATTCACGAAGGTCGGTTTACCTGGGCGGAGGAAGGACTCTTTTTAGTCGAGGATCTTGGCACTCGCTGGGAATTGGAGACCGGTGTTCCTCTTCCCTTGGGAGGGATCTTGGCTCGTCGAGATTTAAAACAAGAGACGTTAGCACGGGTTCAGAGTGTTATTCGTTCATCCATCGTTTATGGTTTGGAGCATCGTGAAGAGACATTACCAACCATGCGAAAATATGCTCAGGAATTTGACGATGAAGTTTTGATGGCTCACGTCGAACTCTATGTGAATGATTGGACGGTGGATCTTGGCGAGGAGGGGCGGCAAGCACTGTCGGTTTTATCACAAAAAGCAATCGAGCAGCGGATCATGTCACCTGGGCAACCGGCGATCGAAGTTTATCAGTCGTGAAACGATTGGATGAATGGCTTCAACCAAAATAATGTCAGCGCAGTAAAGAAGAGATTTCGAAGAAGCTAATCCTTTACTGAATCTGATTTTCTCATTTCGAGTAAGTTAGCAAAAATAAAGCGACTTAAATTGCCGAACCAGCGGGGAATTCGACTGCGGAATAGATACATGAAAACGCAAAGCCCAATTAAAAATAGAAGAAGCGTAGAATTGGATGGGATAAAGTTTTCCAAAACCAAATAGACGAACATTAATCCGGTTACCCCTGCTTGGCAGGCAGCAAGCACGACCAAAACTCGGAGTTTCTGGTCTATCTTTTCAAGTCTCGAATCATCGCTTTGGTTCGCCATAGTTACGATTGGTTTTCTGATGTTGGGAGTTGGGCAAAACCCATGTTAACTAATGTCCCGTAGGAGCGAATCATTTCTGAATTTATTCACGGCACTCATCATTGCAGTCATGGATTGATAGCGGTCATTAGGATCTTTCTCCAGCGCTTTAAGACAGATTTCTTCGAGCTTTTGAGGGATCACACGGTGTGGTGCTGCTTCGCGTGGTGGTGTGGGCGCTTTGTTCACGATGTTGTCAAAAGTCTTTCCGATATCTGCGCCTCGAAACGGTTCTCGCTGAGCCATCATTTCATACATTACGATGCCCAAACTGAAAATGTCGGTGCGCTCGTCAACCATTCGATTACCAGTGACTTGTTCGGGTGACATGTAAAGCGGAGTGCCACCTCGCTGCCCTTTGGTTCCTTCACCTCCGTCGTTTGGCATTCCCCAAACTTTTGCCGCCCCCCAATCGATCAGGGTTACTTCGCCAAACATTCCGACAATAATATTTTCAGGTTTAATGTCTCGATGAATCACGCCTCTGGTGTGAGCGTAGGCGAGGGCGTCGCCAACATTTGTGAGAATGCCCAGTAAGTGATTTAAATCATAAGTCGATTCACACTGTGGTTCGCGTCGAGCAAGCCCCACAATGATTTCGAAGAGTGTTTTCCCTTCGATTTTTTTCATGGCAAAAAACCAGTTACCATTATCGTCCTGTCCCAATTCGTACATTGGAACCGTTGCCGGATGCTGTAGCTGCGCCGTGATTCGCGCCTCACGAATCAATCGTCGAAGCTCAACATCGTCTTCAAAAAACTCGTCGCGAAGCATTTTGAGAACAACTCGTCTTCCGAGATTCGTATCTTTACAGGAAACGAGTCGGGCTTTTCCACCTGTACTTAACTCACGAAAATGAGCGTACTTTTGGAAGGTGTTAGATATCCGTTTGGGGGGCTCTACCTCAATGTCAGAAACGAAGACCATCGAAATACGGCTGTCGCCGTATTCGCTCGGTTTGTCACCGTATTCACCTGTTTTTTTCTGGGTATTCATAGAATGGGAGTATCTTTCCCGTGTCGTGGGGCTTTTTAATTGTCCTCTAATTCTACTGCCGGCATGTTATTCTGCGAACGGGCAGGATGAGCAGTCTCTTGGATTGCCGGAAATATTTTTTCGGGCCTTTTCCATTTGCCCCAGTCAGCACGAAGGATTTTCATTTCCGGCGTTACGCGTCCATCACGAATCCAGTTTTTCAACGTCTCAAAGTGAATGGGTCCGAACTCCTTTTTCTCAGCCGAACGGACGACCCACCAGT